>DATHDF010000025.1:0-30110 GCA_035319185.1 Dissulfurispiraceae bacterium | reverse complement strand
TGCCGTCCATGCGTTGGCCCCGGTGTTCGCTAAATACACGTTGACCTGGTGTGCGGTGCCAAGCGAATCATACGCAGTAACGGTCGTTGTGTTGTTGTAAGTATTGGAAGGAGGTGGAGTAGTCGTGCCGGGTGTCCATGTGGCCCACGCGGCAGCCGGGTTCCCTGCGCGGGAGTCCAGGTTGACAGCAAGATTTGCCGTTGTTGTCGCAGACGGCAGACTTGTGTTAGTGAGGATCTGAATATCTCCTATCTGGCCGGTTATGGCACCTGTAGCGTCCGCCAGATATCCCTGCAATCTGTCGCTCGATGGAGTAACGACATATCCGTTCTGGTCGAGCTGGAAACTTCCGGCCCTGGTATAATACTGAGCACCATTGCTGTTTACCATGAAGAATCCGTCTCCGTCTATGGCTATATCCAGCCCGCTCGACGTATTCTGGAACGAGCCCTGAGTGAACATCGGTGTAACACCGTTGACGGCGACTCCGCGACCCACCTGCGACGTCCCCGAAAGTCCGGTTAAGGTCTGGCTCAGGATATCGCCGAATGCCATGCGGCTCCCCTTGTATCCGATTGTGTTGACGTTGGCAATATTATCCCCGATTACCGAGAGTTCCTGACCGTTTGCGTTAAGACCGCTTACACCCGTAAAGATCGACGATAGAATAGACATTTGTATCCTCCTTAAGCCGTAGCGTTGCTGACGGCGGTTATATCGCTCAGCGAATATTTGTTGGTGCCGACATAGATTGAAACCGCTCCATTGTCCATGCTCACCTGGCTTACAGTGCCGCTTTTACCGTCCGTTGTGGTGACCAGCTTGCCGAGCATTGACGTGGCGTTCGAGATGCTTTGCTGCTGCAGCAGGCTGCTCATGTTCGTGTTGACACCTGTCATCTGCTGAAGGCTGCTGAAATTGGCTAGCTGCGCTATAAATTCAGTGTCCTTCATCGGGTTGAGCGGGTCCTGGTTTTTCAGCTGGGTAATCAGCAGATTCAGGAAATCACCTTCTCCCAGGCCGTCTGTGGCGCCGGCGCTTTTTGAACTGGAACCAGTCTGGCTGCTTGCAGAATAAAGCGAACTTAAAGAACTATTGTTGCCGATTGCCGAAGTGCTCATTAATAATCCTCCTGTCTATGCAAAGAAATCTGAGAAACCGTTTTTCAAACCCCTGCCCTGTCTTTGCTGATGTCCCTGGTTATTACGTCCCTGCCCGTCCCTGTATTGATCTTCCCTGACATCGACATTGAATTCGCTTACCTTAATGCCGGCATTTTCAAGGGATGTTTTTATCTGCGGCAATGCGAGATTGAACGAGTCTCTGACAGAGCTTGAATCTACCCTTACATCGGCCTTGAGGATCCCATTGTCCAGGCTAAGCCTGATGTGCAAGCTTCCGAGATCAGGCGGGTCGATCCTGAGCACCAGGTTCTTCTGTCCCGAGTCGACCGCCCTGGAAATTATTGCGTCGATTGAAGACAGCCTGTTTGCCGGAAGTGTTTCCTGAACCGGAGCATGCTCGTGAATGGATGCATTTTGTCCCTGAACGCCCTGAGCATAAAGACCTGTTGTTCCCCTGATATTGCTCCGATCTCCGGCGTCCGACGATCCGGAACTGCTTTCAATAGTAAACTTTGTCATATCGTCGCTATTTGACGCGACCGCCTTTGACAAGTACGATCCTCCTGCCTGTCTGAATGACTGCAGCCCGGCTTCGGCCCTGTCAGAGTCCGACGACTGAATGACTGTATTCATAGGATTGTCGTTTGCAGATCCCTTCAAAGCGTCAAAAAGAATGTCCTTCCCACCTGCTGAATATTTTTCCGATGACTTTAGTTCGGTCTTGCCTGCAGTGTCGCCTTTGTCTGCTGCTGGCACCGCGAATATGTTTCCGGTCGGTTTCGAAGATGCGAATCCGGCAACGGCTGCCTTCTCCTCGTCATCCGGGATAGTTGCAGCTGCGGCATCTACCATAAGAGTCGTACAATTATCCTGCTCCGATTTAAGGTTCTCCGTTGATTCAGCGCCGGCGCTATTGCCTGTCGGCTGATTTACGGCCTGCTGATACACAGCCGCGAGTTGAAGGATGAACTGCCGCAGGATTTCGCTTGTATCCTGATCTATTCTCACAACTCTTGATTGCTTGTCGGATGATGTCTCCTGCATAACGTCAGAGTCATTGGCGCCGTCCGAAGCTTTAGATGATGAATGACACGGCGCAACAGGACAGTCTTTGGAAACAGTTTCTTTCACAGAGGTATTTTTGGCGTCATCAGCTGATCCTGCCGACTGCTGCACTGAGGTTTTCAATACGGAGCTGAAGCTTTTCCCCGGCGCAGCCGGTGCAGCCGGAGCTGCCGGGACTTCCGGCACAGGTGGTGCAGCTGGTATCAGCGCCTGGATCATGCAGTAACCTCCTTTGTCATGGAGGCATAAAAGCAATAGTTATGCCAGAGAAATATCGGAATAGAGTTTCAAGTCCAAGACATGGCGAAGGGTTGCAGAACGACTGTCTAACAATTCATTTCGTCAGAAACAACAACGAATCCTCGCAACATTGCATCGCTTGCGTTTCAAAATAGAAAAATCGGCGGGAATTATTTTCCGATTAAGGGGAAGTTTTTTCCGCAAGGCCCCGCCCCCTTGCAATGATCTTTTTAGAAAGCGCGGCCGCTCTTGCGGGATCGAGCTGGCCCATGATCTTTCCGGACGAACGGGGTTTCATTGATGACAGTATCTGCGCAGCCGTGTCGTCATCAAGCTTTTCCATGGCTTTAGCGGCCTCTTCAGCCGACATGGCTTCGAACATCTTGACTACCTTGTTGAATTGCTCAAGCCGCTTTCCTTCAAGTCCTTTCTGCATGGCATCCATTTCCTGCCTGAGCTTTTTAAGCTGCTCGATCTGTGCCTGGAGATCTGCCCTCAGGATCTTAAGTCTCTCCTCTTCAATGGACGTTGCAGGTTTCGCGTCGGCTTTCTTTTCTTCAGCAAAAAGGCTTCCGGTGCAAAGGATCACGAGAAGTGACGCGACGCAGAACACGCCCAGCATCGCCCTGACGGCAGCTATAAAACTACTTCTGTTTATGACGCATGACAGCATGCTCGTCTATCCCCTTCTGTTCCTTTTTTCTCACTTCGCCTCGCTCCGCTTCCTTGTGTTTCTCATCGACCTTCTCATACGTCTTGCGTTCTTTGGAGGCATCCGACAATATCTTCATGGCTTCTTCCATCCTCGTTCTGCCCTCTGCCACCAAAGCCTTCTGTCTCTCCAGAAGCTTGAACAAATGCTCCATCTGGCCGTTCAATTTCTGGATTTCATCTATAGAGACCGCTTCATTCTCGGAATATGTCATCCTTTTGCGCAACGCACCGAAGTTTTCTTCGAGGTCCGCAAGCCTCCGATCCTGGTCGTCCAGTTCCTTTCTCGCCATCGCGAAGAGGTTCTTGGCTTCGTCCTCTTCCCACCTTTTGAGCGATATCAGGCTCTCCAGCGGGGTCTTCATCAGGCCTCACCGAATATGGCGCGAAGCTGCAAAAGGCCGTCGGCAAATGAAACCTTTTCGCCTATCCGCTGTTTCAGAAACGGCCTGATCTTATCCATCATCGCGATCGAAAAGTCCAGCTTTGGGTTAGTGCCTTCCTTGTAAGCTCCGATCGTTATGACATCCTCATACCTTTTGTAGGTCGCCATGACATCGAGCGCCTTTTCGACAAGCAACTTCTGGTTGTCTTCAACGATATCCTTCATGAGCCTGCTGACACTTTGCAGGACATCAATTGCGGGATAGTGATTATGGTTAGCAAGCTCTCGCGACAGCACAATATGGCCGTCGAGGATGGCCCGCGCCGCGTCAGCTATGGGATCGTTAAGATCATCGCTCTCGACAAGCACCGTGAAAAGCCCGGTTATCGTCCCGTCGCCATCACTGTTCCCAGCCCTCTCAAGCAGCTTGGGCAGAAGATTGAACGCGGACGGCGGATATCCCTTGGTGGTCGGCGGTTCGCCGGCGGCCAGGCCTATCTCCCTCTGGGCCATGGCAAACCTGGTCAAGGAGTCCATCATAAAGAGCACGTCTTTGCCCGCTGCCCTGAAGTACTCGGCGACGGCAATCGCTACGAATGCGCCTCTGAGCCGCGCAAGTGGTGACATGTCTGACGTTGCAATGACGAGCACCGACCTCCTGAGGCCTTCCTCTCCGAGGTCCTTTTCGATGAACTCCCTCACTTCCCTGCCACGTTCGCCGATAAGGGCAATTACATTAACATCGGCCTCCGTATTGCGCGCCATCATGCCCAGCAGCACGCTCTTGCCGACGCCGCTTCCGGCCATAATTCCTATCCTCTGGCCTTTACCGCAGGTAAGCAGCGTGTTGATGGCCCTTATGCCAAGATCAAGCGGCCGGCTTATTCTTCTTCTCATCAGAGGATTTATCGGGTCCTGATAGATAGGATACAACTGTCCGTTGATATGCCCCTTACCGTCCATGGGATTGCCAAGTCCGTCAATGACGCGGCCCAGCAGCTCGTCCCCGACCCTGATATATTTCTGCCTGCCGCGCTTGATGACCCGCGAACCGGGACCGATGCCCATCATCTCGTGAAGAGGCATCAGCAGTATGCGGTCTTCCTTGAACCCGATGACTTCAGCCTCAACGAACTCATCCCTCATCCACTCGTCGGGCTGTATATGACAGATGTCTCCAATGTTCGCGCGCGGACCCAGGCCTTCAATCACCAGACCGACACCTTTGTCAACACGGCCGTAGACCTTTACAGGATCAGCATCCCTGACGAAATTTCTGCATTTAGCTATCAAGAGCTGTGGTGATTGCATCACGCAACTCCCTGATCTGCTCCTCGACCCTGGCGTCCACTTCCGCTGTCGGAGTTTCGATATAGCAGCCTCCGGCGGACACCGAATCGGAAGGTTCAACGCTGATGTCCCTGAGTCTGGCTTCTTCCCTCAGGGAGTCGAGGTTGGAAATCATGGTATCGTAGTCCGAAGGGTTGACCCTGATAACCATCTTTTCTTCCCTGCCCAGCTTTCTGAGTGAGTCGCGCACAACTGACACTATTATCTCGCGGTCCTGCTCAATCTTCTTACGAACAATCTTAGCGGCGATTTCCAGCGCGAGGTCAACAATCTCAGGCAGCACTTCCTGCAATTTTCTCTCTTTGATCCCTTCGAGCTCGCGGATGATGGAATCGAGACGTGCCAGCCTGTCGGCAATCTCCTTCTGACCGGCAGCTATTCCCTGATCACGCCCTGCTGCAAAGCCTTTTTCAAAGCCCTGGACCTCGATTGTCTTAAGCATTTCCGCTTTCTGTTTCGGATCATCGGGTTTGTTTTCGGTCAGGGCCTGATCGAACGCAGCAGGCACATAGCGGGAAACGGTAGGGCGCTTCTTCTGCTCAGCCGATAAGTTCTTCGCCACCTTTGCCTCCGATTACGATCTTGCCCTCTTCCTCCAGTCTCCTTGCAACGCGGACTATATTCATCTGGGCCTTTTCCACATCCGACACCTTTACCGCACCCTTGGCCTCCATCTCCTCCTTTAGTATCTGAACGGCGCGCTGAGACATGTTCTTGAAGATCTTTCCCTTCAGTTCGTCTGCAGCCATCTTCAGGGCAAGCGAGAGGTCGTCAGTAGTGATCTCCTTGAGCACCATCTGAATGCCCTTGTCATCAATAGATATGAGGTCATCGAATGTAAACATCAGCTTTCTTATCTCATCGGCAAGTATCTGGTCCTTCTCTTCGATGTTCTTGAGAATCAAGTCCTCAGAAGCCCTGTCCATCTGGTTGAGTATCTCGGAAACAGTCCTGATCCCGCCGATCTTCTTGCCGCGCGTATAGCTCTGCAACTGTGACTGCAGGACGTCCTCGAGGTCTCCGAGTATCGAGGGCGATATCTGGTCCAGACTGGCTATCCTCAGCGAAACGTCGATCTTCAGATTTTCAGGGAGCTTAGCCAGGACTTCGGCCGCCTGGGTCGGCTCAAGATGTGCCAGGATGATAGCTATCGTTTGAGGATGTTCTCGGGAGAGCATATTGGCTATGGCCCCGGTATCGAGCCAGCGCAACACATCAAAGGCGCTCGCACCGGATTCTATTTTGTCGATGAGTTTTTTCGCAGCCTCCGCCCCGAACGCCTTTTCTAACACGTCCTTTATGTAGGCCTCATCGACTCCCTGCATGACGCTGCCCGTCTTTTCACAAAAGTCCTTTAAGACGCTCTCGGCAAGCTCATGCGGAATCTTCACCTTTGCCATCATTGGAATGACCCGCGCAAGTTCGAGGGGATCGAGGTGCTTGAAGACCTGCGTCGCCGCATTCTCACCGATCAACGAAAGAAATGCTGCCGCCTTTTCAACTCCGGAGAGCTTTCTCATCCGGCTATTCCTGCAGCCATTCCTTTACGACACCTGCCGCCTGCTTGGGATTGGCATTGACTATGCTGAGAGCTTTTTCCTTTGAAACATCTTCAGCAGAATGCGGAGCATATGCCGGACCTCCCGGGCCGCCTGGCGCTCCGGCCTCTACGCCTACCGCAACGCCTTCCGGCGCCCTGTATGTCATAGGCGCGCTCAGGGTCTTCAGCAGAGGCTTTATGACCATGGTGAACAGCAGCAGCACAACCACTATTGGTATTATATATTTGAGCGCCGTAAGCGCCAGCCTTAGATAATCCGTCTTTTCAGCAACCAGCTCTTCAAGCGGAGTTTCGAACGGAACATTCTCGATAATCACCTGGTCACCGCGGTTCTTGTCGTAGCCGATGGCCGCCTTGACCACGTCGTCATACTTCTTCATCTCCTGTTCGTTCCTGGCAACAAATGCACCCTTCTTGCCGCCTTCGGCCTTGCCGTAAGTGCCGTCCACAAGAACGGCTACCGACAGGTTCTTCACGGTCCCTCTGGGCTCCATGATCTTGCTGACAACGCGGCTGACCTCATAGTTGATGTTTTCTGTCTGTTTCTGAGAAGCAGACGGCGCGCCGGCTGCTTGTGCCGGCTGCTGACCCGGCTGATTTGAAGAAACACCCGGGACGCCGCCCTGCGACGAACCGACCGTTTTTTCCTGGCTCCTCTGCTCGCTTCTGATCGCTATAGTATCGGGATCGAATTTTTCTTCCGTCCGTTCGACCTTCGAAAAATCTATCTTAGTCGAAACCCTGACAATGGCCTTGCCCCTTCCGACGATACCTTCCAGCATGCTCTGGAGCTTTGATTCATATTCACGGTCCACAGTCTTCTGATATTCAAGCTGCTTTGCGTCAACCACCACTTCGCTGCCGTCGACCGGCCGCGACAGAAGATTGCCCATATTGTCGATGACGGATACATTGCCGGGCGGCAGACCCTCGACGCTGCTCGATACGAGATGGACGATGCCGCCTATCTGTCCCTGGTTCAGCGCCCTACCGGGCTTCAATTTAAGGACAACTGATGCCGTCGGCCTCTCCTCTTTATCCGAAAAAATCGTCTTTTCAGGAATTGCTATATGGACTCTTGCCTGATCGACTTCTGAAAGGGTCCGTATGGTCCGGCCAAGCTCTCCCTGAAGGGCGCGCACATAGTTCAGTCTCTGGACGAACTCAGTAACACCGAACTGATTCTTGTCGAATATTTCGAACCCGATTCCGCCACCCTGCGGTATGCCTTGTGAGGCAAGCTCGAGCCTGAGTTCATACACCTTGTCGGATGGGACTGAAATGGCGTTGCCTTCGACCTGATAAGGAATCTTCATCTCCTTGAGCCGGGCGATAGCCAGCCCGGCGTCTTCCGGCGAAAGATTGCTGTATAGCACCTGATAGTCGACCTTCTGGCTCCACATGGCCATACCGGCCACGATCGCTATACACAGAGCGATAACCGACAGCAGCGCAAGCTTCCGCTTAAGAGGCCATGCTATAAAACGATCGACAATGTCAGTCAGTGCCATTATCTCTCCTCAGTTCAAAAGATGCCTTTAAACCTGCATATTGGAAATCTGCTGATAAGCGCTTATCAGGCGGTTCCTGACCGACAAAAGGGTCTGCAGCGAGATGTCGGCCTTTTCCATTGCGACCACTACGGTCTGAATGTCCTTGACCTCTCCATTTGCAAAACCCTGTATAGCCTTCTCCGCATCGTTCTGGATTTGGGAAACGTCTTTCAGGGCATCCTTGATCGCATCCTCAAAAGAAACCCCGGACTTCTTTCCAGCCTGCTGCGGTTCGCTTATATTCGGGCTGATCTCGCCTATTTTTCTTATCTCGTCCATAATCGCCTCCGGAACTCAAAAAGGCCTGCATAAAATGCCCGCCAGTTTACACTTTAAGGATATCAAGGGTCCTCATATACATATCTTTATACGACGTTATCATGGTCAGATTGGCTTCGTAAGACCGTTGGGCCGTCATTAAATTGACCATTTCCGTCAGAACATTGATGTTAGGATAGGAAACGTAACCGTTCTTGTCGGCATCCGGATGGTTGGGGTCGTAAACCGTTCTGAACGGAGATTTATCCTCCACAACCTGTGGGGCCTCTACCCCTGCCGCGTTTTCGCCGTACATAACCGTCTGGAAGAGAACGTCTTTACGTTTATAAGGGCCGCCTTCGGGCGTCTTCGTCGACGATGCGTTTGCAATATTCGAGGCGATCACGTTGAGCCTTGTCTTCTGGGCTTCCAGCGCCGAGGCGCTTACCTGCATGGGCATAAACACTTCATTCATCATTGACCGCCTCCTTTGGCCACGTCCTTCATCATCCTGAATTTCATAGCTAATATCTGCGCCGCGCTGCTATAGATCAAATGGTTTTCAGCCACCTTTGTCATCTCGCTGTCGATGCTGACTGTATTGCCGTCGCGGTTGATCATGGTCGGCATTGTCTCGAAAACCTGATAATTGCCCCGTGCCCCGCCAAGTGCCCTGTCCAGCTCAGTCTGAAACGATATATCTTTCGCCCTGTATCCCGGCGTATCGGCATTTGCTATGTTGGAGGTCAATACCTTCTGCCTGAACGAGGCAATGTCCATGATATTTTCCAGCGTCTTAAACGTATCGTCCGGCATACTGCTCCTCCGCAAAAAATAATTGAGGGATCGCATAACTCCCTTCCTGTTTTACAAGCAATTTATATACCAATAACCTACGCTATGACCCTTTAATCTCTTCGTCGGTAATGCTGTAATCCTTTAGCTTATTGCGAATCGTCCTGACGCTCACGCCCAGGACCTCCGCAGCCTTTGTCCGGTTATTACCGGTCTCTCTGAGGGTCTTGATGATGAGATCTCGCTCGAAGTCCTTCATTTTGCCTACTTTCGCGGCATAAGGCGGCGCCGGGGCCTGCCCTCCGGCCGGCATGACGTAGTCGGCGGGCGGCACAAGGACATCGGTACCGGATATTACGGCGGTGCGATACATGAAGTTTTCGAGTTCTCTGACATTTCCAGCCCAGTCTCCGGTAAGCAGATAATTCCTGAGTTCCCCGGATATAGAGAAAACTTTTCCCATTTTCTGCGAAAGCCCATGGAGAAAAAATTCCGCAAGCGGTATAATGTCCTCAGGTCGCTCGCGCAGGGGCGGTATCCTCACAGGGAAAACGTTAAGCCTGTAGTAGAGGTCTTCTCTGAAGGCGCCCTTTTTGACCTCCGACATAAGGTCCCTGTTGGTCGTAGCGATTATCCGGACATCAAGCTTAACAGGCGCCTTTCCGCCCACCCTGTCTATTTCGCGCTCCTGAATTGCCCTCAACAGCTTCGCCTGCAGTGAGACAGCCATTTCACTGATCTCATCCAGCAGAAGGGTGCCGCCGTTGGCCAGTTCGAACTTTCCCAGCCTCCTTTCAACCGCCCCTGTGAAAGAGCCCTTCTCATGCCCGAAGAGTTCCGATTCCAGCAGGCTCTCAGAAATCGCCGCACAATTAACGGCAACGAAGGGCTTAACATTCCTGTTGCTGTGCTTGTGGATCGTTCTGGCTATGACTTCCTTGCCCGTTCCGCTCTCGCCGGTAAGAAGTACCGTGATATCGCTCTTGGCGACTTCCTTGATAATCGACATAAGGTTCTTCATGACCGGCGACTCTGCCACCAGGTCGCTCTCTTCTGCCGGAAGGATCCGATCCACCGTCCTTTTCAGGGCGTCAAAGGATACCGGTTTCATGATGTAGTCAGTTGCGCCAAGTTTCATAGCATCAACAGCGCTCTCTACGGTGCCGAAGCCCGTAATCACTATCACTGGAGTGAAAAGACCCTTCTTGCGAATCTCCTGCAGGAATTCCAGGCCGTTCATCTTCGGCATTTTCATGTCGGTTATAACGAGCGAATAATCGGCTATGTTTTCCTTTGCCAGGGCATCAAGCGGATTGTTGTAGACAGTAGGGCTGAAGCCGAAGCGCTTCATGGTTTCCTTCAGGGCCGTGGCCATGTCAATTTCATCGTCCACTATCAAAACCGATTTCATTTTCCCCTCTTGTCAGTTCTTTTTTCGGTCGGCAGAGAGATGACAAACTCAGTGCCCTTGCCTGCAGCACTCTCCACCTCAATACTACCTTTATGGGCCGCTATTATGCCCTGCGTGATAGACATTCCCAGGCCTGTGCCTCTATCCTTGGTCGAAAAAAAAGGCTCGAAAAGCCGGGCCTTGGTCTCTTCGTCCATACCTGAACCGTTGTCCCTGATCAATATGCGGACGTTCTGCGGTCTGTCTTTCAGGGCCGCATCCTGTTCAATGCGGAGCGTGATCCTGCCTCCGTCCTGCATTGCCTGCACAGCGTTCAGAATTATGTTAATCAGGGCCTGACGCACAAGGCCCTGATCGATATGGAATGAATACCTGCCATCCTCCGTCAAATCGATTTCAATGCCGCCTGCCGTCAAGACTTCTCTGAATTCGTCGCAGGTCTCGCGGACGACATCGTTGATGCAGCTGTATTCCATCTTCGGCCTGATCTCACCCGAAAATCTGAGCATATTGTCCAGTGCGCTGACAAGCGAACGCACTGAATTTGAAATACGGCGGGCATAATCGACCTGCTCGGTCCCTTTGAGATCATTGGCCAGCAGATTGGCAAAAAGCTCTATGCTGCCCAAAGGATTGCGTATTTCGTGCGCGATCTTCATGACCAGCTCGCCCATGGCCGATAGCCTCCGGTTCCTTTCGTTCTCTGCTTCGAGGCGTTTCAACATCGTAATGTTATTGAAAATAAGCACCCTGCCAATAACCCTACCGGCCGCCGCGCATACCTCAGAATCTGAAATGATAGCCGGAAAAGGCTTACTCTCTTCAGGCACGATCATGTCGTCCCTTATTTCGGCGTGGAGAGAAACCCCACCCGTTATTTCGTCGGACTTAACACACAAAAGCCCCTCGGCCGCCTTGTTGATGAGCCTTATAACGCCGTCCTTATCAAAAAAAACAACTCCAACATCAATGCTGTCCAGGATACTGTCCAGGAGCTGCTTCTTCTGATCGACCTCATCGGTCAAAACCTTCACCTTGTCCTCAAGAGACTGATAATACTGCATCAGCGTCGATGACACGGAGTTGATGCTCTCGATGGCCTTTGTCAGCAGCCCTATGTCCTGCTCATTCTGTCCCATTTCACTTTTCCAGGAGATTCTATTTTTCGACGCGCAGAAAGCCGGCAGCCTCTGAAACAGCCCCGCCTCCCTGCTCTGCCTTCTTCAGATACTCGTCGCTTCTGGTAAGTTTTCCGTACTGATAATCTGCCCACTGGATGTTCTTTGGCTCCTTAAGCCCGCTATCAAGGGATTTTTTATAATACATCCTTGCTGCATCCCTTTTGCCTGAAACATAGTAAAGGTCTGCAGCTTTCAACATCGAAGACGCATCACCATCGTGCGAAGCCCTGAGATAAAACTTCAGGGCCTCAGCACTATTGCCGGCCTTCATATAAAGATCCCCGACCTTCGCATAATCCTTCTGCAATGTAAGTACCCTGACTGCGCGCGACCGATATTCTTCGGCGGCCTTCAGGTTGCCCTCTCTTTCAAGTATATCGTATAACATCAGCGAAGCCTGCCCGGAATAGTTCGCATCAGTTGTTATCGGCGTAAGTATTTTTTTCGCTTCGGAAAATTTTTGATCCTGAATGAACATCTGTGCAAGCGCTATAGACGCCTGGGGGCCGTACCTGCCTCTTGATGCCTTTCTTAGCAGCCGCTGAGCCTGTTCCTTGTATCCCTTTTCTTCCATATATTTGGACGCTTCGATCACATAAGGACTGTCAATGCTCAGGTAAATGAAATATTTCAGCAGATATTCGTCCGCCTTCGGATCCTTATCTTCCTGCATTTTCTTCAACCTCTTCTCAAGTTCGTCAGAGCGGGTTTTCTTATTACTTAAATATGTAATATACCGGAATGCCGAATCGAGGTCTCCCTTTTTTTCATAGAGAGAGATGACCTTAAGCCGGAGATCGTCGCTGGCCTCATATCCCATCAGTTCGATGGCAAGCTTGAGCGCAGCATCGTCATTGTTCTCAGCACTGTAGATTTCAAAGAGGGTTTTCTTGGCCTGCATGTCTTCTATCCTGGATGAGGGGGCGCTGATAATGGCATTCAGCATCTTCTTGGCATCGGCAAATTTTCGCGCGTTGTAATAGATGGCTGCCTTTCCAACAGACATGTCCTCTGCTTTCAGCGCTTCATCAGGAATCTTGTTTATTATCTGAACGGCCTGGTCATGCTTGCCCTGCCTGCTGAGTATCATGGCCCTCAAATATAGTACCCGTGGATCGTTTTCATATATCTTGCGGTCAATCCTCAGCAGGAGGCCTTCGGCCTTGGCGGTTTCTCCCAGATTAAATTGAAGCTCCGCCCTGGCAATATCGGCCTTCTCCTGCAGCTCGCCCCTGACCATGCTAAGCTGTTCTTCAGCCTCTTTGTATTTTCCTGTTCTCATAAGGTCGATTCCCCACAGCAGATGGGCCTCATTGGCGTGGGGTGACCCCTTATATAACTTAAAGAATCGCTTTAGGTTTATATCTGATTCATAATAATTTTTAAGATAATAATCTGATTTGGCGATACCAAGCAACGCCCTGGATGAATCTGCCGCATCCTTTGCTGAGACAAAAACCTGCCGATAAAGGTCCCGGGCCTGAAAATACTGCTTTGAGACCATTGCGGCATCAGCCTGTCGAAAAGCGTCTTCTGCTGCCTGCGCAATCCCACAAATGGACAGAAACAGAATAAACGCTAAAACAGCAATAAGGTTCCCTTTTGCCAATGAGTCCCTCCGGACAGGGTATCTTTCTAGAGCAATGGTTGAAAAAACTGTGCCATAAGCCTTATTATCTTGTTTTTTAAGTCTTTTCAATATGACCGCGCATTCGTCACCGGCTCGTATCAATGAGTTAGTCAATATTATGACTGCCACAGGGGAATCAGGAAGGCGGCAGCTTATAAACCCAACCGCTTCATCTTTTCAATAAGTGTGGTTCTGTTGATATTCAGGAACTTTGCCGCCTGACTCTTGACGCCGCCGTGGATTTGAATGGCATTCAGCACAAGCCTCTTCTCATATTCGAGCAGGGCTGCATTCAGATCTATACCCTGCACAAAAGGATTCGCATCCGGGTCACCGCCCGGCGGGGCGACTTCCGGCAAATCCGGAAGCCTCCTGCCGGTCATCTTCTCCGAAAGATCATACGCTGTCACGATGTCATCATCTTTCAGCACCAGCAGCCGCTCCAGCGTGTTTTCCAATTCGCGTACATTGCCGGGCCATCCGTAATCCGTGAACACCTTGAACGCCTCGTTAGTAATTTTCAACAAGTGACGCCCAAAGCGGGTTGCATGCTTTTCCATGAAAAAATCGCACAGCAGCGGCAGGTCCTCTGTCCTGTCGCGCAGCGGAGGTATTTCGATAGGTATTACATTGATGCGATAATACAGGTCTTCCCTGAAACGACCGGTCTTTACGGCATCTTCGAGGTTCCGGTTTGTGGCAGAGATGACCCGTACATCCACATTCACCGTCTTGCTGCCACCTATCCTCTCAAACGACCTCTCCTGAAGGACCCTCAGCAGTTTCACTTGAAGCATGGGCGACATTTCGCCTATTTCATCCAGAAAGATCGTGCCGCCGTCAGCTAGCTCGAAACGTCCGGTTCTGGATGCTATTGCCCCAGTGAAAGCGCCCTTTTCGTGGCCAAAAAGTTCGGACTCCAGGAGCTCGGCAGGTATTGCCCCACAATTGACGGGTATGAAGGGTTTGTCGGAACGCTTGCCGCCGAAATGGATAGTCCTGGCGACCAACTCCTTGCCGGTGCCGCTTTCACCCAATACCAGCACTGTGCTGTCGGACTGGGAAACTTTTGAAATCAAATTATAAATGCGCCTGATTGCCGGCGACGTGCCGATTATCGGAGGGATCTTGGGATGCACCGACGTCTCATCGATACCCATGTCATAATTCTGACATAGTTTAAGAAAAAGTTCAACATATTCTTGGAATAGATAGATTCTATTCTCGATTGACGCATAACCTGCATTGAGAGCGATTTAGCAGCCTATGCGCAATCCCAGATAGATAGTTTGATTTCTCTCTGGTTACTTCAATGCCCGTTTGACCGATCGAGACGGCTCCTAACAAAATCTATATGTCCCCTTAAAACATAGAACTGTTCTGCAAAGGAAGCTGGTACCCTCATTTTGTTAACTGCATCTTCTATACGGTCAAGTCTTGATAGCAACTCTCTCCGTACTTCAGACGACATCTCCAAGATCAAATCCTGCTCCAAGACAAGCAAAGCCCGGTACCAGCGTAGAATGCGAAGCTTTATTCGCCAACTGAAAACGAGCGGTATGAGCCTTAATCCTGGGATAAGCAAAACAACCACAGGCACAAACACCACGAGAATCCTGTTGACAAGACTAGCCATCCAGAAAGGGAGATAGCGATATAAAAAACTCTTACCCGATTTATAGTATCTAGCTGCATCGCTGCTGATCGGGAATTCATGTTCAATCGGCGCCGGGAATTCGCCCCTGCGCTTCAAAAGACCGGCATTGCCATGCACTTCCTGAGCAGCTTCAATAAGAAGATCTGAAAGCGCAGGATGAAGATCTGGCCTAGCAATTATCTCCACCGTAGGCCCAATGAGCGCAATGTCATGAGCCGGTATGTTTCTGCCAAAATCAATCGAACCTTGAGGAAGTTCAAGTTTGTTCAGATAATTTATACGGCGCACGTAGCCGTCAGCTTGGGCGAAACTGAACAATTGAATGCCTTCAGTTCTTAATAGAGTTCGTATCGTTTGAACTGAAGCCGAATCACCCATAAGAAAAACTGCACTGACCTTGCCACTTTTCAATGCACTCACCGCATCCTCGGAATCCAAATTAACAAAGAAAGTATCGCCGCCGGGCTCGATTCCGTTTGCAGCAAGCAGAGTCATGGCTAACGTATGAGTCCCGCTTCCTTCAGGCCCAATCGCAATATGTTGACCCGCAAAACCTGAAAGAAGGCTCACCGGCTCCCTGCTCCTGTAAAAAACCAAAAGCGGCTGATATGAAATACTCCCGAGAGAAACAAGACCTTCTGTTTTCAGTCCTTGAGCAACACCGCCTTGGACAAATCCTATATCTACACGAACCGATCTGTCCGCAAGTCGCTTTAGGTTTTCTTGCGAACCCTGTGATGGCAGAATTTTCAATTTGACACCGTTGCGAGCGAGAATCTTCTTATACTTATCAGCATTGCTTTGAAACACGCTGCCTTCCGGACCAGCTGTCAATGTTATCGTGTCAGGCGGTGCTGAATGAAAAAACCAGTAAGCAGAGAAGATGCATATGGAAAAAATCAGCAGGATTGCCAAAAACGCGGCAGCCCTGCTTAATCCAAATGTCTCCATAAACGTTGTCTGAATCTGTCGAAAACGCGCTTTGCCGGGCGAAAACATACGCAGAGATTATCTGCTGCCTCTTGCAGGCGTCTTTGCCGATATGCGTGCATCCACGTCTTTCAGGATGTCTTCCCTGAGCCTGCTGATCTCGCGCCTGAATGCGTCATTCGCCAGTATTTCCTGAGGCAATGCATTAAATCTCCTGTTGATCGCCTCATTAAGACCGCCATTCTGAGACGCCTGCTTGTCTGCCGCCCGCTGCAGATTGCCGACTGCGAGCAGCAGGCTTTGCATCTGTTCATTGTTAATCGAAAGCCTCTGATCTATGGAAAAGAGGAGGTCTATCACACTGCTGAGCCTTTCGGCTCCGAGTCTGGCTGAAGATGCAGAGAACTGGTTAAGGTCCATCAGCCGGCCGTAACAATTGCCGGGCAAGGCAGGATCGCCCGACGGCTGCCAGGTGCCCAGGCAGACCCGCGGTCCAGCTGGTCCCGAAAGAAATGTATACGCGACATCCTCTTGCGCGAAGGATTCAAGCACCAGTCCGAATGAAAGTAATACAGGCACTGCAACTGCAGCGATAATGCATTTCCTCATACAACCTCCATGAGCGGACAGTTAATGCGGAGTTCGATTCTCCCGCTCTGCGCTATTTCGGCTTCTTTACTATCTCGTACCTCCCGGCAGGTACGGACGGGTCAGCTTCTACCGTTATGCTAATGTCATATTCCTTCTCAAGCATGGCCAGCTCACGCCGTCGGGCATTAAGCAGAATATTGGCGCTCTTGACGGACATGCTGCAAACGATCTCAGACCACTCGCCGGTTGCCGCCAGCTCATGTATTTCACGCACAGCGCCCAAGGCTACAAAATCATCGGAATGCACAGCACCTCTGCCGTCACAGAGAGGGCACTTGCGTGAAATGGTCTCGGAATAGGCAGGCCGTATGCGTTCGCGCGACATTTCCAGCATACAGAATTTAGACAGCCCGGCAATCTCGGTGTTGGCCTTGTCCGAACTGAGCGTCTCATGAATACGAGTCTCCACCAGCCTGCGGTTCTTGCTGGACTCCATGTCGATGAAGTCGACAACTACAAGTCCGCCGATGTCCCGGAGCCTCAGCTGGCGCGCAATCTCGTCAGCTGCTTCAAGATTGGTGGTCAGCGCAGTGGACTCGATATTCTCTTCCTTGCGGCTCCTGCCCGAATTGACATCGATGGCAGTGAGGGCCTCGGTCCTGTCAAATACCAAATAGCCCTTTGACGGCAACCGCACCTCGCGGTGAGAGAGGCTCGCTATTTGAGCCTCCAAATTGTAAAGACCGAAGAGAGGTTTTTTGTCTTTATAGTTGACGACGTTCACCTTCCGCCACGGCATTATTCTGCGTAAAAAAGCCTTGGTAGCTGTATAAGTCGGGGCGTCATCAATCAACACCTCGGCCACATCAGAAGTGAGATAGTCGCGCACCGTCCTCATTGCTATGTCCTGTTCCTTGTATATAAGGGCAGGCGCAGAGGCCTTTGCGGCATCCGCTTTTATACGCTCCCACATTTTAGTCAGGTATTTGAGGTCCAGGCCAAGCTCCTTGTCCATGGAATCGCCGCAAGCGGTCCTGAGAATAAACCCTGTGTCTTTCGGCAGTTTAAGGGCATTAAACGTTTCCTTCAGGCGGTCCCTGTCCTCTCGGCACTCTATCTTTCTTGATATGCCTATCCGTTTCTGGCCCGGCATCATGACAATATACCGGCCCGCAATAGAGATGTATGTGGTAAGACTGGCCCCCTTGGTGCCGTACTCGTCCTTTTCAACCTGCACCAAAATCTCCTGCCCCTTCACCAGCCCTTTTTGTGCCTGCTTTCCTTCCTGCGGCTCTTCTTTCGACTGCATCAGTTCCGGCATAACCTCGCGATACTGAAGAAAGCCGTGCTTTTTGTGTCCGAAATCCACAAAGGCTGCCTGCAGGCCAGGCATCAAAGAAGTTACCGTGCCTTTATAAATATTTCCCTTCAAATGCTCGCGTGAAGCGACTTCGACATAAAAATCGTTCAGCTCGTCGCCCTCGATAATGGCAACCCTTTTTTCGTCTGGATATCTGGCGTTGATCAAGATGCGCCGTGTGCGGTCTTTCTGTTTCCTTTCTGCTCCCGCCTCTGCCTCGCCAGGCTCCTGACCATCGGCACGCTTGCCTTTGCGCGGCCTCCTGCGGCGACGCCTCGACTTTCCCTTTCCTGTCGGGACCGACTCCTCCCCGCCGTTTACAGCGGAGACTTCAGGCGACGGCAGTGTTTCCGCGTGTTCTACCGTTAACGACTGCTGAGACTGAGCAGAGGGATTATCGCCTTCAGGAATAACTCCTGCAACCTGAGGTTGCTGCTCCGTCTTATCGCGCCTGCTCCTGCGATGTCTGGGCCTGCGCCGCCTCGGTTTAGTTCTGGCATGTTCCGTTCCAGCAGCTGCCGGCTGGCCCGTTTCCGTGTTTTCAGTCCCCGTATCAGGACTTGGCTCGTTCTGTTCGTTCATTTTATCTCTTTGTATTCCGCCTTTTTCTGTACATACCCGCAAGCTTTGCGGGGAACAGCATTATTTACAGCTTACATTGTACACTACCAAGGCATGCTGTTCAAAGCTGCCCTGCCATGCCTGCGTCCCTCGACCGTCAATGATAATATTTGATCGAATCAGGATTGCCGATATTGTTCTTTTGATTATTAGTCCTGCAACAGGAAAGCAACATGAGAAATGTACTTGTAGGGATTGTTAACTTAGGCGCGATGTTGTCAACCGATCAACGATTGTCCTGCTCGTCGCTCTTCCGGCAGAAATCCATATTGATCTTAACCATTTGCTGAAGCACGGAGCTATAATCGATGCCGTATTCCTTTTGAAGTGCCGCTGCGATCTCCGAATATCTGGCAAAAACCTCTCCCAGGGCGGCAGCTGCATACTGATGGGCAAAGTTGCTGCACTTTTTCTCCGCGTCCTCGTCATCAAGATAAGGCGTACGGGACAGCGCTTCAGAAACCTGCGCTGCAATATCATTCCTGAGCTCCGGCGTTTCATCGCCGAGTACGCGCCTTTCGAAAAGGGCACCCACGCCTAGATTGTCAAGGCCTATGCACTCATTGAACCGGCGACAGTTCATGCAGGAAAACCTCATCTCGTACTTAAGTGTTTCGATCAGCGTCGTTTCAAGAACGCCCCTGAACACATCGTCGGCCCGCGGCGCGGATATGCTCATCATATCCATTACAAAAGCGCCCCCGTCCCGCACAACCGCCTCCGGGGTTTCCTTCACTCGTTTCGACAGCTCGGCTCCGACAATGCCTCCGGCAAGGATTACATAATACTTCAGTTCCTCAGTAAACATGGCCAGCCTGCGCCTGAACTCCCTGTCATTAAGTTCGTGCAGAACTGCCAAAAGTGAAAAAGTGCCAGCACCGGACATCCTGAATATACCTCTCATCTGGAAATGTTCGTATTAGTATAGTAGATTGGACGTGACCGGTTAAAGCTGGGGAACGGCCCGTACATACTTGCGTATTGCAGAAACTCCGAAAAACGTAAAAATAATCATTCGCTCGCCTGCCTGACCTGGTTGACATACGTCTTCAAACCGGCGGCCGAGGCTTCCATTTGACTGTTGTTTCGCGGCATTAAAGTAACATCCGACCCTTTTAGCTTGAATGGAATGCCGTCCTTAATCGCCTGTTTCAGCTGCTGGCCATAATCGAACAGCACTGCCCGCTCCACTGCCTCATACCGCTCTCCGACGCCATGTGTATATCCGACAACAAAAGCCAATGTCACGGATAAAAACCATATTATTATAAAGCTGGTCTTCATGAAAGCTCTCCTCTTATAAAGATCAACCGCTGACCGCCCTTTATTTAAGGATATCCATGTCGGTCCGTAAAGCAAATTTCACTTTTGATGGCGGGACATGCAGCCGGATATAGACGCATGTCCCGCAACCATTACTTAACGATTATCTGATCCTTTATCTTGTTGAAAGTTCCCTGCTTGATCCCCTTCACCTTCATGATGTCTTCGGGCAAATTGTATGGCCTGCCGTCAATTACAGCCTGGGCCTTGGCAGGGCCTATTCCAGGAAGGGCTTCGATCTTTTCTTTCGTAGCAGTGTTAATATTTACTTTTTCACCCGGAGCGAGTGTTGAAGTCGATTTCTTTTCAGCCGCAGACTTGCCGGCCGCTACAGGGGCCGCCTTAGTATCCGGCTTGGATGGAGCTACTGCAGGCGCCGGCTTTACAGCAGGCTTGGCTGCAGCTGCCGCCGGCTGAGCAGGAGTAGCCTCCGCTTTTGACGGTTTGGCTGACGGCATTGCAGTCCCTACAGTGACGAACGGCTTCAGATCAGCTATTTTTTTAGCCGACAAACCAGCCTTTGAAAGCTCATCCACCGATTTGTACGGACGATTAGCGATGATCTTTTTTGCGGTTGCAACGCCGACCCCTTTCAAGTCTTCAAGCTGCTGCTGCGACGCCGTGTTAAGGTCGACCGCCGCTTTGTCGTCCTTTGCAGACGCCTGCATACTGAAAGTGAGCGCTAAAGATACAACTGCCAAAAATACAAACAAACCCCTGAACACCCTTCCCGCAACGCTTTTCATAATAGCCCCCTTCACATTAGTTTAGCGACAATAACAGAGCCTAGACGCATGCGATCCGCTAAGGCTTTATTGCTGTGATTTAAGTGCATCCAGAGCTTTACTGAGCAGACCGCCCTCCGGCAATTTACCATCCGGTGTCAGCTTATCGATAATCGCCGGCAGGAATTCCGCCAACTTTGATTTTGCAATTTCGGGAGATACCCCGATCTTCTGGGCAATCTGCTGAATCTGTTCCATACCGAGCCCTTGCTGTATTTGGTCGGGCGATATCGGCAGGTTTTGCCCGGTCCCGATCCAGGACTGCATAAGGTCCCCCAACCCCTTGTCCTTAAACGAGCTCAACAGCCCCGCCAGTCCGCCCGATTCCTTGTTGGAGACCATGCCCATAATTTCGTCCACGAGGCCGGCGTGTTCACTTCCCGCTCCGCCTCCGATAGCGCCCAGAACCTTGCCCGCGATTTCATCAAAAAGACCCATATCATTTCTCCTTTCAGCATATGTCCGGCAAATTGCCGCTTAGTTTTGGCATTCGCACATCTAACCTGAGAGACCTGTTGGTTGTCCGCAGGCATCGAAGCCTTCCGCTAGATTATAAAGCCAAACATACACCTCGTCAAGAGATTAAACAACTAATACTTGTTTAAAGAAGGCGGTGGATCACGAAACACCAGTTGTAACTTGTCCAATAAATATGTATCGCATTGGAGCGGGCGACGGGATTCGAACCCGCGACTTCCAGCTTGGGAAGCTAGCACTCTACCACTGAGTTACGCCCGCTTGAGAGTTGCTATATTACCACGAAGATATGTTATTAATCGAGCATGATAGCGCCGGAAGCGGCTGAGCTGACCATCTTCGAATATCTTGAGAGATATCCCTTCTTTATCTTCGGTTGAGGTTTCTTCCATGCCGACCGCCTTTTTGTAAGCTCCTGATCCGGCACGACAAGCTCTATCTTCCTTTTTGGGATATCAATCCTGATCCTGTCCCCATCCCTGACCATGGCTATAGGACCACCCTCCATGGCTTCAGGAGAAATGTGACCGATACAAGGACCCCGGGTACCGCCGGAAAAACGCCCGTCGGTAATAAGCGCGACCGATTCGGCAAGTCCCATACCTGCTATCGCCGATGTCGGAGACAGCATTTCCCTCATGCCGGGTCCGCCTTTGGGCCCTTCATATCTGATTACCACCACGTCTCCCGCCTTGATCCCGCCGGACAGAATGGACTTCATCGCGGCTTCCTCGGAATCGAACACCTTCGCAATCCCTTCGAACTTCATCATGTTTTTGCTTACAGCCGTCTGCTTGACCACTGCGCCGTCCGGGGCCAGGTTGCCTTTCAGGACCGCTATCCCACCCTCTTTGTGGAAGGCCTTGTTCAGCGGACGTATCACCTCTTCGTCCGCGACTTCTGCTGCAGCGGCGATCTGACGAATGCTTGCACCCGAAACAGTCGGGCTATCTTTCAGCAGGTCTTTAAGCCGGTTCAGCACCGCAGGGATTCCCCCGGCAACGTCAAGGTCTTCCATATAATATTGCCCACCCGGAATCATGTTCGTCAGGTGAGGCGTCTTTTTGCTGATCTCGTCAAATAGTTCCAGCTTGAGCTCGACCGCTGCGTCATGAGCTATTGCCGGGATATGAAGCGCCGTGTTCGTCGAGCCGCCTAGCGAAAGGTCGACCGTAATGGCGTTTTCAAAGGCAGACTTTGTCATTATCTTGCGCGGTGTGATGTTTTTCCTGATCAGTTCGACAATGCGCACGCCGCTTTCAAAGGCGATGCGTTTTTTTGCGGCCAGCACAGCCGGGGCCGTTGCGCAGCCCGGCAGACTCATTCCGAGCGCTTCAGCCACACACGCCATGGTATTTGCAGTATACATACCCTGGCAAGACCCCGCGCCCGGGCAGGCGCACATCTCAAGTTTCTGTAGGTCTTCCTGTTTGATCAAACCCTTTTTAAACTTTCCGACTGCCTCGAATGTATCACTGGTCAGATTAAGACGGCGCCCTTTATAGTGTCCGCCCAGCATCGGTCCGGCTGTTACAACGATGCTTGGGATGTTGAGACGGGCAGCCGCCATGAGCATGCCGGGTGTTATCTTGTCGCAATTCGTCAGAAGGACCAATCCGTCAAGTCGATGGGCTTCGGCCACTGTTTCGACCATATCGGCTATCAGCTCCCGTGACGCCAGGGAATAATGCATTCCCTTGTGCCCCATCGCAATGCCGTCGCATATGCCCGGGATACCGAAAAAAAACGGATAGCCCCCGCCGGTATGGATGCCCTTTTCAATGAACCTTTCAAGGTCACGCATTCCTATATGGCCGGGGATGATATCCGTAAAACTGGTGGCCACCCCGATAAAAGGCTTGTTCATCTCACTACTCGGCATTCCTGTAGCATAAAGAAGGGCCCTGTGAGGCATCCTTTCGAGTCCGCATTTGATCGTATCGCTTCTTTTCATGAAAAAATATCCCCTTATCTTTCCCCAACGGCCGCAGCCGCAGACATCACTGATTGATTTTTATGGATTAATTATTGTGGTCTTTTCTGTATTCCCGGACAAGCTCGGCTATTTTATCCTTTTTGTGAAGCTTCTCTTTCTGCATCTTCTTCTTCTCAACCTCCTCGTCCGGAGAGAGATAATGCTTTTTGTTGAGTTCGTCAAGCTGGCCGTTCAGCTCCTTGTGCTCCTGGCAAAGTTTCTTGAAATCCTCGTTCACTTTTTTAAGCGCTTCTACAATCTCTTCGTCGGTCATCCGTAACCTCCCGATATAGAATGTTGAATTCTGCATAATTTTACTATAAACACAGGCCAAAAAAAAACCTCGTCAAATATCGTCCAACATACGCATCAATCCGGCCTGATCTGACTTTGTCATGGCTTTATCCCTGTAATAGACTCCTTCAAATTCAGATGCAAATACAGTGACTTTTTCGCGCAGTGAGGGATTTTCGATCCTCGCCGCAAATTCCTGAAGCCCCTCCGTAGCGCCCCGCTCATAGCCATGTTTCTTCATTATCTTCGCGAACCGCCTTATTATTCGGGCTTCGGTAGATCTTCTTTTTGCATATCGAAGATTGCCGATTACAATAGCAGCCAACGATATTACAACCAGCGTCAAAAGCACCGCAGAGCCTGTTATTGCCGACATATCGACATGCGGTGCCCTGACCGCATTCTTCAGTTCAGCAATGAGCGACACTTGCCTGTTCAGGTCGTAGCTTATAACCACCGAATTCCAGAAGTAATTCATAGCGTCCAGCATCAGTCTTAATTTCAACGCCAGGCCCGGCTGCCCGCCAGGTGCGATTCCTACAGCTGCCGGCGTGGGATCCATCCTGACCCAGCCTTTTTTGTTAATATAAACCTCTACCCATACATGGGCATTGTTCTGCGTAATCAGATAATATCCGCCGAGCGGATTGTAAACCCCTCCGCGGTATCCGCCAACCATGCGCGCCGGTGTCCCTGTCATGCGCAGCATAACAGCCATGGACGAAGCAAAATACTCGCAGTTGCCGGTCCTGTATGTAAGCAGAAAGTCCTCAATCGGACTGGAGGTCACGGGCAGATCGCTGAGTGAGTATCGAAACCTTCCGTCTCTGAGGTAATGAAGGATTGACAAGGCGGCAGCTTCATCGCTCCTGCCGGCGGTAAGCTTCTCTGCCAACAGCCTCACACTTTCCAGGCCTGAGGCCGGAAGCTGAAGGTAGTTCTTCCTGTCGACACTCATGAGCCCGTCATAGCCCGACAGCACTGACACCGCATTGTATCTGATTCTGCTGTCTATATCACGTCCTGAGTTCATCGTAAAATCGCCTGATACCCTGACGTCACGATAATACAGCGATACCGGCCTATCAAGGGCAAACAGGTACTTATTGCCGTATGGCTCCAGGTAAATTGTCTGCGCCACCCTACGCCCCTCCATACGAAAAGCGCCCTCATTAAACTCCGATCTTCCAACACCTCTCCAGGATTTGCCGTCAAAGTAGTCCATTACTATCCCGCGCCAATAAAGCATCTGCGGATCGATCGGCGAGGTCTCCACCCTGAGAATAACCGATGAGTTCTCCTGAATGCCTGAGATGTCTCCGAGCGTCACATGATCCGTAAATCCGGCGGTGCTGCCTCGCGCATTCAGGAAATTCAGAAGCGGATACCCCGTCCTGGGCAGGCCGGCAAACATGAGCACTGTCACGGGTATCGAAAAAAGCGGGATGAGCAGGGCCCGTGAAACTACCTGCATCAGCTGCTTATCGGTCAGGGTCATGCCGCCCATCTGGGCATGGAAAGTGAGCAGAACGATGCACAAAGGCAGCAGCAAAGCCAGTAGAGAGAAGTTGACAAGAAACTGGAGGTCTAGGCTCAGGAGTGCTGAACCCGCAAGCAGAAATGTTGCAAGGACATATATCTGCATGTAGTCCCGCACCTCTTTTTCCTCGAGAAACTTGATCGCCATAAGTATCAAAATGGTCTCAACCAAAGGTGCTGCAAAATTATCGAGCGAGATCCGAAGGAAATTCAGGGCGACAAAAACCGCCAAGGCGGAATTGAGGACTTTTCTGGAAACAGCATACCTTTTACGGTAGTCAAAGTAGAAGGCGACGCATAATATCATGGCAAAGCCGATGGAGAACGATATGCCAATGTATCTCACCACCGACAAAAAACCTATGAGTCCGGCAACGTATGTCAGACCGTTGAGCGCAAAGCCTATACTGATTGCATGTCCATTACCGCGCGTTATCACGGCTTTCTCCCGTATAGAGCAAGCGCCTTTAACATCGCAATCTTGCCGTATTCCTGCATTTTGGTGCCGGATGGATTCATAGGTGCGGAGTTGAAAAGTTTTTCTCCGATCTTAAGGCCCACCGGGACATTAAGCCTGAAGCTGTTTACGATCGTGTATGTAACGCACGATATCTTCTCTTCCAGGTCCGTCATGGCGATCTTATCCAGATCCAATACAACTGGCCTTTCCGCCAGCGACGACAGTTCCTTGGTCTTCAGCTTCCCGGTCCTCGCGCTGGCCTTCCAGTGAATATATTTCTGCGGGTCGCCGTAGCGGTACTCGCGAATTGAGAGCATATCTGCCTCGAACCCCGATCTGTCGAGGGTAATTTCTCCGCGTGATTTTTCATCGCGCCCGAAAAGGCTTGCAATCGAGCATTTCTTCAGGGCAGGAAATACGATAATTTCCATCTCCGTATCAAGGCGCCTGAAACGGACAAAAAAATTGAACGGAAATGCAGATGAAATATATATATCCCTGATTGCATGTCTGCCCCGCGCCGGGAAAGATATGGTAGCCAGTCCGGAAGCAAGGCCGGTTTTATCGACAATCGGGAAGATGGTTTCGGAATCGCCCACTTTCATTTTGATGAGGAAAGACGGCATGAACCTCTTCCGGTTTGAGACAACAACTCTGATGGGTATTGTCGTTCCGGCATAAATCTCATCGGGCAACTCGATCAAGACATTCAGCCCCAACAGATTGCGCCTCCCGAAAAATCCGGACACGCCCATAAAGCTAAGGAGGACCGATACGATGAGATAAATAAGGTTGTTGCCGGTATTTACTGCAGAAAAGCCAAGAAATATCGTAAGGAATATATAAATCCAGCCCGCCTTTGTGATCCTTATTACACCGGGACCGGTATCGCTTCGACGACCGATTTTACAACCTCCTTCCTGTCGACATGCTCAAATTCATCCCGGAAGATGACCCTGTGCGGAATTGTGAATTCCGAGAGCTCCTTGATGTCTTCGGGTATGACATAATCCCTTCCGCTGAAAAATGCCTTCGTCTTTGCAGTAGATGTTATGGCGAGCACACCGCGGGTAGAGATTCCGGCGAGGATGTATTTATTATTGCGTGTTGCCTCAACAATATCGAGAATGTAATCCAGCACCTTATCCGACAGGTATACCTTCTCCCTTATATCTTCCTGGATGGACAGGACATCGTCTTTCGTCATCATCGGCTTTATGGAATAGAGGTCCTCCCGCTTGCTTCCGAATTTGAGTATCTCCTTTTCGGATTCCCTTGAAGCATAACCAACGCTTATCTTCATTGCGAAGCGGTCGAGCTGGGATTCAGGCAGCGGAAAAGTGCCGAACTGCTCGACAGGATTCTGGGTCGCGATCACAAAGAAAGGCCTTACGAGCTTGTAGGTCTTGCCTTCAATCGTCGCCTGCTTCTCACCCATAGCCTCAAGAAGCGCGCTCTGTGTCTTGGGAGTAGCCCTGTTTATCTCGTCGACAAGGACTATGTTATTGAAGACCGGCCCCTGGTGAAACTCGAAGGCACCCTTGTCCTTGTTGAAGATGGACAGGCCGGATATATCCGTTGGAAGCAGATCGCTCGTGCATTGTATCCTGCCGAAGCTCATCCCAAGCGACTTTGCGATCGCAATGGCGAGTGTCGTCTTTCCGAGTCCCGGCAGGTCCTCGATCAGCAGGTGGCCCCTTGAAAAAAATGCTATCAGCGATAATTTGAGCGCCTTGGACTTTCCGTGAAGATAACCGGAAAGAAGATTTATTATCTCTTCGATCACGTCGCTGTTCCTGTTCATTCGGGCCCTTCCGTTTTTTATTATATAATGAAACATGAACAAGATACTTCTTCGCCGAACAGCCCGTGTACTGGCAGGGCATTCCTGGATATTTTCCAACGAGCTGGCTTCAAGCCTGAAGAGCTATGACCCCGGCTCGCTTGTCGAAGTCTTCGACATGAGAGACAATTTCATGGGCATAGGTTATGTGAACCCTAATTCTCTTATCGCAGTAAGACTCCTGACAAGGAAGAAAGAGAGCATCGGTGCCGAATTCTTCCGGAAGAGGCTTCTGGATGCGCTGCAATACAGAAGCAGAATCGGGATAGCGGGCGACTCTTTCAGGGCGGCTTTCAGTGAAGGCGATCTCCTGCCGGGCCTGATCGCAGACAAGTACGGCGACTGCGTCGTACTGCAGTTCCTTACTCTGGGCATGGAGAAGATGAAGGACCTGATAATACCCGCCATCGACGATGTCCTCGCGCCTGCGTCCATCGTGCTCAGAAACGACAGTCGGAGCAGGTCGCTTGAAGGCCTGCCGCTCGTCAAAGAGGTGATCAAGGGCAGCCTGTCTCCGTTGCCTGTCATCCGCGAAGGAAATATCTCTTTCGAAATCGACCCGCTCGGCGGGCAAAAGACGGGCTTTTTTCTGGACCAGCGTGAAAACAGACTGGCGATGGCAGGACTTGTACGCGACGGGAGGGGTCTCGACCTGTTTTGCTATGCAGGCGCCTGGGGCTTGCAGCTCGCCGCCAACGGCGCAGAAGTAACCTTCGTGGATGATTCCGAGGCCGCGTTATCTCAAGTCATGTCGAACGCTGCACGTAACCGCCTGAGTGACAAATGCTCCTGTGAGAAGTCTGACGTCTTCTCGTTCCTTAAGGACCGAATCAGGGAGGAGCGCCGTTACGACTTCATAGTCCTGGATCCTCCGGCCTTTGTGAAAAGCAGGCTTAAGGTAAAAGAAGCCCTTAAAGGCTATCGAGAGATTAACACTCTTGCCATGCAACTTTTGCGGGAAGGAGGGGTCCTCGCAACGTCATCGTGCTCATATCATATAGAGAAACAGGCATTCGTAGATATGCTGCGGGATTCGGCGAGGGAGGCGCGCAAGCAATTCAAACTTATCGAATTACGCGCTCAGGGCAAAGATCACCCTATCCTTTTGTCCGTTCCCGAAACCGAATATCTGAAATGCGCCTTCCTGAGCCTGACTTCGTAGACCTGCTAAAGAAGAGGGCTGCTTCTTTGACAGCCCCGGTATGATCTGGTATTGTTCTTAGACAATGGATTGGGGAGCTATAGGATGAAAATTAGTTCCGTACCGATTGAGCTTCTAAATATCTGCAAACGCATAGTCGAACAACACCACGGCGAACATGGCATTGGCAATCTCTCATCAGATATAGAAACGCCCGACAACGTAAATATCCTCACACTGATTCCTGAAGCTTCCGCCGTATTGAAGAATGCTGCCCAATATTATTCGGTCCGGAAGTGGTGCTTTATGGCCAGTATAGGGTTTGTTATCCTGACTGTGGTAATCCCATGGTGGAGTCTTGCGGCACTGGTCCTGATATTTCTGGCAGACAGAATCCTGGCGTCGCGCGAAAAGAACGGATGGAAGTTGCTGTCCGCTGTTTTGTTGAGCCTTGAATTTCTGGCAAACGATTTTCTCGGCTGGGGAACGGCATATCCCCGCGAAAAAGAGGAAGCCAAGGGTGCATTAATGACCGACGCCGGATCACCCAGGTCAGGTTGGCTTGATTACTATCTTCCCAGGCGGGGAGGCATGGACCCGTCGCAACTAAAAGACTTCCAGCCGTCGATGCCACCGAAATAACAGGCAAGGATTGTACGATCATCTTTGACGATTATCTTTTGAAATAGATTCTCGCAGGAATCTTCGCGGATAATAACAAGACAATTATGCAGGGTACAACTGCGTACCAATAAGTAGTGCGTCTCCCTACTTCGTGATTCGTAGTCGCTCCGATGCGACACCTAATTCCTGAACATGTCCGGAAGCAACAGATCCAGGCGTGCAGCGACAGGATGATGTTCCTTGATAAAAGTCGATTTCCCCGTGCCTCTGGGGCCAAACAGAAAATAGCTCTGCCTTTCAGTATTTAGAAATCGCCCTATAGTTTCCATTTATAGTCCAAATGTGGAAGTATATATTCCAAATAAAGGCATTTTCACGAAAAAAGTCAACCCGTAAAGACAGGTGTGTCAAGGCAGGTGGAAATTGATTCTCACAGTACATCTCACCTGTGGAATACCCTCCGGTCGGCACTTTCATCTTCTACTCAACATATCAGCCTTGATCTCCGAAATAGTGCTTTCCTACGATAACTGGCAGAAGTAGAATGTTTGATGCCGATTGTAACCTTCGGGGTCCGAAACTGAAGCCGAAGAAGGTTTCGCCTATGAAACGTGCCGGCATAGTTTTCGACAATTTATCGCGCCGACGCTTCAGCTCGGCATCGCCCAAAAAAGGCCGGTGTCAGTTTCTTTCGGTTATTGTTAAAGTGCCCTGTGGACTGTCGTAAGCGCGTGTTTTATCCCGAATCATGTCTTAACGGAGGCAGATTCTAAAGAGGTTCCGGCTCCGATTAACACCTGCAAAGCCGCAAAGACTACTCTTGCTGCCCGCAAGATTTCCGATCGTACTACATTATGGTGACAGAATAATGACAATCCTAGTTTTCAAACGATTATATATGAGGATCAGTAGATGTTAGTTCAATTCGGTACCCAACTGTCAAAGAGAGGTTTCATATCTCGAGGAAAACAGTCCAAATCCACCGATTTTTAGCAATAGCCATTAGCCCTATAGAAACCTGTGTTATAAACAGTATAAATCTGTCTCAATGGACTAATACAAGAACTATTGATTATCATAAATTGCGATCGAGCAAATGACTTAAGCTTGGCGATGATTTATCATTTTATGGTTTGTAGTCAATGGAAATGACTTTCTTAATTACTTTTTTCGAAGGTGAACAATCTGTCCAATCTGCGGCTTATTAATTGTCTCATCAAAGCTCC
>DATHDF010000024.1:0-93454 GCA_035319185.1 Dissulfurispiraceae bacterium | reverse complement strand
GTTGTACCCCAGTTCTTAACAGAAAAAACACCAGTTGATGAGTTGAGAATATACCAGTTATTGTCCGATGGCCGGAACACGGCAACATCGGTTTTGCCATCCCCGTCATAGTCGCCGGGAACTGGAATGTCATTTGTTGTACCCCAGTTCTTAACAGAAAAAACACCAGTTGATGAGTTGAGAATATACCAGTTATTGTCCGATGGCCGGAACACGGCAACATCGGTTTTGCCATCGCCATCATAGTCGTTTTTCTTGACAACCCTGCGGCAATTGCTGCATCGCACGCCGGTTATTATCCTCCGCTTAACAGGCTCGGTCTGATCGAAGCTTTCGTTTATTATGAATGTATTTCCGTTGTCGCTTATCGCTGCCGCATACGAGGGCGATCCCTGAAAAAATGATCCTCCAAAACTGCCGTCAGCTGATACGGCCAGAGAAAGACTGTCACTTCTGAAGCTCACACTGCCGTCCGTTTGGTTCTTGTCATAATGAACGCAATCACCGCTGCTGTTGCAAGTCATAATAGAAATGAATGTAGTTAAATCGCTGCCGCTCTCGTCTCCAAATCCGCTTACGACCCACGTCCCAGCCAGGTCGGACGTTGCATAAGTCTTGTCTCCACTCTTTACAACTACATCTATGGCCCACTGATTAGAAGTAGTCGGTTTTGCGAACACAGCCATCTTGCCGTCAGCCGACAAATATCCGATCCATGTGCCGACATGCACTGTGCCATCGGCATCGACCGTATAGCTCTGGGGGATGCCGTTGGTCGTCCCAATGGTGCCATTTGTATTATCGGTCACATTCATAGTGCAGGCCCCTGCACCATTACATGCTATATATAAGGAATCAGCAGAATAGCTGGAAGCGCTGGCGTTATACCCGTAATCCATTCCGAAATAATTTCCGTTAAGGTCGGCAGCAGAATACGTCTTTGCAGGGTCCATTTTTACCGCGGCCATCATTCCTTGTCTTGTTAAATTAGTCGTCGCATCTTCAATAAACATTTTCCCGTCGTCGGACAATATGCACCTGCGAGTGCCTGATGCGCCTGACAAAAAAGCAAGTGTGGTGCTGCCGTCAGGGTTCGATACGGTGGAATAAGTAAAGGGGGTAGTGCCGGAACTGAGACTGCCGTGATCGTTATAGCTAAATGTCACTGATCCGGTGCCATCATTGTTGAAAATCAGCGTACCTGCTTCCGAATACCAGGTCCCGTTATTGTTATGCTCCACATTTGCATATCCCCATTTGCCGATCAGCTTCGGTTCAATATCCGCAAAAGCAATTGTCGGCAACGAAATACATACGACAAACAAAATAACGTGCAGAAGCCTTTTCATTATCCCCTCCCTCCAAAGTTTGAAACAATGCAGTAGCTTATCGTTATATCTATAAAATAGCTGCGTTGCATTAAGCTTGCCCCGAAAACTGCACTACTTACAGCTGAACACCACAATTATAGGTCATTGACTTAAAACTATCAAGGGAATACAGGCCAAGCTGCGCGTTATGTCAGGATTATTTGCATCAAATGTGACGCAAATCACATTTCGTGATCTTTTAACTGACAATGCTCGTGAGATTCGCAGACAAACGGTGAAAATATCTGTTAGATATATCTCAGCCGCCCTGAGGGTATGAATCGTATTTCCTGCATGTGTTCTTTTCGCATATGAGCACGCCGGTAATATCTTTTCTCATCACAATTTTATAAGGTCTGAAGTCATTCAAGGCCCGTTCGAAGAACTCGGAAGTCTCTACCTTGTATGAACCGTTATAATGCGCGTGAAGGCCCATCAGGTACGAATACGACATAGTCGGATATTCATCCATCAATGCGGCAAAGGCCTGCAGCGTCATGTCCGCATAATGCCTGTACTCATCGTCTCCTGTAGCATCCGCCAGTTGCATCAGCACAAGCGGAGCAATCCCGTTTGCAGATCGGACAGGTGTGTCCTGAATATTCTTCAGGCCTATGCTGAGGTAGCCATGGCCTCCCGGCTTGGCATCAAAGAATCCCCAATTTTCAGGGTCCCAGAACAAACTTATCGCCTCATTGATCAGTGCCTTTGCAATCCTGATATATTCCTGCTTTTGAGTGGACTGGAAAAGCTCCAGCAGCCCTCCGGTGAAAAAGATATAGTCCTCTGAAAATCCTTCGACACCCTCCATATGCATAATGCGACCATCGGCATAATAATCATCGAGAACGCGACTCGCAGCCTTCTCAGCCATGTGGACATATTCGTCAGTGTCAAATATATTACCTGCAACACAGAGCCCTTCGATCATCAGGCCGTTCCAGTTTGTATAGGTTGTCTTATCTATATAAGGCATTTCTCTGCTCCCTTCGCGATAAGCCAGCATCTTCTCTTTGGCCGAACCGATCGACCTAACGACATCAGTGACTGACCAGCCCTTCATAGCAGCAATCTGTTCCGGTTCCTTGTCCAAAAACAGAACGTGTTTCGACGGGTCGTGGTGCAATGCCCCTACGGTCCCAATGCCGAAGTGCACACGCGCGGCTTCATACTCGTCGGACGTAAGAATGCCGCTCAGCTCATCTGATGAAAACGCGTAATACCCGCCTTCATCAAGCACCCCGATATCAGCGTCCTGCGAGGCGAAGAACCCGCCCCTTTCATCCGATCCATATTTCTTGTAGTATTCAACTATCCCGGCAGCCGCATGGCGATACAGCTCTTTGCCGAACAACCTGTAGCCGATCGAGTAGAGCTTGAGCAATTCAGCATTGTCGTAAAGCATCTTTTCGAAGTGCGGTATCAGCCATCGCTCATCAGTCGAGTACCTGAAAAAACCTCCAAGCAGATGATCATAGACGCCGCCTTTTGCCATAGAATCAAGCGTAGCAGTCGTTGCCTGATCGATTTCTACGTTTTTTTCAAAGAAGTTATAGTTGATGAGAAATTGAAATGCCGAGGCGTGATGGAATTTGGGTGCTTTGCCAAGTCCGCCGAAGATCGTGTCTATCATGGACAGGATAGCGGAGACGCCCTGTTTAATCATATTTTCACCCGCCACAGATTTGGCAGTCATCGAAGCGTTTATGACTGTGCTGCCATATAGACCATCAGCCGCCTCTTCTATGCGTTGCCTGTCCTTGTGATACAATTCGGCCAGCCTCAGCAGCAGTGCCCTGAATCCAGGTTTCTGCCATCTGGCTTCGGGGGGGAAGTATGTGCCGCCGAAAAAAATCTTGCCTTCGGGCGTAAGAAATGCGGTCAGAGGCCAGCCGCCGGCGCCGCTGATATGAATGACCGCGTCCTGGTATCTCCTGTCAATATCGGGGCGCTCGTCTCTGTCCACTTTTATGGCCACATAATGCTCGTTAATTAACTCGGCAGTCTCAGGGACCTCGAAGCTCTCATGGGCCATTACGTGACACCAGTGACACCATACGCCGCCGATGGAAAGGAGTATCGGGCAGTCACGCCTCTTCGCTTCCTCGAACGCCTCGTCGCACCATTCAAACCAGTTCACAGGCTGCATGGCTGCCTTCCGCAAGTATGGGCTCCTGGCGTTACTTAATCTATTATTAGGCATTTGGATCTCCAGCGCATATTTAGATAATACTGCATGCCTTAAAGTATAGGAACAGGCCTGCACGATGGCAACCCGACAATGAGGCGGTATAAAAAAACGGCTGGTGACAGTTTCACCAGCCGCCGTTCATCGTCGGCTTCAATGCCGAAGAACTTTGTTATTCCTCCATGTTCACTTGACAGGCACGTCAGTCGCCAATCCCCAGTTTGTGATGCTTGCACTTCCAGTTGAGCTGTTGATTATATACCAATTTCCATCTGACGGTCTGAATACAGCAATATCCGTCTTACCATCTCCGTCATAATCTCCAGGAACTGGGATGTCAGTATTTGTTCCCCAAGTCTTTATCGTATTCGCCCCTGTAGATGAGTTGATTATATACCATGTCCCATTAGATGGCCTGAACACAGCAATATCCGTCTTTCCGTCTCCATCATAATCTCCAGAAACTGGAATATCGTTATTCGCACCCCAGTTCTTTATCGTATTCCCTCCTGTCGATGAGTTGATTATATACCATGTCCCATTGGACGGTCTGAATATAGCAATATCTGTCTTGCCGTCTCCGTCATAATCTCCAGAAACTGGAATGTCAGTATTTGTTCCCCAGTTCTTTATCGTATTCGTACCCGTTGACGAGTTCATTATGTACCAATTCCCATCCGACGGCCTGAACACTGCCACATCCGTCTTTCCATCTCCGTCATAGTCACCAGGAACTAGTATATCTCCACTAGCACCCCAGTTCTTTATCGTACTCGTCCGCGTCAATGAGTTCACAACATACCACGTCCCAGCAGACGGTCTAAATACCGCTATATCCGTCTTTCCATCTCCGTCTAAATCATTTTTTACACCACCCGCGGCAGGATCATTAAGCCTGAGAATGAAAATACTCGATGGACTGACAAAATTATTCAATGGAGCTTGGCCTGCAGGGCCATTCCAGCTGGTTCCGCCATTTCCGGCTACGTATATATTGCCGTTACTGTTAACTGTTATGGCATTACCTTTATCATAACTGCTGCCGGAGCCATAAAATGCGTGCCATTGGTATGCTCCATTGCCATCCAATCCCAATACAGCGATGCCATTTGTGCCGCTCAAAGGTGGCTGGCCTGACGGTCCGTTCCAAGATGCATTAGCATACCCTGTTACGTAAATATGATTGTTTTTGCCGACAGCAATACCGTAACCTCCATTGCTAGGTCCATAGAAGGTGTGCCACTGATATGCGCCGCTGCTGCTAAGCTTCAAAACGAAGATGTCGGAATACCCGCTATAGCCATTCTGTGGAGCCTGATTGGACGGCCCATTCCAGCCTCCGTTTGCATAACCGGTAAGATATATATTGTTGTTTCCGTCAGCGGCAACGCCGTATCCACCCGAAGCGCCACCGTCTGCACCATAAAAGGTATGCCACTGATAAATGCCGTTACTGCTTAGCTTTAAGACAACCGCGCTTTGTCCGTTAATCGACGCGGGATTAAGAGGGGCCTGTCCTGTCGGTCCGCTCCAGGATAAATTGCTGAATCCGGCGATATAAAGATTTTCGCTCTTGTCAAGGGCTAACCCTTGCCCCTGGCTAATCTGACCGTTATTAGAACCGTAAAATGTATGCCAGCGATATGCTCCTTCATTGTTCAGCGAAAGAACAAAGAAATCGGAGTTGCCACCTGGATAAGGATTTAACGGACTTGCCACGTCCGGGTCACTCCAGGGGCGAGAAGAATATCCCGACACGTAAATATTGCCGGCACTGTCTAAGGCAATTCCCTTGCCTTCAACGTTTCCATAAAACGTGTGCCACTTGTACGCGCCGTCCTTGTCAAGTTTCAATATAAATATGCTTCCATACGAATGCAACGGAGCTTGTCCCGACGGCCCGCTCCAATAATAGTAGCTATAGCCGGCAATATATACATTTCCAATGGTATCAACAGCGCTGGCGTCGCCACTGCTTCCGGAACCAAAAAAGGTGTGCCACTGATATGCTCCATCCCTGTTTAGCTTCAGTATGAATACGTTATTGGTATTGCCATACGCATGTACAGGCGGCGTGTTGTTAGGGCCGTTCCAGGCGGCGCTGCTCCAGCCCGTGACATAGACGTTACCGCTGCCGTCAAGCGTGATCCCGTAACAGTAGTTATTGGTGCCTGCTCCGTAGAAGGTGTGCCATGAGTAAGTAGGATCGATTGTAAGCGGATATCGGTGATCATACTCTCCGACCCTGAACCCTACCTCCCCATGCGATACCTGAAATGCAACTTTCACATACTTTCGTTCGCCCTCCACTTCCTGCCATGCTTTGGGCGCAGATTCCGTCAGATAGCCATTGTCGAAACCAAATCTCAGAGAACCGTCGCGCATCGACTCCACTGGAACATTGTAATGCAGTCTGATCCTGGAAACATCGCTATGCGGTGCGACATGATATGTGGCTTCCGTTATGCCATCCTTCGTCGCTTCATATGTCAAACTTATGCCTTCCCAAAGATCGCGATAAAAGACCTTGTTAAGCAAAGGCCGTTCTGTCAACCCATCTGCCACCGGCGCAACAGCATCTGCTTTTGGCGTTGCCCCGTTTGTACCGAGAAACCTAACTATCAACACATGATCCGCCGTTGCAAGATATGCCTTATCTGGAGCAAAGCCCACAACGTGCCTGCCGGCCCTGAATTGAATCACATCGCTGTTAGGATTTGAAACGGCGGCCTGTACGTAACTAAAACCATTTAATACTAATAAAACGAGAACGATTGAAACAGTGAAAAGCGGCATATAATTATGTCGTGTAAAGACTTTATTCATTTGTTCCCCCTCCACGCCAGAGTGCTGCTTGTAATTTTAAACTATATGCGATTAGTTGCCTGATGCCGTTTTTCTGCCTATCGGTTGATCCGTCGACAACCCCCAGTTTGTGATGCTCGCACTTCCAGTGGAGCTGTTGATTATATACCAGTTGCCATCTGACGGCCTAAAGATCGCGATGTCCGTCTTGCCGTCTCCATCATAGTCTCCGGGAACTGGAACATCGTTCGCGGTTCCCCAATTCTTAACGGTATATGTCCCTGTTGATGAGTTCATTATGTACCAAGTCCCGTTCGATGGCCTGAATACACCAATATCCGCTTTGCCATCTCCGTCATAATCTCCAGGAACGGGTATGTCAGTATTTGTTCCCCAAGTCTTTATTGTATTCGCCCCTGTCGATGAGTTGATTATATACCATGTCCCATTAGATGGCCTGAACACAGCAATATCCGTCTTGCCGTCTCCGTCATAATCGCCAGGTACCGGGATGTCGTTAGCCACTCCCCAGTTCTTTATCGTATTCCCTCCTGTCGATGAGTTGATTATGAACCATGTCCCATTGGACGGTCTGAATATAGCAATATCTGTCTTGCCGTCTCCGTCATAATCTCCAGAAACTGGGATGTCAGTATTTGTTCCCCAGTTCTTTATCGTATTCGTACCCGTTGACGAGTTCATTATGTACCAATTCCCATCCGACGGCCTGAACACTGCCACATCCGTCTTTCCATCTCCGTCATAGTCACCAGGAACTAGTATGTCTCCACTAGCACCCCAGTTCTTTATCGTACTCGTCCGTGTCGATGAGTTCACAACGTACCAAGTCCCTGCCGAAGGTCTAAATACCGCAATATCCGTCTTGCCATCATTGTCAAAATCATTTTTTGCTATCGGCATCGATTTGAACTTCTGTATACGGTTGTTAATTGTATCCGCTACATACACATTGCCCAAGTGGTCAACAGTCACGCCATATGGCAAATCGAACTGGCCTTCTGCCGAACCATTTGTTCCCCACTTTGTCAGGAACACGCCGTCTGACGTAAATTTCTGGATTCTGCCATTACCTCCGTCCGCTACAAAAACATTGCCGACTAAATCCACGGTTACGCCATATGGCAAATCAAACTGTGAATTGTCGATACCGTAAGAACCCCACTGTGCAACATATGTTCCTGTTGATGAAAATTTCTGTATCCTGTTATTTCCAGTGTCAGCCACGTAAACATTACCGACTGCATCTACGCTTACGCCCCGAGGAAACGAAAACTGAGAATTACCGGGGCCGTTGGAGCCCCATTGAGTGATGTATGTTCCGGACGATGAAAATTTCTGCATACGGCAATTAAAATAATCAGCAACATATACATTGCCGACAGAATCGACTGCTAACCCGTACGGATAATCGAATTGTCCCTGTCCTGTGCCACTGCTTCCCCACTTAAGGAGATAAACCCCGTTTGAATTGAATTTCTGTATGCGGTTGTTGTACGTGTCGGCTACATAAATATTTCCCGCGGAATCTACAGCTACGGCGGATGGCGAATTGAAACTGCCGTCGCCTGTTCCGTATCCACCAAACTGGCTCAGGTACGAGCCGTTAGCACCGAACTTCTGTATACGGTTATTATTCGTATCCGCTACATAGATAGTGCCGGAAGTGTCAGACGTAATGCCGTAAGGCTCGTAAAATTGTCCGTTGCCTGTCCCGCCTGATCCCATTTGGAACAGATATAGCCCCGAACTGCTGAACTTCTCTATGCGGCTGTTGTTGGTATCAGCAACATAAAGATTTCCCGATGAGTCCACTGCCAGCCCTGAGCTATACAGAAACTGCCCATCGCCAGAACCAAACGTCCCTATCTGTGACACATAAACACCGCTGGAGTTGAACTTTTGCACACGGCTCACTGCGCCGTCCGCCACGTAAACATTCCCTAAAAAATCCACCACAATCCCGGTTGCCCACGTAAACTGACCATCGCCGTTGCCGTTCGATCCCCATTTAGAAACATAGGTCCCGCTGGAATTGAATTTCTGCACACGGTTATTTCCGCTGTCCGTAACGTAGACATTCCCTGAAGCGTCAACTGCTATATCTGATGGTGAAGAGAATTGGCCGTTACCCGTTCCGGTTGTTCCAAACTGAGAAACATAGGCACCACTCGAATTGAATTTCTGCACACGATTATTGTTTGAGTCAACAACATAAACATTACCGGCTGCGTCCACAGCAATGCCCGAAGGCCAATCAAACTGACCGTTGCCGGTCCCGGGTGAGCCCCATTGGGCTACAAAAGTTCCGCTCGAAGTAAACTTCTGTATCCTGCTGTTTCCAGTGTCCACCACATAGATGTTTCCCGATGAATCAACCGCTATTGCAAGGGCAGCGTCGAATTGTCCTTGATCAGCTCCCCATATCCCCCACTGGGTTACAAACACTCCGCTTGAAGTAAATTTCTGTATCCGACTGTTTCCTGTATCCGCAATATATATGTTGCCTGCAAGGTCTACGGCAACTCCCTGCGGATGGTAGAAATACGTCCTTTGGGCAAGAACAGGCCACATCCGCTCGAAGACATAATTTTGCGCGGCACAAGCCGTGTCGGCAAAGGTCAATGTGAACAAGAGAAACATGCAGCAGAAGACTGCACCTCTGATGATAAAGCGGCCATGCGATTCGTTTTCGCTGTTTGCTATCATATATCTCTCCTTAATAGCAGTTCTTTTGCGCAATGTGTTGTCCGAATAATCAGCGGCCGGAAGCCGTTCTACGACCAACCGGCAAATCAATGGATGTGCCCCAATTTACAATTCGCTGAATACCAGTGGAGCTGTTGATTGTGTACCAATTTCCATCTGACGGCCTGAATACAGCAATATCAGCCTTGCCGTCGCCGTCATAATCTCCAGGCACTGGAACATCGCTCGCGGTTCCCCAATTCTTAACGGTATATGTCCCTGTCGATGAGTTCATTATGTACCAGGTCCCGTTCGACGGCCTGAATACAGCAGTGTCCGCCTTCCCGTCCCCGTCATAATCCCCTGGCACCGGGATGTCAGTATTTGTTCCCCAATTCTTTATCGTATTCACCCCTGTCGATGAGTTGATTATGTACCATGTCCCGTTCGAAGGTCTGAATACTGCAATATCCGTCTTGCCGTCTCCGTCATAATCGCCAGGTACCGGGATGTCGTTAGCCACTCCCCAGTTCTTTATCGTATTCGTCCCTGTCGATGAGTTGATTATGTACCATGTCCCGTTAGACGGCCTGAATACGGCAATATCAGCCTTGCCGTCTCCATCATAGTCTCCGGGCTCCGGGATGTCACTGTCAGAGCCCCAAGTCGCGATCCGTATCGCATTGTCGGAACTATTGACTATGTACCAGTTCCCGTCAGTTGGGCGCCAGACCGCCACGTCCGGCTTGCCGTCACCATCATAATCAGCTGATACCGGCACGTCATCGCCGCCCCCCCATCTCTTAATGGTTGCTGCCCCTGACAAGCTGTTCAAAATATACCAGTTGCCATCCGAAGGCCGAAATACAGCAATGTCAGACTTGCCGTCCCGGTCGAAATCGTTGGCAGCCTGCGCCGCGGGTGTCAACAAAAAAGCCCTGTCCTGTCCGTTTAACTTACCGTAGCCGACGACCTGGCCCGACTCGTTGATGCTTCTGGCGAAGATCAGTTCCCATCCGGAGCCGGCAGGTATCAGGTTATTAAGATCCCGGATACCCTTTCCAGTTTCGTATATCAGGGCATGTTCATTGCCGGCAGCGTCGAACATCAATCCTACCACCTGCCCTCTTCCATTCACGTCATACAGTTCAGCGTACGGATAAGCAGTGAGCGTAGGAATGATTTCGGCATTAGTCGAACCGTTTTTCCAAACCATAGGGTAGCTTTTGGAATTGTTCGGATCACTGGAATCAATCGAGCATCCTACGATCAGATTGCCGGTTTCATTTATCGCTACGGCATAACCTTCGTATGCAGGGAAGTTCGGGTTGGTTCCCAAATCGGTCATACCGTTAGCCCTGCTCCAGACAAATGCATGAAAGCCCCAGTCGGTCGTGCTGGCGGTGCCCACAACAAGACCAGCGCCATTAGCATAATATGCAAGACTGTAACCGCCCCAATAATTGGTCTGTCCCTGGTCGGATGCAAGCGTTCCCAAGTCGGTCATTACGTATTGCTGAGTAGTGCTGTTCCATTCGGAAATGAACGCGTGATATACGGTAGTTCCACTATACGCGGTCTTGTCGGCCCACCCGATGACCTGGTTATTGTTATTAATCCTGTATGCAAAACTCGTCGCTCCTCCGAGGGTGCCCAGGTCCTGCGGCGAGCTATTGCTGCCGCTCCAGAGCACTGCATGACTGTTCGATTGTCCTGCTATCCTCCCTGAGTTGCTGACCCCCCAAGCCTTGGTCACACCACTTAAAGGAGTGAGAACATGCAGCCCGCCCTGCCGGCTCCAGAAATATCCATTGACGGTCGTATTTGATGCGTCAGCCACCCTGCCTGCAACCTGACCATCGTCATTTATGTCATAAGCAACACTGCCATAAGTGCCGACCGTGCCGAGGTTGGTGATAACGTACTGAGCAGCAGATGAAATGCGGGTCGCTACAGGCGAGAGGGACATGATGACAGCGCAAAGCACCGTCAACGCAAACAGGCGGCGTCCCGATCCCCTGTTGAGTGATTGACCAGGTTGAAACATAAGCTCCCCTCCTTGAGGATATAGGTAATTATCAGACTTAGTGAATTTTGAGGCCTGCGGGCGTGCGGCGCGCATTGAAGTCATAGATTGAGTCAACGATACGTTGACCGAATATCGGCCCTGCATACGTATTCGCCGCGGCATTGGGATGCGAGTCCGAACCCGTGTGGCTTCCCTCATATTCATATTTGAGGAAATTGTCGGTTCCGGCTACAAGCCCCCAAAAGTCGAAGATGTATATATTGGGATGTCGACGGCCGTCTTCGGTCAGAAACTGCGTTTTCACCCAATCAACAAATTGTTTCGCACGAGCTGCGTTGTCTGATGACGTTGCCAGTCTGTGCAGAGGCGCAAGGGTCCAGACAATGAATAACTTTCTCGGATAAGAATCCATCAGGTTTCGCAGCGCACGGTACTGCAGCTTGTAATTTTCAAGCGATTTGCGATCAGAGCCTACATCCGGCGACCCGGAATCGGCAAGAACATCCGCCCCTGGAAAGCAGTGTTTATAAATTATGACATCATGCGCGGCAACAAGTGTATTCATGCACTCGATGTTGGGATTAGACGAGCTGCATGCCCCATGTACCCACAGGTTCCAATAGTCGTAGGGATAATTCGCCCACGGATAGGGCGAATCGGGATAGGATCTTTCGGTAATAACATACGACGTGCCATGCGCAGCATTGTAGCTTGCAAACCATCCGGGCACATTACCGCCCGAATATACGCCCCAGCCTGTAGAGTGATGCAAAAAAAGGATCTTCTCGTTTCCGGCGGCTTCAGCGCCCGAAAACATGCACAGCATAAACACCAGAGATAAAGTAAATGCCACAAGCTTCATCGGTTTCGGCGAATTATAGAACTGCAATGATTAAAATTGAATTAAGAATAAATTAAAATATCTTCATTTGCACGGTCCGATTCTCTTTCCCTTCATCTTGTTCCGAACCTGCATCTTCTGGCCCCCGTGATTCACTGTCGTATCGGTAGTCCCTTCAAAGGTCGAGCCGGAGTATGTAATATTGCCTTTGCTCACTGAGTCAGGACAGGTCATCGTCCATGTTACAGTGTTGCCCGACGAGTTCATATCGCTCATCTTGCAGTCGGACTTGGCCGGTTTTTCGGGAACAGAGTCCTTATGAGTAAGGCAGGAAGTATGCGTCATGGGCTTCATCATGCCCGAAGGCATGCCCTTCATCTCCACAGTAGTAGTGATTTCCCAAAGACCGTCCTGCATGTTCGGCGCAGCGAATGCAACTGGCACCGTCAGCGCAGTGATTGCAACAACAAGCACAACCCAGATAATGGTTCTCATTTCAGCCTCCGTTCGGATCAGATGTTTGTAACTGCAACTCTCACCGTAATGTTTTCAATTATATTGCCCCGATGGTGTCCAAGGCAACCGGCTCAAAGTTGCGTTTTAAATCCGGTCAGTCCGAAATACTGTACATAAAGGCCCTGACCCATCCTCTCTTCTGATTGAGCGCATCGAGAAGCCGTGGCTCCTCCACACCCGACAACTGCGCAGCGCTGCGCCATGTGTCGCCGCCCTCTTTAAGCAGCGGTTCGCTACGGAGTCTCAGCACCGTCTCAATCGTCCTGTAGAATATGTAGGATCCTCTCAGCTCTGCTGCATCTGCCTGTGCGACGATTCCTGCATCAGCCAGCTTGCCGATAGCGTCAAGCGTGCCCGGCACCAATAAAGCCGGGCTCCCGATGCAATTTCTCAGTTGCAGGTATTGGACCGTAAATTCAAGCTCCTCGATACCGCCGGATCCCAGCTTGATGTCATGAATACCTGACTCAGCTGCATCCCTTGAAAGCTCCCTCTGTATTCTCGCACGCATATGCCTGATGTCGCCTATCGAAATTTCATTGGCCCTCTTCATCAGGACCACTTTCCTCATCTCTGCAAAATATCGCGCGGTCTTCTCTTCACCACCTACCGGACGGGCTTTAAGCAGCGCCTGAAGCTCCCATATCTGCGCATTCTTGAGATAATAGTTGGCAATTCCCTCAATCGAGCCTACAAGCGGGCCTTTATTTCCGTCGGGCCTGAGCCGCGTATCAACCTTATATGCGACGCCATCTTTTGTATATGACATGAGCAATTTGAGAAGGACTTCGGCATCCTTAAAGTCCTTAGTCTTTGGCTCGACCAGGCTGATAAATACAACGTCCAGATCGGAGTTGAAGATTATTTCCCTGCCCCCAAGCTTCCCGAAACCGACCACTATAAAGGACATTCCATGCCTGCGCACAATTGTCGAAAGCACCGCCTGCGCCACCGTGCTGATTCCTTTCATCAGCTGCACCGCATTAATCGCCCCGTTCAGGAAAAGTATGCCGAGCCTTATCTCTTCTAGTCTTCTGTAAAGCCGAATCGCAGATGACTCTCCTTTTCTGTCAATGAGCAATCCGAGCTCCGCCTCGGAAAAGGCAAGCGATTTTCTCCGGCCCTGGACTTCCAGTCGAGATTCCATGTATTCCGGATTGCTCATGATTATCTTCGACAGATAGTCGCTGTGAGAAAATACGAAGGTGAAAGCATCTACCGCTTCGGGTCTATGGATTATTGTGTCGAGATACGATTCGCTCGCCGCAAGAAGGCCTGAAAAGCCGACAAGCTGCAGCAATGCAGCGTCAGGATTGCCGCCGGACAGTGCCTTGTCCACAAACCTCGGAACGATTTCCTCGAGCAGACGCCTCCCCCTTATGGTCTGAAAATGATAGATGTTGTTGCGAATCTGCATAAGATGATTAATAGCCCTGTCTATCTCGCGTACGCCCCGTCTTGAGAGCTCCTCGCTTATAAGTTGTTTGATCGGTGTTTCCACATCCCAGAATATGCGGCTCATGATGTCACTGCCGGACCCGGAGGCTACCAAAGGCCTGCTGTCTTCCCTGACGTAAAAAAGAGAGTCGTATATCTCCCGGACCTTCTTTCTTCTTTTTTCGAGTCCGGCAAGGAAATCCTTCTTTCCCCCAAAACCCATTTTCCTTCCCAGAACGTCAAGTTCAGCCTCGCCTGAAGGCAGGCTATGGGTTTGCAGATCGTTCATTTGCTGTATGCGGTGTTCCAGGGTGCGCAGGAAGAGATAATTGTCCGTCAGGTGGCCGAGGTCGTCATAGCCTATGAGCCCTTTCTGCACCAGGCGGTGCAATGCCTTGAGCGTACTTCTTTCGCGCAGGACCGGCACTTTGCCGCCGTATATCAGCTGGAATATCTGTATGAAAAACTCTATCTCCCTTATGCCGCCGTATCCTCTCTTGATGTCCCGGCTGAAAGTGCCGCTTTTAAGCTGCTCGACCTGGGACTTCATGCGCTTTATCTCGTCGATTGTTTCGTGGTCCATGTATTTGCGATAAATGAACGGTGTAACCGTTGCAATAAAATCGGAGCCCAGTTTCGCGTCGCCGGCAACAGGCCTGGCACGCAAAAGCGCCGCTTTTTCCCACAGCTGTCCCCAGGATTCGTAATAGTCTTCGTAACCCCGCAGGGACAGTGCCAGACTGCCTCGCTGACCCTGCGGCCTGAGCCTTAGGTCCACCCGGTAAGCAAAACCGTCTTCGGTATTGGATGAAATGAATTTAGCCAGCTCCTCCGCAAGCTTGACATAATATTCGAACGCCGAGACCCTGTTCATGGTAACCCCGGGTATCGACGACACTCCTGATGTCTCTCCTTCAGCGCGGTATACAAATACAATATCCACGTCCGAACTGTAGTTCAGCTCTTCGGCGCCCAGCTTGCCCAAAGCGATTATGCTGAAGGCGTTGTCTTCCGGCCTGCCGTATCTCTGCGCCAGGAACGGTTCGACGAATTCAAGGGATTGTCTGAGTATCACGTCGGCAAGGCTGCTCATTTCAAGCATAATTTCGGGAAGCCCCGTCCTATGCAGAATGTCTCTGAGCGTGATACCGATCTGCTTATCCTTGCGGAATCGCCGCACCACCTTCATCCCTTCAGCTATCGATCTGCACGCACCCAGTGCCTCGTTCAGTTCAGAAACGAGAGAGCTGACGCCGGGAGGATTGTCGAGATTGTCGATTGCACTGAAAAGCGGTTCGGGATATTGCGCCGAATAGTTTGCCAGGAATTGACTGTAAGAAAAAAGCGCGGCTATCCGGTAATAATGCTCATCGACACGGCGCCGCAGGCCCGGATGCCCGGATAGCAACGTCTCGATATTTTTTCTGGCCCGGTCCGGGTCAGGCAGATTTGAGATGTCCGTCACAACTATTTCTCCGAGCGCCAAAGCCTCGGGTCAAGCGCATCTCTGAGCCCCTCTCCGACAAGGTTATAGCTCAGGACCGTAACCAGTATGGCCATGCCGGGGAAGAAAGAGAGCCACCAGGCTCCCACAGTTATATAGTCCTTGCCCGAAGAGAGTATGTTGCCCCAGCTTGCATCCGGAGGTTGTACACCAAGCCCGAGAAATGACAGCCCGGATTCAGTCAGTATCGCGCCGGCAACGCCAAGCGTCGCAGACACAAAGACCGGGGAGAGGGCATTGGGCAGAATATGTCTGGAGATAATCCGCACATCGCCGGCCCCTATAGCCCTCGCTGCCGACACAAAGTCCCTTTCCTTGAGCGATAGAATCTCTGCCCGCACAAGGCGGGACACATCCATCCAGCCCGTCACACCGATGACTACCATTATCACCCATATGCTGGGCCCGATTATCGCTATCACCGCGAGGATCAGAAACAATGTGGGGAAGCACAGCATTATGTCGACGAAACGCATGAGAGTTGCATCAACCGCCTTCCCGTAATAACCTGCCGCTGCTCCCACCACAATCCCTATCATGGTCGCGATACCGACAGCGACGAATCCGACGGAAAGAGAAACGCGGCTGCCCCATATCATTCGGGAAAGGATGTCGCGACCAAGCTCGTCGGTCCCTAGAAGATGCGCTGCGCTCGGAGCAGAGATCACGTTATAGACATCGATCGCAAACGGATCGTAAGGGGAAACTATCGGCGCCGCAATCGCGAGTGCCGCTATGATGCATATAATCGCCAGCCCCGCAACAGATAGGCTGTTCTTACTGAATCTGCGCCAGATGATAGCTATCACGACTGTTCCTTGCCGACCCTAATCCGCGGGTCAGCCAGCGCATAAGAGATATCGGCCATAAAATTGCCGATCAATGTCAGCACTGCGCCGATGACAAGTATTCCCATGATGGTAGGATAGTCACGGGACATGGCAGACTGGAAAAAAAGCTGCCCCATCCCGGGTATCGCAAAGATTGTCTCCATAATTACCGAGCCGCCGATGAATCCAGGCACCGCAAGGCCGAGAATGGTAATTACTGGCATCAAGGTATTCTTCATAGCATGCAGCGTTATCACTCTGGATTCCTTCAGGCCTTTCGCCCTGGCCGTTCTTATGTAGTCCTGCCGGATCACTTCCAACATGCTCGATCTGCTGTACCTGCTCAGCCCCGCGAGCGCGCCCAATGAGCCGATCAACAACGGCAGTATGAGATGTTTTGCCCAATCTGCAAGCCTCTGAAGCCACCACATACCTGAAACATCGAGGCTCTGAATGCCTGATATCGGCAGCCAGCCCAGAATCAGCCCGAACAGATACATGCAAAGCAGTGCAATCCAGAAGGGCGGGGCGGAGAACCCGACAAAAACAAAGACGGTTGTCAATCTGTCGAACAGGGAAAACTGGCGCGTGGCAGACAGAACGCCGATAGGTACGGCCAGACAAAAAGTAACAATGAGCGAGAGCATATTGATAATGATGGTGATCGGCACCCGTTCACCGATCTTGTCGATCACCCTTTTGCCATCCACAAAAGATTTGCCGAAGTCAAGCCGGGCAAAGCGCATCAGCCAGTCGATGTATTGCTCGTGAAGGGGCTTATCCAGACCATAGAGCTTCTTGAGATTTTCCCGCGCCTGCGCCGAGGTTTTCAACGACATCTCCGTCTCGACCTCGACAGGCCCGCCTGGGGCCAGGTGTATAACTGTAAAACTAATCAGGGTAATGCCGAAGACAAGGGGCACTATCAGCAGCAGACGCCTGAAGATAAAAGGCAGCATATATGTAAATTAATTGATGGTGAAGGTAAAGTCAATGATCGTGAAGACCGTTTTTGCGCCTGCAGCCGCTGAAGAATCCTGTTATAATGTTTTAACAGGCCTATACACCATGGAGGTCGCATTAGCATGCATGGGCAACAACGCGGCGGCAGCCTGACTCCTTTCAGGATAGCGCTTATCTATGCCTTAGTCGGCAGCCTATGGATCCTTTTTTCGGATCTGCTCGTTTCTCAGATTTCCTTTGATACGCGCATATTCGCCATTCTAAGCATACTGAAGGGATGGTGCTATGTGGCCACAACATCCCTGCTGTTGTATTGGCTGGTAAGCCGCTATGCAGTCTCGAGCCGGAAGGCCGCCGAAGCAGAGATTGCCAGAGAATCTGCCGAAGCTGCTAACAAGGCCAAATCGGATTTCATCGCCCAGATCAGCCATGAATTGAGGACGCCGCTGAATTCCATAATCGGTTTTTCCGAATTTCTGATCGAAAGCTATTCAAATACCCTTGAGGCTGCGCAAAAGGAATACATCAATAACATTCACGAAAGCGGAATCCACCTGCTGAACCTGATAAACGATATCCTCGACCATTCCAAGATCGAAGCCGGAAGGATGGAACTCAGAGTTGATAGGTTTCCGGTTGAAGAGATAATATCGGGATCTGTTGATCTGCTGTCCACTACGGCTTCAAAGCGCGGCATCAGCATAGAGGCTGACATGCATTCGGCTCCGAAGACTTTGAACGGCGACAGATTGCGGATAAAGCAGGTAATGCTGAATCTCCTGAACAATGCCATGAAGTTCACACCTGAGGGAGGCTCCATCGTCATCAGCGTGCGCACGGTCGAGGCGGCTGCTGAGTTCAGTGTATCGGATACCGGGATCGGGATCTCAGCAGAAGACCAGGGCAAGCTCTTCAAGCCCTTCAGCCAATTGGGCTCGCGGAGCAGCGGCGGCACAGGCCTTGGATTGAGCATATGCAGGAGCATCGTCGAAATGCACGGAGGCCGGATCTGGGTTGAAAGCTCCGTAGGCAAAGGCAGCACTTTCACATTTACTATTCCCTCAACAATTCAAGCGGAGGTCGGCAATGAAAGATAAAACAATTTCCGAGACAAGCGTAACAATGGCACAGGTCATGCTTCCCCAGGACACCAACCCGGCAGGAAACGTCCATGGCGGGGTGATCATGAAACTGATCGATTCGGCAGCGGCTGTGGTTGCCAGCAGACATGCTCGGTGCAATGCCGTCACAGCATCGATAGACCGTCTGGAATTCCATCATCCTGTCTTCGTGGGGGATGTACTTTTCCTCAGGGCAAGTCTCAATATGGTCGGCAAATCGTCCATGGAAATAGGCGTTCGAGTGGAAGCTGAAAATTATCTGACCGGCGAAGTGCGGCATACCGCCTCTGCTTATCTGACATTCGTTGCGGTTGACGAGAATGGCAAACCAAAGCCCGTGCCCGGCCTCATTATAGAATCAGATGTTGAACAAAGACGGAATCATGAAGCGCAGCGGAGAAAGCAGGCAAGAATCGAGGCCAGAAAGAAAGAAGAAGCCTGTCAGCATAAAGGCATCTGCCCGATTTAAAAGCGAAACTGAGTTTCAAAATCCTTGGGGTCGGCCGTAGATGGCTCGCACTTCATCAGTATAATCGCCGTTGTCATCATAAAGGTAGAGGGGCCTTTCTACCTTAAGGCCGGTCCTTCCCTCTTTGACTGCTTCGATGAAGACCATCTTTGCCTCTGACCCGGCGTTCGAATGGACAAAGCGCAGCCGTTTAGGTTCAAGGTAATACTGTCTCATGGATTCCATAACCTCGGCAAGCCGCTCCGGCAAATGAATCATGCACAACCTGCCGTGGTGTTTAAGCATGGTCAATGCCGATTTCATCAGGGCCGAAATCGAAAGATTCAGTTCATGCCTTGCGACCGCTTTTTCACCTGAAGGGCTTACCAGGCCGGTCCTTGTTTTCCTGAACGGCGGATTGGAGACAACCAGGTCATAGGAGTGAAGGCTTCCAAGCTTCAAGCCTTTGATATCGGCGTGAACAACCTTCACCCTTTCGTCAAGGTGGTTGAGGATCACATTCTTTTCGGCCAGCTTCACAAGGCTCTCCTGCAGCTCGATTAGCTTGACATCAGCCGAGAGATATTTCTTTGCCAGAAGAATTCCTATTACACCAGACCCTGCGCCGAAGTCAGCGATTTTCTTGACGCGCGGCATATCGACAAAGGAGGCAAGAAGCACCGCATCAGCCGAAAAACGGTACCCAGATTTGTGCTGATAGAGTTGAATATCGAGTATCGAGTCAAGAGTGAGCATTATAGGCCTGTTTAGACTGAAGCGTTTGGAATGGGCGCACTGTCTGGGTTTTCAGCTTTCTCGCACTTCCTTTATCAGCTCCATCAATGCTTCGAGCATTTCCTCTTCCTTCACTTGCTTAACCACTTCGCCCTTCCTGAAGAGCAACCCCATGCCCTTGCCGCCTGCTATGCCGAAATCGGCCTCGCGCGCCTCTCCGGGGCCGTTTACCACACAACCCATAACTGCAACCGATATCGGTTTATCTACAGTCCTGAGCGCCAGCTCCACCTCCTGCGCGATAGGCCGTAGATCGACCTGGCAGCGTCCGCATGTAGGGCAGGAAATGATTTCTGCCCCACGTCGCCTTATGCCGAGCGCCCGCAGGATTTCATAGGCAACACGGATCTCTTCCTCAGGTTCAGCCGTAAGTGATACCCGCATCGTGTCGCCGATCCCCTCCGACAACAGTATCCCCAGTCCCACGGCACTCTTGACTGCTCCAGGAAATGTCGGGCCGGTTTCCGTAATCCCGATATGTACGGGGTAATCATGCTTGCCGGAAAAGATTCGATATGCATCAACAGTCGTCATTACATTTGAAGCCTTGAGGGAAACCTTGATATTGTTATAATCGAGGTCTTCGAGGATCCTGATATGGCCCTCCGCGCTTTCAACTATTGCCTCAGGCGTAGGATGTCCAAACTTTTCGATAAGATGTTTTTCGAGAGACCCAGCATTGACACCTATACGGATCGGGATTTGGCGGTCCTTTGCCGCAGCAACGACTTCCTTCACCTTCCATTCTGCGCCGATATTGCCGGGATTGAGCCTTAGACCATCGACCCCATGCCTGACCGATTCAAGCGCAAGCTTGTAATCAAAATGGATATCGGCAATCATCGGCATGTCGACCTGCCGCCTGATATCGCCCAAAGCCCTCGCAGCATCTTCATTTACAACGGCAAGACGAACTATCTCGCATCCCGCGGCCTCCAGAGACCTGATCTGTGCCACTGTAGCGGCAATGTCGCGGGTGTCTGTTTTGGTCATGGACTGGACAGAGATCTCACTGCCTCCGCCCACAACCACATTACCTATGCGTATCTGCCTTGTCTGCCTGCGCTTGATCATGATGAGCGGTCTCTTCTTCCTTAGCCGGCTGCTCAGACATTGCCCTGACCTGCCTGATAGCCTCGTTATGTTCTGCATAAGACGTAGTGAAGATATGGCTGCCGTTCCCTCTCGACACAAAATATATGTACGGCACTTTAGCCGGATGAAGTGCGGCTTCGATGGACTTCATCCCCGGGGACGCTATCGGACCAGGAGGCAGCCCTTTTATAACGTATGTGTTATATGGCGTATTATTCCGCAAGTCGCTGCTCAGGATCCTGACCTTGCTGCTCTTAACACCGTAGATTGCAGTCGGATCAGCCTGAAGCGGCATCCCCATTCTCAGTCTGTTTCGGTATACTGCGGAAATTATAGGCCTTTCCTCGTCGCTTTCAGCCTCTTTCTCAATAATAGAGGCCAAAGTCAAAATGGCGTTTTCCGACCATCCGCTCTTCGCCACTTCACTTTTTATCTCATCGGTATAGGAAGCCCGCAGCTTTCCAACCATAAGTTTGATGATGTCGGCTGCATGGGTTCCTTTCGGCAGCTTATATGTCTCGGGGAAAAGATAGCCTTCAACAGTTGGCGCATCAATGCCGAGCGCTGACAAAAGCTCCTTATCCTTCACGGTCATATTGAAAGCGTCGGCAGTAACAAATTTCTTTTCCTGCAACTTTTCGCTAATCTCGAGCAGGCTGTCACCTTCGACAATCGTGACTTCGTACTCGATGATCTTCCCCTTTCGCAACTGCTGAAATACGTCGAACGGAGATATCCTGCTCCAGAAATTATAATATCCTGCCCTCATCCTGCGGTCTACGCCGGAAATCTTACCGAGGGCGGTAAAGACAAACCTGTCCCGGATTAGCTTGTTGGCTGCAAGTATATCGACTGCATTCTTATATGTAGCTCCCTGCGGTATCTCCACCTCTATGGGAGTCGGACTGTCGTATACCGGGACAAAAAGCTGGATCATTATGTATAGCGGAAAGATAAAAAAAATTGCTACTAGAATACTTCGGGTCGATTTGAGCATATTGTTTAGAATACCATACCGTAAGTAGCAGTAGGGGCGAACAGCCGTTCGCCCCTACAATGTTCCCATTCCAAACGCAGGGGCGAGGTCGCCCCGCCCTGCAATTTATTTTAGTACATGTCTCCCATTCCGCCGCCCGGCATCGGAGGCATCATCTTCTTCTCTTCTTCCGGAATCTCGGTGATCATCACCTCGGTAGTAAGCATGAGGCCTGCGACCGAAGCCGCATTCTGAAGCGCTGTCCTCGTAACCTTGGTCGGATCGATGATACCGGACTTGATCATGTCGGTGAATTCTTCGCTGTAAGCGTCATAACCGTAGTTAGGGTCTTTCGCTGCCTTTACCTTCTCGGCGATGATCGAGCTTTCGAGACCGGCATTGGTCACGATCTGCCTGATCGGCTCTTCAAGCGACTTCTTTATTATATTGACGCCGATCTGCTGGTCGTGGTCAAGTTTAGTCTTATCGAGAGACTTGATGCACCTGATAAGCGCAACTCCTCCGCCGGGGACTATACCTTCTTCAACTGCAGCCCTTGTTGCATGAAGGGCATCCTCTACGCGGGCCTTCTTCTCCTTCATCTCGGCCTCTGTAGCTGCGCCGACATTTATAACAGCAACGCCGCCCACAAGCTTTGCGAGCCTCTCCTGGAGCTTCTCCCTATCGTAGTCGGAGGTGGTCTCCTCGATCTGGGCCTTTATCTGTTTTACGCGGCCCTGGATGTGGTTGGCATCACCCGCGCCTTCAACGATAGTGGTGTTCTCTTTTTCGATGTTGATCTTTCTCGCCCTGCCGAGGTCCTGAATCTTAACATTCTCAAGCTTCAGACCGAGGTCTTCAGTGATGACCTGTCCGCCGGTAAGGATCGCGATGTCTTCGAGCATCGCCTTTCTCCTGTCACCGAATCCGGGGGCCTTTACCGCACATACCTGGATGGTGCCGCGGAGTTTATTGACAACCAGTGTTGCGAGGGCCTCGCCTTCGACATCTTCTGCAACTATAAGGAGCGGCTTGCCCATCTTGGCGGTCTGCTCAAGAACGGGAAGAAGGTCCTTCATACTGGAGATCTTCTTATCGTGGATGAGGACGAACGCATCGTCGAGAATGCACTCCATTCTGTCTGCATCTGTGATGAAATACGGGGACACATAGCCCCTGTCAAACTGCATACCTTCGACGACATCGAGGGTTGTGGCCATGCTCTTGGCCTCTTCAACAGTGATAACTCCGTCCTTGCCGACCTTATCCATCGCCTCGGCAATGAGTTCGCCGATTGAAGGGTCGTTGTTTGCAGAGATGGTGCCGACCTGGGCGATCTCCTTCTTCTCGACAACGGGTTTGGACATATTCTTGAGTTCGCCGATGACGATCTCTACCGCCTTGTCGATGCCTCTCTTTATGTCGATCGAATTTGCTCCTGCCGTCACATACTTCATGCCGTCCTTGTAAACGGCGTATGCGAGCACGGTTGCCGTTGTGGTTCCGTCGCCGGCAACGTCAGAGGTCTTGGAAGCGACCTCCCTCAGCAGCTGAGCGCCCATATTCTCATACGGGTCCTTGAGCTCGATCTCCTTTGCAACGGTTACGCCGTCCTTTGTGATGGTCGGGGCGCCGAACTTCTTGTCGATGATTACATTTCTTCCCCTAGGGCCGAGGGTCGCCTTGACGGCGTCGCTCAAAACGGTGATTCCCTTCAGGATCTGCTGCCTTGCGCTATCGCTGAATAAAAGCTGTTTGGCTGACATAGTTATATTATCCTCCTATTCCTTATTCGATGATTCCCAACAGGTCTTCTTCCTTGACGATCAGGTACTCAACATCGTTGAGCTTGATCTTTGATCCCGAATACTTGTCGAAAAGCACGGCATTGCCCGGCTTGACCTCTTTGACATCCACGCCTACGGCCTCTACCGTACCTTTCTGGGGTTTCTCCTTGGCGACATCCGGGACATAAAGCCCTCCGGCCGTCTTCTCCATCTCCTCTTCGGAGTACTTAATGACTACCCTGTCCTTGAGCGGTTTGATCTTCATAACCTGCCTCCTTTTCTTATGGTTTGATTTAAGTTATTAGCACTCAATCCTGATGAGTGCTAATATATCGTGAATCAGCCTCTCCAGGCAAGGACTATTTCAAGCAATTATGGCCGAATATTTCAGATTATGGATGTTTTTTGCGATTTTTTGTCTATTTTCTCTATTTTTGATTGAATAGCACATGCCCGGCGCAATAGGTGCAACAGAAGGGGTGAATCAGTCTCATTTACTATGTTTTTTATTATTGAGGTTGTTGTTCTGGCAACCTTGCCCCCTTTAATGATAAAATCCAGATCATGATAACCTTGGGTTTCTCGCCATGCCCCAATGATACATTTATATTCTATGCGCTGGCGAACAGGATGATCGATACGCACGGGCTCGACTTCGATCTTCATATAGAGGATGTGGAGACATTGAACCGCCTCGCAATGTCCCGCTCACTCGACGTTTCCAAAATATCGTGTCACGTCTTCCTGTATCTTCAGGACGATTACCGCTTTCTCAGGTCGGGCGGCGCCTTCGGTCGCGGCTGCGGGCCTCTGATCGTCTCAAAAGTTCCTTATGCGATGTCTGATCTGCGGGACAAGAGCATCGCCATTCCAGGAGAGCTTACCACTGCCTATCTTCTGTTGAGACTTTTTTTCGATGCCGCATTCCGCAACAAACCATCGAAGATTGTGCCGATGCCGTTCCATGAAATACCGGCGGCAGCGCGGGACGGCAAGGTGGATGCAGGGCTCATAATACACGAAAGCAGATTTACATATAAGGAATATGGGCTGTCGCAGGTAGCCGACCTCGGTGAGTGGTGGGAAAAAGATACTGGGCTGCCCATTCCGCTCGGCGGCATAATAACGAAAAAAACGCTCGGCCCGAAGGTCGAGGTGATTGAGGACCTTGTTCGAAAGAGCGTAGAATATGCCTTTCCCCATCGGGATCAAGCTATGCCGTTCATTAAGAAACATTCGCAAGAGCTCTCGACTCAGGTTATAAATAGTCATATAGATCTTTACGTGAACGATTTTACCGTCGACATGGCAGAAGAGGGAGCAGCAGCCCTCAAAGAACTGCTCGGCAGGGCACGCTTGGCCGACGGTCGATAAGGAGGCCCGATGACTCAGTACAATTCGATCGATCCATTTATCAAAGAGCCGAAAATTGCATACTTCTCGATGGAAATCGGCTTAAAGAACGAGATAAAGACATATAGCGGCGGCCTGGGAATTTTAGCCGGCGACACTATAAAATCTGCGGCGGACCTCAGACTGCCAATGGTTGCCGTCTCGCTGCTGACCAAAAAAGGTTATTTCAGGCAGGAGCTCGACCCCTTTGGCAGGCAAAAGGAGCTTACCGACGACTGGACGCCTTCTGACTTTATGGTGCGCCTGGCGGATCGCGTTACAGTGGGCATTTCATCGCGCGACGTGCAGATAGCGCCCTGGCTGTATGTTGTCGAAAGCGCAACCGGCGGGAAGCTGCCGGTGATTTTTCTCGACACCGACCTGGCTGAAAATGCCCCGGAGGACAGAGAGCTCACCCTCTATCTGTACGGAGGCGATTCATCATATCGGCTGAAACAGGAGATAATCCTCGGCATCGGAGGAACTCGCATTCTTGAACAGCTGGGCTTCGAGATCAAGAAATACCATATGAACGAAGGGCATTCCAGCCTGTTGACACTAGAGCTACTCAAAAGATTCAAGAGGGACATTGAAGACGTCTGGGATGAACGCCTTGTTTGGGACGTCGACAAGGTGCGAAGCCTTTGCGTATTTACTACACATACGCCGGTAGAGGCCGGACATGACAAATTCCCGTATGAACTCGCGGAAAAGATCCTGACCGATGCCGACGTCATCCCGATGCACGTGATCAAAGACTTTTCAGGACATAAAGCCCTTAACATGACTATTCTGGGGATCAACCTCAGCAATTACATAAACGGGGTCGCCAAGAAGCACGGTGAAGTCTCGAAGGTTATGTTTCCGGGATATGAGATACATGCAATAACGAATGGCGTGCATTCGTTCACATGGACTTGCGACAGCTTCAAGCGTCTCTATGACAAATACCTTCCCGGCTGGGCCAATGAACCCGAAATATTCGTCAGAGTGGGCAGGATTCCGGATGAAGAGCTGTGGGGCGCCCATATGGAAGCAAAGAAGGGCCTCATAGATTTTGTAAACAGGGAAACGCAGGCTGGAATGAATTACGACACGCTGACGATAGGCTTCGCGCGCCGTGCAACAGCTTACAAGCGTGCCGACCTGTTGCTATCCGACCCTGAAAAACTTGCGCGCATCGGCGAGGGCCGAATTCAGATAATTTATGCAGGCAAGGCCCATCCCAGAGACGAGGCGGGCAAAGACCTGATCCAGCAGATCATAAAAATAGGCGAGCGGCTTAAGGACAGGGTCAAGATAGTGTTCGTTCAGAACTATAATATGGATACCGCGCTTAAGATCATCTCAGGCGTTGACGTATGGCTCAATACCCCTATGCGCCCCCATGAAGCATCTGGAACCAGCGGCATGAAGGCCACTCACAACGGTGTGCCCAACTTCAGCGTACTGGACGGCTGGTGGATCGAAGGACACATAGAAAACTATACCGGGTGGGCCATAGGGCCTTCACCGGACGTCCCGGCGGACCCTGAGCGAGATGCCGACGACCTTTATTACAAGCTGGAATCTACTATTATCCCTACGTTCTATGCCGACAAAAAGATCTGGACCAGGATCATGGCCAATGCCATCGGGAAAAACGCATATTACTTCAACACGCACCGAATGATGAGACTTTACGTTACCGAAGCCTATATAAGATAGCAATTGTCGGTTGCAATCTGCCGACTGGAGAAACGCATGAATATCCAGGAAGAGATCAAATCATTACGGAGGTTGTGGGGTAGTTACTGGCAGGCAAGGGTATTGCTGACCGCAAACAACCTCCGGGTCTTCGATCACCTGAAGACTGCGAAAAGCGCCTCTCAAATAGCCGGCCTTATCAGTGCCGATCCAAGGGCGACGGAGATATTGCTTGATGCCGTTGCCGGGCTGGGCTTGCTGAAGAAAAAAAGTGGCCTGTACCGCAACTCTGCAGTTGCCGATCAGTTGCTTGTCAACGGCATGCCCTATTACCAGGGCGACATCCTGCGACATGCAGACAATCTCTGGATAAATTGGTCGAACCTCGACGAGGTTGTGAAAACAGGCCTTCCGACCAGGAAGGCCTTCGGAACGGACGCATTTATCAGGGGCATGCATAATATCGCAATATCGCGGGCGAAGGAGACAATCAGAGCAATTAACCTGAAGGGTGTCAGGAAGGCCCTCGATCTCGGTGGAGGACCCGGCACCTATTCCATAGAAATGGCGCGCAGGGTCGATTCGGTGACGCTCTTCGATCTCCCCGCAACCATAGCGATTGCAACCGACATAATAGATAAAAGCGGGCTGCGGAATATTTCATTCATGGAGGGCGACTTCCTGATCGACGACATCGGCAACGGTTATGATCTGGTCCTTATCAGTCAGGTGCTCCACTCCTTTTCAGCGGACAATAGCAGAAAGGTTCTCCAAAAGGCACATAAGGCCTTAAACACAAACGGACGTGTCGTTATTCAGGAGCATTATCTTGCCGCTGACCGAACAAAACCTGTGCACGGCTCTCTCTTTTCCGTAAACATGCTGGTCAATACCCACGGCGGCAGATCATATTCAGTCCCGGAGATTAAGGAGTGGCTTACATCGGCGGGATTCAACAAGACCGGCCACAAGCTTATGGGCGACAATGTGCTCGTGACCGGACGAAAGATTTCTGAGCGATAAATTCAGCCGGCAGCGTAAAGAGCAGCGCCGAGGGCGGCAAGCATGTCGGGCCTTTCTCCGATCTTTAGAGGCTTCTGCAGTCGCTCTGCAAGGAGCAAAGCCAGGCTCTCGTTCATCGCGCAGCCGCCGGCAAAGACTATCTCTTCATCGGCCCCGACCCTTCGGACCAATGACATCACACGTCCTGCTATGGAATCGTGTATAGCGGCAGTTATGTCATCCCTCGAAACACCCCGGGCAATAAGCCCTACCACCTCGGACTCGGCAAATACAGTGCACATGCTATTGATCTTTAACCGGCCGTCACCCTCCGCGTTCGATCTGCGCAGTCTTCCGAATTCCTCTATTGAGAACCCAAGCGTCCGCGCCATGATTTCGAGGAACCTGCCAGTACCGGCTGCGCAGCGGTCGTTCATCTCAAAGCCGGCTACCATGCCGTCTCCGTTGAGCGATATTACCTTCGTGTCCTGACCTCCGATATCGATGACCGTGCGACAGGATGAGAAGACCGCCTTCGCCCCTTTTGCAACTGCCTTTATCTCTGTGATGGCATGAATGTCTCCATGCACCTCCAGAAGATAGCGTCCGTAGCCGGTAGCAACGATCCGCTCAGGCCGCTTATGGATGAATTGCGCAATGATCTTATGGCAGGTTCCGAGAGGGTCATGGCCGGTCTCTTTTTTTTCTGCGGCAATAATATTGCCGTCTTCGGCAAGTACGAACTTGATGTATCTCGACCCGATATCAATACCGGCTGATATCAAGCACGGGCCCTCGCCTGTAACATCTCTAAAAAGGCCCCGACTCTTGTCTTCAATTGGCCCATGTCTTCCATGCTGTAGTCGGTCTCTATCCGCAGAAAAGGCACTCCAATGGTATCCGATACTTTCTTTGCTTTATATGCCTCCATCATATACGGCGTGCAAAATTGAAGCGCATAATGTATAACTCCACCCGCGTTCAGACGCGTAACCATTTCCTTTATGTTGTCTAGGCGCTCGGTGTTCGGAGTAAAACAGGCGCAGTCAACAGTAAGTGTGCGCTCCGAAAGATTGTCGATCGCCTGCTCCACAGACAAGAACCCGTCATCCAGAAGTGTCCTGAAATTACGTTCCCCAACGCAGGACTCCTCTCCGACAACCGTTGCGCCGCTGCCCTCCACGATGGCGTGGAGCTTCCAGTTCGGGATCGCCATTGGCGAGCCCGATATGAGCACGCGCGGGCTCCCCCTTTCGGCAACGCCTGCGCCGGACTTGATGCGCTCTTCGAGTTCATCGCAAAGCTCGTTCGTTTTTGCGGTAAAGCGGACAGGGTCGTCGTAGAAGGAAACCTGATTGACCAATAAGGCGTCGAGACCCGAAATCGGTGCAGGATCGGCGGCCCTCAAGGCCGACAGCCGCTGAAGGGCCTTTCTCTTGGCATTGACAAGCTTCGAGGATTCGCGCAGCTTTTCGAGCGTGATCTCATTGCCGGTCAAGGCCTCAAGCCTGTCGGCAAAGCGTTTTATCTCGCTCCTCCACATCTTCCTGCCGTTTTCACCTTTCATGTTCGGCAGCTCCATGACATAAACCTTCCCGGTGATATCATCAAAGATCTCATAGGCCTTCTTCTTACCGTCACAGGTGGTCTCTCCCACGATAAGGTCCGTCAGTTCGACGTAAGGACAGAGTCCGGCGAGCTTGAACCCGAGAAAGGCCTTGATTAGCGCGCATGTATTACGCGGCACGTACTTTTCAGCCTCATCCGAACCCACCTCAGCGCCTGCGCAAAGCCCGATGCATACCCCGTCGACAGCAAGCACCAATTCTTCCGGCACATACACGCAGAAAGTGCCGATGACTTTTTTACCGCTCTCTTTCGCCCCGACAATCTCTTCGATCCTTAGGCCGTGCACCTCTGAAATCACGAAATCGAAATAATCCATTCCCCTGGGCCTGTTCTTCTGCGAAAGATAGATGTTCTTGTACGCATCACCCAATACCGATAACAAACCTTCATGCGCTTTCAGGTTGAGACCTATGCTGCTCCACATCTGCGTATAATCTTTTGACACAAGCGCCTCCTTGATTATCAGAACTCTATTGATCAAAAAACCCGTTGTCCAAAATAACCCGTACCGGAGCGACATATCCAATTGTTTGTTTCTATCAGTTACAAGGCCGCCATAGATTAACTCTATTGCATCGCATTTTGACTTCATACGCCGGCTTGCTGAATACTAAGTCTATTCCGCCATGGAGGTAGACATGAAGAAGAGATTGTTCCTGATAATATTCGTTGGCTTTGTCCTGGGTTACCTGGCAGGTTGCAGCAGGCTGACGATGGACAACTACAACAAGATAAAAGGCGGCATGGCCTACGATGAAGTCGTAAAAATACTGGGTTCTCCGGACAAGTGCAATGATGTCATAGGAATGAGAAACTGCGTGTGGGGCGACGAAAAAAAATCCGTTACTGTAGCCTTTGTCGGCGACAAGGTTCTTCTGTTTTCTGCGAACAATATAAGATAAGCTACACATCAAGTGAGAAACGACCGGTTAGCGCGCTTCATTGACATCACAGCTCATGGCTCAGTAACGTAACTCGTTGGGAGCCGCCGCTAATATCACGAAAGATTCCTAAGTCTTGCGCCCTGTGCTACAATTCATGATGTACCTCTCAAGCGAGAACATCGCCGGCCTTACAGAGGTCGTAATCTGTGACACGGCATCTGCATTGCGGTCGCACATGGATCTTTTCCGGTATAGCAGAAGCTCGTATATTTCAGCTGATAATTTCGGGAATGCCTTCCCGCTCATTGCCTCGCTTATCGATGCATGCAATGAGTCGGAATCCTGTCCTGCACGCATCCACCTGGCGGTAGGTTGGGAGAACATGCTCAGGGCGGCAGCCTGGAGATCCGATTTCAGCTCAGCTAAAGATGTGTTTATCGTGCTGAAGAATGCAGGTGTTGCAGAATCCGCACTATCGTTGTTTGCCTCTGCGCCGGTCTGCGACCTTTTTCCGTTCCTGTACTACGGGAAACAACTGGATGTCCTGAAAAAAATTTGCATAATGGCCCGCAGGCAGATCGAGACGCGCATTCAGAAGTCCCCTGTCAGGGCCGATTGTCATATCATAACCGAAGATTCTCCGCACATCGTTGCCAGCAGCCTCTGAAGGGTTTGCCGCTAGCTTCCGTGCGGGGCTACCTCTAATAAAGCCGGCTTGAAGGCCTGTTTGTAAGCTTCTATCCCCAGGTCGCTTTTTTTGCTATCTCTTCAGCAAGTTTATAGCTATTTGCAATGCAATCATTCACAGCAACGCCGCGGTAGGCATTCCCTGTAAGATGGAAATTGTCATGCCTTGCCGAAGCATCATCAAGCGTCTCCAGCTTTCTATAGTGGCCGACCAGATATTGAGGTATCGCCCGCTCCCATCTGAAAACCCTTACGAAATCCGGCTCGGCCATAAGCCCCATTATCGCCGCCAGTTCGTCGCGCACCAGGCCGATCAGCTTCTCATCATCCAGTATGGCAAACCGCTCTGCCCTCGCACCGCCCACCATGTTTCTGAGCAGCACATATCCTTCGGGCGCCCGGTTTTCAAAGATGCTCGAATCGAAGAGCGTACCTAGAATCCTTCGCCTCTCCTTCCCCGGAATGAGATATCCGAACAGATTTATGTCCCGATGTATTTTTTCCCTCTTGTATCCGAAGGAAACGACCGACAACGGCGGATAGGGGATGGTCCTCAATGTGCCGCAGATCTCCTTGTCAAAGTCCCGCACAATTTCAGCCGAATCGATGGCCGGGCAGGCAAGGACCAGACAGTCGGCTTCATAAGCAGAGCCGTCCTTGAAATGCAGTCTGTATCCGCTGCCGATCTTCTCGATACCAGCTGCAGCCTTGCCCGTTTCGACCTTATCCCCGAGCAGGCTTTTCAAGGTTTCTATAATACTGTACATCCCACCGCTGAACGACATAAGCGTGCCGCCCGGACCAGCCTCCACCTTCTTTCCGGCTCTCTTGGCCTCTTTGCCCAAAGCCATAAAGCCCCTTATCAGCCCGCCGTATTTCTGCTCCAGATCGTAAACCTTTGCAAAGCAGCTTCTTATGCTCATCTTCGTAGGGTCGCCGGCATAAACTCCAGACGCCATCGGATCGAGAAGTTTTTCGTAAAACTCCCTGCCGACACGCCTGACGGCAAACGATTCAAGTGTCTCGTCGTTATTTCTCGACGGGGGGACAAAATATTCCCCGATCATCCTGGCGCGTCCCGAAAGGCTCAGAAAATTGGACATGAAGAATTTCATGGCCGAATCCGGTATTTGCCGCAGCATGCCATCCGAATAAATGAACCTTTTTCGAGCATTGTCATTGCTCTTTACCGGGGGCAGATTTATCCTCCCAGCCAGTTCAAGAGTGCTTGGCTTATTGTCCAGAAACCCGTTCACTCCGGCTTCGCATACATAACCATCGACTTTCTCTGTATATATCTTTCCACCGGGGCGATTCTCTGCCTCGAAGACCTTTATGTCGGCATCATGCTTCTTTTCGAAAAGGGCATAGGCAAGCGAAAGACCGGATATGCCGCCACCCACAATTGCTATTCTCATCAAAACCTCCACGCATCGATTGTCTAAGAATTATAACTCATAAGATATCAATTAAGAATGGATCCCTGCTGGTTTGATCTTTGAGAGCATTGCAATTTTGAGATGAAAACTATGAAGCCTTCACTATCTCCGCAAGCGCCCTAATGAAGGCAGGTGAAGTGTTCAGCGAGGCGGCCCGCTTCAGATTAATGCCCAGTCTTGCTGCCAGGTCTTTATAAAGAATGTCGATCTCGTACAGAGTCTCGATATGGTCCGAAACAAAACTGATCGGAATGACAAGCAGGTTTTTGACTCCTTTCTTCGCGAGCTCTCCGATCATGTGCTCAGTTGAAGGCTCCAGCCATTTTACAGGTCCGCTCTTGCTCTGGAATGAAAGATGCCATCTCAGGCTTAGATTCTTCGTTATTGCGGCTATGGTCCCTTCGATCTCGTTCAGATACGGGTCGCCGTCATCGATGAACTTCTGCGGCAGGCTGTGCGCGCTGAAGAGCACATCAGGTTCTGCTCCGAATAAAGCCAGCCCTTCTCTGATCCGCTCGATCATTGCTTCGATATAGAGTGGATGCGCATACCACGACCCGATGAACCGAAGTTTGATATCGTGATATCGCTTTATGACCTTTTTCAGTTCCCGGAATGACGATCCGGTAGTAGCGATCGAATAATGAGGATAGAGCCCCAGCGCGATAATATTCTTTATGCCGTCACGCTCGATCTGACTAACAGCATCTTCGATCAGCGGATGCCAGTATCTCATGCCGGTATAGACACGATATCGCTTGCTTCCCGCGTTCAACATCTTTTCGAGTTCCGCCGCCTGTGCCGCCGTTATATCCAGGATAGGAGACTTGCCTCCGATCAAACTGTACATCGCCCTGGTTTTGCCGGCGCGGGTTGCGGCGATAACGGCAGCGATAGGCTTTTGAAGAAAGGATGGGCCGAGCCTGATTATGTCCCGGTCGGAAAAAAGGTTGTAGAGAAACGGTCTGACCGCGTCGAGCGAATCAGGGCCGCCGAGATTGAGCAGCAACACTCCTGTCATGGATTAAGGATACAGGATGGCATGAAAGGGTTTCAATAAGCTGCAATTGCATCAACCCTTGATTTCTCTTGCAGAAATATAATCTTTCGCTGGCATGCCGGCGGATGAATCCGGCGTGAAATATGGCGTACTGCTGATCCTGATAAAGGCCTTAACAACCTCCGGATCAAACTGAAGTCCCGCCTTCTCATTTATATGAGCCATCACGATATCTTTATCCTTGCCCTTTCGATATGGCCTGTCGGATATCAATGCATCGAATACATCGGCAACTGCGATGATGCGCGCGCCCATACAAATCCTCTCAGCTGCCAAGCCATTGGGGTAGCCCTGCCCGTTAAACCATTCATGATGCTGCCCTACAATCGGAAACACCTCATGATAAGCCTTGATGGGTTCCAGTATGCGAACGCCTTTTTCGGGATGCTCTTTGATAAGGGCATATTCGTCCTCCGTCAACCTCGCCGGTTTGTCCAAAATATGGCTCGGTATGCCGATCTTGCCTATATCATGAAGCAGGCCTGCCCTGTGCAAGATATCAAGCTCTTCCGCAGTCAGCCCCATTTCGCGACCGATCTGCAGCGATAAACTCGTCACTCTTTCAGAATGTCCGGCCGTCCAGCCTGAATTGGCATCAACAGTTCGCGCAAGAGCTGTCAATGTTCCCCAGCTCAGCTGATCGAGCTCGCCCAGCAGGTCGGTATTGGCCAGCGCGCTGGCAGTATGGTCGGCAATCTGGCGCGCCTTGATGCAATCCTCTTCCAATCGTTGCGGCTGGCCGATATATCCCAGGGCCAGCACAGCCGACAATCGGCCCACATGGATTATGGGCAAAAGAACATATCTGTTGCACCCGCGCTCTTTCATAATTGACAGCAGGCCTTTAAATTCATCGTCAGACTCAACGATCATGTAACTGCCGCAATTCGCAAGCCTTCTTGACTCCTGGAATTGCAGACTTGTCTCCATTTTAATAATACCGGGAGATGATTCATGTTCACCGGTCCTTACATATGTTGATGCCTTTAGTGTTTCTTGCTGCTCGAACACTGTAAGGGAAACTGAATCACACGAAACTATGCCGCTCAATCTGAGAAGGACTGTCCGGACTATTGCCTCTCTGTCAAGCGATGTCAGAATACTGGTGCTCATCCGCCCCATCTCGCTTAAGCTGTCGAAATGCCTCCCGATTCTTTCCGACATGGTATTAAATGATGACGCGAGGTCCTCGAATTCGTCTCCGCTACGAACGCTGATGCGACTTTCAAAGTCACCCTGGCTGACCCTTTGCGTTCCGTCCTTCAGCCTTGCCAATGGCTCCAGATTTTTTCGTATCTGCACGCTGACCAGAAACAGGACCACCATAAACGACCCCAGTAGCACAATCGCTATAATCACCCTGATCCTGCCAAGGGCTGCAAATGCGTTACCGCCCGATTCGGTAACGATGACCTTCCAGTCTTCGGCATAAATAAAAGACTTGAGAAAAACCGACCATTGACCTGCGAAATAAGTACCGGAGCCATCATTCCACTGCAACCTGCCGGCAGATGCACTTTTCATTCTATTCTCAATTTCCTGAACGCCATGCGGCGACAATGCACCAGTGTTGAACAAAGGCATCCCGGAGGCTGTATAAATATAGGCGTCCGTCATCGGGGGCAGCGATTCTTTCGCGATTACCCACAGATAATCCGGATTCACTTCGCCAATAAGTAGCCGTCTGTTGTCTGATAATACGTCATCGCCGACAATCAGAAAAAGACGATAGGCGCCTTTGTTCGGAGCTTGAATATAAAGTGCTCCCTTCCCGGCTGATAAATGCTGCAGATCTGCGTCAGCGACTTCGGGAAAAGGACAAGGCGTTCCCAGGAATGTTCTAACGGCCTTCCGGTTTTCAAATAGAGTAAGCCCGAGAAGCCTATGGCTAGTGCTTTCGTCTGATGTGTGCAATTTGTGAAGAATGTATCTGCTTGAGCCTGCATTGCCTGAATGGGCAACAATATCCATTTCAGCCTGGATGAATGCCAGTCCTTCTATAATCGACATGCCGATGTTCTTGCTTGCCTGATGCAGCTTCTGAAATGTCTTTTCCTTGTGATCTTCCGATAGCTGATGAAGAGAAAGAAATGCCAGACTGCCTATGGGAAGCAGGGCGCAACAAATAAAAATAAGGAATATGCGCCTTGCAACCTTGCTGCTCATGAAGACAAAGTCTAACTTCATGCGCCGCTTGCTAATAGTCGGAACCCAATCCGACAAATGAGCCATTATTGGCCCTCACGATATCGTCCTGGCTGGCCTTCGCAGTCAACGGCTTTGCAGTTCCCCCATCTTCACCCATGCTGTACAGGTCGAAATCGGTGTTTAAGGGATTCAGTTTTCTATCCCTGCGGCAGCTGCCCTGCCAGTTAGACGTTGCATCCTGGATATTTAAATATTGGTACTGGTTTCCCCATGAGTCGAGCCTGTTGCCGCCCGGGATGGCGCTGAGGTCGTCCGGATAGACACCGACATCGGCCTTGTATGTCACAAGCGCGGCTGACAAACTCTGCACATCAGCCATAGCGGCTCGATTTTTTGCATTCTTTATGTACGCTTGATAAGCAAGGGTGGCTATGCTGGCCAGAACAGCAATAATTGCAACGACAGCCAGTATTTCAATAAGCGTATATCCAGCGACTGAAGACCTGCGTGCTTCATCACGTGATTTTACCGCAGACATATTTGCACAGATATCGATACCCGAATCAGGGAATCCTCTTTTCAACTTGACATTATCCCTCAAGAAAATCCTTCCTTAATGAATGTAACAATCGATTACTTTAGATTGGTCTGTTGTCTACCAATTACCGGACGCATTATTAAATTATAGTGGAAAGATTCGCTGAAAGCTACAATCGGTATGAGAAGCGCCCCTAATATTTTCTGATATGGTGATGTCGGTCACAATAACACGACTAAAATCCTCCTGATAGGGTTATAAAGAGACGGGCCTGACCGCTCGGGCACCCCCAGGCAGAGTCAAGCTTGGTTTTAATCTATATAAAGATTAGCGCTACCAAAAATACGTACTTTCCACAATTGAAAACCACTCCAATATCTCTTAGACTGAGCAATTATGCAGCTGCGTCGGAAGACAGTTTGCGGGAAACCGATCACAGTTGATGCGAACCGATATACAGACAAACACATCTTCTTTGGAGATGAGAAAACAGAGCGGGAGGGAAAAAAATGAAAACCGGCACATTCGTTCTGCTAGCCCTCGTTATGGTCGCCTGGTTCGGGATTTCAGGATGTTGCAAGATCCCGGCCTATAGTCCGGCCTTCTGGAACGATAACGGCACCGTGCAGTTCAACAACAATTGCTATAATTACGGAAACAACAAACGGACCGATACGTTTGCGCAGCCCGGCAGGCGTTCCGGCCACTATCCGAACCCTATGGCCTGCTCCAATGTCGTGGCTGCCGCAGTCAGTGACGGGATAGAACCACTTCCTGCATCAGGGGTCTGCCCCAACAGTAAAGACAAGATAGCCCTGGTTGTAGACCCAGGCACAGACTATCATTGGTATCGTCTGGGCCCCGACGGAATGTGGTCGCATAAACCCGGGGGGACGCAGGCGACAAACCTTGACGCATCGAACAATCCCATCTCGAATCCTGAGACTGCAAACCGGTGCTCAGGATGGCTATGCTATACGGATTTCTGCGGTTATTTTTGCTCATGCTCGGACGACGTGCAGGGCAATGGGCATGAGAACATTAACTGATGGCTTCGAAAATAAAGGAGGTTCCATATGACCATGAAAAATACAACGGCAGTCGCCATGATTACAGTCTGTCTTTTGACGGCAGCGGTGCTGTGGACGGAATTGCTGCCCGGAAGCGGGGTTGCGATAGCCAAGGAGAAAAGTATGACGGTCAGAGTTCTTCTTTACTCTGGAAACCCCGATCCGACATACGAGCTCGCCGATCCCCAGATAGTCGCAAAGTTAAAGTTAGCCTTCGAAGGGTCGAAACGGCTGGACAATTTCAGCCGTGAGTCGGTGATTCCTGCCCAGATAGGTTACAAGGGAATTCTTGTTGAAAATCCAGATCGCATAGAAGGGATTCCGGACCGTTTCGCAGTCTACCATGGGACCATACAGGTAATGGGTGTCCAAAAACAATTCCTTGAGGACAAGGACGAGGCCGTTGAAAAGCTGCTGATGGATGAAGCTGTCAGCAAGGGAGTTATCAAAGATGTGATCCTGAAAAGAATGAAACGCGAAAGGTAGTGCCTTCTGCCCTCCCCTTGCCCCAAGGGGAGGGATATTATCCGCTTTCAGGTTCGGAGAGATCAGGGGGCCTTCACTATCCGGCTACATCTCTTTTCCTATCGAAAATGCCTTGCCGATAAACTCGCCGACTCCGTAATAGGCGCGCTGGCCCGTGTCAAAGATAAGAGGCCTGACTTTCAGAATGTCCGGCATCTCATTGTCCAGCACGGACTCTTCGGCCTTGATGTCCACAATCTCGCCGATGAATTGTGTATGGAGCCCAATCTCAACTATTTGGAGCACTTTGCACTCGATGACAACAGGGAATTCCTTGATGTACGGCGCATCTACCAGGTCGCTCCGGACTGGGGTCAGTTTAGTCTTGTCAAACTTATTGACCGCTCTTCCGGAAACGATACCGACATAGTCCACTTCCTTCGCCATCGACACCGAAGGGATATTGACGGTATAAGCCTTTCGCTCCTTGATGCAATCGTAGGTATAAGTCGCCTTGCGCAAGGAGATGGTGAGGCACGGGGGCTGCGAGCAGCATATGCCGCCCCATGCGATAGTCATAATATTAGGGTTACCTTTTGTGTCGTAGCTTCCCACAACCCAGGCGGGTACGGGCTGCGCGATCGTCTTGGCGCCGAGAGACTTCTTCATGATTCCCTCCTTCTGCATGCTGATTTTTACTCCAGGATCGGAAAAGATTGGATAAGTATATCACAATGGATGCAGGCGCCATGCAATTTGCCTTTTATCAGGAAAGAGATCGTTTCCGCGTTGACTCGGCTTAACATCTCTCCCGGCAGGAAACACTTTTGGGGCATCTCCGGTATGCGAATTTCTGCAAATAACGAGGCCAACCATTCACAGCACGAGCCATTCTGGAATACCTAGATTTCAAGCCCATCGAGGATGCATGTTTGAAGTCCGTAGCCGGCCGCTTCAGGAGGTCGGCTGTTGGTAGGTAAGGCCTTTTTGCAAGTCCGTGGGGAAGTTTTCGTTTTAGGATCGGCTAAGCCGCTGCGTTCTGCTCCCTGATCTTTTTCATCAGCCTGTCGTACTTCTCATGGCCGACGCACTCCCGGGCGGCAGGGCACCATTCGATGCAGGACATTACCATATCGCGAGTAATGGTCTTTCCGCATCCCTTGCAGACCATATCCGGCTCGTCGGACCATATCTCGTTTCTGTGATGGCAGAAAACGCAAACCAGGTCGTCAGGCGAGGGGCTCGTTATCTCTTTGCTTCCGGGGCAGCTCTCTTTCATAATTTAATTCTATCAGCAGTCGGTTCCGGCAAAAAATGATCTAAGTCAAAAAATTCTCAATCTTTCCATCTTTTGAAAAGGTCATGTTCGATGCCGAAGCTGTCAAGGATTTTACCAACAACAAATTCGATGATGCCATTAATATCCCGCGGCTGGTGATAAAATGCCGGCACAGGCGGTGCTATACAGACCCCAAGCTTGGCAAGCTTGAGCATATTCTCAAGGTGAATGGCGCTGAAGGGCATCTCGCGCGGTGACAGCAGAAGGGGCCGGCCTTCCTTGATCGTCACATCTGCGGCGCGTTCGATAAGGTTGTTCGCGTAGCCATTAGCTATCCCGGCGAGCGTCTTCATCGTGCATGGGACAACGAGCATTCCGTCGGTCCGAAACGAACCGCTGGCAACCGGTGCTTCCATGTCCCTGTCTTCATGGAAAAAGAGCCGGTCTGTCCCGAAATGCTTTCTGATACAGGTTTCAGTATCATTTGCCCAGTCTATGCCTGTTTCAGCCTTAATAATCGGAAAAGTATTGGTCGATATAACCAGATGAACTTCAACAGATTTCAGCAATTCCTCCAGCAAGCGTATGCCGAAAACGGCACCGCTCGCCCCTGTAACGGCAAGCACATATCTCTTCATAGTTTTATTATAGCGAAATTCGGCCTGTGATTTTCGTCACAGAACCGGCAGCCCACTGGTAGTACAGTAAAATCAGGGGGAACGACACTACGGTAAGGCGGCAATGGGCAATCACATCACGCTAAATTGCCGGTGTCATACGCCGGAGTTCATCTAGAGGTAACAGAAAATGTTTGTTGCGCTGAGCGAGGCTTGGGCAAAGTTCGAAAAGTACGCAATCGGCAAAGGCTACACTGAGAGACTGCTCAACGCATATGTATTAAGAAACCAGCAGGGCGAGCTGATTAAGCTGATTTCGATCAGGCAGAAGGATCATAAGATTGTGATCTGGGAAGACGCCTCAAACTATTACGAACTGGACATGACTTTGCTGTAGGCCGTATCGGGATATTTAGCTAGGCTTTGTCGTCCGGTGGCAGGGTCGCCAATTTTTTATTGCCGCCCTGAATCGGCGTATTTCAGCTGCGCGACTCAATAAACTGAAGGAGTGACAAGGAAAATGCACAAGAACGCTATCATCGCCATCCTCATATTAATCATACTGGTCGGGGTGTCGCTGTTTTCTTTCAGGAGCAGCACGACTGCAGCCTATCTGTCAATCGGCCTTGTAGTTTCATCCTTTTTAGGTCTGCTGTTCTTCACCCGCAAAAAAAGAGCCGGCTGTCAGTAAACCTTCGAGCCTATCCTGGCCGTCAGGTCGCCGAGCATGTTTGTATAGCTTCCGAGTTCGTTGTCGTACCAGCCATAAACCACCGCCTGGGTTATCGGGATGTTGATATTATGCTCAGCACCTGCAGGGGCTGCACCCTTGGCGTAGAACCTGACGGCATCTAGCGTTACCACTGCCGTCCTGGTATGAGTCTCATTGCCTTCGATGATCACAGCGGGACCGTAATTCGCAATTATGTCGGATGACACGTTCTGCTCATCCGTATATTTTATATATCCCCTCGTCTCCCGTTCGGCGGCATCGCTATATATCTTGTTTATCAGGGCCCTGTTGATAAGCGGGTTCTCCTCTTCGTCGTACATTGCGATTACCAGAATTATCAGAGAGCCTGTGGCAATCGGCACCCGCACGGATTGCGCAATGAAGCCTATCCTGTTCATCTCAGGCAAGACTAGGGCTAGGGTCCTTGCCGCTCCGGTGCTGGTGAGGATAATGTTGTTCATAATGCTTCGGTTTTTCCTGAGGTCAGTTGCCCCCCCCTTGGGAAGACGGTCGAGGACCTCCTGAGAGCCCGTGGATGCGTGTACTGTAGCCATCGAGAGGCTGAGCATCTTGCCCGGACCAAAATAATCGAGAAGCGGCTTAACCATGTAAGCCAGGCAGGTCGTAGTGCATGATGCCGCAGACACTATCCGGTGCCGCAGGCGGTCGTATTCATCGTCATTAATGCCGGATATTATGGTCCTCGCGTCATCGGGCATGGTCCGACCTTTTTCCTTTATCTTGAACGGTGCAGAAACAATCACCTTTTCCGCCCCTGCTTCAAGGTGTCCGCGGCATGAGCCGTTCTTTGCATCCGGAGGAAGCGTGGGGTCCGTATACTTTCCTGTCGCATCTACCACCAGTTTTACGCCATATTTTTTCCAGGGGATGTCCATGGGGTTCCTGGCTTCACTCAGGATGAAGACCGGCACGCCATCGATAAGCATTGCGCCTTTTTCTTCGTCGACATCAGTTATAAGCCTTGGGGCCTTGTACCCGTAAAGATATGTCTGCATGGAGCGGTATGTAGAGTCTTTTTCTATATACAGCGCTATGTCCTGCAGCTTAGTGCCTACCTTACGCCCAATGTTCACAACTATTTCTGAAAACTCTTTTCGTCCGATATGATGCCAAAGAGTAAGCTTGCCTATCCTTCCGAGCCCGTTGATGCCTAAAACAGGCTTCTTTTCCGACAGATTGGTCACGATCTTCTCAACCATCCCTGATTCCTCCTTCTACTGGCTTATGCCAAAGGCATCACTTCTTTTACCGGATGCATGCCCGAATATACGGCTCCTTTCTTCCCGTCTATACTGATGTAATCGCCTGTCCTGATGGTCTTCTTTTTCAGTCTGCATCTTCTGTCCTGCTCGAAAACAAGCAGATCACTGCAACCGACGACGCATGTCTTTCCTAGTCTGCCCGCTATAATAGAGGCGTGGGACGTCGAGCCGCCGCGCGCTGTGAGCAGCCCGTCAGCCGCCGCTATCTGCCGTATATCGTCAGGCACGGTGTCGGATCTCAGCAGGACGATAGAAGCCGAAGGCGACCCCCTCCTCAGGCTGTTGATATCGTCAAGGTCAAACGCCACCCTGCCGCTCAAAGCTCCGCCCCCCACCCCTATGCCGCTCGATAAATATGAAGCAGCAAGCTCCGGCGACGGCAAAAAGGCCATGAAGACCTCCTTGCGCGCAAGCGCCATATCGCGCGCCTGCAGCAGATAGAGATTTGTCGGGTCGCCGCCCTCAAACGTGAACTCTATCTCCTGGGCGCTCCATCCCTTGTCGTAAACAAGTCCCTTCATAATCTTAAGGAGATGATGATAGATGAGAGGGAATACATCTTCGAGGGAGGAATCTCCGGTACGCTCTTCGATGAGCTTTTGTTCGTTGGACAGAGGCAACGTCCTGACCAGCCCCGATACGATGTCCTCTCCCTGTGCTCCCATTGTGAAATCGCCCCACAGCATTACCCTGTCTCCTGCATCCCGCGGATTGCGGGTAAACAGAACGCCGGTGCCCGAACCGGTGTCCAGGTTGCCATAAATCATCTCCTGGACTATGACGGCGGTGCCCCAGTTTTCGGAAAGACTCAGTATCTCACGGTAGTTTTGCGCCTTGGCCGACATCCATGATGCGAAAACCCGCTCTATCGCCCCATGAAGCTGCATCACCGGGTCGTCCGGGATATCTATTTTCGCCTCAGTCACTGCACGGCGATAAGAGCGCGCGACTTCCATCATCTGATCGGGGCTAAACTCGATCTTGAGGCCAACCCTGTATTTCTTCTTATACGACTCCATGATTGCGTCGAATACATCTCTTTCCATGCCGAAAGACATGCCCCAGCTCTGCAGAAAGCGGCGGTAGCAGTCCCAGGCAAACCACCCCTTTTTCTTCTGAGTGATCAACCCCTTCACGACTTCCTCGTTGATTCCCACGTTTAACAGGGAATCCATCATGCCCGGCATCGAGATCGCAGCACCGCTCCTGACTGAAACCAGCAGAGGATTGTCCGGACTTCCGAAAAGCCTGCCGGTCCGTCGCTCAAGACCCCTGAGCGCTTCACCTATGCGCTCTTTAAGATGTTCGCCGGCATATCTGAACCGGTCGATCGCCTCGCGGCAGCGGAAAACCTCCGTGGTTATAATGAAACCCGCCGGGACTGAGATGCCGAGTGATGCCAGTCTCACCAGATTGTATCCCTTGCCGCCCAGATGTATCCTGTCGCTCACACTGCGGTCCGGCTCGTGAATATCAGCCAGGGCTTTCTTCTGATCATAGCTCATTAGCAGGTCAAGGCTGCCGACATCCAGCCCTTCGGCCTGCTCGATGAGCGTCTTCAAAATACGGCTTATGAATACGTCGAGCTGCTGAAGACAGAAGGAGGCCGATACGGACTCGCGCAGAAACTGCTCGGCGATTTTGTTTACAAACTCGAAGTCGTTATGTCCGCGCCCCGCGTCGGCATATTTAGGCAGAATGTTCTCGGATCCGATCTGCTGGATTATAACCTTCAGATTGCCCCTGTGTATGCCGGTGCAGTAAGTGTTGACAATGTCCTGGACCGCATCGGAAAACCCCCTGAAGATATCGATATATTGTGAAAAAGAGAACCTTTTCACATCCAGGGAGCCCGAAAGAAGCTCGAGGGCGGTTTCATATCTGTTGGACGATATTCCGCTAAGCCTGAGCGCTTTAAAGAACAGTCGCATGAACTTCTCCGTCTCGACAAGGGTCGCCCTTGTAATGTATCTCAGGTTGATGGACTCGATGAGTTCACCGAACAGGACCCCGGCGAGATTCTCCAGCCGATACGACATCGACAGGGCATCGAATTTTTTCTCCACATATCTTCCGTACATCGACGGGACGCCAGCTGCTATATGCCGTTTTCTGGCAATATCTTCGATAGCCTCGAATTTTTCTGACGAGAGGATAATGTCCTTAAGCTTTGCCAGATAAGCAAGGACTGCCTCAAGCTTATGCCTGGCATCACCGCTCTGAAGCACTGCAAGCATCTCTGCAGCAGACGGAAGCCCCCAGCCTGTCGCATGTTTCAAATGCTCTTCAAGATTGCGGACGCTGAGCCGGTACTTTTCGACGAGTATCTGATAAAATCTTACAGCCAGCCATGCACGCCTCTTCTCGCTCTCTCCTGCATTCACATCTCTTATTTGAGCCAGAAATTCCGGCTCGCCGATTCCGGTCAGGTCGTCCACTACGCCGGGCTGGTCGCGAAAAACCGCACTGAAAATATCGTGCAGTTCATCAACAAACCGGCCGGACTCCTCAACCTGCTCAAAGACATCTTCCGGAAGAAAACTCCTGAGCGTCCCTTTATCCTTTGTAAGCCAGAAACGGAAAACCTCCGCAGCGAAGTCAACGATGACCGAACTGCTCTCGACATGGCTGTGCTTCCTCAGAAAATGCACCAGCGGGTCAGCGTTGCGCATGGCGTCGTCAAGGGCTGTAGACACTTCGCGCAGCTCACCCTCGGCATTAATAACATTGAAGTAGGCCGGAAAGACCCTCGCAAGCTGCCTGATAAGATTGTAGACAGGTCCTATATCGCTGTTCAGCAGTTTTGTGATGTCCTTCTGGAATATGTCCGTATCGTTGATATGCACGCCGGCAAGCGAAAGGTTTATCATGAGCGCGGATATGAGGGTCTTCGACCACTTTGGATTTGTGCCGATGAGATCCAGCCATGCGCGAATGTTCTTCAGATGTGCCTTGTTCGCCGTCAGCTGCCACTCGTCGGTTATGCCTCTCAGCCTGGGGTACTGAAACCCGAACGAGGTCAGCACCCTATTGAACCATTCCACCAGGCCGCTTTCTCCAATTCCATATATAGCGCTGCCGATCAGATGCACACTGTACAGTGTAGTGTCCGGATATCTGACGAACACATTCCGCAGGGCTTCAAGCGGCATAGCAAAAATGTCCTTTAGCCTGTTGCGCTCCATGGTTGCAGCAGATGATGCAAGAGTACGGCCCAGCTCGCGAATAGTAGTATCGTGTATCTCCGACAGTCCGTTCGCATCAAGGATACCAACGAGAAAATTGGTCTTTAGCCCGAAGTCTCCCAGCGCATCCCCTGTAACCGGCAGCCCGGTTGAGATATCTTCATAATATGCGACTATCTCTGAAAAAGAGGGCAGGCCGAGCATGTCCTGAAGGGTCGCGGTTTTTACGCCGTCGGCGCTCCCGATAAGCCCTTTGAGTTTCATCGACAAGCCGCTCAGGTTTGCATGCGAAACGGGATAGAGCAGTTCATAAAGTGCGGTCCTGATTTCTCCACTGTAACAAGGTCCGCCAAGTCCGAACATTTCGGCTGCAGGGTCTTTCTGTTGCAGCCAGTAGTTGTACGTATCGGAAAGATATCTGAAATACAGCAAATTGAAGGCCGCCGGACAACATGCTTCCTGTTGCCTGTCCAGAATGAGACGGCCGGTCTTTTTCAGCTGATGCGGGTTCGAGATAACAAGATAAAACAGCTCATCAGATAGCTGCCCCAGCGAATCGGCACATTCCTGTACCTGTGGAGAGTAGACCGTCAGCTTCTGACGCCCATCCATGACTATCTTTTCAATGTAGAAGAGGAGACAGTCGATTGCAGACTTGCGGTCCTCATGTTCCGGCGCTGCCGCAGCCTCAATAAATATGCCGATGACTGCCAGCATAGCCGCAAGGCCTTCGGGATGGTGATCGTGCAGAGAGAAATTTCTGAGGGCATAAGAACGGGTCTCCCGCAGCAGCGCAGACCAGTTCCTGTGTTCACGGCTAAGCTCCTCAAACAATGGGGTGCTGCTGCCCAAAACACCTGGATACTCTTTCACTACTTCCTGCAGAATCGAGTATCTCGACGGGATAGGCGCCCGGACATCTGTGATCCGTTCTGACGGAGCCATTCTGTCCTCTTCGGGTTAAGGAGTCTTTGGTTCAATTATATAAATGAATCGACTCGGCGCAAACCGGCCTGCAACTCGGCAAGTTTCGGGCGTCGTTATAATACATCTTGACTTTTAAACGCTATTGAGCGATAAATTTAGTAACAACATTTTTGCCGGATCGTACAAAGGAGGTGACCGTATCGGGATCTAAGGGAGGGCACATGCAATGTCTGCAAACTAATCTGCTAGGGAGGTGTGCATGGAAGAAGCGAAAAGAGGCATAAGTGAAGATTGGCTCTCATTTGTCCTTGGAATGATCATCTTCCTGTTGTCCCTCGGTGCATTCACCAATATCGACATCCTGGGATGGGGGGCCAGCAACAAGGTCTGGACCGATCTTTCAAAGTCGGTCGGGCCGGTTTCTAAGGAATACCAGGGAGTCAAGGGCGATATAACAAAGATCGACGGGACTAAGGTCACTCTGAAAAAAGCGGACGGCAAAGAGGATACGATAACCGTGCCCGACGCAGCCGGTCTGTCGGTAGGACAAAAGTATGAGAAGGTAGGGACATCTCCCGTAATGTCCGTCATTTATACGTATCTGTTCATGATGCTGCTCATGGGAGTTGGCGCGGCAATGATGCGCCTTAACCTGATTAAGTTTGCAATAGGCTTTACTATTACATTCTGGATCGCCTACGCCTGCTGGGTGATGGGACATTTTGCGTATATCGCAGCCCTCGATCCAAAGGCTGCTAAAATCGACTGGTCGCTGAGGCTCTCAGGCGAAGCGGGCTTTATCTTTTCGCTCCTGGCCGGTTTGGCGGTAGGCAACTTCTTTCCCAAATTCGCCCAGACGCTGAAGGAGGCCACCAAGCCCGAACTTTATGTCAAAACAGCCATCGTCATCATGGGTGGAGCGCTTGGCGTAAAAGCGGCCCAGCAGCTCAATCTTGCGTCAGCAGTTATTTTCCGCGGCTTGTGCGCCATTGTCGAGGCATATCTCATCTATTGGGCTCTGGTTTATTTTATGGCCCGCAAATATTTCAAGTTCAGCCGCGAATGGGCTGCACCGCTTGCGTCAGGGATATCCATATGCGGCGTTTCGGCATCGATCGCAACGGGAGGCGCGATACGCGCAAGGCCGGTAATTCCGATCATGGTCTCGTCGCTTGTCGTCATCTTCGCCGTTGTCGAGCTGATCATCTTGCCGTTCATGGCGCGAGAGTTCCTGTGGCAGGAGCCTATGGTAGCAGGAGCATGGATGGGATTGGCAGTTAAGACCGACGGGGCAGCGGTCACCAGCGGTGCTGTAACCGATGCCTTGATCAGAGGCAAAGTCCTGGCTGAAACCGGCGTCAACTACGCTGAAGGATGGATTACGATGACCGCCACAACGGTCAAGGTCTTCATCGACATCTTCATCGGTGTCTGGGCCTTTGTCCTGGCCGTAATCTGGTGCAAGTACATCGAGTGCAAGGAGGGTCAATCCGTGGGTTTCGGAGAGGTATGGAACAGGTTCCCGAAATTCGTACTCGGATACGCCGGCACCTTCATCCTCTTCCTCATTCTCTGCATCGGGCCGGCGGGACAAATCGTAGATGCCGGCAAGATTACAAAGCCCCTTGAGAAAGAGGTTGCGGGAATAGAAAAACAGTTGCCGGCAATGACGGACCCTGCGCAGAAAACTGCAATGGAAGCAAAACTCAAAGAGAACAAGGACAAGATCAAGGCTGTAAACGATTCAATCAAAGAGCCGAAGAAGTTTGTCGCCAATGCAACGCTCGCCACTGATGAGGCGAATTCGTTCAGGGCACTCTTCTTTCTGCTGACATTCTTTACTATCGGGGTCGTCTCCAACTTCAAGAAGCTGTGGGAAGAGGGGATCGGCAAACTGGCTGCGATATACTGCATTGCACTGTTCGGATTCATTATCTGGATCGGGCTTGTCATATCGTGGATATTCTTCCACGGAGTGAAGCCGCCGGTCATCACAGGCTAGGGAGAGGAGGACTTATGGCTGAGGCACCGAAACTTACTGAAGAACTCAAGAAAATGGACGCAGAATATGAGCCGCTGCTGCCGGTTGAAAAAAAGCTTATCACCTGGAGCTTTATTCTTGGCATCGGGGGGCTGGCCTTATTGGTCTGGATCAGCTACACCTTCTTCCCGGCCGGGCACTGAAACCGATTGCAATTGTATATCTAAGGGGTGTTGCGTGCAACGCCCCTACTTTTTCATGCTGCTATATAGAGCTTCGTATTCCGCCAGTCTTTTGCTCCAGATGGCAAGAGCTGCCGCTGCTTCCTTCCAACGCACATCGTCTTTTGTCGGCACAACTGTATCGTTTGACCCGCTGTCAAGAAACTGCTCGGTTTTTATGCCGTAGACAAGCTCGAAACCCAGCAGCGACTTTTGGGCCGAAGCTATCTTGCCCCTGCAGACGCCTATCTCGCGGTTCAATGAAATCTGGTATTCGTCTGTATGCATCTGCACCTATTTCACTTCAACCATGAAACTGGTCAAAATCACCTTTCCTTTATGCTTCACCTCTCCAAAGACCTGGTAGATGCCCTTTGAAGGAAATGTAATACTAAGATCGACAACAGGACCGAATTTTTTCGGGACGGCCATAGAGTGCATCATCATATGGTGCGCATGTTCAGCCATGCCGGGCGCCATTCCGTGCTCATGCATGAAATATTGAAAGTTCTGAGACATGACGGCAGCATGCATATATGCCGAGAGATAAGGTTCCAGGTCCGTGACCGGAGCCCCATCCTTGCTAAAACTGTAAGAGAGCGTGACCTCTTTCCCTGCAGTGATAGATTCAGGCGAGGACATCAGAGTGACCTCGTAATCTCCAAACTTTTTCTTTCGGGCCAGGTCGACAGTCGCCTCGCCCATTGGCTTGCCGCCGGAGACATCGACCGTAAAATGCCTGGAGTAAGCCTTATCCTTAACTGCAAAATCTACCCCGATGATATAGCTGCCTGCCTTTGGAAAACTGTAATGCACCGGATATTTCGCCGATTCACGCATGGACTCCGTAATAGGCCCGAAGTCCTCCGGATGTATGTGAGAAAATACGGTAAAGTCCTGGCTTGCGATGATCACATGCATAATACGGTCATGAATAACTGACAGTCCGCGCAGCGGATTCCCCGCAGAATCGGACAGCGCAATGGTCAGGGTTTCTTCCACACCGGTATTGATGATGGCCGGATCGGTACGCAGGACTACTACCGGACCTTCCTGCTGCTCCATAGCCATTTCGCGCGTGCCTTCATGTGCGCAACAGATACCCACCGCGGCAAGACCTGCCGTGATAACCGACAGAACAACAAGGACAACTCTAACAATATTAGATACCATCAATTTTCCTCCCCATCGCTTAATATTGACAGTATAGCCGAATTCAGCCGCGAGGCCTATGTATAATTTCATCGGAACCCTATGCAGAACTGCGAGAGATGATTGTCAGACAAGACCGTTCTGGACTGCGTAATGGGTCAGCTCGGAATTGGACTTCATCAACATCTTTTCGAGGATGCGCGAGCGATGGCTGCTGACGGTCTTTATACTGAGTGACAGCTCTTCTGCGATCTCATAGCTGCTCTTGCCTTTTGCAATAAGACAGAGGATGTGATACTCACGGTCGGAAAGCTTTTCGTGCAACGGCCTGTCTGCAGCCGGCTCAAACTCGGCAGCAAGCTTCTCGGCCAGCGAGGGAGTAACATACTTCTTTCCGTCGGATATACGTCTAATCGCCTCGACAAGTTCGCTTTTGCTGCTCTCTTTTGTAAGATATCCGGATGCGCCGGCCCTGAATACCCGTACCGCGTATTGTTCTTCAGGAAACATGCTGAGGATCAATACAGGCAGCTTCGGCCTCTGGCTCTTTATCTGCTTGAGTATCTCCAGCCCGTTGCGCCCAGGCAGAGAGATATCCAGAATCACAACATCATAGTTATTGGCCCAAATCTTTTCGAGGGCTTCCTGACCGGTTGCGGCTTCAGCAACCACTTCGATGTCGGAAACCCGAGAAAGGATCTGCTTCATCCCTTTCCTGACGATATTGTGATCGTCGGCGATAAGGACCCTTATCATCTGCTTGTCTCCGAATGGGCAGTAATCATTTCAGCGGTGCGTAAATTATAGCGCATTGGCAGGTTGCATTCAAACCAACCTGCAATTGCCTGATAACGACATAATTTTACTACTTATATTTGCCTGAACTGCAGAACATACAGCTCTGCGGATCAAGAGAAAGCTGCGAGCATGGCGTTGATATCGAACTCTTTGTCCACAATATCCCTTGCCCGCGCAACCTTATCCCCTTCCCGTATGGTCAGTCTGCCGAGAGATGATTCGATTTTTTCCACCGTAGTAAAAGTATCATCTGATACAGATATAATGGGCACTCCTCTGGAAATGGCCTGGCCGATTATCCTGTCGCTTGTCCTCAACCCGCCGGTGATAATGATACATTTTGCAGATGCGTCCATTGCCGCAATCTGGATTTCGGCATTGTGCGCCCCTGTTATTACAGCTTTGTCGTCTATGCGTCTGAAATATTTCTGCGCGTTTTCAGGGTCCATCGCTCCGATAAGATAATTATGAATATGCTGGTCCAGGTTCCTTTCACAGCAGACGATCACTCCATCGAGTTCCTCTGCAAGCTGGCGCACTGTCAGGGCTTCAAGCTGTTTATCCACTGGGACTATGCCGAGTACATTGACCCCCCTCCTTTCAATGAAAGGCTTGACAGACTTCCTGATATGCGGCGCCATATTCTTCGGAACTTTGTTTATTACACAGCCCGCGCATCGGCCCCTATACAGACGCGCCGCGCCCAAAATCGTATCTGCAGTTGTAAAGCCATGCCATTTGTCTATAATAATGGCCCTGGCATCCAAATCTTCCAGGAGATCCAGAATACCTATGTCAAAAGCCGCACCATCGAAAACATCTACGCCTCCGCCGATCAGCAAAAAGTCCTTATTCCCGAATGACTGACATGCATCCAGCACCTGCCTGCGCACTGACTTGACGGTATTGCTTGAGCGCTTATTATCTGCATAACTGTCGACAACAAAAGGGGAAGCCTCGTCCAACGGCTCCTTGAGTTCAAGCACTTCGTTTATAAAAAGAGCGTCTTCATCGTAAATCCCATAATCCAGGCGGATTGGCTTCCTTCCAAGCGGCTTCACATAACTTACCCTGAACCCGATCTCCTTAAGCTTCATGACCAGGCCCAGTGTTATCATGGTCTTTCCGACCGAGTCGGAATTCGAAGACAGAAAAATCGCTTTCATGTCATTATTCCAGCTTTCGTCCCGACCTCAGAATGCCGGGTCTGCTATGCCGGCCTCGTCAAACCCTTTCTTTCTGAAAAGACAGCTGTCGCATCTTCCGCAGGCTTTATAGCCGATCCGGCCCATGCCTGAGGGCTGCGGGTCATAACAGCTCCAGGTCAACGAATAGTCGAGTCCCAGAGCCGCACCTTTCTTAATTATCTCCGACTTTGTCAACGAGAGCAAGGGTGCACGAATGGAAAATCTGATAGCCCCCTCGACAGCTATCTTAGTTGCCAGATTTGCCATAGTCTCGAAGGCCTTGAGATATTCCGGCCTGCAGTCAGGATAGCCGCTATAATCTACCGCATTTGCACCAATAAATATGTCCTGGGCCCTCAGCACCTCGGCCCAAGCCAGCGCAAAAGAAAGAAATATGGTATTGCGGGCCGGGACATACGTAACTGGGATTACTTCCTGCTTTTCTTCTGACTTCCGGCTTCTGACTCCTGACTCCTGACTTTTCGGCACGTCTATATTGTCCGTCAGCGCCGACCCTCCTATGGCCCTCATATCAAACCGTGTCACCAAATGTCTTGTTACGCCCAGGCTTGACGCGACCCTGCCGGCCGATTCGAGCTCGATCCTGTGGCGCTGTCCGTAATCGAAGCTGATGGCATATAATTCATGCCCCTCTGCTTTGGCTATCGCCAATGACGTCGAAGAATCGACCCCGCCGCTCAGAAGAACAACCGCACGCTTCATTTACCCTTCCTCAGGATCCTGTTTTCTGTGCCGGTCAACAGCCTTTTGATATTTCCGCGATGAGTAATAAAGATAAGCGCCGCCATGACGACCGCTATGCCTATCTTATCAGGCGAGTAATCAATGATATATATACAGAGCGGGAATGATGCGAAGGCAAGCAGTCCGCCAAGCGATGAATAGCCCGAAAGCCGGAAGGTGAAGAGCCATATCGTCGCTGCCATGAGCGCCGCGTGCGGAGATAGTGCAAGCGCAACGCCGAGGCTTGTTGCCACTCCTTTTCCGCCTTTGAACTTGAGGAAGACCGAGAAGTTGTGCCCTAAGATAGCCGCTATGCCGACGGCCCCCTCCAGGGCCACATGCGCATTTGTGATCTGAAATGGGAGAGAGAAATATTGCTCTGAAAACCGGATGCCCATATCGGTGAGAAGAAATCTGACAGCCATAACAGGAAGCAAGCCCTTGAGCATGTCACCCGCAAGAGTTGCAAGAGCCGGGCCTTTGCCCATTGCGCGCAGCACGTTTGTAGCGCCAATGTTTCCGCTCCCGACCTTCCTCAGGTCAACACCCTTTAATCGGGCTATCAGCAGACCTGTCGGTATCGATCCGAACAGGAAAGCCGCAGCAAACAACGCTGCCGTCATTGAAAATGCCTCCAGAAAGAGATTGTATATTTGATCCCCGACACAATAGCCAGTACGAGGGCTATGTACATCAGGACAAGGCCGATGTCATAAAAATCCACAAACCCCAGGCTATAGGGTAAAAGCAGCAGCACGATCGATGTCATCTGGACGGCGGTCTTCCATTTGCCGCCCGTCTCTGCCGGTATAACAATGCTCATCGAGAGCGCAACAACCCTTATGGCTGTGACCAGGAATTCTCTGACGATGATCGCTATGGCTATCCAGGCGGAGATGCGGCTCATATCGACAAGAAGTATAAGGGCCGATATCACCAGAAACTTGTCGGCGATTGGGTCGAGGATGATGCCGAATTTCGTTATCTGCCCGGACCTGCGTGCAAGGTAACCGTCGAGAAAGTCTGTAAGCGACGCAACCAGGAAAATCGACACTCCAAGGATCGGGCTTGCCGGCGTAATCAACACAAAAAAAGGGATAAGAATAATGCGGCTGAACGTCAGAAGGGTCGGGACGTTAAGCCTTATGGTACTCATCGATTATCTCGTCCCACTTGCCGCACGCTTTCAGGAGCAGGTCCGTCACCTCCCTGACAGCGCCCCTGCCCCCCGGCCTTTCGGTAATCATGAGGGCGTGCTTCCTGGCTTCATCGTGACCGTCAGCCACCGCTATCGGCAGGCCCACCCTTTTGAGCAGCGATATATCCACAACGTCGTCGCCGACATAGGCAGTCTCGCTGTCCGTAAAACCATACTTGCCCAACAACTGCTCATAAGCCTCCGTCTTGACATGACACCGCTGAAAAACATCTTCGATACCCAGCTCGACAGCCCGGCGGGTTACCACTTCAGAATAGCGCCCGGTTATGATCGCTACCCGCACGCCGATCTTGCCAAGCATCTTGATGCCGTGTCCGTCCCGGACATGAAAGCTTTTTATTTCATTGCCGTTATTGTCAAGGACGATGCTGCCGTCCGTGAGCACCCCATCGACATCCAAAATCAAAAGCTTTATCCTGGCAGCAGCAGCACTGATCTCAGCTCTGCGCGTCCTGTTCCCGCCGATTTCATTACCCATTCATTCTTCCCCGGTCCGGTTAGACAATACCCTTTTTCAAAATATCGTGCAGATGAATTATTCCGGCTGCCTTGCCTTCCGAATCCGGGACGACCAGCGAAGTAATCGAACATGTCTCCATCAGCGATAACGCCTTGGCCGCCAGTTCTTCTCCGGATATCAGACGTGGATTCTGCGACATTACCTCATCCGATTTCATGTCGAAGAATTCCTTCCCCCATTTCTGGATACCGCGGCGCACATCTCCGTCCGTAATCACGCCCAGTATCTTTCTGTCTGAATCAGCAACAACGGCAATACCCAGTCGTTTCGACGATATCTCAATAACCGCCTCCATTACTGATATCGCAGGCGCAATAATAGGCAGCGACTCTCCTGAGTGCATGAGGTCTTTCACCCTTATGAACAGTTTCTTTCCCAGGCTCCCGGCGGGATGAAAAGAAGCAAAGTCCTCCTGCCTGAACCCCCTCTTCACCAAAAGAGCAACTGCTATGGCATCACCCATGGCCAGAGCCGCCGTAGTGGAGGCTGTAGGAGTAATGCCAAGCGGACAGGCCTCTTCCTTGACTGAAATATCCAGATGGACATCGGCTGCCCTTGCAAGTGTCGATTCGGGATTTCCGGTCAATGACACGACCGCAACGTCAAAACGCTTTAAAAAGGGTATTAGATCGGTGATTTCGTCAGTCTCCCCGCTATTGGAAATGGCAATAATAACATCTCTGGAAGTTACCATGCCGAGATCGCCGTGACTGGCCTCGGCTGGATGGAGGAAAAAGGCAGGTGTGCCGGTGGAAGCGAATGTTGCCGCTATTTTTTTTCCGACCAGCCCTGATTTACCCATACCTGTTACAACGACGCGGCCCTTAGCCCGGTAGATGATGTCAACGGCCTTTTCGAAATCGCCGTTCAGCTTGTCAATCAGGCCGAGCACGGCATCCGCCTCGGTCCTCAACACCCGTTTCGCAATGCTTAGCGCGTCGTCTTTCCCGCAGTCGTTCATGGTCATAGGTTCATCAAATATGTTCTTGGTCGTTACATTGTATCATAATCGATCGATGAGATTTCGTTCAGGATAAAATTTCTAACAGCCGGGTCGAAAATCAATCCTGCGTGATTCATATTGAAGTCGCGATGTTCGTCGCCGCCAGGAAAGACCGAGCTTTCCGCAGATACAAAACCATCGCCAAGTCCGTCCTTAAGCTCGTCCGGAAGCAGTTTAGGTGGAATAATCTCGCTCAAAATGGATGGAAGCGGTCTTTGCCCGATTTTTACAATAGATGGATCAGTGCCCCCGATCGAGATTGATCTCACAGCCAGCCTGGGGCTCGCCAGAAGACTTTTGATCAGCTCAGAGCCCGGCAGCATCTCTCTGAGTCCATCGCTGCTTAAAAAGGCCATTATTCGGTAGGTAGCGGTCTGCACTTCCCTGTCCTTCAAATCCAGCATCTTTCTGACGGCAACGGCTACCGGCGAAATAAAAGAAGCCCATTTGGCCATGGATGATCCCTTATGCGGAGTCCCGATCGTGATAATAGCCTTGACCGGGATCTTCTGCTTCTGAAGAAAGAACCTTGCAATAAGCCCGCCCCTGCTGTGGCCGATGAGGATAATACCGGCGTCATTTCGCGATGCGTAATGCCTTGCGATTTCCACCAATTCATCAACTGCAATGTGAACAGGGCCTGCAGGCCGCTTCTGACTCCATGCCACTACCGGATATCCCCTGTCCCGAAGGTCATGGAAAGAACTATTAAGCTCTTTGCCGTCAAGCAGGATACTCAGCGGATATTTGCCCCCGAGCACCCGCGATTCTTCAGGTCTGGCCCATATCTTTGCGTCCATGCCCATGCCGTGAATGAAAACGATAAGGGGTTTCGACCTGTCACCCTTAAAGGAAAACGTTTCGTCTTTCATGCGATCTCCGCGGAATACTTATCGAAAAGTCAGGTTTCGCAGGCCTTTCTCTTTGCTTAACTGCTACCAGGGCCATACGTTGATCTAATCAGAACATTAATATATATTATATATTGTTAACTTTATTTTAATTGACAGGCGGTAGTGAGTATTGTTATAAACGGGTTACTTGTGAAACGTAATAAGGCACATCGGCATCTTCAAATTCGCAAAACAATACAGGAGGTGTTAGGATGAAACTTGGTGTATTCATGAGCGATTACCGCACCGGCGCTGACGTTGTCGAGAGGTTGACCGCAGACAAACTCGGCATTATCTTCGTCGGCAACGGTATCTACCGCGCAACAGTCAAAGACGGTGGCAGCACAGACCCTATCCTCAAGAAAACCGCAACCTTTTATGTTCTTACCGAAGACCTTGAAAGCAGGGGATTCACTGCAGCGAATCTCCCCGGCAATGTCAAAGCCGTTACATACGGCGATGTGGTTGATCTGATTTTCAACGACTACGAAAAGATCATCTGGGTATAGGAGGATATAATGGGAAAACTGACTATGGGTGTATTTCCGGGTCTTGTAGGATCACTTTCTCTCGACTTTGCGGTCAAACTATCCGAGGCGGCAGTGAAAAAAGGCCACAAAGTCGATTTCTGGGTATCTTCAAATGCAACCATGCTCTCCAAGAAGGGGCAGCGCGCTTTCAAAGATTATTCGACCCTTTATAAAACGCTCGAAGAGCTTTTCGCCACGGGCAACTTCAAGGCGTGTGCGTGCGAAGCCTGCGCAGAAGCCAGGGGCTTTCATAAAGAAGACCTGATGGATGGCTGGATACGCAAAAGCATGGACTGGTACCTGGCCAGCAGTTTCGATGCCGACAGGGTGCTGATGATAGGAGGCGAATAAGATGGCTACCACTAAACTCGCATTCGTAGTTAAATCACTTCCATACAAGACAGAGGCATCGCGCCTCGCAATGACCCACGCTATAGCCAGCCAGACGGTTGAGATATATCTGGAGGACGGCGACATGGTCGAGCCGGTCGTCTGCTTCATTGGGGACGGCGTGCTTAATTGCCTGAAAAACCAGGCAGCAGGAAAGCATTATGACGTCACGAGCCTTGAACAGCATATTAAGAACTCTTTGCTGCTCGACCTTAATGTATTGATCTGCAAGGAGGATCTCGACCGTTTCGGCATCAAGGAGGACAATCTGATAATGGATGCCGAGGATCTCGGAGGCGAAACCAGGGCACAGATAGTGCCCTACAGCGAGATACAGAAGGCAATGGAATCGGTCAACCATGTGCAGTTTTTTTAAACTAAAGGAGGAAGACAATGGGAGATTTGAAAGCTCAGACACCTACTGAAGTACTGGACGTCCTCGGAAGGGTATGCCCCTACCCGCTCGTATTGACCAAAAAGCAGATCGAGAAGATGGCCTCCGGCTCGCTTCTAAAAATCCTTTGCGACGCTCCTGCGTCCGCCGAGGACTCGATCCCCCGCTATGCCGAGAAACAGGGCTATCCCATCGAAGTGGAGAAGACAGGCGACCACTGGGAAATCTACATCCAAAAGAAGTAACCTGCTGAAAATATTGATAAAAAAGGGGAGCATCCTTCGATGCTCCCCTTTTTATTTCCGGCAGCAGCTAGCTGCTACATTTCAGTGATCGTGATTGCGCCGGTCGGACACATGCTAAGACAAGTCTCGCAGAAAACACACTCGCCAGACTGGTAAGGGTCGCTCTTGCCGTCCGTTATCTTGAATACCATCTGAGGACAGGCATTGACGCACTCCTCGCAACCGTCGCACTTTCCAGTATCAACTGTAACCAAATACATTAACGTCACCTCCTTGATATATGAGCTCATACGAAATTCGTATCAGAGCGCTTGCTTAACTTAATATAACAGATGAACTTACTTCATTGTCAATCAAAGGGAAGCCCTGTCTAACGGGGCTTCCCTCAACCTGAACTAGTGAATTGCCTCTCCCCCGCTCTCTTCTTTTATTGAAACGGCTATCTTATAGAGAATGGTAAGCACGAGGAATCCGATTGCCCATACGCCGGCAGCGATCAGGAACTCAGGTGTTGTGGGCCAGTATTCGGTGATGCCTTCGAAGGGGTTCGGAACAAAACCGCCGACGATAAGGCCGAAGCCTTTATCGATCCAAAGCGAGATGAATACCATTGCAGCAGCTATTGCAAGGATCGTCTCATTCCTTCTAAGGAACGGAAAGACCAATATGCACAATGCGGCCACCGCAAAAATCGTGGATATCCACATGAGGGGCACGAGCTGATGATGCCCGTCAAGTCCCTTGTACAGATAAATGAATGACTGCATATGGCCAGGAATGCCGCTGTAGAACGCTGTAAAGAACTCCAGACCGAGGAAGAAGGTGCTTGTGATCATAAAGTAGGTAACGATCTTGCCGAGGGTCTGAATGGCCTCCTTGCCGGGATCGAACTTTGAGTACTTCCTGACGATAAGCGCCAGTATTATAAGCAGCGCAGGACCGCCCGCGAAGGCCGACGCCAGGAATCGGGCTGCCATGATGGCCGAAAGCCAGAAGTGCCTGCCAGGGAGACCGGCATACAGAAACGCCGTGACCGTGTGGATTGAAGGCGCCCAGGCAATTGAGAGAATAACAAATGGCTTCACCCACTTGGGAGGCGCTATCCCTTTACGTTCCGCGCCGAGTGATGTCCAGCCGACCAAAATGTTGAGCACAAGATAGCCGGCCAAAACACACATGTCGTAAAACATGACCGAATTGAGTGTCGGATGAAGCAACACGTTAAGAACTCTAAGGGGCTGCCCCATGTCAACAAATATAAACAGCATGCACATTAGTACCGCAGGGATTGCAAGGAATTCGCCAAGAATTGTTATCTTGCCAAATGCCTTATAGTCATGCAGATAGAAAGGCAGCACGACCATTACCCCCGATGCTGCCACACCGACAAGAAACGTAAACTGGGCTATATAAAAGCCCCACGATACGTCCCTGCTCATTCCGGTGATGCCCAAACCCATAAAGAATTGATAAATATAACAAGCAACTCCAACGCCTATAACAGCCAGCAGAGCAGCCACCCATGTCCAGTATGTTCTGCCTCCTTTGAGGGCTTTCTCAAGCATGTTCCTTTCCTCCTATAACATAATAGACACTCGGATGGGTGCCGAGTTCGGGCTTGCGTCTGACGGTGAAGTTATTGTCGATGACTTTCCTGACCGGAGAGTCCGGATCGTCCAAATCTCCAAAGGCTATGGCTCCGTTGGAAACCTCAGCGCAGGCCGGTTGCATCCCCCTGGCCAGCCGCTCGTAGCAGAAGGTGCATTTTTCCACTACGCCTTTTGTCCTGGTCGGAAATTCGGGATTCAACTCCTTCTTGATAAAAGGACGGGGATCCCTGAAATTGAAGCTCCTGGCCCCATAAGGACACGCGGCCATACAGAAACGGCAGCCGATGCAACGGTGCATGTCCATCATTACAATACCGTCTGTGTGGCGCTTGAATGTCGCCTTCGTAGGACAGACCCTTACGCATGGCGGATTTTCGCAGTGGTTGCAAAGCACCAGAAACGGCATGTGCTTATAATGAGCTGCGAGATATTCGTCCTCGTTTCCGGGGAAAGCCCGTTCGTAAGATTCAGTCCATATCCACTTTATCTCTTGTGTAGGATGGGCCGGATCAACTTCCGGCACATTATGGATTTGATGGCATGCGTCAATGCACTTTTGGACATCTTCATCGGATTTAAATTTGCTCATATCGACCGCCATTGCCCATCTCTTGGCATTGAGTGCCTTCGGATCAGGGATATACGGCCCGGAAGACTCCACTTCCTTCTTGACCGAGGCGGCAACGGCAGTGCCACCGAGTCCAAGGAGGGTCGAGATGCTTACAAATTTCAGAAATTCACGTCTGTTCACACCCATTGCCTAAACCCCCTTCCCTTCTGCAATGCTGACGTCGACACGGCGTGCTTCGGCATTGTCCGCACCGCCCGTTATGACCTCAGGTTTCTTCATAACAATGCGCTCATCGGAAATGCCTGCCGCGCGAAGGACCTCGCGAACGGCCTTTGCTCTATTCTTGGCCAGTTCTTCGTTCTTTGCCGGATCTCCAGTTTTATCCGTGTAGCCGGAAATGACTACACTCGCAGACTCATTCTTCTGAAGATACGCGGCCAGTGCCGCCAGGCCGTGCTGCGCCTCGGCGGGAATATCATACTTGCCGACCGCAAAGTGCACATTTACAGGACCGGGAACAGCTGCCGGCACCGGAGCTGCTTTTGTCGCAACCGGCACGAAAGCGCCTTCCTTCGGAATAATATGACAGTCCCAGCAATAGGGCTTCACCGCCACGTAGTTATGACATTCATCGCAGAACTTTGCCTTGTTTGAATGACAATGCATGCAGGTATTCTGCAGGCTCATGTTATACTCTTTGCCGTCTGAAGCAACATACAGCCTGTTGCCGTCGCGGACCACCTCGTCCCTCCAGTTATTCAACATCTGCATATGGGTGGTCTTCATGTAGGCCTTGCTCTCGACACACTGTTTCTTCGCCATCTGATTGATGGCAAAGGTATTGATGCTCGGGTCAGGTTTGGCTGCAGCTTTACCCAGATTCAGCGTAAAGGGAAGGGACGCAATCACTATGAAAATAATCAGCCCGGCAATAATCTTTCCGCTGTCGTACATGATTATTCACCCCCCTTTCCAGGAAGCGGTTCGGCCCGCAGGTTGGTCTCTCTCTCTTTTTCACCTTTCATGACAAGGGCATTTGCAACAAGTTCGTGAGTTCCAGTCACCCTCACGCCCGGCACCCAGTAATCCATAAGCGGCGGCAGCGTAGCTCTGTCGATAGCGCATATATTGGCCAGCATGTTCACGCCGTGCTTGTCGCGTACGTGTTTGACTGCATTTGCCCTTGGGAAGCCGCCTCTCATCCTCAGTTCCATGTCCTCGCTTGCGTTAAGGCCCGAGCCGCTGCCGCAGCAGAAGGTCTGCTCGCGGATCGTATCTTCAGGCATCTCATGGAAATGATTGCAGACGCTCTTTATAACGTATCTGGGCTCCTCCATGAATCCCATGCCCCTTGTCGTGTTACAGGAGTCGTGATAGGTTACGATCAGATCGTCATTCCTGCTCGGATCGAGTTTGAGCTTTCCGTTTTTGATAAGGTCTGCCGTAAACTCGACGATGTGGACCATCTTGGTCGCCTTGGCATTTTCAAATTTTGTGCCGGTTATCGGAGAGACCGGTTGTTCGAGGAAGTCAGCCGGGCCGTTAAAGGTATCCATGTACTGATGCAGGACCCTCCACATATGCCCGCACTCGCCGCCGAGTATCCATTTAACACCAAGCCTCTTCGCTTCGGCGTATATCTTGGAATTGAGTCTCTTCGCCATCTCCATCGATGTGAAGAAGCCGAAATTGCCGCCCTCCGAGGCGTAAGTGCTCCAGGTGTAGTCAAGACCGAGTTCGTGGAAGAGCATCAGATAACCCATGGCGGTATATGTGCCGGGATCAGCGAACAGGTCTCCTGAAGGCGTGACGAATAGTATCTCAGCGCCTTTCCTGTTGAATGTCGGCTCGATTTTTATTCCTGTAATGTCTTCAATGTCGCTCAGGAAAAACTCAATACTGCTCTTAATAGTGTGCGGCTCAAGACCGAGGTGGTTGCCCTTCATGTAACAATTGGCAGCCGGGCCTGTTATCCAGCCGATATTCAGACCCAAGAGGTTCATCAGCTCGCGCCCCATGATGGTTATCTCAGCCTGGTCGATGCCGTATGGGCAGAAAAGCGAACAGCGGCGGCATTCCGTGCACTGATAGAAATAGTACCACCACTCCTTGAGTACGTCGAGGGTTAGCTCTCGAGCGCCGGCGTATTTGCCGAACAGTTTACCCGCTGGAGTGAAATAATGGCGGTATACGGACCTGAGTATTTCAGCCCTGACCACCGGCATGTTTCTGGAATCGCCCGAGCCGAGGAAGAAGTGACACTTGTCTGCACATGCGCCGCATCTTACGCATACATCCATAAAAATATGAAATGAGCGGTACCTTTCAAGCCTCTGCTTGATGCCGTCAAGGACCGTCTGTTTCCAATCCTCAGGGAGTTTCCAGTCTACTTCGGCTGGGGACCAGTCGCGTGCGTTGGGCAGTTCAAGGGTTTTAAGATCCTTACCCTTTGCACCGTGACAATACATGCCGGGCCGGATATCAATGGGGAATTGCGACCAATGCTTCTTAGGCTTAAGATCTATTTTTGACAGTTGTTCGGGTTTCGGGATCTTTGCCATTATTGCTCCTTTTCTACTGGCAAGCCAGCCTTTATCATTTTTTCCCTGAACTCATCTTCATACTCAGAATAAGTATGCACATGGACAGGATAGTTCCATGGGTTTACGTGCCTGACCATGCGGCTGTTGTTAGCCAGGTTTCTGGTCGGGCTCATGAATACTCCCCCCATATGCATGAGTTTGCTGAACGGGAAATAGGCAAAAAGCACACTCACAAGGAAGAGATGTATATAGAAGATCGAGCCTATTGAGCTAGGAGCTGTGGGGTGAAGGCTCACGAGCCCCATCGTCACTTGTTTGACACCCACAATATCGACCCTGATGAAATATCTCATCAGGATTCCGCTAGCTGCAACCGCAATAATGAGTAAAAGCGGGAAATAGTCGGCAGGTAAAGATATGAACCTGATCTGCGGCATCAGCACCCTTCTGATGAAGAGATAGGTGACGCCGAGCAGCAGCGTAAGGTCCGTAATATAGACCAAAGGCACGCCCACCTGAAAGAAGGAATCCAGCGCCTCCATGATCTTAATCGGTAATGGAACGTTTACCATGAAGAACCTGAAATGCCTTACCAGCACGATCAGGAAAGACCAGTGAAAAATCAGACCGAAGAACCATAGGAACTTCTCGGAGCCGTGAACCAGCTTGCCACTGTTAAGTTCTGACTTGGTGTTCCTGAAAAGTGAACGGAATACCAGAACTTCCAGAAGCATTCTGCCGATCACCCACAATCCGTTTGGAGGACTGTCCAGCTTGTTCTGCTTAATCCAGGAGAAGGAATAACCTTGCCCGCCTGTGGTAGGGATGCGAAACGGAACCGGTGATCGCCCCCATTTAACGACCTTTAATACGAACCCGACGATAAACGCCAGGAAGGCCGCATAGGGAATGATTACTCCGAAGAGAATTTGCAGGTTCAATACCGCAACCCCGAAAAAGGCCAGCACTATCAATGCAATGACCGCCGCAAAAGAAAATGCGATACCCATTTACCTTACCTCTTTCGTCTCATTAGTGTTTATATTCTTGTCTCTCTCGCCGCTATCCCGGTCTTCAGTTTCGTCCGGAGTTTCAGTCAGCAGATTCGACTTCTTTAGCAACCAGAGTGTCCTGTCCCTTAACTCATTGGCCTTTATATCGTACAATTTTTCCCTGCATTTCATGAAGATATCGAAGCTCAGAAGCGCGAGGGAATCTATCCTTGATTCCAGCGCGTCCAACTCGCTTTTAGTATCAGCCTCTTTAAGTGAAGGCGATATTTCTTCACGTATGATTTTTTTGAGCTGGAAGATGAAATTCAACGCCTCCGAGGGACTGAAATCCTGAACTGCCCTAACCCTGATGATGGAATCGAGAAAGGGTTCTATCTCAGTAGGTTCGGCATCAAGAAGGAGTCCGTCGAAGATATCCTGAATACCCTGAAACGTAGTCTGCCCGACGGGGTTTGCAAATCCGCTTTTTTTCTTGAGGAATTCTGCAGTATCGTCGGGATATGAAGCGATAATACGGTCGAACCACTTATCAATGATAGCTGATCGCTGTTTCTTTAGAAGGTCCTCCAGCTTCAATTGGAGCGCCCTCCTAATAACCGTGATGCTGCCGGGGACGGTAAGGATAAATTATAAAGCAGATTCAACGACATATAATTATGATGCACAGACAAGACAGCCCCCCCGCCCTTTTCACGATACTTTTTCATAATGGTATAACTCTTTTGAACAGGGGGATAACCCTCCTTACGGCGGATTATCCCCCCGAAGCTGCTTCCTTTGAAAAGATTAGACGCAACCGGTCGGCTTAGGAAGTCCCGCATATCTGCAGGCCTGCTTTGCCGGCCCATCCGGGAAAAGCTCGTACAGGTATTTCGTGTTTCCCTTTTCAGGGCCCATAACCTTTCCAATCTCCTTAACGAGGATCTTGATCATCGGAGCAATCTGATACTTGGCATAGTAGTCCCTAAGGAAGTTGATGACTTCCCAGTGGGCCTCTGTAAGCGTAAGACCATCCTGAGATGCCATGTGCTCTCCAAGCTCTTTTGTCCAATCGTCAAGATTGATGAGATAACCGTCCTCATCAACTTCAACAGATTTTCCACCGAACTCAAGTAAGGCCATTTGTGCTACCTCCTTTCGACATTATAGATTTTCGCATAATCATATATACTCAGTAATTCGGTATGCGCGATTTTACGAGTGTTAAAAAATAATATAGAGTCAACTACGGGGTCAAATTAAATAAAATTATAAATTCATTTGCAGTGCTTATTTCTTTGTCTTCCCGGCCAGCTCCGCCACAGTGACAGAATTAAGGTCTCCGCCCTCATAATATAGCAAAGTATCTAAATCTCCTGATAATTTTAGCAGAATCTCACTATTGCCGTCCAACAGGATCGCTTCCGTTAATACGGCTGTGTAACCCCTGACTGCCGGATTCGGGTCGTTAGCCAGCTCCAGCAGTTCGTCACCGGTAATAGACAGCAGGTCCGGTCTCACTTGTGAAATACGTATCATAGCCCATACAACGCCGGGCCTGAAACTCGCCTCTTCACGGTTTGTCCATAGGATCGGGACTATATCGCTGAATGCATCCGACACGCTCCTGACAATCTCACCGAGTATTTCAGGGGCGCTCCAGCCAATACCGCCCGATTCGTCGCCCATAGACCACAGCAGCTTGCGAACAGTATCCCTAAGGATGTCCTGACGGGCCGCACCAAGCTCCTTAGCAACATATCCCATAGCCTCTATAGCACGCCACGTCATCACGTCCTCTTTGTCGTATGAGAACGATATGAGCCACTTTATTACATTCTTGTCCTTGACCGCAAGTTTGCCGATCGCTTCAGGGCGCTTCGTTTCAAGAAAGTAGCGGACCTGATCCTTGAGCTTCATCCCGGCGACGGCAGGATCATCCGGCAGTCCGGCATCGGACTCGGCGCCTCCGACCTCAGACTCCTTTTCGCCCTTCCCAGCCATTCTGATAAATATAAGCTTGCCGGACTGAACATTCAGCCCCTTGGCATATACCCGGCTATGGCTCCTGAGATCATAATCCATCTCCTTCAGATCATAGCTCTCGGCATCCATGTCACCGATATTCCACTCCCCAGCTGCTAAAGCCATCGCGTCACTATAAGCCTCTCCGACGTTGTGGCCCGTCGGATCGCAGACATATACCGCACCGCAGTCACACTTGCCGCTGATGATCTCGACAAACTCGGTCCTGGTAGGCTCTGGTCTCGCCAGCGGTTTGCCGCAATAAGGGCATTCAGGCGTGTATTTTGTCATTATTTTCTTTAAACTCCTTTGCTTTATTAATCAATCCCAGGGCCCATTCGGGCGTTCCGAGGGCATGAATATGCGTGTATGTTGCAAGTACGTTCTTATAGCAGATGCCGTCTACCTGACCGCTGATCCCCTTTCCGCGCTTCATGCTGAACGCAAGCCGATAACCATCGGGGGTACCGAACTCGACCACAGAGGAATAATGGAACTCATGCCCGTGAAGAACGGTGCCTTCAGGATAAAAAGGGGTCTCCCCCACCACGTCGACAATGGTGTAACCGTGAGCTTGGGGCTTTGGTTTCATATCAAAGACAAGAGGGAAGACCCCGGCCATTGGATATCTCTGTCCGTTCATGACGATGGCATCGCCCAGGAACATGAGGCCTCCGCATTCGGCATAGATAGGCAGGCCGTTTTCGGCTGCAGACTTAACCTGTGCGCGAAAAGATGCATTCTCTGCGAGCTTCAGCGCATTGGTTTCCGGGAAACCGCCGCCGATGTACAAAGCATCAACATCGGGAAGGCTGCCACCATCAATTGCATCTATTTCAACAATCTCGGCGCCCAGTCTCTGAAGCTCCTCGAAATTCTCAGGGTAATAAAACTGAAATGCCGCGTCTCTGAAAACGCCTATACGGACTACAGGTGCTGAGGCCGAGCTTTTTTCCCGGCCAGCAGTTGTTGCAATCAGGGGCAGAGGGCCTGCCGATTCAGCAATAGCTACTATTGCGGACAGATCGAGATATTTCTCTCCCAGCCCTTTCGCAAATGATATAACGCCGGTTGTGTCTTCGTGCTCCTGATAAGGGGTAAGACCCATGTGCCGTTCCGGCATCTCCCCGGCCCTGAGCCGCGGAATGGCGCCGACAACTGCAACGCCGCAATATTTCTCCACCGATTGCCTTATTATAGCTTCATGGCGAGCTCCAGCCAATTGGTTCAACACTACTCCCTTTATACCCAGGCCCTTGTCAAAACCCGTCAGTCCCTGAATTACCGCAGCAGAGGTTCTGGTCATCTTTGTGCAATCCACAACAAGTATCACAGGGGCATTAAGCAGCTTTGCAAGCTCAGCTGTGCTGAATGAGCCCTCGGCATCCATTCCGTCGAAGAGTCCCCTGTTTCCTTCAATGACGGCAATATCTCCTTCGAAATGAGAGATGAAGGATCGGGTAACTTCATCCTTCGCCACAAGAAACGGATCAAGGTTGTAGCAAGGCTGCTTTGCGGCGATGGAGAGCCATCCGGCGTCGATATAGTCGGGCCCTTTTTTATAAGGGACCACCTTCAGGTTGCGATGGGACCTTAATGATGCCGTCAATGAGAGTGAAACGGTCGTCTTACCGCTTCCTCCACGCACACCTGCAATGATTATTCTCGGATAGTTCATGAAGTTATATTATAACGTATCGGCCGGACATCCGCTCAAACCGGCGGCTCCGTGCGAGATTTGGATCAGGCAAAACAGGTATAATTCGACATAGTGCTTTCAGGCGATCAAATGGAGGGGAATGGAATGTGGCAATGTCAGGGTAATAATTGCGGCTATATCTACAACGACAAGAAGGGCGACCGGAAGGGTAAAATCCCTCCCGATACAAAATTCGAAGACATTCCGGAGGACTGGAAATGCCCGGTATGCGGGGCCGGCAAGAGGTTTTTCAAAGAAATGGAAGAGTAGCCGGCCTATACAAAAATAAAGCGGATAGCGCAACGCAATCCGCTTTATTTTTCCTATTTTATCCCGGATGAGACTACTCTTTCGGGGGGATCTCCACGTAGCTGCCGCCGAAATAGGTGTAAATCAGCTTACCTTCGTCAACAAGGTCTTTAAGGGCATCCTTGATCTCATCTTCGGCAATTCCCTCGGCCTTGAAGGTTTTCTTGATGTCTCCGCCCTTGAGCTTCTTCTTGCCCATGGACTTTTCTACCAGCTCATATATTTTCTTTTTCAGCTCTTCTTTTTCCATTATGTCGTACCCCTTTCTTTCAGCAGTAGACAGGAAAGGGGAGCCTCGAAGGCTCCCTTCCTGCTGCCGTCATATTACCACTTAAAGGCTGCCGATGTCCTGAATGTCTCCCTGGCGATTGTGAAGTCATCGATGTGCTGGAAGGTGAATGGGAAGCCCGTGAGTTCGAAGAACTTCTCCCATCCGATCCTCTCGATCCACTCGCCGACTCTCTCATGCTTTCTGGCGCCGGAAATATAAGCCTCGAGGATTTTCCTGACCGCGCTTGTGACCTCAGGCCATCTCGGCGGGTTGTTCGGGATGTAAGGAACAACGAGCTTCGAGAACTTCGGATCGCATCTAAGGCTGCCTACCTTGCCGCCGGCGACGATGGCAACGCCGTCGTTCTCCGGATCGGAGATCGGGAGGGCCGGACATACTGAGTAGCAGTTTCCGCAGTACATGCACTTGTCGTTGTTGATCTTGATGCTCTTCTTTGCCGGATCAGGGCTGATAGCGCCGGTCGGGCAACATGCTATGGTCGAAGGGACTTCGCACAGGTTCTTTACGCTGTCATGCTCAATCCTGGGGACCTTTCTGTGGATTGCAACTATCGCGATGTCCGAGCAGTGGACCGCGCCGCACATATTCGTACAGCATGCAACTGCGAGTCTCACCTTGCCGGGGGTCGTCTTTACATTGAAGTAGTCGGCCAGATCGTCCATGATGACCTTTACCAGGCCGGATGCGTCAGTACATGCGCTGTGGCAGTGGATCCATCCCTGCGTGTGGACTATGTTGGTGATGTGATAGCCGTGGACGCTGTCGCCCATGCCGCCGACAAAATACTTCTTCGCCTTAAGGGCATCGAGAAGGGGCTGAACCTGCTTCTCATCGGAGACAAGAAACTCTACGTTGTTCCTGGTTGTAAACCTGAGATAGCCGCCGCAGAACTTTTCAGCCAGGTCCGCGATTTCCCTTATAGTATCCGTGCTAAGAAGTCTGGGCGATGCGCACCTAACAGTCCATATCTTGTCGCCGCTGTTGGCCACGTGAACCATTACGCCGCCGCTCAATATCTCATGATGCGCCCAATCCCCGTAGTTCTTCTGGATGACGGGCGGTATAAAATCTTTAAAATGTGGTGGTCCTATGTCGGTTCTTCTCTGAGGTAATGCCATGACTGTCCTCCTCTATTTATATTTTAGATTTATTTTGTCAGATCTTCGTCAGTCCAGAACCAGAACGGATCTCTTCTGGGCTCTTTCACCATCTGCGGCAACGGATCAAGTCCGATGTACTCGAGGAACTCCCTCATGCCGCGGCGGATAATAAGCTCTCCGATCCTTTCCCTGTTCTTTCCATGCTCATCCCACCACTCCCACATCTTCCTGATGAGATCGAAGAAATCGGTATAAGGCGGCTCCATCTTAATAAATGGTACGATAACCCACGACAAAGTAGCTCCGACGACGAATGGGGCTTTGCTGCCTATGAGAATAGTGGCTCCCTTTTCTCCGGTACCCTTCAAAGCTTTGCCCATCTTGGAGATACAATGCATGCAGCGTGAGCAGTTAGCATCGTCAATCTTGAGTGCCTTCCCGTCGTAGCTTATGCAGCTGGTGGGGCACATATCGACTATTTCAGCCTGGATGTTCATGCCCTTGCTTTCATATGCCTTGACCTCTTTCTGGTCGACGGCTATAGAGCCTTTCCATGTGCCGATGATCGAGCAGTCTGCGCGGGCGATGGAAGCTATGCAGTCGCAGGCGCACCCAGCGGTCTTGAACTTGAACTTATAAGGGAACGCAGGCCTGTGCATTTCATCCTGGAATTCCTGAGTAATGGCATAAGTTATGCCCATTGTATCTATATTTGCCCATTCGCACCTTGCAGCGCCTACACAACAGCTAGGCGTCCTGAGAGCGGAACCGGAGCCTCCAAGGTCCCAGCCGCGCGACGAGAATTCAGCGAAAATAGGCTCGAGTTTGTCTGTCGTTGTCCCAAGAAGAACCATGTCGCCGGTGGAGCCGTGGAAATTGGTCAATCCGCTTCCGTATTTATCCCAGATATCGCAAACGGTCCTGAGATCAGAGGCTTTATAAAAAAGTCCTGATACGGAGTTAATTCTGACGGTATGGAAGTGGGCTACGTTCGGAAATTCTTCGGGAACATCCGAATACCTTCCGATAACGCCGCCTCCGTAACCCCTGACACCGACGATGCCGCCGTGTTTCCAGTGGGTCTTTCTTTCACGATAGCACTTTTCGAGAACACCCAACTCATCATTTGCCATTTCGGTCTTCTTCGCCGCTTTTTTGATCTCGGTGACGAAGCTCGGAAATGCGCCTTTCTCCAGCTCATCCAGCAATGGAGTATCGTACTTCTTGGGCATAAATTCCTCCTCTTTATTTTGTTTTTACTACCTTTTACGCGATTAGAGACACAGGTGCCTCCAGAAATTGCACTACAGGTTAATATAGGGAAAAGTTTACCGTCAAATTAAAAAAACTTATCACTTCATTATGATTTATTTATGCCTGGACTGAGCTTGACCCTTACTTAGCTCAAAAAGTACAATTAATGTCGTATGAAAGTTAAAGAGATCGATCTCGTCGGATTTAAGTCCTTCGGTGACAGGACCGCCCTGCAGCTCCATGACGGCATTACCTGTATTGTCGGGCCTAACGGCTGCGGTAAAAGCAATGTCGTAGACGCCTTCAGATGGGTTTTGGGCGAGCAAAGCGCCAAAAGTCTTCGCGGAGAGAAAATGGAGGAGGTCATATTCCAAGGGTCGGCAACCAAAAAATCAAAAGGCATGGCTGAAGTACGGCTTGTGCTGTCTACGGCTGTAAAAATCAGCAAAACAGAGGGCAACGGCGAATCTTCAGATGACTCTCCCGAGGACAAGATCGAGGTCTCAAGGAGGCTTTATCGTTCAGGCGAGAGCGACTATATATTGAACAAGCGCTCATGCCGTCTGAAAGACATCAGAGATATATTCCTCGACACCGGTCTTGACGTTAAGAGCTACTCGATTCTCGACCAGGGCAGGATTGCCGAAATACTAAACTCAAAGCCGCTTGAAAGAAGGTTTCTCATCGAGGAAGTCGCCGGGGTAATGAAGTATAAGGTAAGGCGTGCGGAGGCATTGTCCAAGCTGGCCTCATCAAAGGAAAATCTCCAGAGAATCAATGATATAATCGTCGAGGTCAAGCGACAGATCAACAGTCTGGACAGGCTTGCCAGAAAAGCGGAGAAGTATAAAAGGCTGATGGACGAATTCAAGGGGCTGGACCTGAGAATAGCCAAGAGGGAATACATCGGCTTCCATAGCATCCTTGAATCGCTTAGCGCCGAAATCGAGGGGCTTAAAGAAACCCTGTCGGTCAGGAAATCGGAATTCTCGACCCTCGAAACCGGCATAGCTGCCAAGCGGATCGAAATTCTGGAAAAGGAAAGACTCCTGGCCGAACTCGAGAACCGGCTAAACGAAAAGGCAAAGGGCATTTCCGAGCTTGAAAAGGAATCGGCGGTCCTTAAAACCATGGTGGAAAATAAGAAAGAAGACATAATCCGCCTGCATAGCCATATAGAAGAGCTCGATTCCAGAAGGGAAGCCCTGATCGGCAAGTTGGCTGAAGCTGACGATACCGAGAAAATGCTGATTGAGCAGACGGATGGAATTACCGAAGCCCTCAAGGACAAGAAAGACTGGGCTGCCAGCATCGAGCTGGCGATCGGCAACAAGGAAGAAGGACTTGAACAGAAGAGGAGGGATCTCTTTAAACTCTCAGATACATTGAGTGGCCGGAGAAACGATCTGCACAAACTGCAGTCGTCGCTTGAGAACCTTGACTATCGGGAATCGTCGTCGCAGCGAGATAAGGATAGCATTGCAAAAAACTTGTCGGACAGTGAAAGGCTGATAGCTGAGATAGGCGGCGTGATAGAAGGCAGAAAAGGCGAGATGTCTCGCATGTACGATCAGCAGGATGCGATAAATGCGGACATATCAACCCTGCGGAATGAGATTGAGGACAAAAAGTCGCTGCTTCTGAAGGAAAAAGAGGAGCTTGCAGGCAATCTGTCACGTCTATCCTCCCTGAAGGAGCTTATAGTTGACAAATCCTTATACGATTTCCTTGCAGAATCGGAGGAGAGCAAGCATCTGTCGCCCGCTATTTTATCCAACATTATCAGCGCCGGCAAGGACTATGAAGTTGCGGTCGAGGCTGCACTTTCCGAAAAGATAAATTCACTCATAATCGACAAAATCGAGGATGTCCTGGCTGCGGTTGCAATAATCAGGGACAAGAACCTCGGTAAAACGTCGATTCTATATACAGATCTGTGCCGCACATCCGTCGAAGCCTCCGACAATGCGACGGCGCCGGCCGGAATAGGGGTAATTGGAAAGGCCGCCGACTTCATCACATTCGAAAGCGGTGAGGCACAGGCAATAGCCTGCGCTGTGCTCAAAGATGTCTTTGTTGTAAATGACCTTGCATCCGGGCTTGAACTTCGCAAGAGCGCCCCGCATAACGAAATGTCCTTTGTTACACTGGCTGGGGAACTGATTACCGCTGAAGGATTCATCATCGCGGGAAAGGGCAAAGAGGTGCTTAGGCGCAAGAGAGAGATTAAGGAGTTGCAAAAGGACATCGAGGCGCGCCAGGGACAGATAGGCCGTCTTGAAGAAGATATAAGAACGGCGTCTGAAAGCCTTGCCGCGAAGAAGGAAGAGCTCAAGGCCATTGAAAACATGCTCATTGATATTGAAAAGGAGATTTCTCTATCCAACCACTCGCTGCAGGGAAAGAACGAAGAGATCGAGAGAATGAATAGGCGCCTGTCATTCCTTGAAAGTGAACTTGCGACCCTTGCCGGTGAAAAAGAGTCTCTGCAGGCTGTTATCAGCGCCAAAACGGATGAAATAACTGCATTGGATAAAGAAAGAAACTCAGCAAATGACGAAATATCCATCCTGCAGGAATCGCTCGCTGCAGTCAGAGGCGAATATGAGACAGAACGTGCCCAACTTGCCGAGATGAAGTCTTCACTGGTTGTCTGTCGCGAAAAACTGGAGGCCCTGAAAAAAGAACGCGCCACGATATCGGGAACCATCGAAGAACTTGAGCTGAAGAAGACCTCCGACCGCGACGACATCACGGCAGCCGAGGAAAAAATAGCGTCCTCAACCGTCGAACTGGAACAGCTTGAGGGGAACGTCAAAGCACTCGTTGAAGAAGCAGCCGCTATAGATCACGAACGGTCCGAGCGCAGAGAGGCCATCAATAACGAAAATGTCGAGCTTGTTGCAAGGGACGAGGCGCTGAAAGGGCTTCGAACGATAATTGACGATCTTTCTCAACGGCTGGCCGACAACAATACCTCCTTTGCCGAAAACAGGGTCAGGCTCGAAAATATCGAGACATCCACTATGCAGAAATATGGCGTTGAGATATCGAAAGAAGAGATAGAGCTGGAAGGGTTCAGTCCAGAGGAAGACGGGCAAAAGATCGCCGAGTTGAACGAAACCCTTCAGTCTATGGGGCCGGTCAATGTCGCGGCGATAGAAGAGTATGAAGAGCTTAAGAATCGCCATGATTTCCTTTCGAAACAGCAGCAGGACCTTACGCTTTCTATTGCCGAGCTGGAAGAAGCCATTACGCGCATAAATGCCACTACGCGAAGAAAGCTTAAGGAAGCCTTTGATAGCCTGAGGGAAAAGTTTAAGGAGGTATTCACCACGTTGTTCGGAGGAGGCCGGGCAGACATCATTCTGACCGACGAGGAGAACATTCTGGAGTCGGGACTCGACATCATCGCGCAACCGCCGGGCAAGAAGCTCCAGAACATAAATCTGCTGTCGGGCGGCGAAAAGGCACTGACATCCCTGTCACTGCTATTTGCCGGGTTTCTGATCAAGCCTTCTCCACTCTGCATCCTCGACGAGGCGGATGCCCCGCTCGACGAATCCAACACCGTCAGGTTTGCGCAGATGATCCGAAGCCTCGCGGGTGAAACCCAGTTCCTTGTGATAACGCATAATCGCGCAACTATGGAGGCAGCCGACTATCTTTACGGCATAACCATGGAAGAACCGGGCAACTCGAAAGCTCTTTCTCTCAAGTTCAGCGAAGCAGAAAATATTGCTGTTGCGTAAGCCGGACAAGAAAACCGATTGACCAGCAAGCCCGCCCGTCATGGATCAATTTGCAGAACCTCACGGCAGCAATTATAATTTACAGACATGAAAAATCTTTCACACATATCGGGAGTAGAGATATCAAGCGAGCACGAAGACCTCATTTGTTATGGCTTCGATTCATCAATTGTGGATGAAAGTCTTCCGCTTGCCGTCGCCTGGCCCAAAGACACCGAAGATGTAGTCAAGTTGGTCAAATATGCCGCAGACCAAAACCTGAAGATAGTGCCTCGTGGCGCGGGCACAGGGATGGCTGGAGCTGCGATACCGAATCGGGCGGACTCCATAATCCTGAGCTTTGAAAAGATGCGGAAGATTGTGGAAATCGATGCCGACAACATGACGGCTGTAGTCGAACCGGGCACGGTCAACGGGCGGCTGCAAAGAGAGCTTGAGCACCACGGACTCTTTTATCCTCCCGACCCTGCAAGCTTGAACATTTGCACGATAGGGGGGAACGTCGCCACCAATGCAGGAGGGCCCAGGGCCGTCAAGTACGGCGTCACACGAGACTATGTGCTGGAGCTTGAAGCTGTGCTGCCGGACGGCAGCGTCGTCAGCCTGGGCGGCAGGACCTTCAAGCGAGTTGTCGGCTATGACCTGAAACAGCTTCTGATAGGAGCTGAGGGCACGCTTGCAGTAGTGACAAAGATCCGGCTCAGAATATTGCCACAACCTGAAGATGTAGTGACCCTGCTTGTAAAGTTTAGCGGCATCGAGGCTGCAGGGAGTGCGGTGCCGAGGATAATTGCATCCCGTGTGATACCGAGGACGATCGAATTTCTGGACAGGTCTGCGATACAGGCCATAGAACAGTATAAGCCGACCGGCATTCCCACGGATGTAGAGGCGCTCCTATTGATCGAAATCGACGGGCATCCCGCGGCCATTCAGAAAGAGGCGGACAAGGTCGTATCGATCTGTCGCGATCTGGGCGGCGAGTCATCCGTTGCTGCAGATGGCATTGCGCAAGAGAAGCTCTGGGAAGCGCGAAGGTCGATTTCGCCGGCCCTGTACCATCTGAAGCCGAACAAGATCAATGAAGACATTGTGGTACCCAGAGACAAAATCTCTTTCATCCTTGGAAAGCTCAGGCAATATTCCGATGAGACCGGAATTACTATCGTAAGCTTCGGGCATGCGGGCGACGGCAATATTCACGTCAATATCATGGCCGATAAAAATAATGCCGAAGAATACTCAAAAGGTCATGCACTGGTCAGGAAAATTCTTGAGACGACTATTTCAGCGGGTGGATCGATATCGGGCGAACACGGCATAGGGCTGGCAAAGATGCCTTACATCGATATGGAGATCCATGAACGCGAGATGCGGCTGATGCAGGATATAAAGCAGCTGATCGACCCCAAAAACATTATGAATCCGGGCAAGATCTTTAATTAGCCCCTTTTTGTCTTCTCGGTTATAAACATCGGGCTTGAACCAGACCCAATTTTGAAGCCGCATCTTTCATAGAAGCTCACCTGCTCGTCAAAGGCAATCACGCTTTTTCTGGTACAGCACTTATATTGCTGCAGTATCAGCTCCACAAGCCTCTTTCCTATTCCGGCGCCCTGATATTCAGGCATTACCAGCAGATAAGGGAAATAGACGTTCAAAACGCCGTCGGACAGGGAATTGATCAGGCCGACCAGCCTCTGTCCGTCCCAGGCGGAATAGACCATGTCCGACTGTCTGAGGGCCGCCAACAACTTTCGAGGGTATTTTGCAGATTCCCATTTTACTGAAAGAAAAAGCTCCTGCAGCTGGCCTGCAGCGAAATCCTTTGTGTTCTTATAGCTTATGCCCATAGCAACCTCTTTCGACGAATACCGGCTATATCATACCACACGAAATTAAGTCTGCAGTTTAACGGAAGGCGACAAGCTACAATTTTCAAAGGCCATTTGTTAAAATAATTGCCAGTTCGGTCGATGAGGTGATGACAGCGTGAAAATTGGCACGATTCTATCTATTGCAAAGCGGCACCTGCTTTTTTTAACAGTTATGCTGGCGGCCTGCGCTCACCAGGCGTCCGTCGAAGAAATCAGCAATGAATGGATTTCGAGACCTATTGACGAACTCAGACAACAGATGAAGAATCCGAATTCATATGCGTCCAAAATAGGATGGCAGGAAAAAACATATCCCCTCGCAAACGGATATTATGCCTTTGTCGAACCCGTAAGCGAAGACTGCTACATTTACTGGCGCGTCAATCAGCGCGATATCATCGTTGATGCCCGGTCGGAAGGAAAAGGCTGCAAACAAAGCAGCGACAGTAACGGCGGCATGGAACGCGCCTCACCAAAAAAGAGTATGTGGTAGCGAGCTTGAATCATATTCCAAAAGCAGGGCACGCAGCAGCATGCCCTGCCGCAGTTGTGCAGCGAGACCTTATTTGAAAGTCTTCATGACATAAGCCGCAATCGCCTTGGCCTCTTTGTCGGGAACAGTCTCTTTGTCGAACTTGGTCATCCCCGGGCCGGGGTTTCTCATCTTGGCTACAACGTCTGATGCCTTCTTAACGCCGTTTGCCTTCAGGTCTTTGGCGTGCAATGTCTTGGCCGGGTTTATGACATTGCCTCCATCCAGATGGCAGACAGCGCAATGTTTCTTGAATTCAGCCTCACCTGATATCTTCTTTGCGTTCTTCTTCTCCTCTGCCATTGATCCGCCCGCAATCAGGATGCACATGGCAACAGCTGCCGCAGAAACTGATAGGATTCTCTTCATTTTAAATTCCTCCGCTTTTTAGTTTATTAATTCAGTCTGAAGAATACTCCGCCCTTCGGGTACCGCCCTACTCTATTGAAGGCAAAATCGGGATCGTCAGTGCGTCCTCCGGAATCTTTCCCGTCAGCGACTTCAGGAAATCGGCAATGCTGGCTGCCTGTTCCTGTGTCAGAGTTCGGCCAAGCTGGACCTTCCCCATTATCATGACGGCATCCTCCAGCCTGTCTACGGAACCGTCATGAAAATACGGTGGAGTCTTTTCAACGTTTCTAAGTATGGGAACCTTGAAAACGTACTTGTCAGCCTCGACCTTCGTTACCGCATACCTGCCCTCGTCGATCTTCTCACTCTTCGTATATTTCCAGTAAGGCTCCACAATTCCGAACTTCTGATACATCTGGCCGCCTATATATGCACCGGAGTGGCAGCCCATGCAACCCATTTCCATAAAGGTCTTCAGACCGCTCTTTTGCTTCACGGTCAATACACCAGTATCTCCGGAGAGATATGAGTCGAACGGCGATGGCGTGACCAGAGTCCGTTCAAAGGCCCCTATCGCCTTCGCGAAATTATCAACTGTCACAGGCTGTTTGTCTGCAGGGAATGCTTCCTTGAACATGGATACATATTCCGCATATTCCTTCAGTCTCTTTTCGACGTCCTCGTATTTCACCATTCCAAAGGCCGGCGGACCTATCACCGATTGCTTAGCCTGGTCCTCCACACTCGTCCTGTTGCCGATCCAGTGTTCGGAGATCTGGTCAGCCGCGTTTAGCAAAGAGGGGGCGTTTCTCGGGTTGACCTTGCAATTGTTCCCTATCGACTTTCTCAGGCCATCGGCTGCATACAGGCTCATCGGGTGACACTTCGCACAATTGACCGTTCCGTCGATGGATATGCGGGATTCGTAAAAAAGCATCTTGCCGAGTTTAACTTTGGAAGGGGTTATCGGGTTCTGGTCAGATTCCATCGCTTTGGGCAATGCCTTGAATATCCCGCCGGCCCGCTGGAGCAGTTCCTTGTCGGCATCAGCACCAAATGCTATCCCTACAAGCGCTGCCGTTAAAATAACAGCCGCCGACACCCCTATTGCGCTTCGCAGCATACCTGTATTCATCCTGAAACCTCCTTGCATGCTCATCATATTCTATTTGGCCGGGCCGTAATGTTCGGACAGATAGTTTGTGATCACTTCCGCATCAGCTTCGCTGATCGGCGCGCCGAAAACCTTGATCATCTTTTTTACCGTAGCAGCCCACTGCTGCCTGGTCCCGGGCGGCTGCATCGTTATATAATCTACACTGTGGCATATATTGCAGAGAGTCGAAACCTTCTCCCTACCTGCCCCCGGAGCAAGGTCCGTCTGAATGTTCGGCAATGCAATGCGCTTCTCGTCACCCATTGAATATGCAGCAGCGGTCACAATCAGAAGAAATATTATTATTGATAGTATTTTCTTCATGCGCCCTCCTGCCTGACTATAACTTCGTTCTTTTCCACTTTGTTCCATAAATAACCAGCCAGGTTCCATAGCCCCTCAAACGGTTGCGACTCGCCTATGCTGTTAGTCGCTTTAGCCATCAGAATATATTTGCCGGGCTTTTCAGGCCGCCACGGATATGACCACTGAATCCATGAATATTTGCCCATGTCTTTGCCGAGGGCAGCCTGACCCCAGTTTCTTCCACCGTCTGTCGATACGACAACCTCGCTGATGCTGTAGCCTCCTGAAAATGCGATGCCTGTTATGCTGACCGGCGCTCCTGCTTTCACGGACGATCCGCCTTCGGGCGCGACAATCAGAGACCGAGTGGTCATGCGATTTATGGGAATGGTTTTCGCCGGCGCTGAACCAGGCTCGATGCAACCGCAAGGAGTATCTGGAATGCGGTAGGCGGTCTTGACCCAAAATCCGTCGAAGGGTTTGGACAGCACCGTTATATCGCTCAATGACTTCACCCAGTACGTCGCGTACCAACCGGGCACGACCAGTCTTGCCGGAAACCCGTTGAGCATCGGGAGCGGTTTGCCGTTCATCTCATATGCTATGATGATGTCGCTTTCCAGGGCCTTGTCGACAGGAAGACTCTTGACCAGGTCGGGTACCGAAGCCAACGGCGGATAATCAAGGCCATTGAAGGCTATGTCTACCGAACCGGCCTTGAGTCCAGCCCTGTCGAGAACATCCTTCAGCCTGGCCCCCGCCCATGTAACATTGCCCATGGCCCCGTTCTTCCACTGGCCGCCGAAGACCCTCGGCGAAAAGAAACTCCTGCTGTTTCCCGAACACTGAATAACTGCCGTATAGACGACTTTTTCAAATTTCCTGAGATCATCCATAGACAGAGAAAGCTCCCTTTCGGTATTGCCTCCGATCTTCAGCCTCCAGGAGTTCAGGTCGACAGACGTCGGAATCTGCGAAATGTGCCACCTGACAAAAAGAGCCTCGTTCGGCGTTATCATTTCTTTAAAATAGCTCATTGGAGTCTCAAGCTGCGGAGGTCTGGCGGTAAGGAGCAGCAGATCGGTCTTCTCCGGAAATCGCGCCATTCGCTCGCCTGCAAATATCTCCGCCGGAAAGCCCTGGACAGCAGACATAGCGACCATGGCAGCTGCACCCTTCAACAGAGCGCGTCTCGATAGTTTGTAATTCTCCATCATAAATCCTCCTATGGGCAAACTAGATAAAGTATAAGAGGGAAAGTTGTCTGATCAAAGTTGAGATATCCCATACTGCAACTGCACATTTATCCGGGTCAGGCAAACAACGGTTTATGGAATCAGAATGCGGTCCGATACCAGCAGGACCACAACTATTAGAACGTATCTATCCAGACTACTAAATACAGGTTTCTCCGCTGTGCCGCCGCGCATGAAAAGTATCGTGCGCGTTACCAGCCAGGCCGACGCAGCCAGAAGGGAATACTGCACTATAGCCGAGCTTCCCATTCCGAACAGGCATAATACCGGCCCGCTCACCGCAACCGCTGATATCCATTGGAAGACGACACGATCAAGCCGCTCCCGGCCCAGAGCACGCATAAGAGAAGGAAGTCCGGCTTCTTCGTATTCTGCGCCATACCTCAGAAGAAACAGCCAGGAGTGGGGGATTTGCCAGATGACGAAAAAAAGGGAAACAGACAGCAATCTCGGATCGGACAGAGAGCCTCCGGCGGCAGCCCATCCCATAGCTGGAGGGATAGCGCCTATGAGGGCCCCCGGCGCAGCTGCGAAAGCGCTCGTCGCCTTCATGCCTGTATAAATGCCGTTGTATAACAAAAGCGCGCAAAGCCCCAGAATAACGGTGGTTGAACCGAACGCTCCATAGAGTGACACAAGACCGCTGAATATAAGCGCAGCGACGATCACAAGCGCCTTGCCCGGTGCCATCCGTCCGGACGCAAGCGGCCTGTTTCTTGTCCTTGCCATCAAGGCATCAGTCGAGAGTTCCTGATACTGATTCAGGGCAGATGCGCCGCATGCAAGAAAAAACACACCAACAGAGACAACCAGCGCCCTGTCATTTATCCTCCCCAGAAAGAGTATAAACCCTGCTGCAGCCGACAATGCAGCAAAGAAGGAGACTTTAAGTTTGCACAGACAAAAGATATCGTTCATTTATTTCACAGTCTTTATATACTCTACAAGCGCCTTTATCTCCGCTTCCTTCAGCGGGATCGCTGGCATTATCGGCGGATATCCTTTGATGATGTCGACGTTGGGATGCTCGATATAGTGCTCCAAGAATTCGTCATCGACGGTGACCTGCATCTCCTTTCCGTCTCTGATTACAACCTCGACCTTGCCGTGAAGTCCCTTAAATGATGGCCCGACCATCCTGGATCCGTCTGTGCTGTGGCAGCCGAGACATCCCTTCTCCTGAGCAATCTTCATCCCTTCTGCCGCCAACCCTCCCGATTCGCTTGCCGAATACCATTTTTCGTATTCATCTGCACGCATTACGATCACCTTCGAAAGCATATGTGAATGGCCCACGCCGCAATACTCCGTACAGAAGATGTCGTAAGTCCCCGCTTCGTCTGCATTGAACCAGAGATATGTCTTCATGCCCGGGACGCAGTCCTCCTTGATCCTGAATGCGGGGATATAAAGGCTGTGGATGACGTCCGCCGAATTAAGAATCAGCTTTACGGGCTTGTTGAGCGGCACCCTCAGTACATCGCTCTGCTTGCCATTATCGTAAGTAAAAAGCCAAGACCATTCGCGACCGACGACATTCACATTTATGGCATCCTTCGGCGGCGTGCGGATGAAATCGAAATTGACCCAGCCATAATAGAACATCGAGAGGGCGAGGACGGTTGGGACGGCCGTCCATATGATTTCAAGCCAGAGGGGCTCGCCGACCTTTTCGGGTTCCGGATGCCTCTTGCGGTTGTACCTGAACAAGAAGGTTATCATCGTCACAGTCACAACGACTAGAAGGGCTACCGATATCGCTACGATATAGAAGAACGATTCGTCAACCTTGCCTGTCGAAATGGCCGATCCTGTGAACATATCAATCCTCACCTGTACCAGACATCGGAGAAGGTCAGGGCAATGATAAAGAACAGCGCTGCCACTGCCAACAGCAACATCCCCTTGACAACCCGGCCTTCATGCCCCAGATGCATAAAATACATCAAAACCAGCCCAGCCTTGATTGTGGCGATAAAGAGACTGCCGATCACGCTGTAGGCCGCCAGCAGAGACAATTTTGCAACAGCTATCGTCAGGATCAGCAGTGCCAGGAGCAGCGCCCATGCGAGCGCGTAGCTGGCATATGCCGTCTCAGGTATGTACGATCTTTCTTCGTTCATTCGGCGGTCCTCAGGTAACCAGATAGAAAAGCGGAAATAGATATATCCATACAATGTCAACAAAGTGCCAGTACAGTCCGGTATTTTCGAGCCTGACGAAGCTGTTCCTGTTGATCGAGCCGCGCCAGGTATAAACCAACATGATCGAAATCGCTACCGCACCGATCAGCACATGGATGCCATGGATGCCTGTCATCACGAAGTACAGACTGAAAAAGAGGATATCGCCCTTTCCCATATTCAGGAGGAGCTGAGAGTCCGGGTAGATTCCCATCGATATCTTGGCAGCCCATTCGAAGTACTTGATTATCAGAAAGCAAATCCCAAACAGTATAGTCAATGACTGCATATACATGGAGAGCGCCCTGTCTCCCCTCCTGATCGCGGCGATCGCCAGGGCTATAGTAAAGCTGCTCGTCAAAAGGACCGTTGTGTTGATCGAACCAAGAAGCAGGTTCTCTTCCTGCGCCCCTGCATGAAATTCTGCAGGATATTGAGCGCGGTATACGGAATAAAGCAGGAACATGCCGCCAAAGAAAAGCAGCTCGGTAAACAGGAAGAGCCACATGCCTATCTTCTTTCCGGCATAATCGACGCCGCCTTTTTCAGCCGGCCGTACAACGGATTCGGAATCGCTATTTATTGCCATAAAAGCCTTCTTTGATAACCGGTATCTCGGTAAAATTCTCTGCAGGCGGCGGCGATGAAATGCTCCATTCAAGCGTCCTGCCTCCCCATGGGTTTGAAGACGCCTTCGGTCCCTTGAAAAGCGAACGTATCAGGTTGCTGAAGATGATGATGATGCCGACGGCCAGCAGCCACGATCCGATGGTAGAGACAACCGACCATCCGTGATACTGAGGCGGCGGCTCGAAATACCTTCTCGGCATTCCCTGATAGCCTAGAATGAACATGCTGAAATAAAGCACATTGAAACCAACAAACAGAAAGGCCCAACCTGTCTTGGCAACCTTCTCGCTGAACATCCTGCCGAACATCTTGGGGAACCAGTAATGCAGCCCTGCGAATATTGCGAACCCGACGCCCCCGAACATAACGTAATGGAAATGCGCCACGATAAAATATGTTCCGTGCACATGCAGGTTCGGCGCAAGCGAACCGATTATCAGCCCTGTAAGCCCGCCTATCGAAAACAGGAAGATGAATGATAGGGCGAAGAGCAGCGGTGAATCGACCTGTATGGAGCCCTTGTAAAGAGTAGCCACCCAGTTGAAGACCTTGACCCCGCTTGGCACAGCAACCAGGAAGGTTATGAATGAAAAAACTATCCGCGCGGTGTCGCTCATGCCGCTGGTGAACATGTGATGTCCCCACACGAAATATCCGACAGTCGCGATGCCTAAAGCAGAGTAAACAATCGCCTTGTATCCGAATATCCTGTGCCGGGCGAATGTCGGCATTACTTCGCTGATAATTCCCATGGCAGGTAGCACCATTATGTACACTGCGGGGTGCGAGTAGGCCCAGAACAGGTGTTCATAAAGTATCGGGTCTCCACCCTTCGACGGATCGAAAAAGCCGACGCCGAATATGCGCCCCAAGATTATGAATACCAACGTGATCGCAAGAACAGGCGTGGCCAGAATCTGCACCCAGCCGGTTGCATACAGGGTCCATACGAAAAGCGGAAGTCGGAACCATCCCATGCCGGGCGCCCTCATGCGGTGTATGGTTGTGACAAAGTTAAGGCCTGTGAAGATGGACGAAAACCCAAGCACAAATACTCCAAGCACCGCCAGCGATACATTGGCCTTTGTTTGTATGCTGTACGGAGCGTAAAATGTCCAGCCGGTATCGGGTGGCTCGCCCTTGATGAATAAGGAAAGAAGCACGATTGCCGCGCCTGCGAGGTAAAGCCAGAGCGTAAGCCTGTTGAGCCTCGGGAATGCTACATCCCTGGCACCTATCATGATCGGCAGAAAGAAGTTTCCGAAGGCGACCGGAATCCCCGGAATGATGAAGAGAAATATCTGGATGATACCGTGGACCGTGAATACCTCATTGTATTGCTGAGCATTGAGCACCATGCCCGGAGCGATAAGGCTCAACCTTATCAGCACCCCGAGCAAAACGCCGACAGAAAAGAAACTGAGCAGCGCGCCCAGATACATAAGTCCAATCCTCTTGTGGTCAGTCGACATCAACCACGCAAAGACCCCTCTATACCTTCCATGTTCGTGGTAGAAACTCGGCTCCTGCTGCGCCATATCGTCTGCCCTTGCTTCCGTCACGAACCCGCCCTCTTTGAAGTCAGCTTAAGGTATATGAAAAAGCCTATTGCAGACAGAAGGGTGACTATCCCGGTAACCGCCAGAATATTGAAAAATCTGTCCTGGCTCTCCGGCTGATGAGTAAAGCAATAGAGCGCAGACTTCGAAACGCCGATCGTGACAGCCCCGCGGGCCGCGTCGGAGAGTCCTGCCGTAAGCTCTGCCGATGAAAAGGCCACCGGATACTCCGCGCCGTATTGATACCTTGAAACATAGTGGTATCCTGTGATCACGCCTTTTGGCGAGATAAACACAAGAATGACCGGATGGACGAATCCGTGTGAGTCACGCTGAAAATGAAACCCGACGGCATCGGTGATCCGGGCGATATTTTCTCTGTCCCCCGTCAAGAACTTCCAGGCATCGGCAGGAAATTTTCTGCCGGCTGCCTTTACATAATTAGCTTTCTTACCAGCGGCTGTAGTTGGATCGTCACGCTCATCAAAGCTTACGGTTACCAGCTGATAGTCCTTTCCCGGTAAAAGCTTCAGCCCCGGAAGAGCAACTGCAAGACCACCCAATAACTGCGGACAGATGTGGTCGCACGTCAAATAAACAAGCGAGAGTATCGTCGGCTTTTTGATAATGTCTCCCAGCTTCAGGACAGAGCCATTTTCGTCGTGCATCACTATGTCCTTGGGAATGGCAGCACCGGTTTTTTCAACGATGCCGAGTTCTCCAGAGACAGAAGGCCCGTGTCCATAAGCGATGCAGGGCAACAAAACCAAAAAAAATATCGCAATCAGTAAGATTTTTTTCAATACTTTCCCGCAGGGTTACGTTTCATTTTATTTTTATTTGTAACAAACAACAGCCTGTTATTCAAATATGCGCGGTTTTGACCTCTCATGCGCCGCGTGTTATCATCGAACGGAAACGAACATAGTTGGGGAACTAAGTGAGCAAATTTACGCACATATTTTGCGGCTGTCTTATCGACGGAAGCGGCGGCCCGGTACAAGAGCGAGTTCTTCTTCGCATTGACAAAGGCATAATCGCGGCTCTCGACAAAGACCTAAATGCGGAACGGTTTCCGCCGGAGACTATCGACTGGAGTGAATGCACACTAATCCCCGGTCTGGTCGATTGCCACGTCCATCTCTTCATGTCCGGCTCATCCGACTCAGCGCTGAGATTAAGGCAGCTTAATTACTCATTCATTGAAGCCGAACCGATCATCTCCCGCCACCTCTCAGCCCAAGCAAGATATGGTATCGTCGCTCTGAGAGATGGTGGAGACTATGGAGGACATGCCCTGCGCTTCAAGCGGGAATCCTTGCCCGGCATGAGCGGCGCCCCCGCTTTTATCAGCTGCGCAGGACGAGCCTGGCGTTCAAAGGGACGCTACGGGCGGCTTATCGGCAGAGCGCCGGAGAACGGCCAGTCGCTTGCCGGGGCGATACAATCGGATACCGACAGACCCGACCATATAAAGATAGTCAACTCCGGGATCAACAGCCTGGCTGAATTCGGCAAGGAGACCCGGCCCCAGTTCAGCCTTCAGGAATTGGCAGAAGCAGTGGCAGCCGCAGAAAATATGGGCCTTAAGATCATGGTCCATGCCAATGGAAAGATTCCCGTAGGATTTGCGGCACAAGCTGGATGCCATTCCATTGAACACGGGTATTTTATAGGCGAGGACAATCTGAGACTTCTGGCGGAACGCCGTGTTTGCTGGATACCTACGGCGTATCCGATGAAGGCGTATTCACGCCTGGCAAGGAAGGGGTCGAAGGAAGCCAATATTTCCGTGAAGACGCTCGATCATCAGCTGGAACAGATGAGACTTGCAAAATCAATAGGCGTGCCGATGGCAATAGGCACGGACTGCGGCAGTCTGGGCGTCGAACATGGAGAGTCCTTCTCTGAAGAAATGCGGCTTTTTTCGGCGGCGGGCTTTACACTTTCTGAAGTAGTACGGCTTGCGACGGCCAGCGGTGCCAGGCTGCTAGGAATAGGACATAAGATGGGAGAGTTGAAGGTCGGGATGCCGGCAACGTTCGTCGTGCTTAAGGGCGGGCCGGCCACGTTGTACGAATCGCTTAAATCGCCTGATAAGGTCTATATCAACGGCAGGCAGTTAGACTGATTCTGATATATCTGATAATTGGGGAGCGCAGCGACTAAGGAAACGGGGATCAGCCCCATGCTCAAAGAAATACTGTGACCTATAGAAATAAGAATATGCTTGAACTTAAATTCAGGGATGCCCAGGTTGAAAGCACGGAAAGAAGATCATGCAGCTGTGCAGGGTCGCCCGACAAATCGAATATGCTCAGCTTGCCGACCTGGGGAGAGGATATTGTAATGACCCCTGCGGGCCCGGCTATAAAAGCTTCAACCCTTATGACGAACGCCGACTATTGGGAACATTTCAAGTGCAGAACCACTTCTTACCGGAATGATTGCAGGGTCTCTACCGGCCTTTATGCTGTAGGTTCGCCGGATAACGCATCCGACGTATTAGTTAGCGCAAACTACAAATACAGCTTTGACATGCTGAGGCGCGAGTTAAAAGGGCTTAGCGCATGGATACTTGTTCTGGACACAAAGGGCATCAACGTGTGGTGTGCCGCAGGGAAAGGCACTTTCGGGACCGATGAGTTGATCAGGTGCATTTCATCGTCGTGCTTGCATGCGCTCGTGGAACACAGACGGATAATAGTTCCGCAGCTCGGCGCAGCCGGGGTAAGCGCATTCAGAATTAAACAGGCTACGGGCTTCCAGGTTCTTTTCGGACCGGTTTATTCAAAAGATATTCCGGCATATATCCGTTCAGGTTATAAAGCAACAAAAGACATGCGAATTGTTAAATTCAATATGGCAGACAGGCTGGTCCTTACACCCATGGAGATCGCTCCTGCAATGAAGAAGTTCCTGCCTTTCGCGGCAGTTATACTTTTGCTATTCGGGCTGACGCCATCGGGCATTATTTTTAAAGACGCATGGACCGGGGGCCTGCCTTTCCTGATTTTGGGGCTGGCAGCGGTTCTGGCAGGATGCTTCTTTACCCCGCTTCTTCTGCCCTTCATACCATTTCGGTCTTTTGCAGTCAAAGGATGGGTCATGGGACTGATTTCCACATTTGTTACTACAAGCTTCATTGCGTGCAACGACAAGTATAATATTCTGTTCCGCGGAGCCGCATATATCTTTTTCCCGCTTGTCAGCTCTTATCTGGCCCTGCAGTTTACCGGATCGACGACATTTACAGGCATGTCAGGGGTAAAAAAGGAGCTTAAAATAGCCTTTCCGATCTATCTGTCTGCCGGTGCCATTTCAGTTATACTATTAATCATATTTAAGTTGTATGTCTGGGGTGTTATATGAAATATCTCACAGGGAAGTCGAGCATAGAACTATTTCCGGACAGATGCACTGGCTGCGGCATGTGCGTCGATGTGTGTCCGCATGACGTTTTCATAATATCGGGCAAGAAAGCCTCGATTCATAACCGTGACAGTTGCATGGAGTGTGGCGCCTGCGCAAACAATTGCGCCTTCAACGCGATTGTCGTCGCCAAAGGCGTCGGATGCGCCGCTGCTATCATAAACAGCATGCTGTACGGCGGAGAGCCATCCTGCGACTGCAGCAGCGGCAGCAAGACAAGCAACTGTTGCTGATTCGGAAGAAGCCTGTGTAATCCCGAAGATTTATGAGAGCGGAAGAATACAATTCGTATTTCAGCGAAAACGAACTGCTGGAGATCGAGGCCTCGATCATCCTGATGAAATCGCGGCTGGCTGCCGCATCACTTCCCAGGCAGCCGATGACGCTCATCTATGAACGTCTGGATCTCATGGGTCTAAAAGCCAGGTGTTCAGGCAGATCGGAATGGAAGACCCTTGCAATGGCAGCCATGCTTACAGTAATGGACAATCATGACCTGTCACCCGAACAGAGAAGGTTCTTGTGGTCTGTTTTCAGGCAGACATTCCCTCTTGCTACATAAGATCGCGTATACGACAGGTCTCGCACAGGCCGCTAGATTTCCTTTGAGACAGCTTATGTCTATACTTTACACCGGCCATTTATTCCCCATGAAATCGCGAATCTCGATGATGGCAGACGCGTACTGAGCGCTTAGCTGTCCTTTCGCGACAATTTCGTCAAGGATCTTTTTCACCCGCTCATCCAGCGACAGCGCAGGAAATGCCCCATTGACCTCGGCAGTTGCATACAGCGCGCGAAAGTCTATCGAAATTGACGATATACTATCTTTACGCTCGACATCATACCGCCTGATATCGGGATTCACAGTCAGGGTGAGCGTCTTCAGTCTGTCGTGGATTCCTGCAAGCTTCCATTTGTCCTCATCCCCAAGCCCTTTGCCCGGCACGCCGTCCCGCAGCGGTCTGAGCCCGAATATCGGAGCCAGCCTTTTATATAGATCGACATAGCCTTCATATATATCCGGCCACGATTTTGTCGTTAGCGTTAGATCAACCGCCTTGTATAAACTGGCGACCTGATAGTGAGCTGCCTTTACAGAGCTCATCGCCCAACCGATGGCGCCCCATATCAGGTCACGCTCGGAGTCTTTGAAGCCCTTTGTCGTACCCGAAAAAGCGGCCTGTGGCGGCGATATGCTGAGCGCAAGCTGCCGGATGAGCAGAACATACGAATCGGTATTTTTCAGCGCCTCCGCTTGCGACAGATAAGAGATCAGAGGATCGGAGGTATAAGCATAATCCTTCGTAAACAAATCGGGCGTAAGGTGCAACGTTTCATGAATCATGGTATTAACTCTCTCCCGTTCATCTCCCTGCCGAGCTGCCGGACTGTCCGGACAGAACGAGATCCTGTTCGTCTTCCGATTGGCATAGGCGAGGGCTCCGGCGCTGCAAATGGGGTCGTCACGCCTCGCGCATTCGTAATTACCGGCATTCAGAATCTCTCCCAGTTTGGCCTTTAGGGCGGCGAGATGCTTTTTCAGATCCTTTTTCGGGAGCGGATCACCAAACAAAGACCGTACCGTAGGGTCGAAGGTCGCATCATCCAGATGAGGCAGCGCCGTCCCTATCAGGTCGATCGCCTTCGTCTGCAGTTTCCTGAGGCTCTCGAGATCGCATGTGGCCGGCGGGGTGGCTCCCCCGCCGCCTGCCTTTTCGTTGATCACCACCGCCCGGACGAAGCGGTAATCGATCACCCCTGTCTCCACCCGCGACGGCAGCAGGGTCACGGATGCCTTAGGGTTCAGCCGCAGCACCTGTTTTCTGACCTCATTAGCGCGCCGCGTCGCCAGAGCGAGATTGTAGCTGCGATCCCCTTCTTCGCTCGACAGTCCCGTCAGCGTAATGGGTTGATTGATGTCGGCCTTGCCGGAAAAAAAGAGCTCTATTCTTTTTTTCTCAAATTCAGTGAGCTCTGCGCTGTTGAGGTCGAAGAATATGCGGTCCGGATAGTCCAGCTGGCCTTGAAACTGTCCTCTGATGACAAAGTCGTCGGCGGGCCGCCGTTGTACGATGTTCGAGACCGTTCCGGGAGCGGCGATCCCGCTCCTCGCATGAACGATCCGGGATCTAAATAATCTCTGCACCTCATGATTGCCGACGGTTTGTTGCAGCTGCAGGATTTTATTTACAGCTGAGTAGTCCCGGGGCATGCCGGGATTCTGCGCCCTGGAAGATCTCTGTCGGACCTTTACATCGGAATTCTTTGCACCGTCGACTCTTTCTTTCATAAATCACATCCACCTACCGGCTTTTCCATAAGCAAGCAGCTTGCATTTCGCTTCTATTTCCGTCCCGGTTTTTCGGGTTCTTTTGGCTTTTCCTTCGTTTCCTTCTGTTCGGTCTTGCAATACTTCTTGATCTTCTGAGAAGCTGAGTAGATATATGCGCCGAGCTTTCCGCTGCACTTTGCGTCGCCCTTTTGCTGCAGATCTTCCGCACATTTCAGGGACAGCTTATATGCCTCGCATTCCCATCCCTCCGCATCCCATTTATCGGCGAGTGCAATAAAACATTCCAAACGGTTTACCTCTGTCTCCTGCTCTATGCACTTCTTCCTATCATCCTCTTTCTTGAATGTCTTACATTCAGCCGATTTGGCGGCCTTATCGGACGCAGCCTTGAAGCACTCGAAGTAACTCTTGCATATCGGCTTCAGTCTTTGCAGATGATCGTCTTCGTGTTTTTTGGTGCATGGCTTTGTGCATTCTTCAGTTGCAGATATATTGACCTTAGGCTCTCCGCTTTTAGGGACAAAAATATCCTTGGCTCCGACATTCCGGTCCCAGTCGCAGTCAGTATGACCAAGTTCGACTTCACCGACGCCATCAGACAACGGCCGGACAAGGCCATGGTTTTCATCCGAAGGGCTGGTTGCAGGCTTGGGCTGGATTAGTCCCAGTCTGAATAGTCTCTGCACCGTCTGATTACCGACGGTTTGTTGCAGGGCCGCAACTTGGTCGACAGGGTAACGGGCAAGATTAGAATGCCCCGATTTCCTGCTTCGAGAGGTCTCATCCTGCTTCTTGTCGTCATGGAGTTTGGAAATTGCCCTCATCACTCACCCTTACCGGACCTTTTTCTCAGTGCTTTGCCTTTTCTTTTTCACTGGTTCCCTCATCTCCGCACGGACGGAAACCGGAAGCAAAGGTATAGCAGGAACATCGGGCCTTGGGTCGCATGCTACTTTAAGAATACCGGAAACATTGGGTATGCCTTTCAGCAGTCTTGGATAATCCTCTTTTTCCCAGTCACAAGTGGTCTTCCATAATTCATATGCGACCCTCGCGGAGAGGTACAAGCCAAGAGATTCCATATATGAATCCAGGTCCGCCTTAGAAACCGGAAGAGGCGTATCAACGGTAGGAAGATTGTCGAAGGATTTATGAATCTCATTTTCCATCTTTTTAGCTGCATCGCGATAGCGGTCAATATGCACATAAGCATGTCTTCTTACTCGACTATGAATCGTTATCCAGGTAGTTCTCTCTCCTGTCGGTTTGAATTTTGAATTCTCCAGCAGCTCGCTCGCAATCCGCACAGAGAATTCAGGGTTGACGAATTTCGCGGAGACTGTGGAAACATAACTCCCCTGTTTTTTATCAGGCATAGTAATAGCCTCGGTTGCATAGGCAAATTCAAAGTGCGAAAGGAACACTGCCTTCTCCCATACACCGAGTTCATCCTCATTTTTGCTGTAGTCGGGCTCGGGATTCTTCACCGGGGTCGATAGATCAATGACAAAATCTGCCGGCATCATTTTTGACTTTTCTGCACCCTTTTTCTCTTCTCCCCCCTTCGGTTGCCTCTGCAGCGAAATCCCGGCCGCGCCCGGACAAAGCTTTGTCAGGAGCCTATTTTCCCCGCCCCACTTAAATAACCCCTGCACGGCCTGATTGCCAACGGTTCTTTGGAGGAAGAAGAGATCATCAATGGGCGAGCTTGTGGATTGCAAGAAAACAGGACTCGGATATCTGGATGCTTTATTCGATCTCTTGTCAGGCTCCTTTATTCTTACTGCTGCGTTTTCACCCATTTATTAATTCCTCTGTTATTTCAGCTCCCGATATCGAATTTTTGAAGGAACTTCAGGGCATCCATCTGCCCGGCATCAATTGTCATTGGATTTGGCAATGTGTAGCTGATAGACCAGGTAACAACATATGTCCGCCATTATAATTATTTGCCTCAGCACGCCATTCCGAGCGATCATTGATTGCCCTCTTGATTAATGTCATCCCGGTAGACGGAATGTTCAGGACACGGTATGGTGCCTACTTTTTGACAGTAATAATACGACAGTGATCACTCGCCGGGAGAGGTTCATTCGGATCTGCCGTCTCGCGCGCAGCATCCTTGTAACAGACGGATTTTCCGGGTTCCCACTCTGCGGTATCGTCCGGGTTGAACCAGAAAGCCACAAAATGACCGTGCGCAGCGAAATAACCTCTTTCACCCGGATTGATGATACATTTTTTGTATGCCCCAAATGTGTCTGCATTCTTCTTAAGCAGATCGAGGAAAAGCTCCCGGCGCTTCTCGTTATGCTCTTCATCGGCTGTCTTATCTGTTATATCGTCCTCATTCGTAATATATTTCTTGTTTATTGCAACCGGCTTTGAACGATCAATCACGGCGAAACATTCGCCCGCAACAACCGCCGCCGCACCGAGTGCAGATCGAATCTGCTCCATAGCCTTCGGACTCGCACCCACACTACAGCCGCGAAAATCGACAACATCGGGAGCATTGGCGGTAGATAAAGTACCTTTCAGTTTTGCAGCGATGTCTGCCGGTTTGACAGTGCCTTCTGCCGTGCCGAACTGCAACTCGCCCGTTGGAGCGGAATGCGTGATTATATAGAGAGTGCCGACCGGGAAGTCGACCTTGCTTAATTTTGTGACCACTTCATGTATGCTTTTGGCATGAATCATGAAGGCTCCCGAAGACAAGACACTCGCCATTTCATCACTGCCCCTCCAGTCTTCGCCGATAATGATCACATCCCTGCGTTTTTTCTTATCGTCCGGAGCCCGCTGTAGATTCAGCTGAGACGACCCTGACTGTTGCACCACATGCGCCAGTTCATGTGCGAGCAATTTTTTCCCGTCGCTAGTTTCAGGAGAGTATTGCCCTGCTCCGAATATCACATCGTTACCAACTGTAAACGCCATCGCATCAATTGAGCCGGCAGATTCCGCAGCTCGCGAATCATTATGCACCCGTACTCGGCCGAAGTCAGCTCCGAATCTCGGTTCGTAAAAGTCTCGCACAGGCTCCGGCAGTTGCTGCCCGGTTCCCAAAGACGAGACAATATTATCCGGAGCGAACGAGACGGACGCAACCGCTAGCCGGAATGTCTCCGCGCTTTTTTTCTGCAGGAAAGGCAGTGGCTTCCAATTCCTAAAGTCGGCTCCGAAATCAAACACCGGTATCGAAAGCGTTATTGACGTCGTTTTCAATTCACGATCGGTTATTTCCCACCACTTAGGGTTATCGATTTTCAATTGCGCATCAATGGCAAAGGGCGCGGTTAAATTCGTCGCTCTTCCGGCCAGATCATCGTCGAACCCCAACCGTTTAAAGAAGTCGAAGTTATATTTCCAGACACTGAGCGCTGATGCCTGATCCCAAAGGCCATATGCGTTCCGATCGAGAAATGGTCTTCGCATTTTCAGAAAGTCGGGATGAGAAGACTGCGCCGCAAAATCCGCCGGCACCGGACCTTTTTTTCCGGCGGCCGGATCGGGCGTGCTCTTGTCTCTTTCGTCTTTTTGGACGACCGGTATGTTCGTCGCGTGAACCGGCAAAGCGGAAATGTCGGGCATCCGCATCACCCGGTCTGCAACCATATCCGCTTCTTGTTCGTAGATGTCACCAGGCCGGCCTATTCTGAGCTTAGCCTGAACAATACCGGCCTTGAATAATCTTTGCACTGTCTGATTGCCGATGGTTCTTTGTAAAGAAAGGATCCGGTCAACAGGCGAATGCGTGACCTGAGAGTTTTTTATCCTCCGGCTTTGAGAGCTTGAGTTTGCTTTCTTCGTGTCTGTTGTCTTGATGTTTGCAGACGCTTTCTCACTCACACCATTAACCTCTATTTTACGGATAGCGTATTTTTTAACCGGGGCTCATTGTGCTTTAAATCTTCATGCCGTTAGAATATGCTTCTATCACCAATCTATAATTCGGCAGCTCTGAGGCGAAATGCACTTCAAAAACAGTAACCCAATCCCGACAATATGTTGAAGGATCATAAGGCATTTCCTTACCTAACTGACTCAGGAAATTTGCCCAGTTCAAGAACGTACCCGCAACCGGCATGCCGTTGTTGAAAGAACCATAGCTGACTAAATTTCCTCTCAGGTCATACCATTCGCAGTGACCATGCAATTTCCCATCCCTCAGACTTATCCGCGCTATTATCTCCGCCATCGTAGTTTTTATGATTACTTCTTCATTTTTTCCGGTCATTCTCATGTCCAAATGTTTCTTAAGGATTTATGAAATCATAAATCCCGATTATTACGCTAAGGCAATTTACCGTTGCAAAAACATGTCAGCTTGGTACCCGTAACAGTCCAATGGAAGCGCGGCATCGGACTCCCTGTAATGGGATGCGGCGCAGGCCCGGACTTAAGCTCCCAATCCAGAGGAGGCTTAGGTCCTTCGACCGGACGCTGGCCGTTCTTGGACATTACATGATCCGGTCCCGCGCCTTTTGAATCGGTCTGGCCGCCGACAGTATGGAAATCCGGTGACGCAGCAGAGGATGCCCCGGTAAGCAGATCGGTTGTCTGCAGATTGAATTCCCACAACCAGAACTTGTGCTGAAAGGGTTTGCATTTATTGGAACAATCGGAAAGAGATGTCATAGATCCATAAATCGTCTTTGTTTCAGAGAGACTATGAAACTTGTAGTCTTTAAAGGCAAATCCCGCACAGTTATATCCCCTTCTCTCAATGTTTGGCGAGATTGCGAAAGCCACATGTGCCGCTTCGGTATTCTTGCCCCATTTTCCATCGATGGTATCGGAATAGAAGCCGACAGCCTTTAACTTAGTCTGATATTTTTCTACAGCTACGCGAGTATTTTCTCCATAGACACCATCCGGATTTGTTCCGACGATCCCCTGGATTTCGACAATAGATCTTGTTACCGAAGCTGGAGGTGTAAATCGGAACCCGGTATCGGGAACGTGTTGACGTTGTAACGAGCTGTTCCCACCGCTCTGTTGAACAACATGCGTC
>DATHDF010000023.1:0-25570 GCA_035319185.1 Dissulfurispiraceae bacterium | reverse complement strand
ATATCCCATTGCAGGCAAAACGGCGCCAATATGAGGGTACTTGGCGAAAGTGGCTGCAATCGAGCCAACCGCATAAGGCCTCGGGTCAGCGTATCCGGCAGCAATGCCTCTGCATGCCGCTGTGCCTGCTCCGTATGGCATGCCACCGTGTGTAATAGTCGGGCCGTCCTCTATGACCAACACGGTCTTTCCCATCACCAGCTCCGGGTGGGTCATGGACAGGACGGAGCGGGCCTCGATGACAGCCGCATCGGGATTGATCTCAGAGACGACCTTTCTAATGGTCTGGACATCTTCACTCTTTGCCTCATTGCTTTTTGTTATTATCAGCAGGTCGGCCCGCAGCAGATTGGTCTCGCCCGGGTGATAGAGCGTGCCGTGTTCCGGTCTCAGGGCATCGATCAGCACTATCTCCATGTCCGGTTTGACGAAGGGAAAATCGTTGTTGCCTCCATCCCAGATGATGACCTGCGAGACGGCCTGTGCCTCTTCAATGATCCTGCCGTAATCGACGCCGATAAATACGGTCACGCCACTAAGCACCAGTGGTTCGAGTTCTTCTCTCTCTTCGATCGTACAAGTCGTCGATTCTATATCCTCCATAGACGAGAATCTCTTGACAGGCGTAAAGTCGCAGTATGCCATCGGATGTCGTATAACGGCTACATTGAGCCCTTTGTCTTTCAGCTGATCGGCGACCTGCCTAGTGATTACCGATTTACCGCATCCTGTTCGCACTGCACAGACCGATATTACAGGCACCTTGCATGGAAGCATTGTTTTGTCAGGGCCGAGAAGAACGAAATCGGCCCCCGAAGCCAGGCACTCTGAAGCCTTGTGCATCACATATTCATGCGAAGTATCACTGTAGGAAAAAATAACTTGATCAACCCCGTGCTTCGAAATAAGAGCGCGAAGCTCTGATTCAGGCACTATAAGGATCCCCTGAGGATAGAGGGCGCCTGCCAGTTCTGCCGGATATATCCGTCTTTCGATGAAAGGTATCTGGGTTGCAGTAAAGGCCACTACTTCATAGGCTGGATTGTCCCTGTAGACCGCGTTGAAATTATGGAAATCCCTTCCTCCGGCCCCCATTATAACGACCTTCTGTTTCACAGGTTTGCAATGGCCTCCTGCAGTATTGAGAGCCCCTTCTGCATTTGACTCCTGCTGATGATTAGGGGCGGGGCCAGCCGGATTATGTTCTTTTCAGCTCCGCATTCAACGAGAATCAGTCCCCTGTCGAGGCAATAGTTCAGGACAGTTTTGACGGCGGCTGAGTCAGGTTCCTTGTTCTTCTTGACGAACTCAATGCCTATCATCAGGCCAAGGCCTCTGACATCTCCTATGCGCGGATGGACGTTCTTCATGGCCTGAAGCCTGTCAAGCGCATAGGCCCCTACAGATGCAGCATTGGCCAGGAGCTTGCCCTTCTTGATAACGTCAATTGTCGCTATTGCAGCGGCGCACGATACGGGGTTGCCGCCGAAGGTCGTGCCATGCGCGCCCGGTGGCCATTTATGCATGATCTTTCTGGTCGAGGCCACTGCGCTCAAAGGCATTCCAGATGCAATGCCCTTTGCGATTGTCATGATATCAGGCACAACGTCAAAGTGCTCCGAAGCGAACCACTTGCCGGTCCTGCCCATCCCCGACTGGACCTCGTCGAAGATCAGCATAATCCCCCAGTGGCTGCAGAGGGCCCTCACCCTCTTCAGGAAGTCGTAAGGAGGCACCACATACCCGCCTTCGCCGAGTACGGGCTCTATAATAATGCAAGCCACCTCCTCCGGCGGGATAAGGTGCTTTAATACACGCTCAAGTTGCGAGAAGCATTCCATGCCGCAAGAGCCGGCGTTCAGGCCCAGTGAGCACCGGTAGCAATACGGATAAGAGGAATGATAGACGGATGGCAGAAACGGGTGGTAGTCTTTTCGATACCGGAGGTTGGACGTCGTAAGGCTGGCTGCGCCGTATGTCCTGCCGTGAAAGGCGCCGGTAAAGGCAATGATTCCCTGCCGCTTCGTACAGCTTCTGGCCAGCTTCAGGGCCCCTTCCACTGCTTCGGCGCCTGCATTGCTGAAAAAAAATGTGTCGACTCCACGAGGTGTAATCGTCCTGAGCTGTTCAGCCAGGGCTATAAGGGGCTTATGGTAATAGATGCCGCCTGTGTGTATTATGGATTTCGCCTGATCGATGATTGCGGCTGTGATGCGAGGATGATTGTGCCCTGTGCCTGCAGTGGCAAGCCCTGCAGTGAAATCCATGTATTTCCTGCCCGTCTGTCCGGTGACATAAATGCCGCGCGCCTTTTTTGCGACAATATCGGTATGGACTACAAGGGCCGTTGTCAGGGCATTCTTCGCCTTTGAAACGAGATCCATTCTAATAGGCCATCCCTTATTAGTGGAAGTCGGGGGAAACCGCTGCTTTTAATTGTATCAACGAAAGCGCCGGATGCTATCTGCGCGATTTGGGCCGGACTGCTTTCTTTGCATACATCCGTGCATCGGCAGCTACAAGCATGTCGTCCAGCGCACATGGCGTTGCAGGACCGCATATAAAAAAGCCCGTGCTGATGGATAGCTTAAACGGGTGTTTCTTCTTAAGGTTATAGGAGGCCATATTGTCATCGAGCTTTTTAAGGATAGCGTCTTCCCTGCCGTCGCTGAAGGCGGTAATCAGGATTGCGAATTCGTCGCCGCCTATCCGCGCAACTATGTCGGATTCCCTGAAGGTGCCTTTCATGATACCTGCGACTGCCTTGATTGCCGCGTCTCCAAGCGCGTGCCCATAGGTATCGTTTATTTTCTTCATGTCGTTCATATCGGCATATATCAGCAGAAGACTGCGCTTCATTCTTTTGGCGACCTTGATCTGTTGATCACCAAGCGTCAGGAACCCGCGGCGATTGTAAAGACCGGTCAGATCATCTGAAAGCGACAAGGCGTAGAGTTCAGCCTCAAGGTTTTTTAATGCCGTTATGTTTTTTGAAATCACCGATACAGCCTTTATCTTGCCGCCGGTCCCTTTAAGCGGGCTCAACGTTCGTAGAAAAAAGCCGTTGTCCTTGACGCTCTGATGCTCATATTGGCAGGACTTGCCTTTCCTCAGGACGGCTTCAACCTGCTGAACGAATTCAGACGTCTCCTCAGCGGAGTGAAAATCCCCGTACTTTCTGCCGACAAGTTCCCGGCCCCGAATTCCCATTCGCAGCAGGTGCTTTTTGTTCATGAATAGATACCGGCACTGAGTGTCCACTAGATAGATTGAATCGTCAGCGGATTCAATAAGCGCAGAGTATTTTCCCAGATCGTCTCGCAGTTGAGCAGCAGCCAGGCTTATTTTGTCAAGGCTGCGCTGGAGGGCCCTGCTCCTGCGGCTGAGGCGGGCAACTTCCCTTTTGAGCAACCTGTCTTCAGATTTGTTTCTTTCTGCCATCGAATCTCACAAGTTAAGTTATAAAGACCTAATAACCGAAGTAATTATAGCATTTGTCACGGCAATATCGTCGATGCCCCGCTTTCTGTTATTCTACGTATAAACCATGCCGGAAGAAAATCATGATGACGACTTTTTAGAATATCCAATCGACGGGACCCTCGACCTTCACACCTTCAACCCTAAAGAAGTCAGAGAATTGCTGCCGGTCTACCTCAATGCCTGTCTGGATAAAGACATCTTTGAGGTCAGGGTCATTCACGGCAAAGGTACCGGTGCCCTGAGGGAAACAGTTCATTCCATTTTGCAGAAATCGCCTTATGTGGCTTCATTCAAGCTTGCCGACGAGGGATCCGGCGGGTGGGGTGCGACCATTGTTATATTAAAGCCGCCCATGCCTGACAGCAAGGAGTGATCAGCTTTTATCCCGTCCAGCATTCCCATCTTGACAGACCGTTTCTTATTGATAATCTTTTTTAAGCAGACTACACATTAAAGAGGTGGATATGGACAAAGATCTCAGCAGGCGGGAATTTTTCAGGAAAGTCGGCATAGGCACGATAGGGCTGGGATTCGGCGTGTCCATATTCGACGGAGTCTTTCAGTATGCGGGTGCTATGACTGAAGATGAAAAACATGCGATGCTGATGAAGGGAACGGTAGACTTCATGGGTTTTAAGGCCAGGGAGATAACGCCCAATGATGAGTTTTATATAACCACATATTCAAGCAAGGTCCCGGCTATAGATGCAGGTTTATTCGTTCTGAGGATCGAGGGCATGGTAAATAATCCGTATGCGCTCGGATTCAGGGAACTGGAAGCGATGAAGGACATTTCGGAATTCGTAACGCTTGAGTGCATCGGCAACCCGGTTGGCGGCGATGCCATAGGAAATGCCCTGTGGGAAGGTGTCAGGCTCAGGAAGCTTATCGAGAAGGCTTCGCCGAAGGCCGGTGTTGTCAAAACTGTTTTTTATGCGGAGGACGGATATACCGACAGCATACCTTATGATCTGTCCTTGTCGGATGACGTTTTTCTGGCGTTTAAAATGAATGGGAAGCCGCTGCCAGGTCAGCATGGCTATCCGCTGAGGGCGGTAGTGCCGGGTATTTATGGCATGAAGAACGTGAAATGGCTATCAAAAATAGAGCTCGTCAATTACGATTTCAGGGGATACTGGGAAAAGGACGGTTGGTCCGACAGTTCCGTCATTCCGGTAATGTCCGAGATATTGATGCCCATGAACGGGAAACAGATACCCATGGGCAATTATGCGATAGGAGGAATAGCGTTTGGTGGGCGTCACGGTATCAGCAGGGTGCAGGTTTCGCTCGACGATGGTTCCAGCTGGAAAGAGGCAGCAGTAAAAAGCCCTCTGTCCAAATGGTCGTGGTCGGTATGGGAATACGACTGGAAGCCGTCCAGGAGAGGAAAGTACACCATAAAGGTGAGAGGCATCGATAAAGAGGGCCGTTTGCAGGAATCGGGCTCGATCTTCAGCATCATTACGAGAAGTTACCCGGATGGTTCGCGAGGAATCCATTCGGTCGATGTGAAAGTTGTTTAATTAATCTTGCCGTCCTTCATTACAAGGAGGTGGTCGGCGATCCTGGATGCCTGCTCCCTGTCATGGGTGGTCATGATGATCGTAACCTTCCTTTCTTCCTTCATCCTGCGGATGATCTCCTCGATGATGCCCGTATTCTTCTGATCCACAGAGGCCGTAGGCTCATCCAGAAAGAGAATCTCTGGCTCGATTACTAGAGCCCTGGCGATGCCGAGCCGCTGCGCCTCTCCGCTGGAGACGGTGAGGGCGTTCTGATCCTTCTTCTGTCCGAGGCCGACGAAATCCAGGACCCTCTCGACCCTCTGTCTCGCCTCGCTTCCCCTGATCCCCCTTATCTTGAGCCCGTACGCCGCGTTGTTGAAGACCGTCGTATTGAAGATGCCTGCCCTGGGCAGGACGAGGGTTATCCTCCTCCTGAGAGACAGGTCTTTGAGGGTGGGCTCATCGTTCGAGATGTACTGGACCTCGCCGCTGTCGGGCTGCTCTACGAAGGCGCATATACGCAGAAAGGTCGATTTGCCGCAGCCGTTATGACCTGTGAGAACATATATGCCGCTCTTTTCAAAGGAGAACGAGCAGTCCCGCAAAACCTCGTTTCCATTGTAGCTTTTGTAGATGTCCGTTGTTATCAATCTCAGGCTCATCTTCTCAGACCTGCCGTTCCCTTTTTCTGGACGAAATGGAGGGCCACATTTATGATCAGAGAGATGGAAAGCAATATCACCCCAAGGGCGAGGGCGAGCTCGAAGTTGCCCTTATCGGTTTCAAGGGCTATGGTGGTCGTCATGACCCTTGTGTATCCGGCTATGTTTCCTCCTACGATCAATATCGATCCGACCTCGGCCATCACCCTGCCGAAGGCTGCAATTACGCCGGACATGATACCGTATCTGGCCTCGGTGATGACCGTCCATGATACCTGAAGGGGAGTCGCCCCGAGGGTGCTCGATGCCTGTTTTATGATAGGGTCAACCCCTGCAATCGCCGAATGACTTATGGATGCCACGATCGGAAAGGCCAGCACGCTCTGGGCCAAAATCATGGCGGTCGGGGTATATAACAGCGACATGAACCCCAGAGGGCCGCTCCGCGACAGGAGGAGATATAGAAATAACCCTACTACCACAGGTGGTAACCCCATGAAGGTGTTGAGGATGGTGATGGAGGTCTCCTTCATAGGGAATTTTCCGAGCCCCAGCACCGCCCCTATCGGAAGCCCCGTTATGGTCGCAATGATGAGGGCACAGCCCGAGACCTTTATCGAAAGCAGTATGATCCCTAGCAGCTCGGCATCCAGATGAAGTATGAGAGAAAAGGCCTGTGAGAAGCCTTCTAAAATGGATGACATTTTCTATAATAACTCAGATTTTATAAGAAGGATGTTCCGGGGTAGGAGCAACCCTGTGTGGTTGCCCTAAGGGGCGGCCACATATGGCCGCCCCTACATAACCTATTTCGCGTTCGGGATGAAGAGCGGGTTTCCGTTCTTGTCCTTGAAAGAGCCTATGGCAGCCTGGCCTTCCTTCGATATCAGCCAGTTGATAAACTCCATCGCCTCTTTATATTTCACCTGAGGATATTTGGCGGGATTGACGGCCATTACTCCGTACTGATTAAAGAGGGTGGGGTCTCCCTCGAGGACGATCATCATAGCAAGCTTGTCCTTGTCCTTCGTTGCAAGCCAGGTCCCCCTATCGGTGAGGGTGTAGGCCCTCTTCTCGTCGGCTATCCTCTGGGTCTTCTCCATCCCCTGGCCGACCTCGATATACCACTTCTGGCCCTTGGGATCTATGCTGGCCTTCTTCCAGATGTCGAGCTCCTTGGTGTTCGTCCCGGACTTGTCGCCACGAGAAACAAAGCTGGATGCTGCAGCAATTTTCTTGAAGGCATCCAGGGCCGATTTCATTCCCTTTATCTTTGCCGGGTCGTCGGAAGGTCCGATTATTACGAAGTCATTGTACATGACATCGTGGCGATCGATGAAATATCCCTCCTCGACCGCTTTAAGCTCCAACTCCTTTGCATGGACGAACGCAACATCGGCGTCGCCTCTCTTGCCCATCTCGATGGCTGCACCCGTTCCGCGTGCGACGACCTTAACCTTGATGCCGGTCTTCTTCTCGAACATCGGCAGTATGTAGCCGAAGAGACCCGAATTCTCGGTGCTGGTGGTGGAAGAGCAGATGATCTCGGCTGCAAATAAATCCGCAGCTGCAAAGACCGATATCGACAATACAAATGCGACTAATACTGCTAATAACGCAAACTTCCTGATCATTGAAAAATCCTCCCTTGTAGGTTGTTTTCTATTTCTTCTAATCGTCATACTGTTTGGCATAGGCTGCGTCATTATAAAGCCCCTCGCCGTATTTATCCTTACCGAAATCCCTTATGATCTTCTGGCCTTTTTCAGATGCTACGAAGTCTACAAACCTGGAGGCGGTTTCAGCACCGGCCGTAATACCTGAAGGCTGTGCAAGAGTATGGTAGGTATTTATCAGGAACTTGTCGCCCCTGAAGAGAATCTTGAGACCCGGGACGACCTTTCTTTCGGCTGCCCATGTGCTGCTGTCGGTCATGAAATAGCCCTTCTCGAGATTTGCCCGCTTGAGGGTTGCGGTCATGAAATCTTTGGTCACGATGTACCATTCTCCCGAAGGGACTATCCCAGCGTTTTTCCAGACATCCAGCTCCTTTTTATGGGTGCCGGAGTTGTCTCCCCTCGAAAAGAATTTTGCTTTTGCGGAGGCTATCTTCTGATAAGCTTCGGTTGCGCTTTTAGCCTCTGAAATCTTAGCCGGGTCGTCTGCCGGTCCAACAATATAGAATTCGTTGGAGCCTATGAGCATCCTCTTGGTCGCCCATCCATCTGCTAGGGCCTTCTTTTCGGCAGCCGGGGCATGGACCATGATCATATCCACCTTCTTTTCCTTCAGAAACTTGAGGGAATCTCCGGATCCCGCCTTGATCCAGCACATGGAGGCATCGTTTTCAGCGGCGAATTTCTCGGCGATAATCTTGAGTATCCCTAGTTCCCCAGGGCTCCCGGTGGCAAGAGAAAACCTGTGCTGGCCATTTCCATAGGTCTCGGTGCACCCGTCCTGTGCTGAAGAAACTGTTGCACAGAACAAGAAAAATAACAATAGTGCTGCATGGAATCTGAAATGTCTCATGTCTGCCCCTGAGTGTAAGTAATATTAGGCCTTTTCTGCCTTTATTGGAATTGCATCAGGATAGAAGAGATGACTTCCGTGCTTCGTGTAGCCGGCTATCACAGCTTGGCCTTCGCGGGACGTGACGAACGCAATTAAGTCCATGGCCTCGCGATATTTGACCTTCGGGAAGCGGGCGGGGTTTACTGCGATGACGCTATACTGATTTTTCAGCAGAGGGTCGCCGCGCAGAAGAACCTTGAGCTTGATCTTTGATTCGTAATTGAGGAATGTGCCCATGTCGGATAGTGTATACGCCTTCTTCTTGTCGGCCACTATCAGAGTGTCTCCCATTTTGCTGCCGGTCTCGAAATACCATCCTTTTCCCTTCGGATTGATGCCGGCGTCATCCCAGATGTCAAGCTCCTTGATATTCGTTCCGGAATCGTCGCCCCTCGACACAAAAGATGAAGTCGTATCAGCGATGAGCTCAAAGGCTTCTGCGGCACTGCCAGCCGGCTTGATTCGCGCCGGGTCGTCCGAAGGGCCTAAGATCACGAACGAGTTGTGCATGACATTTCTGCGATTGATGCCGTACCCTTCGGAGACAAACTTTTCCTCCCTAAAGGGGTCGTGCACGAAGAGCAGGTCTGCTTCGCCCTTCTTGGCCATTCTGAGCGCCTTGCCCGTACCTACCGCGATTACGTCCACCTTGAGGTCATATTTCGATGACTTCTCGTATACAGGCAAAAGTGCATCCAGCAGCCCGGAATTCAACACGCTGGTCGTGGATGCAATCACCAGAATCATCTTTTCTCTTGCCATGAACTAAGATTATTCAGATGGTCCGGGCAAGTCAAATTCATTATATTTATGTAGTTTATGAAAGATATTCATATACAATTGACACGGTATCGCCGAGCATTTAGAATAGGACGCATGGAAGATCACAGACTGAAGGCCTTCTGTCTGGTCTACGAATTGAAAAGCTTTTCCAAGGCGGCCGCTGCAAAGTTTATGACTCAATCGGCCATGAGCCACCTGATAAAAAATCTTGAAGATGAACTGGGAGTGAAGCTTCTGAACAGGCAAGGCAAGTCGGTGTTGCCGACAGCCGCCGGAAAGACATTTTACAGCAATGCAAAGAAGATTCTGGACCAGTACAGGGCTTTAAGCAATGCGGTCTACGCTTCTGCCAGCATGGTAAAAGGATCACTGTCACTTGGCGCGACGTCAACGATCTCCACTTATCTGTTGCCGCAGGTCTTTTACAGTTTTTCACGGAAACACCAGGCTGTGTCCATTGAATTGTCTGTCTCTAATACAGAAAAGATTATTAACGACCTTAGGGAGGGAAAGCTGGAACTGGGCATTGTCGAGGGCAACCTGAAGAGCACGCCTGTGCATTCAGAGGTAATCGCCGAAGATGAGATCGTAATCATCGCTTCCGACGACAATCCTTTGGCGGCCCGGAGGAGCATCGACCACGGCGACCTTGTCAGGCAGGCTTATATCATGCCGGAGCCCGGTTCCGGCACCCGCGAATTTATAGACGATTTCCTGCGCGGCGCCGGGATGTCGCCGGAGAGCATAAATGTTTCAATGACTCTGGGAAGCCCTGAACTTATTTTGCAGATGGTCAAATCAGGGGTTGGTATTTCGATGGTCTCGAAGTGGTCTGCCTTCCAGGCCCTCAAAGACGGATCGATAAAGCTCCTGCCATTTTCGGGCAGACGTCTGCGCAGAAAGTTCTATCTGATACATTTGGGCAAGGAACCGCCAACCATTACCGCAAAGGCCTTCGCCCAGTTCCTTAAGGAATATCGTTTCTTTGCGCCCTTTTAGGCCGGCTACGCCGCCGCGCCCTGGCATGATGAACCCTGCCCTGCTGTGCAGCCGAAGCAGTGCTCGCTTACGGCTATTTCTCTTGATGAAAGGAGTGCGGCATCGAATTCATCGATAGTTTTCGGAATGTCGCCGCAAAGCGAAAGACCGAGCATCTGGTTGAAATCGCAATCGTAGAGAGTACCGTCCCATCCCACATTAATCAGGCTGCGGCACATTACGCCTTCAACAGCGGCGGGATTGAACGAATTTCTGAGCCGTTCCATATAGCGGTCAAGCTGGTTTCTCTCTACCAGAAAATTCCTGAAACGTCCAAGCGGCATATTGGTCAGAGTGAAGAGGCTGCTGAACGACACCCCGTATCGTTTGTCCAGTTCCCTGCGATATTCCTCCTCCATCCTGGCCTGACATGGCGGGAAGAACATGCCCTGCGGATTATGGACCAGATCGAGTTTGAGCCCTCCGTGATCGATCCCGAAACCGAGATTGTTGAGAACTCTGAGCGCACTGATGCTTTTTTCAAAAACGCCTTCCCCCCGCACCCTGTCCACCGCGTCGGAGCGATAATATGGCAGCGACGCTACCAGTTCAATTTCATGGTCCCTGTAAAAAACGGGCATGTCTTCCATTCCGGTTTCCGCATAGACGGTAAGATTACTTCTGACCATGACGTGACAGCCCAGGGCCCTTGCTTCTTCGATAAGGAATTTTAAATGGGGGTTCAACTCAGGTGCTCCGCCTGTGATGTCCAGGACTTTTATCCCGGACCCGGCGAGGGCTGAGATAACCGACTTCATCGTGTCGGGCTGCATGATCTCTTCCCTTGAAGGGCCTGCCTGAACATGGCAATGCTTGCAGGACATGTTGCACTTATACCCGATGTTTACCTGCAGGGTTTCCACCTTTGAAGCCCGCAGAGGGGGACAACCGTGCTTCCCAAGCGCCTCGGCAAATTCCATGTTACATGGATATCCTGTCGACGGTATTATGGGCTTGCACTGCATGAATGAGCGTAGCCCCGCCGCGGATTGCCGAAGCAACATGGACTGCCTCCGTAATATGTTCTAGGTTCAGCCCTTCTTCGAGGCAATTTTTTGTGTAGGCATCTATGCAGTAGGGACACTGAACTGCATGGGCAACGGCAAGTCCGATCAGGACTTTTTCGCGTCTGGACAGAACGCCCTCTTTCAGAGAAGCGCTGTACCACTCAATGAATTTCTTGAATAGGTCGGGACTATGTTTTCCTACTTCGCCGAAGCGGTCGAGGTCTTTATCGTCGTAATAATCACCCATTCAAGCCTCCGGACGGTATCATTAAATGGCCAGGCCGGCTGCAGGGCCGGCCTTTTTAGAAATACTGTGTACTGATTGCAGTTTATTTCTTCGGCTCTTTATGGCATTTGTCGCAATCCGTTGCAGCAAAGGCAATCTTTTCGTTGTGGCAGACCCCGCACAACTTGCCTTCGTACATCGGGTCCATCGTCATCTTCTTTGCACCATTTTTCATAGGCCAGACGGCATTGTGGCATTTAGAGCATTCAAATGCCTGCGTGTGGAATTCATGGCTGAAGGTAACCGGCGCAGCGCCGGAAGGTTTATAGACGATTGGTGCTTTCGGAAATGGGGCTTTTGCATGACAGTTCGTGCAATTTGTGTAGGCAAACGCCTTCTTGCCGTTGTGGCAGTTGAAACATTCCTTTCCGGCTGCATGATCGGCGAATGTAATCTTTATCTCTTCCTTTTTCATCGGGAAGAGCAGGGGATGGCAGTCGGAGCAGCCGTTCATGGCAACATGGGTTGTGTGCTCGAATTTAACGGCCGCGTCACCCTTGCCGAAAGATATCGAGGCCTGCGGAACCATGCCCTCGTTCTTCTTGTGACATGCCATGCAGTTGTCGTTTGAAGGCGGATTCATCTTCCTCGCCCTCATCTTGTCGTGACAGTCGAAGCATGTCTGCATCTTCGTTTTGTTATTTGCCTGGCCGCTATGCGCGACGACAAGGTGGCAGTCTACGCAATTTATCCCTCTTTCTATATGCTTGGGATGGCGCGGGTCTATGTTGGCGTCAGACTTGACATTTTCAGTGAGCACATCGGGCAGGTTATGACTCTTTCTGAATCCCGGATTTACTACGCCGTCAATAGTCCTGAAGTGGATGCCGACCGACATCCAGGTTTCTTTCCTGGTCTTTTCATTCACGCTGTCGGAATGGCAAAACAGACACGTTTTGTTCGGCACCAGCTTCGCAGCATATGCCGGCTCGGCAGCCTCTTTTAACACGGCGAGCTTATGCTCAGGAGACCTCAGAAACTCTCCGTACACATCATTCAAGCCGCCCATTTTGGCCTTCATGTATCCGATTACGCCCGGGTCGCCGTGGCAGTCGAGACACTCTACACCTGCAGCCGCATGGGTCGACATTTTCCAGGTATAGAATTCAGTCAGCGGGCCTGTGCCTTTGTTGGGATGGCAATACTGGCAGAAAGCCGGCGCGCTTGTATAGTGGAGGGTTTCTATGCTTACGAACGTAAAGAACGCAATCAACGAGATGATTATGACTACCGTTAATTTAGGATTGCTGATTACGAAGTTTCGCGCTTTGTCCGCAAGCCCTTTTAGCCGTGATGCCATAAATTACCTCCGATTATGAAGACCCGATATATTATTTTAGCTTGGCGATTGGTGCTCGCCGCGTCAGGCGGCTTATTAGCGGATAACCTGGTACGCAGTTTCATATAATACCAGTTTTTAGAAAAATTTTCCTTAATGCGGATGCCGTCCCCAGGCCTTATTTGGAAGGCTTCTGCTTATGTAAACATTCCACATTATATGTAAACATTACATAGCCTGTTTCTCCAATTCTCAGGAGTCATTGCCGAATTGCCATATAAAACAGCTCAGACTCAGAAGTACTTTTAGTGGCATATGTCTTGCAAACCCTAAACATCATCTAAAGGTTTCAGGGGATAGGCCCCTCCCGACAAGCTGCCCCCCTTCCACAAAAACAGCTTCCCCTGAAACCTCCTTTTTATATGAAGGGGAAGTTAATGGCTGATCGAAAAATGCCGGAAAAAGAGAAGCTGATCGACACTCTTCGCATTCTTTTGGATATGCATCCGATCAAGTCGTCTCGATCCATAAATCTGACATTCATTTATATGGGGCTGCATGAGCGCTATCCCGGTCTGGTCTCGTTTAGTGAGCTCGATTCAATATCGAGACGCAAGAAGACCCCTGAGCAGATCGCTGAAGCAATAATGTTGGTCTGACGGCGTAAGTACTGCCGGGCCACTGAACCCTCTTTCACACGTTTCCTCTCCCAGTCATGCTGTGTTAATCTAATGCTGAATATGGATTTCATCGCAATAGCTCTTCAGTCGGGCAGCAGCGGCAACTGTATCTATATAGAGACACCTGGAATCCGCCTGCTGTTTGACGCCGGGCTCAGCTGCATCGATACCGAACGCCGGCTTGCAGCCTGCGGCCGGAGCGCCAGAGAAGTCGATGCCCTTATAATTTCCCATGACCATGCCGACCATGTTCGCCATGCCGGAGTCCTGCAGAGGAAATACGGCATGCCGATATATATCACGAGAGATACGCTCGACGTTGCGATTGCAAGGCATAGGCTTGGGCGTCTTGGCGACGTGAGGTATTTTCATGCGGGAGATTGCCTGCAGTTTGCAGACGCGCTCGTAAGGACTATCCCGACACCCCACGACGGCGTCGACGGAGTGATTTTTACTATCGAGCACAAAAACAGGCGGCTTGGCATAATGACCGATCTCGGCCATGTGTTTGACGGCCTGCGGTCGGAGATAGCATCTCTGGACGCGGTCTTTTTGGAAAGCAACTACGACCCTAAGCTGCTTGCTGCCGGATCCTATCCGGCTTTTCTGAAGCGAAGGATACAGGGTCCCTGCGGTCACATATCGAATCTGGAGGCTGCAGAGCTGCTTTTGTCGGCCAGGAAATTGAGATGGGCGTGCCTGTCGCACCTGTCTCAGCAGAACAATTATCCGGATCTAGCTATAATGACCCACAAAGCGGTCCTGCCGGGTTCGCTTGCGCTTTATCTTGCTCATCGCAACCGTTCAACCGGAGTGCTTTCCGTCTGATGGAACAGCTGTCTCTGCAGAAGCCGGGGATTACTCTTTTTGAACTCAACTCATTAATCAAGGCAGCCATTGCCCGTGCGCTTCCTGACCTCTATTGGTTTGTGGCCGAGATTGCGGACAGCAAGTGCAATCAGAAGGGCCACTGTTATCTCGATCTGGTTGAAAAGGAAGGCCAAAGGACTATCGCTCAGGCCCGCGCCACCATATGGGCATATGACTACCGTTCATTAAGCCGCAAGTTTGAACTGGCGACTCGAAGCCCTATCCGGCCCGGCATCAAGGTGCTGCTTTTGGCCTCGATATCGTATCATGAGGTTTACGGGCTGAGCCTGAATGTAAAGGACATAGACCCGGCGTACACAATGGGTGAGATGGCCCTTCGGAAACGGGAGATAGTCGAACAGTTGCGAAAAGAAGGGATTCTTGACCGGAACAAAGAACTGCCACTACCCATTGTGCCTCAGAACATAGCCGTTATATCCTCGCCGACGGCGGCAGGCTACGGCGACTTTGTAGACCATCTTGCGAGGAATCCATACGGGTATAAGTTCAGCCATCTCCTTTTCCCTTCAGTTATGCAGGGAGCTGAGACTGAGAAGTCGGTCATCGCAGCATTCGAGAGGATCGGGAAATCGAAGTTCCGCTTTGATGTCGTTGCACTCATCAGGGGCGGCGGCTCTGTAGCAGATCTCAGTTCTTTCGACAGCTATCTTCTTGGGCGCTCCATCGCCCTTTTCCGGCTTCCGGTCATCACCGGCATAGGGCACGAAAAAGACGATACGGTTGCGGACATAGTGGCTCATACCAGGATGAAAACGCCTACGGCGGTGGCAGAATTCCTGATATCAGGCGTTAGGAGTTTCGAGGATAGGATCGACGGCATCGACAATGCCATGCGTATCTTTTCTGAGAGGCTGCTGGCCGATGCAGCCCACGAGCTCAGTTCTCTTGCTGGCAGGCTTTCGCTTACGAGGATGCATGCCACCGCAGCGCCTTTTGCGCATATCAGCGCTGTTGAAAGAAATCTGGGGGTTCACATCAGGCAGTATATTCAACAGAAGCAAGGCCGGCTTTCCTCTCTTGAGCAGGCGATCAGGCTTCTTGACCCGTCTAATGTGCTGAAACGGGGATACAGTATTACTCGTTTAAGCGGGAAGATCGTGAAGGACTCGTCGCAGCTGGCAAAAGGTGATATAATCGAAACAGAACTGTTCGCCGGATCAGTCAGCAGTGTTGTGGCAGACGACGGGAGGAGCGATGGCCAGAAGTAAGGAAAACAGGGAGCCGACCTATGCCCAGGCGCTGGCTGAACTTGAAGAAATCATCGGCAGGATAGAGTCCGAAGAGGTGGATGTCGATGCCCTTGCCGATCAGGTAAAAAGGGCTGCGGCATTGATCAGGCTGTGCAGGGAGAAGCTGAGGAACACCGGTGAAGAAGTGAAGAAGGCGCTTGAGGAAATGGAGCCGCCGCAACCCGGGGCCAATTCTGTCGAAAAAGACCTGGGACTTCTTTGATGTTTCAGGAGGCAAGATGGAGCTGAGGGAGTACTTCCGCGTAGATGCAGATGTCCCCATGTTCGTGCGGCAGCTGACCAAAAATGACGCGGTAAATTATGATTGCAACCTGAGTGGGCAGGGATTCGGCGACGCCATGAAAAAGGAGCTCGGTCGCCGCATAAACATCAGCGGAGCAGGCATCTGTTTCGAAAGCCAGACCCCGTATGCCACCGGCGACTTTCTTGAGATTCGTTTCATGCTCGAAAATGTCTATGAGGGTTTGATCGCGGTCAGCGTCGAGGTGCTGCGCGTTGAACGCCGCACTAAAGATTACTGTGTTGCCGTTAAATACGTCGCCATTGATGAACAGATCAGGGACCTTATCGTCAAGTTTGTCTTTCTGCGCGAGCGGATTTTGATACAGGAGAAGCGGGTAGGCTGGATATAACGGGCGGCAAAGACTGCTTCAGCCGGCCGATCCGGTCAGTTTCTGCCTGACAAAGTGCCGGGAATCCTGAAGCGCTCGCAAATCACCCTGCTAAAACGGGGAACATAAATCAGGTTGAAGACATCCTCTTTTTCCGGAAAAAGTTTCAGCACGGTTTTCCTGGTATTTTCAACAAGCTCGATGCAATCTTTTTGCGAAAGCTCGGAGCGCCGCATGAGGGATTCGGCATAGTCGACAATGATACGAAGCTGCCTGATCTCCTGCTCTTCCTTGAGTACGTCGTCGGTGCCATCCATCGATATATTATAGCATGTGCTCCGAAGGGCTGGACATTACGACATTGCATGTGCTATCATTAATCATAAGTTTCAGAAGTGTTTGTTCGCGAAGCGCCACAAAGACTTTTAGCTTTGTGGTGTTTTTTATTTCTGAAGGCTTAATTATGGCAGGAGGCAGTAAATGGCATTAGGCAAAGTAAAGTGGTTCAACGAGGCTAAGGGGTTCGGATTTATTACAGCTGAAGACGGAGGAGATCTTTTTGTGCACTATTCGTCGATACAGAGCAACGGATTCAAGTCCCTTGCCGAGGGCGACAGTGTCAGCTTCGATATTGAGAAGGGACCGAAAGGCCCCAAGGCTATCAACGTTGTAAAGCAGTAACGGTCGACACGACTTCAACAGGCCTCCTGATCCAGGGGGCCTTTTTTTTCGGCTTCAATTATAATAGGTCCATGAAAAAAGAAGATGCAGAGGCGTCCGAGGCCAACAAAATCCCTTCGAAAAAGCTTACTAAGAAGCAGCGGCTATGCATCGAATGCCGGAAGTGCTGCACCAAGGTTGGGGTTTATACCGATCCCTCAATCTACGAACTGCCGGAAAACGACGTGATTCATTTCTATCAGGCGCGCGGGGCAGAGATCAGCCGCTCAGGCAGTGATTTATTTATTCTGTTTGATCTTCCATGCCCTCATCTGACAACGCAAGGTTGCGCTATTTACGAGCGCAGACCGAGGATATGCCGTATATATTCAGGCCTCGAGGAATTCGGCGATGAGTGTCTCTGGTCTTCCCTGCCGAAGAAGAACAGCAGCAGGTGTCATAGCGCAGATACGGGAGCTGAGGCGGCAGAATGAAGGCGAAGAGGGAGCTTCATTTTACGCGGACTAATGGGCCGGTAGACGATGCGGTCGATCAATTGATGGAGCTCGCAGGCCCTGTCTGCTGCTCCGACATTGTTCGGGAAATCATCCTGACTGCGCTTAAGGCCGGGCTGGAAGAGGCTGACGAGGGGGACCTGAAGCTTATGAACAGCACCCTCAAGGAGATGAGATTTACCTCCAAGATATTCGGACCATACCGCAAGATCCGCAAGGTCACAGTCTTTGGCTCTGCGAGGACCGGGCCGGACGAGCCGGTATATCAGATGGCAGTCCTGCTTGGACGCAAGCTTGCCGAGGCCGGCTATATGGTTATTACCGGCGGTGGGCCAGGTATCATGCAGGCTATAAATGAAGGAGCCGGTCCGGAAAAATCGTTTGCTGTAAATATCAGGTTGCCTTTTGAGCAAAAGCTCAACCCAGTAGTTATCGGCAATCCGCGTTCAATTATGTACAAATATTTTTTTAACCGGAAGGTGGCATTTCTTAAGGAATCGGATGCCATCGCGCTTTTTCCGGGAGGCTTTGGCACACTTGACGAAGCCATGGAAACGCTCACCCTCATACAGACCGGAAAACACAATCCTGTGCCGCTCGTGCTTGTGGACGAACCTGGCGGCACGTACTGGTCCAACATGCTTCATTTCTTCGAGGAAGAGCTTATGAAGACGGGATATATTTCGGAATCGGATTTTCAACTGTTTGAGCGGGTCGATTCGCTCGGCGCTGTGGTAAGATGCATCGACAGGTTCTACCGAAGGTATCACAGTTTGCGATACGTCGGCAATCAGCTGGTTCTGCGGCTTACATCGGCCCTTGAACAGGTGCATGTGGACGATCTGCGCGAGCGATTTCATGATATCCTCACACCCGGAGGCAGGATCATTCTTTCAGGGGCACTGCCCGACGAGTCAGATGAACCCGGCCTTGCGACATTGCCACGCCTGGTTGTAGATTTCATCAGGAAGGATTACGGCAGGCTGCGACAATTGATAGACGCAGTCAACGCGTTTTAGACAGGCATAAAAAATCATTCTTTGTTTGTCAGTAATAACTGAGCTATCGTCAGCGCCCCCTGAGCTGATCCTGACGCAAAAGATCCTCCATATTATGACGGATCGCTTCCGACTTGATTTTACCGTCATTTATGCTACTGCAGCTGTCGGATATCTTTTGCTCAGCCTCTCGTCCGTGACGATAAAAGTACAATTTCTCGCAATCGCATCTCAGACGGGCCTTGACAGCCTTGGTACGTCTGCTGCGAACCTCTGCCACCCAGCATGCATCGGCACACCCACAGGAATGATAGGCCAAAAATTCGCCCCTGACCGGCCAATCCAATTCATATTCTCCAGTCCCTCCTGAGGCAAGGACTTCCTCTAGCGAAAGCATGCCGAAGATTAAAATAACAACAAGCCTAAGCGATCCTTTATGACTCGTATAGTTTTCCGTATCGATCCATCCTTTTTCGTAAAGTAAGTACGCACATTGTATGCACAGGCATAATACTAATTTCCCCGCGTGACCGGCAAAGTCGATCTCGCGAAGCGCTTGGTTAAATGGTCATTTCTATCCCATCATGCACTAATGTTTTAAATGATTGCGTAAATTGAGCAACATTTTCTCCATTAATATGGAAATAACCTGTCATAATTAAATCTCCAGGGAAGGAAGGTTTATGTTGTTCTATATGAAACTTTAAATCGAACCCTCCCTGTACATTGGCATTTATATTCAATTTAAAGCGATAACCGCCATCTAATGTAATAAGCCCCTTACGTGATCTCTCCATTTCCTCTATTTGTCCATAAAGACTTTCCATCCCGGTTATATAAATATCTTCGATGTCAATATGATGGCCTTCGTAGATAAGGGATATGGGATAATGAGGTATATCCGTAATCCCTTCATAGACTTCTCGTCGAATGATGATTGAATTCTTCATTCTATTTCAGTTCAACGCATAATCAACGCTAGCGGTCTTCATTATGTTTTTATTTCTGCCTCGTCGTGAATACAAGTTTATACGAGTCCACCGCGTTTCCATGTCTGTCTTTAAAGTTCTTATATCTCGGAGTATTGATCCATATGACATACCGTTTGCCTGGTTCCAGTTTCACCGGCAGCACGCAGGTCATTCCGTCGTCGGTATAGGATGGTTGTCCAGCAGTCTGTGGGAATGATTCCCTGTTTTCATAGCTCCACGACCAGCTTTTATCCATCATCTGTTTATTAAATGTCACGGTAATCCTGGTTAGAGAAGGATCAACGCCGACAGCACCATTCATCGGACTGGTGGCAACGACTCTCGGAGTTGCATCACCTGCAATTTCGGCCCCGTTCAACGAAGGGAAGAGAAGCGCTGCTATGATAATGAAGATCACTGCCGTACCATTTTTCATCTTATTCCTCCTTTTGCATGCCTTCACGTTCCGTCATGAGGGAAACAGCCACGCCGCACGCCAGTATTACGAGCACTAAACTCAGTAGGTACAGGTTGAAATGCTTCCCGATGGCAAGTTTCAGCCACTCGGCAATCAGCATCTTGACGCCAACCACCATGAGGACCAGTGCGAGGGCAGCCTTAAGGTATCTGAACTTACGCACCATCTCGGCCAACGCAAAATAGAGAGACCGGAGACCCAGGATCGCAAACACATTACTGGTGAATACCAGAAATGGGTCTCCCGTAATCGCAAAGATAGCCGGGATCGAGTCGACCGCAAATATCAGGTCCGATGATTCCACCGTCACTAGCGCCAAGGCGAGAGGGGTGAGTAGCAGCGTTCCCGGCCGGGCCTTGCGGACGACTTCGTCAGGCATAGCGTCTGCACCAGGAACTTCGCTCTCGTATGACGCCGGCGTCCCTGCCCGAACGATGAAGTGCTCCCCATGAAATCTCGCTGTTACCGGAAACAGGCTCCGAGTCAATCGTACGACGAAGTTCTTGCCGGGATCGGCGCTTTCGGTCTTGAAGAACAACATTTTGATAGCTGTCAGGATCAGAAAGACGGCAAAGAGATACAGGACCCAATGGAAATCAGCAATAAGCTTAGCCCCAAGAGCGATCATAATCCCGCGCAGGACCAGAGCGCCGATTATGCCGCAGAACAGCACCCGGTGCTGGTAAAGCGGCGGAACTGAGAAGAAGGAAAATATCATGGCGATTACGAAGATATTATCCACACTAAGCGACTTTTCGATTACGTAGCCGATCAGGTACTTTTCAGTCGCGGTCGAGCCATCGTTAAGAAGTCCATCGACGGGATCAGCGCTGGTGCCAAGGCCGAACCACTGGCCATCATAAGCGAAGTAGACGAAAACAGCGAAGGAACACCCCATTGCGATCCATACTGCAGACCAGGAAACGGCCTCCTTGACGCTGACTCTATGGGCCTTGCGGTGAAACACGCCCAGGTCGAGCGTCAGCATGAGCAGAACAAAAGCGACGAATCCTATCCAGATCCAGATCATACTATCGAAGTGACTTTGCATCCCCATCCCTATTTGTTCCCTAGCGTCCTCAGGGCACAACGGCAAGCAGAGCGCGGCCTTCCGCCGCCGCTATCTGAGCGTCACTCCCTATAATCAGCTGGTTTGCAAGATGGCGCAACATCGTAACCAAGATAGTAGTACCCATGCCACATTCTCTTTGTTATTAAAGGTTCCCCTGCCCAGACAGTCAAATGCAGGCCTTCGCTGCTGGTGCATGATCGGAAAGATTCAGCCGTTCCATCACCGTTGAGGTCGGCTCTAATCTTACCATTCTTTATCTTAAAATCGCCGGTGAATCCCACCACGGCAATGGCTGGGTCAAAATGCTCTTCCCCAATCTGGAATGCATAAAAAGAAGCGCCCGGAGCGGTTTCAGAATTTCTTGAACAGCTTGTTTCAAGCTTTTTCATAATGCTTCTCTCTACAACTCTCTGCTGCTTCCCCAAGATGACCAGACTTATCGGCTGGTTCTCACGAATGGTAGAGTCCGAAATTGTAAGGCATCCATCTCCTGTTGCGGTGACCTCAGCGACGCCAATCTTCGTTGCGAAGCCGTAGACTTTCTGTTTTTCGTCTGCGTGTGCAGAGACGGCCATGGTAAAGAAAATTACAACGAGAAGCGACGTGATTCTCCGCATATCACTCTCCATTTCTTTCAATAGCTCACGCCGAAGCTCACGCGGAGGCCGTGCATCGGAGCCTAAAGTGTGAATACTGAAAACGTGTCTAAACCTGAGATCGCGGGCAACTTTCACGCCGATCCCTTGTAGCGCGATGTTATGTCAGTTCTTTAATAATATGCCGTGCAAGGGTTTCATCTATTTCGTTATGCCGGGGAACCGGCTGTTTCTTGCCAGTGGAGGAATTTATATATAGGTCGTGGTTGCTTCCATGCCTTTCAAGTTTGCAGCCTAATGCTGTCAATTTCTTGATAAGGTCTTTTCTTTTCATACGGCGAGTTCAAGCTTTTTTATCTTGTGTTTGGCCGGTACGTCCTCCATTGTCATCAATACATAAGCCTCTTTGATATTTCTTTCGAGTTCGGACAATGTTTCGCCCTGTGTCATTATGTCCGGGCGTTCGAGCAATTTACCCACCCAATATTTATTGCCTTTCCAGTAGATCATATTTAATTTAGTTTTCATGTCAAAACCTCGCAACCTTTTTTAATATCATAGCACTTTTACCCGTCATTTTCTTGGACATAACGCCTAAAGGTAGCGCTTCGTTGCACGATTATTTATATGCGTCTTTTCTGTCGCGTACAGCAATTATGTCCACAAGATTTTTATTATCATCAATTGAATAAACAATGCGGTAATTGCCCACTCTGATTCTCCAAAGATGTTTGTTGCCGGTTAATTTTCGACAATCGGCAGGGCAAGGGTCTATGGATAGATTTTCAATTTTTAGGAAAAGCCTGTTGATAATTCTTGCGTCGAGGGCTTCTAGTTCCTTCCGGGCTGAACGTGCAAAAGTTATGCTGTACTTAGACATGCAGTTTGCCGTGTTTTCTCAGCCGTTCTCTGACAGAATCAATGGATTCTCTAGGCTCGTCAGCACGTTGCCGCGAAAGCAGATTATCAAAAAAATCTTCCCAAATCTCGCCGAATTTTTTCAGGTTAATTTGAACTGCTATTTTTTGACCTTTATCATCAGTAACATATTGTATGCCTTGCATAATTAAATCACCTCCTTCCTTAGACTATTATCGTATTCTACCAAAAACCGCGCATAAATTTTCATTAGTTTGTCGTGTAACGCTGAAGGGAAGCCGTACACCGGAGCTTAAAGTGTGAATACTGAAAACGTATCTAAATCCGAAATCGCACGCAACTTTCACGCCGATCCCGTGGAGCGCACGGTTCGCCAAGCTTTATGCTACTCGTAGTGTGTCCACATCCTTATGACTTTGATTGTTTTGATATCGTCTATAATTTGATAAACAAGCCGATGCTGTATATTGATTCTTCGGGAAAACGTGCCGGAAAGGTCTCCCAATAGTTTCTCGAAAGGCGGTGAGTTTCTGTAAGGATCTTCACTTAGTATGTCTAGTAAGCGCGCTGCTGCAGACTTTAAGCCTGCCTGAGATATCTTCTTAGCATCTTTCTGCGCCTGCTTCGTAAAGACCAGCCGCCAACTCACCAACCTGGCTCCTCTGAGCACTTTTCAACAGGAGTTTTGATCCCTTTTTTGATGGCTTCGGGCATTCCGGGGATGGAAATAAGATATAAAGTCTCCTCTATGGCACGCCAATCTTCCTCTGATACCAAGACTGCTGAACTTCTTTTCCCTACAATCTGGATCGGGACGTGTGATTCTTTAACCTCATCGACCAGGTTATATAAGCGTTTTCTAGCTTCCGAAGCTGATAGTGTAGTCATTATTTATTGCCTCCTTCACGTACTCCTTATCGTACGTGATTCGGAAGGTACATGTCAAATTAATGGGCTAACGCTAAAGCTCACGGGGAGGCCGTGCACCTGAGCATAAAGTGTGAATACCGAAAAAATACCTAAACCCGAAATCGCGGGCAACTTTTACGCCGATCCCGTGAAGCGCTTTGTTATGCCGTCTTTTGCATCAATTTGGTGTCAAGTTCGAGTTCGTAAGAAAGAATTGTCTTGATGTTCATTTTTTTGGAAGCATGAAGAATTTCAATGCCGACTATTTTATTTTCCGCAGTTGTATCTAAATTTACGCCTTCAGATATTTCAATTACGCCTTCGGGCTTTTGATTCCCTAATTTTATGTAAACAGCATCAATTTCTTTATCGTAATGAACTTTCATTTTTTCCTTCCTTTCTTCAAAAAGTAATTTGTAATGACTGTGACAGTACCGCTCTCGACAGATACAACAATTTTCAGAGGATACTTTTGGCCAATACTCTTAATAATTTCATGTTCGCCTTGTCGTAATTTCATTGAAGATAAAATAGCAGACACTGCGGATTCTGGAATATCATATAATTTTGCTCGGCGCTTAGCATGTCGTGAAAATGTTATCTTCATGATGAGATTATAACCTATTTGCAAGTGCGCTGCTGTGACTATTTCCTATGGCATAACGCCTAAGCTCACGGGGAGGCCGTGCACCGGAGCTTAAACTGTGAATACTGAAAACGTGCCGAAACCTGAAATCGCAGGCAACTTTCACGCCGATCCCGTGAAGCGCTTTGTTATGCGCTTTTTTGATGCTGTGAAGCGTACCAGTCAATAAGACGCCGAATCATTTTCTGATATGAAGTGTGCTGTTCTTTAGCCGTTTTCTTGAAGAAATCAATGCTCGATTTATTCAGCGAAATTGTAATCTTTACATTTTCTTCCTTCAAGGCTAACTGCTCAGGCTTAGGCAGGAAATCCTTTATGACTCGCAATTCCCCCATTGGTTCTTCAGTATATTTTATTTTGGTCTTCATATATCTTCCTCCCTTTTCTCCAATAACCTGCTCCGTAAATGCGGATGACGTTACCCCGATACGTAAACCTTACGGTCATTATGCCTTCGTCAATGCGACCTATACAATAAAAGCGATCCTCCTCAGAGCTATGGTTAATATCTTCGACTATGACACGATCAGGATCAAGAAAAGCATGCTGTGCCAAAGAAAAGGACACATTATGCTTCATCTGATTTTCCTTGTCTTTGTTCTCGTCCCATTCAAACCGGGCTTTCTTCATAAATTTACTGTACTATAAGTATAACTAAATTAGCAATATAAATATATGGCAAATAATATGGATTATTACTCATAACGCCGAAGCTCACGGGGAGGCCGTGCACCGCAGCATAAACTGTGAATACTGAAAACGTACCTAAACCTGAAACCGCGCGGAAGTTTCACGCCGATCCCGTGCAGCGCTTCGTTGTGGTTTTTAATAAGTCCTTTCATAGTCTTTAATTGTCTTTAATTCGCCTTTGATTGCTCCGCTGCCTCAGTCACAAATTCGCGATTCGAATATGGCCGTTATAACTATGGTCTTATAAATATTGCCGTTTTCAATGCCGCGGCAGTTTTGAGCAAAGTTATTAAGTAGTCAACTCCAAGATTATAATGACCAAAACGATGATGCCTAATATATAAAGAGAATAATCTTTTACAAACTGCATATCGCTCGAAAGAAGCATGGCGCAAAAAATAATAACAGCGATACACAAGAAGTATAGAACGAATTTGTGTTTAAGAAGATATTTTAGTAGAGCCATGCGTTCTATTCTGCATTTTAATTAGCCACAACGCCAAAGCTCACGGGGAGGCCGCGCACCGGAGCCCAAACTATGAATACTGGAAACATGCCTAACCCTGAAATCGCGCCTAACTTTCACGCCGATCCCGTGTAGCGCTTTGTTCGCTAGTTTCATAATTTTGTATCTGCAATGTGTCGTCCAAGACGTTCATAATATATGACTGATATGATCGGATAGAAAATTGCATCAAACAAGGTAGTTTCATTTCCGACCAGCCCATAGTAGCCTGCTATAATGATAATAAGGATGCCGAGTGGCATGACTACAATAGCATATCTGACGCAAACAACCCAGCCAAGCACGACATATTTGTTGATAATATCATAACCGGAACTGCCACCATTCTTTTGATATACATAATAAACGCCGAAGATTGTGGCAATAGTATTTAATATTGCCTCAACAACAGTCCATATATTCATTTCTGTTGCATTAGGAATTGACAGTACAATCATTTCCAACGTGACCAATAGAATTAAGTATGGTAGCGCTTCACGATCTGTGATGGTGCGATTTCTGAGGCGCTCTTTTAGCGGGTTATAGCTTACAAAATACATCTTATATTCCTTTGCGAACGCCGAAGCTCACGGGGAGGCCGT
>DATHDF010000022.1:0-13321 GCA_035319185.1 Dissulfurispiraceae bacterium | reverse complement strand
ATCAGCATCTTCAAATTCAACGAAGACGGCCTCACCGAGAGGATAGACGCCGACACCGGTTCCTGGGAGAACAATGTCTGGAAGCTGAAGAACATTCAGATCTACGACCTAACAACAGGCAAGGTTTCAAGGATGCCGGAGATGGCGTATACCGCCATCGAGTCGCCGAAGATATTCAGCGAGGACGCCGTCAAGGTTGAAGAGATGACACTTACCGAGCTGATAAGATACAAGGACAGGCTAGCCGAGGCCGGGTTCAGAAATGTAAAGCTATCGGTTGACCTGGGATCGAGATTGTCCTACCCGATAGTGAATCTTTTCATGTTGCTGCTCGGCATATCCCTGTCGATCGGCGGAGAGCAGAAAGGCATCGAAAAGTTGTTCAGGATAAAGACTCAAGGGGCCCAGGCGAATGCAGGGGTCATATCCGCAGGGCTGGGCCTGCTGATCAGCGTCTTTTACTGGCTGGGATATTCATTCACACTGTCTCTGGGATATTCTGGGACCGTGCCGCCCGCTCTTGCACCGTGGATAGTGCCTGTCATCTTCTCTGTCGTCTCGCTCTACCTTTTCCATAATATCCCTGAGTAGCATCCGGGGAACCTACTCCCACAGGGACGGACTCTCTCCCTTCTTCTCGCCGACGGATGCAGCCACCTCTTTACGATATTCGGAGAGCAGCAGCCTGGACATCTCGCCGGGTGCATAATGTGCGTCGTCCACTCTGCGGACTGGCATCACTTCCATGGTCGAGTTGGTGATGAAGACCTCGGACGCTGAGTAAATATCTTCGGGCCTGAATTCACCTTCCCTGACAGCAATCCGGTTCCGCGCGGCCAAGTCAATTACAACGGTCCTCGTTATGCCGTCCAGGATGCCGCACTCCTCAGAAGGTGTGCAAAGGATGCCATCCTTCACGAAAAATATGTTGCTGATCGTGCCTTCGGCGAGGAACCCGTCTGAGTTCAGCATCAGCGCCTCATCGACGTCCGCCCTTATCGCCTCGATCTTCGCCAGGATGTTGTTGAGGAAGTTCAGCGACTTGATCCGCGGATTCAGGGCCTCCTTCAGGTTCCTTCTGACCGACGAGATCACAAGCCGGAGGCCCTCTTCATAATACGCTCTCGGATAATCCTTGAACGGCTGCGCCATGACGACGAATGTCGGTGACTCGCACAGCGCGGGATCGAGGCCGATGGCGCCCGGCCCCCTCGACACCGTGATGCGGATATATGCCGTCCTCAAATCGTTGGCCTGCATGGTTTCGTATATGGCGAGCCTGATCTCTTCAGCCGATTTGACGATATCGAGCCCTATCAGGCCGGCGGACCTGTACAACCTGCGAATGTGTTCATCGATCATGAAAACGACACCGTCATACGCGCGCACCGTCTCGTATATGCCGTCGCCGTAAAGAAAGCCGTGATCGAAGACTGAAACCCTGGCCTCTGCCGCTGGAACGACCCCGTTATTCAGATATACATGCATCCTAAAAAGCCCCCTCGATATGGTCTATGGTCCTTTCACTGCCGTCTTTGATGCTTATCACATCGAACCTGATGGCGGACTCGGCGCCGGCCCGCTTCTGATAAAACAGCGCTATCCGCCTAAGCCTCTCCTGCTTCCTCGAATCGACCGCCTCGAAAGGCTCGCCAAACCTTGAGCTGCTCCTGGCCTTAACCTCTACAAAGACTGTGGTATCCTTGTCCAGGGCTACGATATCCGCCTCGCCGAGCGGGGTCTTGTAGTTGCGATGGAGTATCTTGAACCCCCTAGCCTTCAGATACTTCACAGCTGCCTCCTCGCCTTCGGGACCGAGCGCCTTCAAGGCGTCTCCTCGCCCACGGTCACCGCTGTTCCAGCCAATCTTTCGAGCAAGCCCGGCATTCCTTCGATGTCCTTGATGTCCTTCTGACAGAGGACCCTGAGTATCTCCCTCAATGGAGCAAATTCCTCCCACAATCCGGTAAGATGGTCCGCCAGAGACCTGAAGAGCTTCTCGCCCTTGTCGTCCCAGTCCATCAGCAGAACAACGTGGCTGAATCTTTCCGTCAGGTCCTCGCAGAATTCGTAAATACCCTGCCCCCCATGTAGCGTGATGATCTCGCCGGCAAGCCCGATCTTGCGCAGGGCCTGAACGTCCCTTTTGCCCTCGACTATGATCGGCAACCGCTTGTTCACATCGTACAGCGCCTGCAGCACCTCCCTCAGGCGATCAGCCCTCTCTGCGTCGAGGCTGTAGACATTGATGTCGTGCGAAATCTCGGAGTGCCTGAAGCAGAGCTCTTTCTGGCTTCTCAGCTTGGGCGAGGACTTTCGTTTGTCGCCGATCGAAGATTTCATTTCACCGCGAGCCATATCTCTCCTATTATTTCAGCTTAAGATAGGTCGTATCATCGAGGCGGATCCTTAAGCCCGCACCGGCACCTTTCATGGCTTCCTCCACGATTTGATTATACAACATAGACAGCATGGCGTCAGGAGCATGGGAGGCATCCGCTGAATAGCCATCCGGATCAAAGCCGGTCTGATTTTTAATATTTATATTCCTCCGCAAAAAATGTAATAATATACATTCATGTTCAAGAAAGTTTTGATAGCTAACAGGGGCGAAATCGCCCTGAGGATCATCAGGGCCTGCAAAGAGCTCGACATACGGACTGTTGCCATACACTCCGAAGCCGACTCCACAGCACGCTATGTGAAAAAAGCGGACGAGGGCTACCTGGTGGGGCCCGGCCCCGTGGCCGGCTATCTTAACATTTACGGCATCGTCGACCTTGCAAAACAGGTAGGCGCTGACGCTATTCATCCGGGCTACGGATTTTTAGCCGAGAACGCCGACTTTGCAAAAGCTTGCGCCGATGCCGGCATTACCTTCATCGGGCCGCATCCACGAGCCATTAAAGAGATGGGGCTGAAGATAGAAGCCCGCAAAATGATGAAGGATATAGGGGTCCCGATCATACCGGGATCGGAAGCCCTCAGGGATCTGAAGCAGGCCATCAAGACCGCTAAAGAGATCGGCTATCCGGTAATGATAAAGGCATCTGCCGGAGGAGGAGGACGTGGTCTCAGAATCTGCCGCAACGATGCGGACATAAGGCGACAGATGTCCATCGCGCAGGCAGAGGCGCTCAAGGCTTTCGGCAACGACAGCGTCTTCATTGAAAAGTATATAGAGGAGCCGCATCACATCGAATTCCAGCTCGTCGCCGACAAGCACGGCAATATCGTTCACCTCGGCGAGCGCGACTGCTCGATCCAGAGAAGGCACCAGAAGCTGATAGAGATCGCCCCATCACTCATACTCGATGAAACCCTGAGGCGGAAAATGGGCGAGGCGGCAATCAAGGCCGCACAATCAGTTGACTATGACAGCATAGGAACCGTCGAGTTCCTTGTTGATAAAGAAAGGAACTTCTATTTCCTCGAAATGAATACGAGGATACAGGTGGAACACACAATCACCGAAGAGATCACCGGAATAGACCTTGTCCAGACGATGATCAGATCTGCGGCCGGTGAGAAGCTCCCCTTCACTCAGGATGAGATCTCTCTCACCGGCTATGCGATTCAATGCAGAATCAACGCTGAAGATCCTTTGAATGACTTTCTACCGGACACCGGCACTGTTACTTCATACTATTCACCCGGCGGGTTCGGCGTCAGGATTGACGGCCATGTATACAGGGGGTACACTGTTCCCGCCTTCTACGATTCAATGCTGCTGAAGCAAATAGTATGGGGCAGGACCTGGGAGGAAGCAGTCCGCAGAATGCGAAGATGCCTGGGCGAATATGTTATCCGCGGTATAAAAACTACAATACCGTTCTACATAAAGGTTATGGAAGACAGGGTCTTCAAGGGCGGCCAGTTCACAACAAGCTATGTGCAGGAACGCCTGCCGCTGCTTCTGTATCTCCAGGACCGCGACCCCATGGATACGGTTGTTAGCATAGCTGCGGCCATAGTGGCGCACAGCAAATTATAAAAAATATGTAGGGGCGCGGTTTACTGCGCCTGCAAGATATCGAGAGGTAACGATGAAACCGACGATGAAGCCGATCAAGATCATGGACACCACCTTCAGGGATGCCCATCAGAGCCTGCTGGCGACAAGGATGCGCGTCGAGGACCTTCTTCCGGTCGCTGAAAAGCTGGACTCCCTCGGTTTCTGGTCGGTTGAGGTCTGGGGCGGCGCTACCTTCGACACTTGTCTTAGGTTTCTGAGAGAGGACCCTTGGGAAAGGCTCAGGTCCCTTAAGTCTGCGTTCAAAAACACGCCCCTGCAGATGCTGCTCAGGGGGCAGAATGTCGTCGGCTATCGTCACTATGCCGATGATGTAGTCGAGAAATTCGTGGCCACGATGATCGAAAATGGCATTAATGTCGTGAGGATTTTCGATGCACTCAACGATTTCAGAAATATCAAAACTGCAGTCAAGGCTACCCTGAAATATGGAGGAAAAGTCGAAGCGGCCTTCTGTTATACCCTTGGCCCGATCTATACAAACGACTTTTTCGTCGATCTTGCCCAGAAGCTGGAAGACATGGGGGCAGACACGATCTGCATCAAGGACATGGCCGGCCTGCTTGCGCCGCTTGATTCGTTTGATCTCGTCTGGAAGCTCAAGCAGAAGGTCTCCGTGCCTATTCATCTTCACACCCATGACACCAGCGGCATGGCCGTAGCCACCACTCTTAAGGCTATTGAAGCCGGCGTCGATGTAATCGATACTGCTATTTCATCAATGGCATCGGGGACCAGCCAGCCGCCGTTGGAGACGATCTGCAATATCCTGCGCGATACCGGATATGATCCGTCTTTCAACTTCAGGATAATGAGCGAGATTGCTGAACATTTCAGGAATGTCCGGAAAAAATATTCTGCGCTCGAGAGCGAATATACTGGAGTAGACCCAAATGCGCTCATCTATCAGGTGCCCGGCGGCATGCTGTCGAACCTGGCGAATCAGCTGAAAGACCAGAATGCGCTTGATCGTATGGAAGAGGTTATGAACGAGGTCCCCAGGGTAAGAAAGGATTTCGGGTATCCTCCGCTCGTAACACCGTCAAGCCAGATAGTCGGCACCCAGGCCACACTTAACGTCCTCACCGGCGAGCGGTACAAGGTTGTCACCAGTGAGACGAAAAATTACCTTAAAGGTCTGTATGGGAAGCCTCCTTCATCGGTCGATAACGAGATAAAGCACAAGGTGCTGGGTGATGAAGAAGTCATAACTGTCAGGCCGGCCAGATTGCTTGAACCTGAACTGGAAACGGCCCGCAAAGAATTGGGGGACAAGGCCCGCAGTGAAGAGGATGTGCTGTCATATGCGCTATTCCCGAAGATCTTTCTGGAGTTTGCTGAACTCAGAGAAAAGGGCTTCCCGCCTGAAGAGCCGAAAGTATCTGCCCATGAAGCCAAGCCGGAAGGCTCTCAGCTTGCTCCTACGGAGTTTATGATTCATGTACACGGCGAGGCCTATCACATCAAGGTCGGCGGCAAGGGCCATAAATCTGAGGGCAAAAGACCCTATTTCCTTTATGTCGACGACCAACTCGTCGAGGTGTTTGTCGAGCCGCTGGTCGAGGTGATCCCGACCGCTGAAGAAGGGACTATCGACATGAAGGCAACGGGCCAATCTACACGTCCCCGCGCGCAGTCAGCTGGAGATATTACTACCGCAATGCCCGGTACAGTTGTTAAGATGAAGGTTAAGAAAGGCGACGCCGTTAAGGCTGGCGATACGATTCTGATCATCGAGGCAATGAAGATGGAGAACGAAATCCATACCCCGATTGATGGCGAGGTCGAGCAGATTTATGTCGCCGAAGGGGATATGGTGAACCCTGACGAGGTATTGGTCAGGATAAAGTAATCCGTAATATTTGATGGAACTCGCCCCCTTAATCCAGAAGATCGTCATCTCGATTATCCCTATACTCTTCGCTGTAATTCTTCACGAAGTTTCCCACGGGTTTGTCGCCAACAAGTTGGGAGATCCTACGGCAAAGATGATGGGACGATTGACGCTTAATCCTATCTCTCACATCGATCCGTTCGGGACAATCCTGATGCCGCTTTTTCTCTATGCCGTAACAAACGGGCAGTTTGTCTTCGGCTATGCCAAGCCTGTCCCAATAAATGCCATGAATTTCAGGAACCCCAAGCGCGACATGGCGATATCGGCTGCAGCCGGCCCTGTTACCAATCTGCTTTTGGCAACAGTAAGCGTGTTGCTCGTGAAATACCTCATCATACCGTTTTCAACGGTAGTACCTTCTTCAGCAGTTGCGACCGTCCTTAAGCCGCTGCTGATGATGCTGGAGGCCAGCGTTATCATCAATGTGATCCTGGCGGTCTTCAACATGATACCGATACCGCCGCTCGACGGCGGAAGGGTGCTTATGGGCATGCTGCCTCATCGGCAGGCGATGTCCCTTGGGCGCCTTGAGCCTTTCGGATTCATCATAATTCTCGTGCTCGTTGCCACCCATATCACGGACATAATTATCCTGCCGGTGATCTCGTTCATCGTGAATATATTGATGCTGTTATGAAAATATCTTTTCAAGCCGGAGGAGGACAATCGTGAAAGATCGCGTGTTGAGCGGAATGCAGGCCAGCGGAAAGGTCCATCTCGGCAATCTGGTCGGGGCCTTGAAAAACTGGGTTAATCTCCAGGATAAATACGACTGTTTCTACTTCGTTGCCGACTGGCACGCGCTCACCACCGGCTACGCAAACCCGGCAGCTATCAGAGAAAGCACAAACGACCTTCTCATAAATTTCATTGCGGCTGGTCTCGATCCCGAAAAATCGACCATCTTCATTCAGTCGATGGTGCCCCAGCACGCTGAGCTTCATCTGCTTCTGTCGATGATCACCCCGCTCGGCTGGCTTGAAAGAGTGCCGACCTACAAGGAGAAGCAGGTCGAGCTCAAGGAGAGAGATCTTTCAACATACGGTTTTCTGGGATATCCGGTGTTGCAGACAGCCGACATCATCATCTACCTGGCGAAGCATGTTCCCGTCGGCATCGACCAGATGCCTCATCTGGAAATCTCACGCGAGATAGCGCGAAGGTTCAACTTTCAGTACGGCGAAGTCTTCACCGAACCAGAAGGGCTGCTTACCGAGTTCCCGAAAGTGCCGGGCCTCGACGGAAGAAAGATGTCCAAGAGCTATGACAACGCCATCTACATGAGCGATACTCCGGAAGTAGTGGGCCAGAAGGTCAGGACCATGATGACCGACCCTGCCCGCAAGAGAAAGACCGATGTCGGAGACCCTGAACTCTCACCTGTTTTCCATCTGCATAAGATATTCTCCTCCGCCGAAGAGATCGAGTATTGCGCTCATGGCTGCAGGACTGCGGCCATCGGGTGCATTGAATGCAAGAAGATACTGATCAAGAATGTCTTCACATATCTGGAGCCGATCTGGAAGCGGCGCGCCGAGTTGATCAACAACCCTGACGAGCTGTACGAAATAGCGAAACGAGGATCAGAGAAAGCGGCGCTCGTCGCGGAAGAGACCATGAAGACAGTCAGGAAGGTGATGGGCCTTGCGTAAATTCGGTTGCCCGGATAAGGCCTTAGCCCCTGTCGCCGAATCAAATTCATTTCGCAGTTGCTTCTCGTTAGCTGCCCCTTCTGGCGATCTGCCATAAACATTGATATCCTTCAATTAGAAAGGTTCTATTGACGATACCTTTGCAATCCTGTAATTTAGCGAAAGGAGTTAAGCTATGGTGAAGGTTGCGTTGTGTGTCAGGCTGGAGGCAAAGCCGGGAAAGGAGAAGGCTGTCGAGGACTTTCTGCGCGGGGGACTGCAGGTCGTTCAGCAGGAGGCAGGTACCACGGCGTGGTTTGCAATAAAATTCGGTCCGTCAACGTTCGGGATATTCGACGCATTTCCGGACGAGTCGGGCAGGCAGGCGCATCTTTCGGGCAAGGTGGCTGAGGCGTTGATGGCGCAGGCATCCGAACTCTTGTCCGCTCCTCCGGTTATCGAAAAGGTCGATGTCCTGGCGGCAAAACTGCCGGGGTAGAAAATGTCAATACATGAATGTAATTTTGAGCCGGTCGCACAGGGGTTGTCTCCTCAGCGTGCGAACCGCTTTGCGTGCGGACGTGGTGATAGTTTCTGAATACCTCCACCGTTTGCCGGAGACCGAGATTTCTGGATAATCATCGGAAACACGCAGCGATCCTTGATAACGTAGGTTGCTTAGGATAGTTTCTTAGGCTTGAAAGCCCGCTGTACTGTGAACGACAAAGATGCGACGCCTATTACGCCATGCCGCAATTTTAACAATTTTACCGACAGCTCGTACAGAGTGCGTGTCATTACGTGATATTTCGGAAACACTCATAATCAGAAACAGTTAAAAGGTGTTAGCTTGCAGGTGCCGCCATTAAACTTACTCCTATCAGTTTCAAATGACACAAGCATCATTACCCGACGAATTTCACAATCCCCCTCATAATCCGCTCAAGCGCCTGCAGCGATTTGATCGGATCGCCGTCTATTTCCATGCTGTGATCGGCGCCGTCGATTACAACGCTTTCTCCGCCTGTTGTTTTCAAAAGCTCATCAAGATTGGCCTTGTCGTAATAAGGATCGGCAGTGCCTGTGACGATCAATGCCCTATGCCTGACATGTTTGATCTGTGACAGCAGCTGCTCATGCTTCAGCAGGGGCGTCAGCCATATACAACTTAGATGCGGCAGGTTCGCCACCGTGGTTATTATATGGCCCATTGCATACGTGCCGATAGACTTTCCGACCAGCGTAATCCTGTTATACCTGCGCTGACCAATGGCCGCCCGGAATATCGCCAATGCGTCTTCGGCGGCCGAACGTCTGCGCTCATCCGGTTCCAAAGCCATAAAATCGGGCTGCCTGACATAGTTGTAGTCTGCCCGCATGACATCTGCCCCGGTTGCCAACAACGTTAGACACGGATAATACATCACCGGCATCTGCGACGTGTAACCGAGTCCGGGCAGAAGCACGGCAAGATGAGATGTTTCGGCCTTGGATCTAAAAAATGTGTTCGGCAGGTTTTCTGTACTGCGTCCGGCTATCTTCAAAGATTCTATCGAGTGCATTATGTACCATCCTTGGTCATGTTCTCTGTTATTATAATAGATCATTTCGGACAGCCCACAAAGAAAGATGAATTACCTTGACGACATAAGACGCCTCGAAGAGCTGGACAAGAGGTACATCTGGCACCCCTTCACGCAGATGAAGGACTGGATGGATGAGGAGCCCATAATCATTACCGAGGGCCGCGATTGTTTCGTAAAGGACGTTCGCGGGCGCTGGTATCTCGATGCCGTATCGTCGCTTTGGGTCAACATTCACGGCCACAGAAGGAAAGAGATCGATGATGCGATTCGCGCCCAACTGGAAAAGATCTCGCATTCTACGTTGCTCGGCCTCGGCAATGTTCCCTCGATCGAGCTTGCGGAGAAACTTATTCAGACCACCGATGCCGCTTTCGGCGATCTTAATCCGCGCCTGTCGAAGGTATTCTATTCGGACAACGGCTCGACTGCCGTTGAAGTTGCGCTGAAGATGGCGTTTCAGTATTGGCAGCATAAAGGGTTTGAGAATCGGCACTCTTTTATCTCGCTGAAATACAGTTATCACGGCGATACCGTCGGGGCGATGAGCGTGGGTAATGTCGATATATTTCACAGCGTCTTTAAACCATTGCTGTTCAAGACCTTCACGGTGCCTTCACCATATTGCTACCGTTGCGATCTCGGCCTGACCTGCCCGGAGTGTTCTATGGGATGTCTGAAAGAGATGGAAAAGATTCTCGAGGACCATTCCTCTGAAATAGCAGGAGTCGTAATAGAGCCTCTGGTGCAGGCCGCCGGGGGAATGATCGTCTGGCCCGAGGGATATCTGAAGGGCGTCAGAGAGCTTTGCGCCAAATACAACACTCTGCTGATCGCCGACGAGGTTGCGACCGGATTCGGTAGGACCGGCAGGATGTTCGCGTGCGAGCACGAACAAGTTGTGCCGGATATAATGTGCTTGTCGAAGGGTATTACCAATGGATATCTGCCTCTTGCCGTAACGTTGACAACCGATGAGGTATTTGGCGCATTCCTCGGCGAATTCAAGGAATTAAAGACCTTTTTCCACGGCCATTCATACACCGGCAATCCGCTGGCCTGCGCTGCGGCCTGTGCGTCGCTGGATATTTTTCAGGCTGACGGGACAATCGATAAAATGGCCGAGAAAAGTGCTATAATTGAAGGGAAATTAACTGAAATATCCGATCTGCCCCAAGTCGGAAACGTTAGATACAAGGGGTTGATGGCCGCGGTGGAGCTTGTAAAGGACAAGAGGACCAAAGAGCCTTATCCCTGGGAAGACCGGTTGGGCTGGAGGGTAGCTTACAAGGCGAGAGAATGCGGCGTCCTTATGAGACCGCTCGGAAATGTAATAGTTATAATGCCGCCCTTGTGCATAAGTATTAGTGATCTGTGTCACTTGCTGGATGTTATAAAAGAATCTATAATTGCAGTAACCGGGTAAAAAACAACGTTGAACATAATTGCTCAGGAGGAACGATGGAAATGTTAAAAAGAGCCGGCGCCTTTACATTTTTCTGTGCCACGATTTTGCTGGCTGCGCCGTTAGTGCTGTTAGCTGCTGATGAGGGCGTGGAATATACTGTTAAGAAGGGCGATACCCTCTGGGATATTTCATCCGGAAATCTTAAGGACCCATTTCTCTGGCCCAAACTCTGGAAAGCCAATCCTCAGATTCATAATCCGCATCTCATCTTTCCGAATGAAAAAATAGTCATTCCGGCTGAATTGCTTAAAGAGGAAGTGCGAGGCGGGGAGCACGTGCGTCTCGATGCCAAAAGACTCATGACACCTGAAGCCAGGACATCAAAGGCTCTACCTATCGTTCCCAGAAAACCCATCGTGAACAGAGAAACCCTGCTTGAAAGCGGGTATTTTGTTAAACAGGTTAATCCGGTCGGCAAGCTGTTAGGGTCGCCATACCATAAGACATTGCTTGGTACTGATGATGTTGTATATCTTTCGACGAGGACAAAAGTAAACGCCGGCGATAAATTCTATGTTGTAACAAAACCGGAGGCAATCCTTAATCCCCTTAATCATAATGAAATAGCAGGGTATCAGGTGCGCATAAAGGGAATTGTCACTGTCACCGGGGATGAAAACGGCAAGACTAAAGCGGCTATTTCTGAGGCTTATAAGGAAATGGCTATCGGAGATTCGCTCATAGACTACTATCCTGTTTCACTTCCGCTCGAACCTGCAATAGAACGGAAACCCGCTATTTCGGGCATTGTACTGGCTGTCTGGAACAAGAGGACTACCAGCGGCAAGGATGATGTGATCTATATCAACAAAGGAGCCGAACAGGGTGTAGAAATTGGAGATACGTTCACAGTGACTTCAAGTGAAAGGCCGAAGCCCGTGCTTGGAACTGCTCAGGTATTTTCTGTCTCAGATGCCGGTTCAGCTGCCATCCTGCATCAGGCTATAAGCGAGATCAAACCGGGAGATACGTTCGGGAACTAAAATATTAAGGGCACGTTATACTGTGCCCTATCGTTAAATACACAATCGTAGGGGCGTTGCATGCAACGCCCCTAAATGTTTTTAGCTTGTTAAAATCTTTAGCGCCCTTAAACGGCTGGGATGTTTGAGCTTCCGCAATGCCTTTGCTTCAATCTGGCGCACGCGCTCTCTAGTAATTGAAAGAAACCTTCCAACCTCTTCGAGGGTGTGATCCCTGTCGACTCCGATACCGAAACGCATTCTGATTACAGTCTCCTCCTTCGGGGTCAGCGTTCTTAACACACGCTGTATCTGCTCTGAGGTCTCGATCCGCTCAGCATCGGAATAAGGCGACGGGCTTGCCTTGTCACCAATAAAATCTTCGAGCTCCGTATCCTCATCTCCGATAGGGGTCTGAAGGGCAATCGGATCCTGAATGGCCCTGAATACCTCTTCGACCTTGCGGACAGGGACGACCAGCTTCTTGGCGATCTCCTCATTTACCGGTTCGCGGCCAAGCTGCTGCGTAAGCTCCCTGGAGGCCTTAGTTACCCGATTATAAAACTCCATCATATGCACCGGAACCCTTATGGTCTTTGTCTGGTCTATCAAGGCGCGCGTAATCGCCTGCCGTATCCACCATGTGGCGTAAGTGCTGAACTTGAAGCCTTTTTCGTATTTGAACTTGTCAACGGCCTTCATCAGGCCTATGTTGCCCTCCTGGATCAGGTCAAGCAACGGCAGTCCCCTGCCGACATAGTTCTTGGCGATATTCACTACAAGACGCAGATTTCTCGTAATCAGCTCGTTCTTGGTTTCGCCCACAAGATATCTGGCCTTCGATATCTTGCTCCACATGTCCTTGAGGGTGTCGGACTTGATCCCGACCTCTGTCTCGACCCTCTTGTAATCGGCCTGGACCTCTTTCAGAAGCATCTCTATCTTTTTGGGACTCTGCCCTTTTTTCTTCTTGTCATTTACGGCTGAGCGCAGGTCCTTCAGCGATCCGTATCTCTTGATCTTTCTGTCGGCGATCTCGACCAGCACCATCAGTTCCTCGAGGCGCGCAAGTGTCTTGATCAAAGCCTCGTCAGCCCTTTCTTCCTCGGGCAGGGCCTCTTCATCTTCCTCGACCAAGATGGTATCCTTGGTCTTATCATAAAGAGGAAGGGTGGTTATGGTGCCCTTTATGATATCCCTTCCCTCTTCCAATTTCTTGGCCAGCTCGATCTCTTCATACTTCGTAAGGATCGAGATATCGCCCATCGAGTTGAAATATGCCTGAACCAGGTCTTCGGCACGCTCCTGCTCCTCGACCTCTTCTTCCATCTCTTCTTCGGGAGGAACGCCCTCTTCGTAATCAACGACCTTGACGCCCATGTCGCTCAGGACGTCCATCAGGTCTTCGATTTCGTCTGGAGAGAAGAATTCGGACGGTAGTGCTTCGTTTATCTCGTCGTAGGTGATAACACCGCGCCTTTTCCCAAGGTTTACAATCTCTTCAAATATGTCCTTTTCTTTCATTGACCCCCCGGATCCCCGCGCAAAAAAAATTAAAGAAAGGCAGTACCTTTCTTTAATCAATTATATAACTTATTCGATGTAATGCAAGAACAATTTACATCATTAATATATTTTTTTGACGAACGGGGAAGAGAGAAAGAGATAGTGGTCAAGGCACACGGTCTATTAGTACTGGTAAGCTGAACACATTACTGCGCTTACACCTCCAGCCTATCGACGTGGT
>DATHDF010000021.1:0-8168 GCA_035319185.1 Dissulfurispiraceae bacterium | reverse complement strand
AGGCGCTGCATGTAGCCGTAATACTTGAATTCCCTTGTATCGAATGTAATGGAGCTGCCTTCTTTTGTGCCTTCCTGCTCTTTTCTGGCTGATTTGGCAATTATATCGCGATCAAAAAGCTTCTCCCGGAGCGGGGACTGTTTAACACCAGGTGTTTTGGATTGCTCCGATTCTGCTATGCTTCTATTGGTTGTAAGTCCCCTGTCGCTTCCAGTATCAGGCACTTGTCTTGGTCGTCCTCCTTTGGGCGGCACTTTACGCGTTAAAGCACGAGGGCCCAGGGCGGACTTCTTTGCGGAAGGGTTAGATGGCACCGAAGAGAGTGTTTTCGGAACATTTTTCTCTTTAGTCAATATTCTGCCGGACGGCTCGTGCTTGTTTTGCCTGTTCTTTTCTTTCACGTCAGGCTTTCGTTCAGGCGGTCTTACATCATTTGCTGCTTCTTCCGGATTGACTATCCGCGCAATAAATGGCTTCAGCTCCTTCTCTTTCTTCTGCGGGATCAGGAAAAGGGCGACGCTTATGATGAGTGCGTGCAGGATGATGGAAACGACGATATAACGCTTCAAGATGTTTATATTTTAACGCAATCGGGCATTTCTTCGTAAAGGGCTGGCTGATGCTTAAGAAGAGAGCAGGCTGCCGAAGGCCTTGAGATACGCAAATAACTGGCGGTTGCCGGGTTTCTTTAGCAGCCATAACCTCATGGCAAGCTCCTGAACCGCCGGAGACTTGTGGATTGCAACCCATTTTTCAATGCTCCTGTTGTCTCTGAAAAAATGATCTTTTACGCGGTCCATGATGCGAAACCTCCTGCCGAACCGGGCCTCCCAGAGTTTCCGGTAATTGTGAGGAGAGTTTTCCAACACGGCTGCTGCTGCAAACTGGCCCGATTTCATGGCATAGTATATGCCTTCGTAAGTTACCGGCATAACCATTGCCGCCGCATCGCCGAGAAATAGTATCCTCCCTAATCTAAACGAGCTGTTTCTCCAGGCGGGCACAGGGAATATACGGTATCTGCTGAGAGCTTCTTCAAGTCGACTTTCTTCGGCTTCATATCTGAACCGCCGTTGTAAGAATTCACGCAGCAGTGCAGGGCACTCCCTGGCGGTCCGGCTTCCGGTGCCGATTGACGCATTGCCTGCAGACGGGAAAACCCATGAATAGAAATTGGATGCATGGGAAGACCCAAACCAGAATTCGCAGGAGTCTCCTTCGAAACCGGAAATCCGGGAGCTTATTGTGTATAGGCGGTTCAAGGCAGGCTGTCCGCTTTTGCGCCCCACACTGAACGTGATCCCATCGGCTGCCAGAATATAGGATGATTGAACCCGGAGCACTGCGCCATCTGCCTTTCTCCTGACATTGGAGACGAAGCAGCTGCCTTTTGCTTCAAAGCCGGTGAATTCTCCTTCAATGAGCAGTGCACCGCGATCTTGGGCCATCTTTCGGAGGCATGCATCAAAAGCGCACCGCTCTGTAATGCATATGAAACCGTCTTTAAGGGCGATCTCAATCTTACTATTTTCAGGTGATACGATAAGTATCTTGTCTACGCGCTTTTTGACGATATTCCAGGGCAGGGAAAACTCTGTTATGGCGCCCGATGGGATGCCCCCTCCGCATGGCTTGACATAAGAGAAATCCCGTTCTACGAGCAGTGTTTCAATGCCTTCTTCAGCCAGAAACCTGGCGGCGGTGGCACCGGCCGGACCACCGCCAACAATAAGCACAGCTGGTTTGAGTATCATGAGAGCGCATCTTGAATCAGATTTAATCCTGCAGCGCTAAGGCATTCTTATTGTCAGCACCGGACACGAAGAGTTTCTGACTACGCGCTCGGCGGTGCTGCCGAAAAGGACCCTGTCAAGACCCTTTCGCCCATGGGTTGCCATAACGATCAGGTCGATCTTTTTTGAAGGCGCGAATTTCAAGATTTCCTCGTAGGGTATGCCCCGAAGGATGGCGGTTTCGGTCCCTTTGCAATCCTCTTGCGCCGAAACGCAGAGCTTGTCGAGGCCTTTTTTGGCGCTGGCCGAGAATTCCTCAAAGAGAACATCTACTGACTGGTGTGGTACGTGAAGATTGGATGAAACATCAATATCCTGGATTACGTGCACGATATATAGCGTGGCTTTGTAAGTCTTTGCAATATCGACAGCATAGGATAGTGCGTGCGCGGCTCCTTCGGAAAAATCGGTCGGAAAAAGAACGTTCTTGATGATCATTGTGAGCCCTCCTGTTTAATGTCTCGTGCTTTTGTCAATGCATGAGATAAGTATACACAATTAAGAGTCAGTTTTGTCTGTTGTATATCAGCCGTATCCCTTCAAAAATAAGATCGGGAATCAATAGGTGCTTCCTTTTAAGCAGCGGCGATAACAATCCGGCGTGTCCTCCCGTCAATATTATAGCCAGCTTTGCATCGAGTTCTTTTTCGATGCCTTTGTGAATGCCGCCGATCGCCGCGGCAGTGCCGTTGACAATACCGGATATAATGGCCGATTTTGTGTCCCTTCCCAATGCCGACTTCGGACTTGAAGGCGCTACGAGAGGCAATTGGGATGTGCAACGCGCGAGCGATTCTATCATCATATCGAGCCCCGGCATTATTGCCCCCCCAAGAAGTCTCGATCTGTTGCCTATTACTGTAATAGTCGTAGCTGTTCCAAGGTCAATGACTGAAAGCGGGTTTTTTATGCGAGCATAGCCGGCCAGAGCATTGGCTATCCTATCCGTGCCGAGGTTTTCCGGATGTTTGACAGCCAGCGATAAGCCGGTATCCGTTGCCGACGTGATGATCAAGGGCGCGGAAGAAAATCGTTTCACCGACTTGATTATCCGGCAGTTTAGCTCCGGGACCACAGATGAGATCGCAACGCCCAGGGGCTGTATGACCGGTTTTGGAATTCTGCAGCTATTAAAAAGAAAATCGGATATGAACCGCTCCAGAGATGCTGCCGACGCTACCTGAATTAGCCGGCGTTTTTCTGTTACTGATCCGCTGCTCGTAGCGGCGTCAGGGTAGAACCCAAGCCCTATTGTTGAGTTGCCTATATCAATAGCCAGTAGAGCCCCTTCTTTCATCCTCTGCCCTTTGTCCGCGCGAATTGTACATCGCCGGCGCTGATTTTACAATAGCTGCCGTCATCCAATTTCAAAATAAGCAATCCTTCATCATCGATGCTCTCGGCTAATCCTTCGATAGTTCTGTTGCCTGCTGAAACCTGTACTCGTTCGCCGATGGTGCCGGAGAGGGAAAGCCATTCTTCAATTATGACCGGTTTTCCTTCCGTATTCAGCAGCCTGTACCACTTGTCGAATTCCTTCAATATCTCGGCTGCCAATTCAGTCCGTGATGTCAGTTCCCCGGATTGTTCCATTACCGATGTGGCGATCCCATGGATATCATCAGGCATCTCCGAAGATGAAAGATTGACATTTATCCCGATTCCGACGACAGCATACGCTATATTGTCAATATCGGCCTTGATTTCCGTCAGGATGCCGCCAAGCTTGAGCCGGCCGACCATTATATCATTAGGCCATTTTATCGATGCAGGAACCGATGCGAAGCGTCGTATCGCCGACACGCAAGAGACGGCAGACAGCAGAGTGAGCGCCGTTGCCTCTCTGGGAGAGAGCGAGGGTCTTAAAATAATGCTCATATATATGTTTTTCCCCGGCGGGGATACCCAGACTCGTCCCAGCCTGCCTTTACCGCCTGTCTGGGTCTCAGCCATAACGACAACCCCTTCGGGGCAACCCTGAGAGGCCAGTTCCATGCCTATTGCATTTGTGGATATGGCTGATTCGAAAAAACAGATTTCACTGCCTATTACATTGCCGGGCGGGATAATTCTTCTCAGATCGGGGATACAAAGATTCGGCGATTCGAGCAGTCGATAACCTTTCGCCGGAAAAGAGTCGATCAGATATCCTTCCTCCCTGAGCATTCTCATGGCCTTCCAGACCGCAGCCCTCGTGACGCCAAGAGTTGAGGCCATTTCAGACCCCGAAAGGAAGCCGCCGCTTTCCCTGAGCAGCCTTACAATATCTTCTTTCTTTACCTTGCCTTTTGCCAATCATTCTCCTAGTGATGCCTACTCTTTTGTCAAAATAGTGACAGCCACCTTGCCTTGCAGCTTTTTTGCAAAATTATCGGCATCTTTCTCAGACCCCACGATTGCGCCGTAGTGCATAGGTATTGCCAGTTTCGGTCTAATAACAAGTGCTGCTTCAACAGCTTCGTCTGCGGTCATGACATACGTTCCTGAAACAGGCAGAAGGGCGATATCGATATCCTTGAAGGACTTCATTTCAGGTATGAAATCGGTGTCTCCGGCCAAGTATATTCTTTTGCCTCCCGTGACAAAAATATAGCCAACCCAGCCACGGTCCTTCGTGTGGAACTGCTTGTTGGTATTATAGGCCGGGACCGCCTCTATCTCGACGCCTGCTATCGTAAATTTGTCTCCGGGCCTGACTATTTTTACCTTGCCGGCCAATTTTTTCGCACAATCGGATGGGGCTACAACCGTAGTATCGGCCTTCAGCAGCTTTTGCACATCTTCGGGCGAGCAATGGTCAAAATGCTCATGGGTTATAAGAATTAGGTCTGCCTTGTCCTTCGCTGCAATCCTGAACGGATCCGTATAAATCACGGTGTTTCCTGCAATCTTGAACGTATCGTGTCCGAGCCAATGTATATCTTTTGCCATACTTCCTCCCGGCTTTTCCGCCGCCATTGCGATGGCCGCCAATAAGATCGTCAGCAACAGCAGAAAACGGCATTTCGGCGCCATTTTACCTCCTCATCAGCAATATTATAAACATACTTTGTGATTATGAAAAATACCACTTTATTTTTCTCATATAAAAATGTTATATTTTTTTTCCTTCTCTTGGCGGATAGGGACCAGGAAAGAGCACTGAAAGACTTGACAAAATGATCTTTTTCTGGTAAGCTTAACAGGTTTTCCCGGTAATAATTGGGATTATTGTTTGTAGAGACTTAACTATAACTGGAGGAAATGTGCCTACTATCGCACAACTGGTCAAAAACGGGCGCAAGCAGCTCGAGAAAAAGACGAAAAGCCCGGCGCTCAAAAGCTGTCCTCAGAAGCGCGGCGTATGTGTCAGGGTTTATACGACCACCCCGAAAAAGCCGAACTCCGCTTTGAGGAAAGTGGCTAGAGTCAGACTAACCAACAGCATGGAGGTCACCGCATATATTCCCGGTGTGGGGCACAATCTCCAGGAGCATTCGATCGTGTTAATCAGGGGCGGAAGGGTCAAGGACCTTCCGGGTGTGAGATATCACATCCTCAGAGGTGCTTTGGACTGCGCCGGCGTAGGCAACCGCAAGCAGGGCAGGTCCAAGTACGGCGCCAAGCGGCCCAAATAGATATAATTCGGAGTAAATTACAATGGCAAGAAGAAGAGAATCTGAAAAAAGAGATGTCCTCCCGGATCCCAAATACAACAGCAAGCTGGTAACCAGAATGGTCAGTGTGCTGCTAAAGGAAGGCAAGAAATCCACTGCCGAGCGCATTTGTTACGGTGCTTTCGATATAATGGCAGAAAAGACTGGAATAGACGCGCTAAAGGTCTATAAGGCCGCCGTGGAAAATGTAAAGCCCCTCGTGGAAGTGAAGCCGAGAAGGGTGGGCGGCGCGACCTATCAGGTGCCTGTAGAAGTGAAGCCCGCCAGAAAAATAGCCCTGGCGCTGAGATGGATCGTAAAATATGCGAGAGATCGCAAGGAAAAGACCATGCGCGAGCGGATTGCCGGCGAGCTGCTCGACGCCTATAACAATACCGGCTCATCAATCAAGAAAAAAGAAGACACCCACAAGATGGCCGAAGCGAACAGGGCCTTTGCGCATTATCGGTGGTAAGAAGGTTTATATCTAATGTCGAGATTCCCTTTAGAAAAAACACGCAATATTGGCATCATGGCTCATATCGATGCCGGCAAGACTACTACAACTGAACGCGTTCTTTACTATACCGGAGTTACCTACAAGATCGGCGAAGTCCACGAAGGCACTGCCGTCATGGACTGGATGCCTCAGGAGCAGGAACGCGGCATCACTATCACTTCAGCAGCAACAACATGTTCCTGGAACAATCACCGCGTAAATATAATAGACACGCCCGGCCACGTCGATTTCACTATTGAAGTCGAGCGTTCTCTGCGTGTTCTTGACGGCGCTGTCGCCGTATTCGATTCGGTAGCCGGCGTCGAACCGCAGTCCGAAACGGTTTGGAGGCAGGCCAACAAGTATGGTGTTCCTAGGATAGCCTTTCTTAATAAGATGGACAGGGTAGGCGCCGACTTTTTCATGGCTGTCGATTCGATGGTCGAGAAGCTCGGTGCGCGTCCCGTTCCCATACAGATTCCGATAGGAAAAGAAGACAAGTTCCGCGGCCCGATTGATCTCGTTACGATGAAAGCCTTTTTCTTCGATGACGAAACCCTGGGCGCGAAGTTTGTAGAAGCCGATATCCCTGCCGAATATGAAGCCCAGGCCAAGGAATACAGGGACAAGATGATAGAGGCCATATCCGACGTCGATGACGCGATAATGGAGAAATATCTTGCAGGCGAGGAGATAAGCGTTGCTGAGATCAAGAAGGCTCTGCGCAAGGGTACGATCGAGATGAAGATCAACCCGGTGATATGCGGTTCTGCCTTCAAGAACAAGGGCGTTCAGATGCTGCTCGATGCAGTTGTGGATTATTTGCCCTCCCCGCTTGATGTTCCATCGGTCATAGGAACGAAACCATCTGACGGTACGGAAGTTGCCAGAAAGCCTGAAGATGATGAGCCTTTTGCGGCGTTGGCATTCAAGATAATGACCGACCCTTATGTCGGACAGCTTGTTTTCGCCAGGGTGTACTCAGGGGTGTTGTCATCAGGATCATATGTGTATAATTCGACAAAAGATTCCAAGGAACGGGTTGGCCGCCTCCTCCAGATGCATGCGAACAAGAGAGAGGAAATAAAAGAGGTCAGGGCCGGAGATATAGCAGCGATTGTGGGACTTAAGCAGACCCTTACGGGCGATACCCTTTGCGACGAGGCTAATCCCGTTATTCTTGAAATCATGGAATTTCCGGAGCCTGTTATTTCGGTCGCAATCGAGCCCAAGACTAAAGCTGACCAGGAGAGGTTGTCTATATCGCTCGGCAAGCTTGCTCAGGAAGACCCCTCTTTCAGGGTTTCTTTCAATGAGGAAACAGGCCAGACCATCATATCGGGCATGGGAGAGCTTCACCTTGAAATTATCACCGATCGACTGATGCGGGAGTTTAAAGTAGGCGCCAATGTTGGCAAGCCTCAGGTTGCTTATAAAGAAGCGATCAAGAATCACGTAAAGATAGAGGGCAAATTTGTCAGGCAGTCGGGAGGCCGCGGCCAGTACGGTCATGTCGTGATGGAAATGGAACCGCTCGAAAGAGGAAAGGGTTTCGAATTCGTAAACAAGGTAGTGGGCGGCTCGATACCGAAGGAATATGTGCCTGCGGTAGAAAAGGGCGTAAAGGAAGCGATGGACGGCGGCGTGCTGGCAGGTTATCCTGTAATGGATGTCAAAGTAACCCTGATCGACGGGTCATACCATGAAGTTGACTCCTCCGAAATGGCCTTCAAGATTGCCGGCTCCATGGCATTTAAGGATGGCGCAAAGAAGGCACAGCTTGCCCTGCTTGAGCCTGTGATGAATGTTGAGGACGTTACCCCTGAAGAGTATATGGGCGATGTAATAGGCGATCTGAATTCTCGTCGCGGAAAGATACAGTCCATGGAGAAGCGGGGCAAGACGCAGGTGATAAAGGCCACGGTGCCGCTGTCCGAGATGTTTGGATATGCCACCGATCTGAGGTCCAAGACCCAGGGGCGGGCCACTTATACGATGCAGTTTTCCCATTATGAGGAAGTTCCGAAGAACATCATGGAAGGTATTGTAGCTAAGATTAAAGGCGAATAGCTTAAAGTATAAAGTTTTAACGGAAGGCACTAAGGAGGAGAAATGGCCAAGGCAAAGTTTGAGAGGACGAAGCCGCATGTAAACGTAGGTACTATTGGGCACGTAGACCACGGCAAGACTACACTGACGGCAGCGATCACGAAAGTATTGGCATTCAAGGGCCAGGCGACA
>DATHDF010000020.1:0-48276 GCA_035319185.1 Dissulfurispiraceae bacterium | reverse complement strand
GGCGCATAAATTTGTCGCTAAATAAGAGTAGGCTGGGAGGGGTTATGATTTCTTTGTTCGTTTTTTCTTCTTTTCTACTGCTGGCAGCAGACTTGTATATTTCTGGTAAAGATCGAACAGGAATGCCACGCGTTCGGGCGTCGGATGTGAATCCCTTTTTCCCGTAAGCTGCATCCACTGCGCGATCCAGCGCCTGGTGCGCCTTGCGCAGGTCGGGCGGCATGGCGACGGGATCGTAAAGGTCTGCGAGCGATGATTCGGGATGAGCTGCGCGCGCATCCAGCACTGCCTGAGCTGCTTCCTCGATTGCCCGCACCTGCTTTTCTCCCGCTCTTGAGGTAAGAGGGGGTTGGGGGGAGTTAGTCGTTGTTATCTCCGGCCATGGGAAATTGTTGTAAACGATGCTGGCTGAGTATTGATACCTGCTCTCAAGTCGCCCACATACTGTACGCATCCAGGCCATATGCAATGCAGATGATAGTACGCCAAAATGGTAGAGTGTTGCCTCAGGAATTATTAAGGCGCTTCCGCTGGCGATTATATCGGCTTTAAAGAATCCTAGTGGAATATAATCGCGACGTTCGGATGAAACTTTTGGTATTAATAGGTAGTCAGTTTTTGGCTGACGTATTTCGCCGAAAAGAGTTGGTGTTGATGCCAACTGGACAGTAGGCACCTTTTTGCTGGAAAGCCGAAATTGCTTAACAAGTTCAATTCGCTTCATAACCGGTGGACAGGAGCGAAGTTCGGTTGGACTCGCATCATTTAGCCAAAGACACCATCTCTCCGAAGCGTTCAAAAATTCCTCTCCTCCGATCAGCGGACGAAGAAAGCGCTTCATTCCAGGACAGTCTTTTATTAAGTTAGCTCGTTCAGTAGTTGATAAAACAAAATGTCCATCGTCAACGAGCTTCGTTCCAAATATCATTTCGGGCACGTCGGTAATTGGTTTCAGTCGTTTTGCTGCGATTAAGTCAGCCGAATTAATCAGATATGGATTGATATTCTGCGCTTCGAGTGAATGCGGTTCTCCTTTGACATCTTCATAATCAAAAATAAATTTACACTCGGTATCGTAAAGAGCAAATCCTATAATGACACAATGCACAGCTGCCATGCCGCGCGCCTCATTGCTCCATTTGAATGTCCGATGGGCAAAATGAATCTTTACGCCAAGGCGCAGAAGTTCAGGCCAGAGCACTCCGACCTGCTCGCCCTGTGTTATGGAATTAGTGGAAACGAAGGCGATCTTCACACGTTCGCGCGGCGGCTTTGGCATGCCGGGCAAGCTCTCAAGCAGGCTTAACGATTTCTCATCGAGACGAACATATCGGACTGCTTTGTGATACCAGGCTGACACGTAGTCAAGAACGCCAGCCCCTCTTAAGCCTGCAAACACACTTTCCATATCCTTCTTCTGCTCGGTTGTCTGTTCTTTCTTTCCCACAAACGGCGGATTGCCGAGGATATAATCAACCTCTTCGGCTGAAATAACATCGTTCCAGTCCATTCTCAGCGCATTTCCGCAAGCAATCTTTGCAGAATGGATGAGCGGCAGGCGGCGGAAGTACTGGCCGAACTCTTCAGACACGAGCATATTCATCTGGTGGTCCGTGAGCCACAGCGCCACTTGCGCGATCTGAGCCGGGAATTCTTCTATCTCAATGCCGTAGAACTGATCGACATCGACCTGGACAAGTTTGAAGATGTCGAGATGCATCTGGCCGGACGAGCGCGCCGCCCTCAGAATTTCGAGTTCCAGCTTTCTCAGCTCGCGGTAAGCAATGACGAGGAAGTTTCCGCATCCGCAGGCCGGATCGAAAAATTTCAGCCTCGAAATTTTCTTGTGCAGCTCGAAGAGTTTGTTCGTGCTGCGTTTGGCCGATTCGAATTCAGACCATAAATCATCGAGAAAAAGAGGCTTGATGAGCTTCAGGATATTCTCTTCGCTCGTATAGTGCGCGCCGAGATTGCGCCTCCGGGCAGAGCCTTCTTCGTCCATCACGCACTGGAAAAGCGCGCCGAATATGGCCGGAGATATTCGTCCCCAGTCCAGCGCGCAGCATTCGAGCAGCATCTCGCGCATCGCCTTGTCGCACGCAGGTATGTGCAGGGTTTCTTCAAAAAGCCTTCCGTTTACATACGGGAATGCGGCGAGCATTTCGTCGAGGTTATTCTGGCGCTTGCCTTCGGGCGTGTTGAACACCTGAAACAGCATCGAGAGTTGCTGGCCAAGGTCGGAACCGTCTTCCTTTGAGCAATTTTCGATGAATTCGCGGAACCCACCGCGCGGCTCAAAGAGCGTGGTGTCTTCTGCGAAGAGACAGAATAGGAGGCGGACGAGCAGCACTTCGAGCTCATGTCCGCAGTAGCCAGATGCCCTCAGACGGTCGTGCAGTTTACCCATGCGCTCGGCAGCTTTGACATTGACCGGGTCTTGAGCTTCGAGTTTCTGTGGAGTATAGCCGGATATGAAACTGAAGAGGCGAATATTGCGGTAAAGGTCCTTCAACGCGAATTCTTCGTGAACGCTCTTTTCGAGGTCATAGAGCCTGATGCGAGCAAAATCCGAAACGATCACATAGCGAGGCAGGTCGCGTTCCGGAAGTCCCGCAAAATAACCGAGAGATTGTTCATAGGCTTTATCAAGATCGCGGCCCTTTGATTTATGCTCGGCAATCAGCACTCCGCGCCAGAAGAGGTCTATCCTGCCGCTGCCTTTCGGCAGGTTTTTATCAAAGAGCGGCAACGCCTTGCGGACCGGCTCCTCGAAGGTTGCAACTCTTCGGCGGGAGATGCCGAATACATTGAAGAATTCGTTCCAGAAGGTCTGGGACTCGGCGCGCTCGACTTCGGCGCTCTCCCACTCGCGCGAGAAGGCCAGCGCACGGTCCTTGATTTCATTAAGCGAAAGCGGCATTACTGCGGCGGATACCCTTTTTTCATTTACTCAATTATTGACCGTTGTACGGGAATAGTCAAGAGGGGGGCACTAGATGTTGCGTAACTGCAGGGGCAGGCCTCTGTGCCTGCCCTGATACGACAACCGGGCAACCACAGGGGGTTGCCCCTACAGTAAAACAGAAAACGCATTTATCAGCGCAGCGATATCCTCGTCAGTATGTGCCGCGCTTACTGTTATCCGTATTCGTGGCGTCTTGACCGTCAGCGGTCTGATGGCAGGCGCGTAAATTCGGTGTCTTCTCAATTTGTCCGATAAGGCGAGAGTTTCGTTGATGTCTCCCACTTTCACGGCGAGGATCGGCGTCTCTTTGCAGATAATCTCGAAACCCGCTGCCGATATGCCTTCAGCAGCCTTCCTTTGGTTTCTCCATAGTCTTTGCACATAAGCCGAATCGCTCTCGATCAGCCCTATCGCTGCCGCAGATGCTGCTACGACGCACGGCGGCAGCGCAGTAGAATAGATGAACCCGCGCGCTGTATTTGTCAGCCAGTCGATTACTTCGCGCGAGCCTGCGACAAATGCGCCGAAAGAGCCGAGGGCCTTCGAGAATGTGCCCATCTGAACGATCCACGGCTCAGACTTCAGATTGAAATGTGCCAGCGCTCCATGTCCGTTGCCGAGCACTCCGGTGCCGTGCGCGTCATCCAGGTAAAGAATGGCGTCGGGCATGCTCGCGCAAAGTGTGTAAAGCTCGAAGACCGGCGCGATATCTCCGTCCATGCTGAAGATGGTGTCGGTGACTATGATTTTCCTGCCCGATCTTTCTTTCTGCATCAGCGATGCCAGGTGGTCTATGTCGCGGTGTCGATAAATGAGTTTCTTCGCCTTGCTGAGCCTGCATCCGTCTACTATGCTGGCATGGTTGAGTTCGTCGCTGAATATAGTGGCGCCCTCGCCGGCAAGAGAGGCAATACAACTGACATTTGCCTGATAGCCAGAGTTGAATATCAGTGCGGACTCTGCAGACTTGAAGCGTGCTATAGCCTCCTCCAGGCGCCCATGTAATTCCGTGCCGCCGGCAAGCAGGCGGGATGCCCCTGCACCGAACGGCAACGCCTCGATCGCCTTTTTGGCGGCTTCTGCAAGTTCACGCGATGCGGAAAGTCCCAGATAATCGTTTGAAGAGAAATTGATGTATTCAATTCCTCCGATTTCTACCCTTGACAGTGGCGCAATGCAATGGGCGGCCATATGTGCGTCCCTGTCGATGAATTTTCGCAGCAGACCCTTGTCAGCCAGTTGATTTAGATCGTCGGAAAACATTCTTAGTGTCGTTCAATGGATGGAGATATCAACTACATATTGTATGCGGTCATTAGACCCAACTACATTATATGGGAAAATATTAAAAGACATATATATATTCTTGACAAGAATACGTATTTATATTAATCTTTCCTTGTGGCAGAAAGTGGTAGAAAGTGGGTTAAATGGCCTCCTTCACTGGTACATATTATTACACCCTAGATCCGAAAGGGAGAACGGTAATACCGGCCCCCTTAAGGGAAATCCTGTTGTCAAAATACGGATCTAACAAACTATATATCACAAACTCGCCTCTTGACAAGTGTCTGCATATATTCCCGGAGGCGGAGTGGTCCCTTCTCGAGGAAAAAGTAAGACCGCTGCCTTCTTCAGACAGGGCGATCCAACTTTATAAAAGGCGTGTATTTTCAGCAGCAATGCCGTGCGAAACAGATAAGAGCGGCCGGATAATGGTGCCCTACGAGCTGAGGCAGAACGCCGGCATCGAGACAGATATAGTCATCGTCGGGCTTGTGGACAGGCTTGAGCTTTGGGACAAACAGAAGTGGGACGACATAACCAATCCGGACAATATCGACAAGGAAGCTTTTGCGATAAAGCTTTCGGAATATGGTATCTAGCGATCAGGCACTGCATGTGCCTGTTCTTGTAAGCGAGGTAATCGAGATGCTTGGCATCAGGGAAAACGGCACTTATCTGGATGCAACAGTGGGGTTGGGCGGCCACTCTTCGGAAATACTGAAGAGACTGGGCAGCTCAGGCACGCTGGTGGGCATCGACCGCGATTCAGAGGCACTGGCAAATGCGCGCAAGAATCTTGGTAACGGCCGGGTGATTCTACAACAAGGAGATTTTTCCGACCTTGCGACGGTAGTGCAGTCTTTGAACATGGAAGCGGTGGACGCCGTGCTTTTTGACCTGGGCATATCCATGCTGCAGCTGAAAGACCGCGAAAGGGGATTCAGTTTCATGTCGGATGCCAGGCTCGATATGAGAATGGACCCGACGCAAACACTCAGTGCATGGGATGTGGTAAACAGCTACCCGGAGAAAGAGCTTCAACGTGTGCTGCTTGAGTACGGCGAAGAGCCCCTTTTCAGAAAGATCGCCAAGAGAATCGTCGCTCACAGGCAATCGGCGCCTGTTGATACATGCGCAGAACTGGCGGATATCGTGGTGCGGTCATACGGGGGCAGGGGAAGGACACATCCCGCTACCAGGACCTTTCAGGCAATAAGAATAGAGGTAAACAGGGAGCTCGACCAGCTAAGGAGCGGACTTGCAGCAGCGCTAGGCGTGCTGAAGACAGGCGGCAGGCTCTGCGTGATTTCTTACCATTCGCTGGAAGACAGGATAGTCAAAAACCTTTTCAGGGATTGGGGCAAGGAAAGCCTTATCAGGGTGCTTACGAAAAAACCCATAGTCCCGTCCAGGGCCGAGACGCTGAGAAATCCGGCATCAAGAAGCGCCAAATTAAGGGGAGGTGAGAAGCTGTGAAATACAGGAAGAGCAGGACAGTGTCGGCTATGCAGGCATTATCAATCATCCTCGTAATCGCATCCATATTCTGTATCGTATGGCTTAGGGGGAGCGTAACAACTCTTGAATATAAGCTAAGCAGCCTCGAGCATGCAAAGATGGAGGCGCTAAGGGATCAGAAGTCACTTGTAGCTCAACGGGCCGGCCTGATGACGCTGGCGCGAGCCGAAAGGACCGATCTTGCCGGTATGGGCTTCTCGTTTCCCGAAAGAAAGAAGGTTGTCTACGTGAAGTCGGGCGATTTCAAAGGCGCCTACAAGGCTTCATATACGAAATAAACAGATTATAATAGTGAAGGGCGGCAATAGGCGACGTGGCAGGAATAAACAATAATCACCGTAAAAGGGCTCTTGTCATGCTCGCCCTGCTTGGCGCAGGCTTTGCAGCAGTCTTTTTGCGCCTGGCGGACATCATGATCATCAACCATGAGTGGTATGTGGCAAAGGCGCGGGGCCAGCAGGTAAGAAAGGAAGTCATCCCGGTAAAGCGCGGTATCATAATGGACCGGCGCGGCCACGAGCTCGCCATCAACCTCGAAACCGAATCGATATTCTGCAATCCCGCTGAAGTGACTTCGGCCAACGAGGTCGCCCGTTCTCTCTCAAACACCATCCACAAGGATGCACGGGCTATCTATGCAAAGCTCGTTACCAACAAGCGCTTCAGCTGGGTCGAAAGAAAAATGGAGATCGAGAAGGCCAGGAAAGTTCAGGCGATGAAGATGAGCGGCGTGGGGCTTGTCCCGGAAATGAAGAGGGTATACCCAAAAGGCGCGCTTGCGGCTCACGTTGTCGGCTTCGTCAACCTTGACAACAAGGGCATGGAAGGAGTGGAAAGGGGTTACGAAAAATACCTTACCGCCAAGGAAGGCAGCACCTACGTGACCAGAGATGCGAAAGGCAATTCTCTTTCCGAGGGCAGCAGACAGGATATCCACGGCAACGACGTAGTTCTGACCATCGACGAAGGGCTTCAATATATTCTTGAAAAGAATCTTGACGCAGCCATGCGCAAATGGAGGCCTGTTTCTGCCACAGCCATAATGATGGACCCGTTCACGGGCGAGATACTGGCACTTGCCAACAGGCCCAACTTCAATCCGGGCGAGCTTGCCGACGCAAATCTTTCGGAAATCAGGAATCGCGCAATCACGGATTGCTATGAGCCGGGGTCAACTTTTAAAATAGTCGTAGGGATTGCCGCCCTGGAAGAAAAGGTCGTAAATCCGGGGACGCGCTTCGACTGCAGCGCCGGCGCCATTGAAGTCGGCGGCAGAAAGATCAAAGACGACCACAAACATGGCGTTCTGGCCTTTCGTGAGGTCATACAGAAATCCTCCAATGTCGGTACGATCAAGACTGCCCTGATGGTGGGCAAGCCTAAGGTATACGAATACATCAGGAAGTTCGGCTTCGGCGAAAAAACCGGCATAGACCTGCAGGGCGAGATCCCCGGGCTCGTCAAGGCGCCTGAGAAGTGGTCCGGCACCTCCATCGGCGCGATGGCGATCGGTCAGGAGATTGCAGTGACGCCTCTGCAGGTGCTAAGAGCGTATTCGGCAGTGGCCAACGGCGGGTATCTGGTAACGCCTCATGTTGTGAAAGAGGTGCGGTCTCCTGACGGTGCGTCAATATTGAAGGTTGAGCCCAAAACTCATAAGATTATTTCAGCCGAGACGGCTGCCGTCTTCAGGGATATATTGAAGACAGTAACAGAAACCGGCGGCACCGCGACTGAAGCTGCAGTCGAAGGGAATGACGTGGCCGGCAAAACGGGAACCGCGCAGCTCTTCGATCCGCAGACTAAGCGGTATTCGAGGACAAGATACATAGGCTCTTTCGTGGGCTTTGTGCCCGCAGACAAGCCGAGACTTGCCATGATCGTGGTTATAAAGGAGCCGAAAGGACAGATATATGGAGGCGTCGTTGCCGCGCCGGTATTCAGGCAGATATCTAACGACGCCCTTTCGTACCTGACGGTTCCAATGGACAAGCCGGTCGACAGCAAGGGTATGCTCCTGGTGGCGGATCAGCACTGAGACGTCAGGGGCCGGAAGTCGGGAACAGGTAAATGGATCTCACCATACTTATAAAGGGACATGACTGCACGCTGACCGGGCCGCGCGAACAGCTGATAACCGGCATTACCTATGATTCCCGGCAGGTGGCCGACGGATTTATGTTTGTGGCTGTAAAAGGCGAGAAATCCGACGGCCACACTTTTATACAGAAGGCAATTGCCAAAGGCGCCAGGGCGATTATCCACGAGAAGGGCCATCCCTTAATCCCCGATCTGATCCAGCAATATCCGCTCATCTCATGGGTCGGGGTTGAAGATTGCAGGGAGGGGCTTGCTGCGATGTCTGCCGAGTTTTACGATCATCCATCTGAGCAAATCTGCGTCGTGGGAATAACCGGCACGAACGGAAAGACCACTACGTCGTATCTGGTAAAGTCGGTGCTCGAAAAATGGTCAAAGAACGTCGGGCTTATCGGCACCATCAACTATATGATCATGAACGAGCGCTTCGAGGCGCCTCACACCACGCCAGAGGCCAGCGATTTCCAGGGCCTGCTCAGGCAGATGGCTGACCGTGGATGCAATTACGCTGTCGCGGAAGTGTCTTCGCACGCTCTGGCCCAGAAGAGGGTTGACCATACTCAATTTAAAGTTGCAATATTCACAAACCTGACCGGGGACCATCTTGATTTCCACGGAACCATGGAAGCTTATTTCAGATCAAAGCTGCGGCTTTTCACCGAGCTGCTGATCGACGGAGGCGCTGCTGTTATCAACATCGACGATCCGTACGGCAGGCGGCTTTCCGATCTTCTCAAACGCACCAGGCCGTCCGTAAGCCAGATTACCTTTAGTCTGTCCGACAAAGCGGCTGATATGGTCCCGGAGGAAATAATTGCCGGTTTCAGGGGAACTTCATTCCTCGTAAGGGCAAAAAATTCCTTTTCGGGGTTGAAAATAATGTCTCCGCTGGTTGGGCGCACCGGTATATACAACATACTTTCTGCGGTCGGCGCCGCCCTGCCGCTGGGCATACCGGCTGAAGCTGTTTCTGGCGGCATTGCTTCTGTTGACATTGTGAAAGGCCGTTTCGAGCGGGTCGATCTCGGCCAGTCCTTTCTGGCTGTTATCGATTACGCGCATACGCATGATGCCCTTGAACGACTGCTCGAAGCATCGCATAAGCTTCTCGATGCCTGCTCAGCAGCGCAAAAAGATAAGCAGCCGGCGGGAAAGATCATTACGGTTTTCGGTTGCGGAGGGAACAGGGACCGGAGCAAGCGTCCAAAGATGGGCCGAATCGCATCGAATATGAGCGATTTCGTAATTGTGACCTCCGACAATCCGAGAAACGAGGACCCGGCGGTGATTATAAGAGACATTGAGACGGGGATTGAGAAGGACAATTATATTGTGATCCCGGACAGGCGGACAGCCATCAGAATGGCGGCCCTGCTGGCCTCCCCCGGAGATATCGTTATTATTGCCGGAAAAGGCCACGAGGATTACCAGGAGATAAAGGATGTCCGCTATCCCTTTAGCGACCGCAGCGTCATGGAGGATGCCATCAGAGAGACATTTGCAATATCGGTTCGCGGGCGCAGAAGGAAACGGCTAAAGGGGAACCCGAGATGCTAAGGCTCGGAGATGTGCTGGCGGCGACGGGTGGTCAGCTTGTTTCACGCGGGGCGGACGAATTCAGCGGGGTCTCGACAGATTCACGCACTATAAAAAAAAGCGAGCTTTTCATACCCCTAAAAGGCAACCGATTCGATGGACATGATTTCGTAAAGAAAAGCCTGAAAACCTGTGCCGGCGTTTTCGTTGATCGTTCGTGGACCGGTAATGCCGATCACGGCGCAATGAAGACGGTTATAAAGGTTGACGACACACTTTTGGCGCTTCAGGCTCTTGCCCGTTACGTCAGGAATCGTTTCAGGGGTCCGGTAATCGCGGTGGTCGGCAGCAACGGCAAGACTACGACCAAAGAGCTCATATCTTCCGTGCTGGGCACGAGCTTAAGGGTGCTTAAGACGGAAGGGAATCTCAACAATCACATAGGTATGCCGCTATGCATTACACGTGCGGATGATGATACGGGTGCCATGGTTCTCGAAATGGGAACTAACAGGCCTGGCGACGTCGATCTTCTTTGCAGGATAGCGTCGCCCGACATAGGCGTTATTACCAACATAGGGGCCGAACATCTGGAAGGTTTCGGCTCCATGGAGGCTGTGAGGGATGCGGAACTCGAAATATTGCCATATCTGAAGAAAGTCGTGCTGAACGGCGACGATGCCTTTCTGATCGGTGGCGTGTCTCTTAAATTCGCTGGGCCTATGGTAACTTTCGGCATATCGGAGAAAGAAAACGATATTACGGCAGATGAAATAGCCGCAACCGGCTACGGATGCAGTTTTTTACTCCATACCCCGGTAGGGAAGGTCCCGATCCATTCCAGGCTTTCAGGCCGCTTCAATATATATAACTCTCTGGCAGCGTGCGCTGCAGCACATTCCCTTGGCATAGGGCTTGATAAAATAAGAGAAGGGCTTGAGGCGTTCGGCGGAGTCAAGATGCGTTTCGAGATCAAAAGGGTCGGGGGGGTCACCTATCTGTACGATGTTTACAATGCAAATCCTTCATCCATGAAGGCATCGATAGAGGAACTCGCGAGAATTGCGGGCACGAGACGCAGTGGTTCGCGGGCCATTGCCGTGCTTGGAGACATGCTTGAACTGGGAGATTACGGCGTCGGTGCCCACAGGGAAATCGGGGAAATGCTGCTGGCCCTGGGAATAGACAGATTTATAGGCGTAGGCCCGCTGATGAAGGAGGGCGTTTCAACATTTGGCGGAAATGCCTGTGCCGTGGAGACCCCCGATGAGGCCGGCGAACAGCTTGCGAGCCAGGTTGCGGACGGAGACGTGGTGCTGATCAAGGGGTCGCGGGGCATGAAGATGGAACGCGTTATGGAGGTTATAGAGAAACGCATGGGCAAAGGCGACATGCCGAACGCGAAGGGGAGGGGATAAGGTTGCTCTACGAGCTGCTTTATAGTCTTTATCCATATTTTTCCCCTTTTAATGTATTCAGATACATTACTTTCAGGACATCTCTGGCGGCCCTGACAGCTCTTGTTATAACAGTTGCGATAGCACCTCGCATCATCGAAAAACTGAAGCAGATCAGCATGACGCAGCAGATTCGCGACGATGGCCCAAGGACTCATCTTTCGAAGGCCGGCACCCCGACTATGGGAGGCGTTATAATAATAATCGCCGTGACCGTTGCAATGGCTCTTTGGGGCAATTTCAGGAACATATATGTGTGCGTGGTTCTTTTGTCTTTGCTGGGTTTCGGTGCAATCGGCTTTGTAGACGACTATCTCAAGGCTGTCAAGAAGAACCCAAAGGGTTTGCGGCCCCTCTACAAATTCGGCGCACAGCTGTCGCTTTCCCTTTTGATCGGGATCTTCCTTTATATCAACCCCAAAGACCAGTATGCTTCTGTCTTGAGCATCCCTTTTTTCAAACAATGGCTTTTTGATTTGGGCATATTTTACATACCGTTTTCCATCTTTGTGATCGTCGGCTCCTCCAATGCAGTGAATCTGACCGACGGTATCGACGGCCTGGCAATAGGTCTGGTTGCCATTGCCACGCTTGCCAACGGAGCGCTTGTCTATCTGTCAGGCCATGCCCAATTTGCGCGCTACTTGCAGGTGTTGTACCTGCCCGGCACTGGCGAGCTGACCGTATTTTGCGGCGCGCTGCTCGGGGCGTCGCTGGGTTTTCTCTGGTATAATGCTTATCCTGCCGAGGTTTTCATGGGCGATGTCGGCTCCCTTGGGCTCGGAGGAGCGCTGGGCACTATGGCCGTAGTCACTAAGCACGAGATCGTGCTGGCGGTTGTAGGGGGAATTTTCGTTATTGAAACGATCTCGGTGGTTCTGCAGGTTGCATCGTTCAAACTCACAGGGAACAGGATTTTCAAGATGGCGCCGATCCATCATCACTTCGAGCTGAAGGGATGGTCGGAACCGAAGGTCATCGTCAGGTTTTGGATAGCGGGCATAATCCTTGCACTTTTTAGTCTGGCAACATTAAAATTGAGGTGACGGTATGAAGACAGAAAAGTTCATATATCCGGGATTTAAGGCAAAGGTCGGCGTAAGCAGCATGAAAAGGGTGCTGGCTATCGTTGCCGTTGCCGTTTTGATTGCGCTTTTGCAGGCCGGCGGCGCCATTGCCGGTGACATAAGCGCAAAGGCGGCGGTAGTAATAGACGGTGCCACCGGCAATATTTTGTATGCCAAAAACCCGAATGTCAAACTTTTCCCGGCCAGCACAACCAAGCTCGTTACCGCAATGGTCGTTCTCGACAGGCTCGATCCCGAAACGGTCGTCACAGTGAGCCAGGAAGCCGCCAATACACCGTCCGTGTCGCCGCATCTGAGGATCGGTGAGAAGTTGAAGGTGAAGGACCTGCTGAATATCGCGCTGATCAGATCTGTGAACTCTGCGGCTGTCGCACTTGCGGAAGCTGTTTCAGGTTCGGAAGAGACCTTTACGAAACTTATGAACGAAAAGGCCCATAAACTTGGCGCTGAAAATACGCACTATGTCAATGCCTCCGGACTCCCTGGCGACGGACAGTATATTACGGCGTTCGACCTGTCCGTGATAATGAAAGGCGCCATGGGCTATCCAATGATCAAGGAGATCATTAACACCCGCTCACAACAGATATATACGGAAGGCGGGCGGAAGATATTTGTAAGGAATACCAACCATCTGCTCTGGACGGATGAGGACGTGGTCGGAGGCAAAACAGGATATACGAGGGCGGCTAAGCACTGCTTTGTTTGTGCGGGACAGAAGGGTGACAGGATGCTGGTGGCGGCAGTGCTGGGCGAGTCGGTCCGCAACGAGCTTTGGCATGACGCCTCAACCCTGCTTGCGCGCGGCGACGATGTGCTTAACAAGAAGAGAGAGCCGGAAATTTACTATACGTCAGTTTCTAACAGTCCTATTGTATATGCTTCGCAGAAAGTCAAGAAAAAACAGAGACTGGAAAAAATAAGGGCAAGCAAGGCGGCCAAGGGCGGCAAATCTGCAAAGAATAAGTCCATAACAAAAAAGAAAGCCGGAACGAAGAAGAATGCCCTGACAAAGAAGAAGTCCAAGAAGAAGAGAGGCGGCGCGGTCAACGCCGAAAACAGAGCTGCGGCGCAAGGCACTTCGTAAATTAAAAAGTATTGGAGATAAATATTTTCTTTAGTAATGGAGACAGCTTACAGTGGACAGAGAATAACCGTCGTAGGACTTGCCAGGAGCGGTGTCGGAGCTGCAAATCTCCTGGCCCATTCGGGAGCCAGCACTACGGTTACCGACTTGAAAAAGCCGGAGCAGTTGGCCCCGTTCATTGAAGCTTTAGACCCGGCAGTTTCTCTTGCTCTGGGCGGCCATCCTGCCGGACTTCTGGAGTCGTCAGACCTGGTCGTTGTCAGCCCCGGCATTCCACTTGATATCGAACCCCTTGAGCGCGCCAGGCTTAATGGCGTCAAAATAATAGGGGAGCTGGAACTTGCATATCAGGCACTTAGACGCAACATCGGGGCAAGTGCGCCGGAATTCCTGGCTGTTACCGGTACAAACGGCAAATCCACAACCACGGCTCTTCTGGATGAAATGCTCAGGAGCGGCGGCATCAGCACGATTCTCGGTGGCAATATCGGTAACTCTCTAGCCGCTGAGGTGCTTGACCTGATCGTCAACCCGCGTGCCGCTGCGATTAAATATGTTGTCTCCGAGCTGTCGAGCTTCCAGCTGGAGGCGATAGAGTCTTTCAGACCTAAAGGCGCTGCAATCCTCAATATTACACCTGATCATCTCGACCGTTATCATGAGATGGGCCCGTACATGAGCGCAAAATGCAGGGTGTCCCTGAATCAGAGTTCGATCGATTATCTGGTCCTCAATGCAGATGATCCTTACACCCCGGAGCTTGAGCGGATCATCGGAGCACATGATCAAAAGCCGCAGATCTTCTATTTCAGCCGGAAGAAAGAGGTCGAGGGCGCCTATTTGCAAAACGGGAAAATCAGGTTCAATCTCTCGGCCCGCAGGATGTCTTCAATCAGCCCTGATATGGCTGTGCCCGACGCTTCATTAGCGCTTGACCCCTACGCATTTGTTATAAAAGGCGTGCATAACATTGAAAACGCAATGGCGGCGGCGCTGATGGCCGGTCTTGCAGGGTGCAGCTTCAGCGGTATTGAGAACGCACTGGCCGCCTTCCCCGGTCTGGAGCACAGGCTTGAAATGGTTCGGGAGTTAAACGGTGTTAAATATATAAATGATTCCAAGGGGACAAATGTCGGTGCGGTGCTGAAATCTCTTGAAGGGTTTGCAGAGCCGGTCATTCTGATAGCCGGCGGCCGCGACAAGGACAGCGATTTCTCGCTGTTAAGGCCGTTGATTAAAGAGAAGGTGAAGAGCCTTGTGCTCGTGGGTGAGGCTGCCGGGAAGATCGCAAAAGCGGTATGTGACGTCACGCAGTGCGAAATGGCAGGATACGATTTCAGGGTTGCTATTTCTAAGGCAAAGGAGGCGGCATTGCCCGGCGACGTTGTGCTGCTTTCGCCGGCATGCGCGAGCTTCGACATGTTCAGGGACTTCGAGGACAGGGGACGGCAGTTCAAGCAGATGGTGATGGAACTATGAACAAGCGTTTCGATAAAGTGGTCCTGTTGCTCGTTGTGTCGCTGATCGTAATTGGTCTCACTGCGGTGTATAGCTCCACATCGGTTGTGTCGCCCGCCCTTCAGAACAAGGGCAAGGCTTTAGGGGCTGCGGTAAACCAGTTCAGCTACTTGAAGAAGCAATTTATTACGGTCCTGATCGGAATGATTGCTATGTTCGCAGCCTATAAAATCCCGATCGAATATCTGAAAAAGATGGTCATACCACTTCTGGCTGTGTCACTCGTCTGTCTGCTTCTCGTTTTTACCAGCCTCGGTATCAGCGCCGGCGGGGCTCGCAGATGGCTCAGACTCTGGCCGTCCAGTTTCCAGCCTTCCGAGCTTGTTAAGCTTTCCATGGTTATTTTTCTGGCGTGGTATATGAGTCTTGCGACGTATAGCCGGGACAAGATCGTCTCGTTCATAATCCCGATATGCGTAATGGGCGTTTTTCAGCTTGTCTTCCTGAAACAGCCGGATTTTGGAGCAACCATGAGCCTTGCGATTCTTACCGTGGCGATGCTCTTTTTATCCGGCACCAGAATGCAATATCTGCTTTCTCTCGGTCTGGTTGCAATTCCTGTAATCATTAAACTGATCATGGAGCCTTACCGCCTGAAGAGGGTCACGGCGTTTCTGGACCCCTGGAAGGACCCGCAGGGATCCGGGTTTCAGCTGACCCAATCGTTTATTGCCTTCGGAAGCGGCGGTTTGCAGGGAGTGGGTCTTGGCGAAAGCAAACAGAAGCTTTCCTTTCTGCCGGAGGTCCACACCGATTTTATATTTTCTCTTATAGGCGAAGAGCTCGGTTTTATCGGGGCGGTAGTCGTAGTGGCGCTGTTTTGCGCCCTTTTCGTGAGAGGGTTCATGATAGCCCGGAAAATCGAAGACCCGTTTGCATATTATCTCGCCTCAGGAATTTCGCTTATGATAGGCATTCAGTCGGTGTTCAATTTCGCTGTCGTGACCGGACTGGTGCCTACCAAGGGGCTGCCGCTTCCATTTATAAGTTATGGCGGATCTTCTCTTGTAATAAGCATGGTGGCTGCCGGCCTTCTTCTCAACGTGTCGAGACTGAGGGGCGACGCGAGAACCGCACACGGGATATTGCATATCAGGCAGAAGTCTGCAGCAGCTGATGAAGCGACTGCGAACGAAGAGACGAAGGCCAGCCAATACGCGCTAGGCAAGGGTTATGGACAGTTCAATGCCAGGCGCAGCGGAAGGATGAATTATTTTAAGCGGAACAGGGATAAGTCGTGAGGGTCATAATTGCAGGAGGAGGGACCGGCGGCCATCTCTTTCCGGGAGTTGCAGTAGCTGAGGAATTAGCCAGGAGGAGCAGCACCGCAAGGATTGTTTTCGTCGGGACGGAACATGGCATAGAAGCGCGAGTCATACCCAAGGAGGGCTATCCAATCGAGTTTCTCAGCGCCGAGGGAATGGTGGGCAAGGCAACGCTCAGGAAGGTAAAGGCTGCTTATCTCTTTCTGGTGTCGCTTTTTCAGGCAAGGCGTATAATAGCTTCGGTAAGACCGGACATCGTAATCGGCGTCGGCGGTTATGCATCAGTCGGCATGGTCTGCGCAGCCCACTTTATGGGCATACGCACCCTCATAATGGAGCAGAATTCGGTGCCAGGGTTTGCCAACAGGATACTCAGCAAGTTCGCAGATGCTGTTGCCGTGACATATCAGGAGAGCATTGCTCATTTCCCGAGGGAGAGGACTTTCCTTACGGGCAATCCCGTCAGAAACAAAATACTCACCAGGGAGGCATCTGACGTCAGCAGGTCATTCTCTCTGGTCAGGGACCGTTTCACCGTGCTTATATTCGGGGGAAGTCTGGGAGCAAGGACAATCAACAATGCCGCGGGAGAGGCATTGCATTATCTTCTCGATTTAAGAGACAATATTCAATTTATTCACCAGACCGGAGAGAAGGACCTCAAAGACGTCATGGATACTTATAGGAAATTGGGTTTTTCAGGAGCTGTCATGCCGTTCATTTATCAAATGGCGGATGCATATTCTGCAGCAGATTTAGTAATATGCAGGGCCGGCGCAACTACGCTGTCCGAACTGACCGTAATGGGAAAGGCCGCGGTGCTGGTGCCGTACCCTTACGCGGCTTCCAACCACCAGGAGGCCAACGCGAGAAAGCTCGAAGACATGGGGGCTGCTACAGTAATTCTCGACAGGCATCTAAGCGGCGAAGTGCTGGCGAGGGCAATCAGGGGTCTGTATAACAATCCTGAAAAGAGAAAGGCTATGCAGAAGGCGTCCAAGGCGTTTGGAAGGCCTGATGCGGCAGAGAAGATCGTTGAACTGGCTTTGAATCTTACTCGAAGGACATAGAACAGGAAAAGTCCGGCATGTTTAATCAATACAAGATCATTCATTTTGTCGGCATCGGCGGAATAGGTATGAGCGGGATTGCCGAGGTGCTGCACAATCTCGGTTACGAGATTACGGGGTCTGATCTCAGAGAATCTGATACCACTTCCCGGTTGCGCAAGCTAGGGATAAAGATATTTATCGGGCATGACGAAAGTAACATAGAGGCGGCGCATGTTGTTGTCACCTCTTCTGCGGTGTCTGCCACCAATCCCGAAGTTACTGCCTCAAAAGACAGGGGCATTCCTGTGATCCCGAGGGCCGAGATGCTTGCTGAACTCGGCAGGCTCAAATACGGGATACTCGTGGCAGGTGCGCATGGCAAGACTACGACCACATCCCTTATCGCAACCTTGCTTGGCGAGGGTGGGCTTGATCCAACGGTAGTCATAGGCGGCAAGCTGAAGGCCTTCGGAAGCAACGCCAGGTTTGGCCAGGGAGAATTCCTGGTGGCTGAAGCCGATGAGAGCGACGGATCGTTCCTTAAACTGAGTCCTGCCATTGCGATTATTACCAACATAGACCGCGAGCATATGGATTATTTCAAGGACATAGAGACGCTCAAGGCTGCTTTCCTTTCCTTCATCAACAAGGTGCCGTTTTATGGCGTGGCCATTGTATGCAAGGAGAACGAGCATACTCGGGAGATCATACCCCAGATCAAGCGAAGGGTGTTGACCTACGGGCTTTCGCACGACGCCGACATGTATGCGAGGAATATCAGGTTTGGTGAATCCGGCATGATCTTCGAGGCAGTTTTCAAGGGCGAGCCTCTCGGCGATTTCAGGGTGCCTGTTCCCGGCGTGCATAATGTACTCAACAGTCTTGCCGCGATACTGACCGCTATGCAGCTTCAGATGCCTCAGGAAAAGATCAGGGCAGGACTGGGCGGCTTTGCAGGTATACAGCGCAGGTTCGAGTTCAGGGGCCAGGCCGGCGGCATCAGGATCTACGACGACTACGGGCATCATCCGGTAGAGATCAGGGCGGTGCTCAAGGCGGCGCGGGAATGCTTCGGCGGCAGCCGGATTGTGGTCATATTCCAGCCGCACAGGTACACGCGCACCCGCGACCTTATGGGGGATTTCGCTTTGAGCTTCGGGGCCGCGGACAGGCTCTATCTGCTGGACATCTACGCGGCGAGCGAAGCACCTATCGAAGGGGTGAACTCAGCGGAGCTTCTAAGGAAGATACGAGAGGCGGGATTGCTGAAGGCCGAGCATATATCCGATAGGAAGAAACTGGTCGAGGCCGTGCTCGCCGACTCAAAGCAGGGAGACGTAGTGATTACCCTCGGCGCAGGTGATGTCTACAAGACAGGCGAGGAGTTGCTGGAAGCTTTATGATCACAACCAAAAGGATAGGTGTGCTTGCCGGGGGGTTGTCCGCCGAGCGCGATGTATCGCTCAGAAGCGGAGGCGCAATATATAAGGCGCTGCTTGAGCGTGGATATGATGCGGTCCTTATCGATGCGGCTGAAGACATCTACGCGGCTTTTAAATCACAAAAGGTCGAGATAGCATTCATCGCCCTTCATGGCGGCCATGGCGAAAACGGCTCACTTCAAGGATTCCTTGAAGTGATTGGGATCCCGTATACGGGGTCTAGAGTGCTAGCATCCGCCGTGGCAATGGACAAAGCTGCGTCGAAGAAGGTCTTTATGTATCATGGCATACCTGTCCCGCCGTTTAAGATCATACATAACGATGAACTTCCGGGCGAGATGGATGCTGTGTCGGCGGGACGTCTTGTCGGCGGGTCCGCGATCGATTTCGGAATGCCATGGGTTGTCAAACCGTCAACAGAAGGGTCGAGTATAGGTGTGCACATTGTGAAGAATGATGCTGAGCTGGCCCCGGCCCTGGCTGATGCCTTCAAATATGGTGAGGCCATAATCATAGAGCAATTCATTAAGGGCAGGGAGATCCAGATAGGTGTGCTCGGCAACAAAGCACTAGGGGGAGTGGAGATCAGGCCGTCCCTGGAATTTTACAGCTATGAGGCGAAATATACTCCAGGGCTGACAAGCTACATACTTCCGCCCGAAGTCAGCGAACAGGAATACGAATTGCTCAAGACAACTGCTCTCGGCGCTCACAAGGCCCTGGGCTGCACCGGCGCCACGAGAATCGACATGATACTTGCGGGGGGGAAGGCTTACATGCTCGAGGTCAATACGATTCCGGGGATGACCGAGACCAGCCTGCTGCCTAAGATAGCCGGACTTGCGGGATACGGGTTTGCGGACCTGGTTGAAGAGATCCTTCAATCCGCCGTTGGGAAATAAAACACGATGGAAACCAGGAAGAGCATGAAAAGCCGGTCTGGGATGAAGAGGGCAGTTATGGTAGCTGCCGGACTGGTCGCATTTTTCTGTGTGTTTGGCGTTTTTTTCCTGTGCACGAAATACATGTTCATCAGGGAGATCAATTTTTTCGGGAACAGGCACCTGACTACCGGCGAGCTGCTGTCGCTTACAGGGCTCTCATACAAAAGGCCGCTTTTTTCTGTTACAACCAGAGAGATATATCGCAGGCTCAAGTCCTCCCCATGGATAGATGATGCCATGGTGCGAAAGGACCTGAGCGGAAATATAACCGTGTATCTGACTGAAGCGGTTGCAACGGCGGTGTTGCTGGCTGATGACAAGCCATTTCTTGTGGATCGCGAGGGGGCGCGGCTTGAGCAGATAAGGCCGGAGCCGGTCTATTTCCTGCCGGTGGTGAAGATCAACCCTTCGGCGCACAGGGATGCTTATCGGGATGCGGTCGAGCTTGCTATAGCCTTGAACGATCGGAAAGTAGCCGCGCACGGCGGAAACATCGAGCTTACCGGCTCAAGGCCTGAAGATGTGACCATGAGGGTTGACGGTGTTCCGGTAAAAATCGGGACCGGCGATCTGCAGAGCAAACTGGAGAAACTGGATTTTGTGAGGGATGAGCTTGCCAGGCGTAATATGGAGGTCGAATATATAGACCTCAGGTTTGCGGATCGCGTAGTGGTCAAGCCGCTGAAAAGCCCCAAGGAGCCTGAGCGGAAGAAGGAGCCTAAGGCGGCGGATAAGTCTTTAAAGAATCAAAAACAGAAACAGAAAAACCCTGTCCACAAAAAGGGCGATAAAAAAACCGCAGGGGGTAAGACAAAGAGAAATGTCGGCTAAGAAAAGAAAAAGCGGCCCCTTTATAACGGGCATGGATATAGGGACTTCCAAGATTTGCATCGTCGTTGCCGAGACGACGGATGACGGAATAGATATCCTGTCAATATCCTCCACACCATCTGCCGGATTGAGAAAGGGAGTGGTTATAAGCACTGATTCGGCATCGGCGGCCATTCGAGACGCGCTGGCAACAGCCCGGCAGCAGTCCGGCGTATCTATTCGGGAAGCCCTTGTGAGCATATCAGGCAATCATGTTAAGGTTTCGACCGGCTCGGCTACTGTCGCCATCAGCGGAAAGAATGTGTCTCAGACCGATGTTGATAAGGTCATAGATGCGGCAGGGGCGCCTCCTGTTTCAACCGGTCGGGAAATTCTGCATGTGCTGCCCACCGATTTCGTTGTGGACGGCAGCCGCGGTATTAAAGATCCCTTGGGCATGCCGGGATTCAGTCTCGAAGCGCACGTAAATATTATTACCGCTTCCTCTGAGCCGCTACGACGTCTGATCATGAGCTGTGAGAAGGCGGGGCTTCAGGTGTCGGACGTCGTGCTCCACTCTATTGCCTCTGCAGAGGCGGCGCTGAGGTCCGAAGACCGCGATATGGGAACAGCCATTGTCGACATGGGTGCCGGTACTACGGACGTTGCCCTCTTCAAAGACGGCTGGCTGCAGCATGCCATGGTCCTTGGAATCGGCGGAAATCATCTTACCAATGATTTGAGCGTTGGGCTGAGGGTGCCTTTTGCCGAGGCCGAACGCGTTAAGAAGCAATATGGATTGACGGCCGCCGCCGGTGCTGCCGACGAGGAGATAGATGTGGTGGGCATTGACGGTGAGGTCAGAAAGATATCGAGACGACTGATATATGAGATATTGCATCTGCGCTGCGAGGAACTGCTGGAGCTGATAAAGAAGGAATTAACACGGCCTGAGGCGAGAGATGCAATAACCGGCACGGTATTTACCGGGGGGGCTGTGCTTGTGCCCGGATTTGACCGCCTTGCTGAGAGCATCCTTTCGCTTCCGATAAGGACCGGATGTCCGGATCTAATCGCTTCGGGAACAGGGTCTTCGGCGCCTTCTCTGCCGTTTATGACCGGGGTCAAGGAGCAATATCAAGGCCCGGAATATGCCGCAGCGGTGGGCCTGGTTCTATATGGGAGCGGCTATTCCGGGGCCGCTGATGCTGCCGACGATCCGGGATTGCTCAACAAGATGACAGGTTTTTTCAAAAATATAATGGGAAAAAACAGATAGGAGGCCGTCATGTTTGAGATAGAAGATGTCGGAAGACCGGTAGCCAAGATCAAGGTGATCGGTGTCGGTGGAGGCGGAGGCAATGCGATAAACAGCATGGTGGCTGCGCACATTTACGGAGTCGAGTTCATTGCCGTTAATACCGATATTCAACACCTTGAGGCTTCGCTTGCACCGGCAAGGATCCAGATAGGCACGGACCTGACGAGGGGCCTGGGCGCGGGCTCCAACCCGGTTATCGGCCGCGAGGCTGCCATGGAAAGCAGGGACGTGCTTGCGGGCTTTATAGACGGTTCCGACATGGTGTTCGTTACGGCCGGCATGGGCGGAGGGACCGGTACGGGGGCGGCCCCGGTCATAGCAAATATAGCCCAGGAGATGGGTATACTTACGGTTGCAATAGTCACTAAGCCCTTTTTCTTCGAAGGAAGGAAAAGGGCGATGAACGCAGACGAAGGAATTCACGAACTTAAAAACCATGTCAACACGCTCATCGTAATCCCCAATGACAGGATCAGCCTTGTTGTCGAGAAAGGTACGTCATTGCTCCAGTCCTTTTCCACCGTCAATGACGTGCTGAGGCAGGCTGTTCAGGGCATTTCGGATCTAATCCTTGTGCCGGGCCTTATCAATCTCGACTTCGCAGATATAAAGGCCATCATGCAGAAATCCGGCAAGGCGGTTATCGGTCTCGGAGTCGGCAAGGGTCAGGGCGGGGCATTCGAGGCTGCGAAGAAGGCGATTCTGAATCCGCTGCTCGAAAAATCGTCCATAGAAGGAGCGCGGGGGATCCTGATAAATATTACGGGCGGACTGAATATGTCCCTTGATGAGGTGCAGGAGGCTGCCTCGCTGATTCATGACAATGCACACGAAGAATCAAACATTATACTCGGGGCTGTCATCGATCCTGAACTGCAGGATCAGATCAGGGTAACGGTTATCGCTACAGGTCTTGAGGAGAAGAGCGATAAGGTGGAGCTGGCTGAAACGCCGACCTGGCCGCCTAAGAAGGAGGCGCCGGTGGCTCAGTCCAAGCTGGCGGGCAAGGTCCTTTCCAAGAACATAGACCTAGATATGTTCAGCGAGAGCATTCCGAAAGGGGCGACGGTGCTGAAAGAACAGCCGGTTAATAAAGAATTTACGGCTCTTCTGCATAAGAAGGAAGAAATACCCGTTGTTGAAGTCCCGGAACCTGTTGCAGAAAAGCCCGCTGAAACTGCGATAACTGCCGAGACCGAACCCGTTGCGAATCAGGCGACTGAAGAAGACGCAAAGCAGGCCGGGGAGTCCCGAAAAACAGTTTTGCAAGTCGGTGCAGCAACGGATTTGGAAGCGGCGATTCCTTCCATACAAGAGACTTCGATGGAGTCAGAAAAAAAGACGGTATCAATTGACGACTTGAAGGGCGACGTACGGCTTGCAGAGTCCGCCATACCACCGGAGGACAAATACGACATACCGACATTCCTCAGGAAAAAGATGCAGCAGGCCTAGATATGAGGTTAGATCTGCCGGGGCTTTGACGGGGCCATGAACCGCAGGCTCATTGAAAAGGCCGATGCACTGCTGGCAAAAGAAAAGGGAGCCATTGTCAAGGACCCGGGCGGAAGAATATCATTCTGCCTTGTCTACCCTAATACTTACCGTGTGGGCATGTCGAATCTCGGATTTCAGGGGCTTTACGGCCTTCTCAACCGGCGCGAAGACGTTGTTTGCGAGAGGGCGTTTCTTCCTGATCAAGCCGATATCGAGGCATATCTCAGGACAGGCACCCCGGTATTTTCCCTCGAAACAAAGAGGCCTTTGAATGCATTCAGCATAGTAGCTTTTTCGCTCTCTTTCGAAAATGACTATCCCAATGTCTTCAAAATACTTGCTCTTTCTAAGATCCCGTTCAGGACTGCAGATCGTACAGAATTCGATCCGCTTGTAATGGCGGGAGGCGTTGCCGTCTCGTTCAATCCGGAGCCCCTTGCCCTTGCCTTTGACCTTATATTTATTGGCGAGGCAGAGGAATCCTTAATGGAGTTCATCGACATTTACGAAAGGGCAGAAAGCAGGGAATCAGCAGGGAAGAAAGCAAAACAACTAACAGGAGTATATGTTCCTTCGGCTTACGAAACCGGCTACGATGAAAGCGGCCGAATATCATGGCGCACTTGCAAGACCGGATATCCGGATGTCATCCGCAAAAGAACGGTTGAGGACATATCGCTCACCCCGCTGAGTACGGCAATTATTACATCCGAAACCGAATTCTCCGACATGTATCTGGTGGAGCTGATGCGAGGATGTCCATGGCGGTGTCGTTTTTGTCTTGTCGGTAACTTTTTCGGTCCGATGAGAAAAAAGGATGTTCAGCAGATCTCTGCTGAGATTGCCGAGGGAAAGAGAGTGGCCGAAAAAATAGGACTAATTGGACCATCGCTTTCCGACTATCCGCATATTTCGGACATCCTCTGCATCGACGGTGTGCGTTTTTCGATTACTTCACTTAGAGCCAGCAACCGCAGTGCCGAGCTGATAGGATTTCTGAAGGGACTCAAGAGCGTTGCGATAGCCCCGGAAGCAGGCACTGAGAGGCTGCGCAGGGTAATCCACAAGCAGGTGACCGAGAGTGACATACTTTCCACAGCAGGCCTTCTGTTTGAGTCGGGCATTGAAACGCTCAGGCTATATTTTATGATAGGGCTGCCGACTGAAACCGACGAAGACATATCGGGAATAGTAGACCTGGCAAGCAAGATCAGGGCACTCAGCAAAACAGCCGGTATCGTTCTTAGCGTCAGCACATTTGTGCCGAAACCTTTTACCCCCTTTCAGTGGCATGCGATGGACGGTCTCAACTCGGTCAAGGGCAAGATAAGGATGCTGAAGAAATCGCTTGAGTCAAAAGGGGTAAAGATTTTTCATGACGTTCCAAAATATGCCTACATGCAGGGACTTTTTTCGCTTGGCGACCGTCGTATATTGCCGGTGATCGAAAGAATGTCCCAAACAGACGATTTTCGGAAATCATGCTCGGATGTCGGTATCGATCCATCTTCTTATATCTTCAGGCAGAAGGATGTGTTTGAGGTCTTGCCATGGGATTTCATCGACATAGGGGTGCCGAGGGAACGGCTGTGGGATGAATACGTAAAGGCCGTAGGCCTGGCGCATGCTTGATGCAAGCTATACAGTACACCCAGCCTGACTAAAGGGGTTATCTCATTTGAATATCTCGTCCAGAAACTGCCGCATGGCTTGCCATGACCGTTTGTCGGCCTTTTCATTGTATGCGACCCCTTTTATACCAAAGCTGTCGGCGTCAGGATTAGTGAAACCGTGAACGGCCCCGCCATAAAATATCATCTGCCAGTCCGCACCGGAGCTGCGCATCTCATCCATAAAGGTGTTAATCTGATCTTTTGTTGAGAATGGATCGTCGGCGCCATGCAGTACAAGTACCTTAGCCTTCACGTCCCTGGTGGCAGCCGGATCCGGTGTCGTCAGGCCGCCATGAAAACTTACTACCCCCTGCACAGGTGCATGAGCACGCGCGAGTTCCAGGACTGTTGTGCCCCCGAAGCAATATCCGGTAGCCACCGCTCTATTTGCATCAACCAGCGGATGTCGCAGAAGCACGTCCAGGCCGGCCTTTGCGCGGGTGCGCATCAGTGCGCGGTTCTTAATGTATACACTTGAAAGTTGTGAGGCTTTTTGAGGATCGCTCGTACTGATTCCTTCTCCATACATATCAATCGCGAACGCCACATAACCGAGACGGGCGAGACTTTCCGCGCGCTTTTTGGCAAAACTGTTAAGGCCCCACCATTCATGCACCACCAGCACACCGGGGCGCTTGCCCTGCATGCTGTCATCGTATGCGAGGTAGCCCTCGAGAACGGCATTTTCATCGTTATACTTCACAGTTTGGGTCCTGATTTCTGCCCAGGCGCCCGAGCACATCACGACCGCCATTATAAAAGCCGCAAGATAACGCATGGTTTGTCCTCCGGAATGTATTTATCTCAGTTTAGCAATGCGCTCTGGCGCTGCCAAACGAGTCAACTTTCGCCGGGATTGTGCATGCCTGATTTCCCTTGTGGCGGCGCCCTTTTCCCTTTGACATTTAACGAAGGTGCGTGGTATAAAATGTCACAACTCTGAAACCCTGTTTTGGAGTCAGCAACCTGGGGCGCAGGTTTAAGGAGGGACCGGCAGTTATGGCATTTGAGGGAACTGTGAAATGGTTCAACGAATCCAAGGGCTACGGATTCATCCAGCAGGACAACGGGCCGGACGTTTTTGTCCACTATTCTTCAATCACAGGCGATGGGTTCAAGACTTTGACCAAGGGCCAGAGGGTAAAATTCGACATAACCAGCGACGAGAAGGGGCCGAAGGCAGCGAACGTGGTTAAACTTTAATACGGGCGCTTGACCGGGTCTTACGCACGTCTCATACCTGCGACATACGGCACATCTAAGATATATGTGACCGCCTGATCAAACTGCGTCTGTTATTTTTGCGTGTAGCTTGTTAAACCTTCCCGATTTTCGTTATTTTAATCCCATGCGCTTGCCGGAGTGGATAAAGTCTGCGACCAGGGGGCCCGGTATGCGGCAGGGACCAGGCAGCGGTCAATGGCAGACTCATACGATAAAGCATTTGTTCAGAAGCCATCGTCTCTTGACAGTGTGCGAGGAAGCAAAATGTCCTAACAAGATGTCCTGCTTCTCAAAACCGACAGCGACGTTCATGGTGCTGGGAAACGTTTGCACGAGGGCGTGCGCTTTTTGCGCGGTAGGTGCGGGCATGCCCATTGCGGTCGATCCCGATGAGCCTGTGAAAATATTGGAGGCGGCGCGGGAGATGGGGCTGCAATATGTGGTGATTACCTCGGTTACGCGGGATGATCTGCATGACGGAGGAGCTTCGCATTTTGCCGCTGTAATCAGAAATTTGAGGGCAGGGCTTTCGCATGTCGGCATCGAAGTCTTGACTCCGGATTTCAAGGGAGACCTTGCGGCGCTGAAGACGGTTATAGAAGCCGCACCGGACGTATTCAATCATAACATGGAAACTGTGAGGCGGCTGTATTCTACTATCAGACCGCAGGCAGATTATGGACGCTCTCTCGACGTTTTGGCAGCGGTGAAGGATATGAATTGCGGAATAAGGACTAAATCAGGCTTTATGCTCGGTCTCGGTGAAACCGTTGAAGAGGTCGAGCAACTGCTGTACGATCTCAGGAGCGCGGGCTGTGACAGCCTGACGATCGGACAGTATTTGAGGCCGACAAAAAAGAACCATCCTGTTGTAGAATATATCATTCCCGAGGTCTTTGATGAGCTGAAAGACAAGGCTATCCGGCTTGGCTTTAAAGGGGTGGCATCGGGGCCGCTTGTCAGAAGTTCCATGAATGCTGAGGAACTTTACAAAACAATAAGAAATTAACAGGCAGAAGCCGCAACAGACAATAAGGAATTTGAGAGGTCTCTTCTATTGACTCTCTGCTTCTTTTACAGGAGGAATGGATGTACGAATTCAACAGGATCAAGAGACTGCCTCCGTATGTATTCGCGATAGTCAATCAGCTGAAGATGGAGTCGCGGCGGCAGGGTGAAGACATTATAGACCTTGGCATGGGCAACCCCGACCTTCCGGCGCCAAAACATGTAGTCGATAAGCTGTGTGAGGCCGCCAGGAATCCAAAGAACCACCGTTATTCCGCATCGAGGGGGATTACACAGCTTAGAGTAGCTATCACCGAATGGTACAAGCGCCGCTTCGACGTGGACCTGGATCCTGAAGCCGAGGCTGTGGTCACGATCGGCTCCAAGGAAGGGCTGTCCCATCTTGCGCTTGCCATGGTGCAGCCGGGAGATGTTGTAATGTCTCCGACCCCTGCCTACCCAATACATCCGTACGCTGTGATCATATCCGGAGGCGAGGTGTCGAGCATCCCGATAGGTCCCGGCATTGATTTCTTCGCAGAGATGGAAAAAACATTCAGGAAAACATGGCCGCGGCCCAAGATACTCATAATTAACTTTCCGCACAATCCGACAACTGCCGTGCTTGATGGGCTGGACTTTTTCAGGAAGGTCGTAGACTTTGCGAAGGAAAACAACATTATAGTAATACACGACTTCGCATACGCCGATCTTTTGTTCGACGACTACAAGGCGCCAAGTTTTCTGCAGGTCCCCGGCGCAAAGGATATCGGAGTCGAATTCTATTCACTGACAAAGAGCTATTCCATGGCCGGATGGAGGGTTGGCTTCTGCTGCGGCAACCGGGAAATAGTTGGGGCGCTGACTAAGATCAAAAGCTATCTGGACTATGGGATGTTCCAGCCGATCCAGATCGCAAGCATTGTCGCGCTCAGAGGTCCGCAGGACTGTGTCGAAGAAATGAGGCAAATCTACCAGTCGAGACGAAATGCGCTCATCAAGAGCCTTAATCAGGCGGGATGGAAGATTGAGCCGCCGAAGGCAACCATGTTCGTGTGGGCTGAAATCCCGGAACAATTTAAGGCAATGGGATCGCTTGAATTTGCGAAGTTTCTCATCAAAGAGGCCAGGGTCGCCGTTTCGCCCGGGATAGGATTTGGCGAGGGAGGCGACAACTTCGTCAGGTTTGCTCTGGTTGAAAACGAGCACAGGATAAAGCAGGCAGCCAAGGGGATCAGAAAGGCATTGAACCGAGGCGCATAAGGAGCGGATACGCAATGAGCAAAAAAGAGATTTCGGTCGGCATTATAGGGTTTGGGACCGTGGGGTCCGGCACGGCACGCATTCTTCTCGAGAACTGCGGCATCATAAAAGAACGAACAGGGTGCGATGTCAGGCTCAAGAGGGTTGCGGATAAAGATGTTACAACTGACAGGGGCATCAGACTGCCCGAAGGAATGCTTGTCGCCGATGCGAACGCAGTCCTAAATGACCCCGATATCGATATTGTTGTCGAACTCATCGGGGGTATTCATCCTGCGAAGGAATTTATGATCCGAGCGATAGAAAACGGGAAGCATGTTGTCACGGCAAATAAGGCGCTTATCGCAACGGAGGGCACCGATATCTTCTCTGCAGCCCGTAGGGGCGGAGTGGAGGTCGGATTTGAAGCTTCCGTCGCAGGAGGCATACCGATAATCAAGGTTATACGGGAGGGACTGGTTGCCAACAGTATGGTCGCCATTTATGGCATCATCAACGGTACGTCCAATTATATCCTGACCAAGATGACCGACGAGAAGGTTGAATTCTCAGCGGCGCTTGCAGAGGCTCAAAGACTCGGATATGCAGAGGCCGATCCAACTTTCGATATCGAAGGCATAGACACTGCCCATAAACTGACGATCATCTCAAGTCTCGCTTACGGAATTCCTCTTTCTTATGATGAAGTTTATAAGGAAGGTATCACAAAAATCACTGCACGGGACATCGATTTTGCCGCCGAATTCGGATATAAAATAAAGCTTCTCGCTGTTGCGAAATCCGACAGCGGCGAGATAGAGATGAGGGTTCATCCCACTATGGTGCCGAACGAATACCTGATTTCGAAGATCGATGGCGTATTCAATGCGATATATGTCGAAGGCGATGCCGTCGGGTCGACGCTTTATTACGGACGCGGCGCAGGCGATATGCCCACCGGTAGTGCCGTGGTATCGGATATCGTCGATATAGGCAAGAACATAGTATCGGGAGGGGCGGCGCGTTTGTCCGGCATTTGCAGCGCGGGTGAAAAGACATCCGGCTTAAAGATCAAAAAAATGGAGGAGATCGAGAGCATGTATTACTTCAGGTTTTCGGCCCTCGACAAGCCGGGCGTTCTGTCGAAGATAGCGGGAATTCTCGGCAGCTACAATATAAGCATCGCGTCTGTGATCCAGAAAGGAAGGAATGTGGCCGGGTCGGTTCCGCTTGTTGTCCTGACGCATGCTGCGTGCGAGAGGGATGTAATGAGGGCTCTTGCAGAGATAGATGGACTTACGGTTGTCTCCGAAAAGACGCTTTATATACGGGTGGAGGGAAAGCCCTAGACGCAATGCCTCTCACCGACGATCAACTGCGCAGATACAGCAGAAATATCATTTTGCCCGAAGTGGGCGTAGAAGGACAGCAAATGCTGTCGAGGGCGCATGTCATGATAGTCGGCGCCGGAGGTCTTGGTTCGCCGGTCGGTTACTATCTTGCGGCTGCCGGCGTTGGACATATTGCAATTGTCGACGATGATATTGTGGAGCTTGGCAATCTTCAGCGGCAGATCGCCCATACAACTGAAAAGATAGGGTTATCCAAGGTCGCCTCGGCCAGGCAGACGTTCGAGGCACTGAATCCCGAAGTCAAGATAGACGCGATAAGTGAGCGGGTCGCAAAGGGCAATATCGAGGACCTCATATGCAATTACGATATAGTAGCCGACTGCAGCGATAACTTCGAAACAAGATTTCTCATCAACGACGCCTGCGTGCTTTTGACGAAGAGGCTGGTTAGCGGGGCTGTCCGCGGATTCGAGGGGCAGCTGACGACGATACTGCCGGGTGAGGGCCATTGTTACCGTTGCGTGTTTGAAGACATGCCGCTTGCGGATGTCGCCGCATCTTTGCAGGAATCCGGCATTATTGGTGCGGTGCCGGGCGTGATCGGATCGCTTCAGGCCCTTGAAATCATAAAGCTGATAATCGGTAAGGGTGAAATATTGAGTAACAGCCTGCTCGTTTTCGACGGCCTGAAGTCCGAATTCAGGCGGATTGGGGTCAGTCGGGACAAAGGATGCGACGTCTGCGGTGACAAGCCTCGCATTACTTTACTTAACCGGTAATCATTTCCAGCCCGATCGATATTCCCTTCCGCATGTCGCTTTGCCGGGAGGTTGCAGTCAAGCAGACATGCAAACCTATGGCATCATGAACTAGCGGGCTGTGTCCGGTGTATCCGTCAAGGCTTACTGTAAAAACATCAGAAATATAATCACTTATAAAGGGTTGTTGGCTTTGATTTTATGCATGCTTTTGTTTAAAATACAATTTACTTTTTTGCGGTCATATTCCGGGCATGCTGGAGGGGATTGCCAAAACCGGCGCGATGATGAGTACAAATCGTTCTGGACCTTGATCATGAGGAGGAGCCATGAAAAAAAAGGTAAAGTTGATCTTCCCGCAGCATCTTGTTAAAGAGCCCGTAATCTTTACCATGGCCAAGACCTACGATGTCATACCCAATATAAGGAGGGCCAGGGTGACCGATTCGGGCGGAGAGATGATTCTTGAGCTGGACGGCCCGCAGGAGAGTCTCGATAAAGGCATAGAATCGCTCAGGAGCCAGGGCGTAGAAGTTGCGCTCATGGATCCGGAGGATGCGGAATGGCGCTGAGCGTTTTGTTTTAAATTAATGGCGAGTCGCATAATTTTAGAAAGGTGATTGAACAGCAATTATGAAATATATTGTCATAATAGGCGACGGCATGGCTGACTGGCCGATCGATGAAATAGATGGTCTGACTGTGCTGCAGAAGGCGTCAATTCCGAATATGGACCGGCTTGCCGTAAAAGGCGTTCTTGGCACGGTGAGAACCATTCCGATCGGAATGCCACCAGGTTCCGACGTCGCAAATTTGAGCATCATGGGTTATGACCCGGCGAAATACTATACCGGCCGTGCACCTCTTGAGGCCGCAAGCATGGGAATTCCCCTGGGAGAAAACGATGTTGCATACCGGTGCAACCTGGTTACGATCGAAGGCGATGAGTCTTCAGCGGTCATGAAAGACCATAGCAGCGGCCATATAACGACCGAAGAAGGGCGCGAGCTGATTTCAGCAGTAAGCGCGGAACTAAAAGGCGAAGGGATTGATTTCTATCCGGGCGTCAGCTACAGGCACCTTATGGTGTGGAAGGACGGAAACGAGAAGGTCGAATGCACACCACCTCATGATATCCTGGAACGCCGCATTGCAGATTATCTTCCAAGGGGCGATGGAAGCGGTCTGTTAAAAGAGCTTATGACTCGATCTGCAAAGATCCTTGCAGGCCATGCCGTCAACGCAAAAAGATCGGCTGCAGGCAAAAGGACTGCAACATCGATCTGGCTATGGGGACAGGGCAGGAGGCCGGCTATTCCGACCTTTCGGGAAAAGTATGAGCTCGCGGGAGCGCTTATCTCAGCCGTAGACCTTACAAAGGGGCTCGGTGTTTGTGCAGGCTTGAAGATTATCGATGTCCCGGGCGCAACGGGATGGATAGACACCAACTATGCCGGCAAGGCCGAATATGCGGTGAAGGCGTTACAGGAGTCGGATTTTGTTTACATTCATCTCGAGGCCCCCGATGAAGCTGGACACGCCGGAAGCCTGGAACATAAGATCAGGGCCGTCGAAGACCTGGATGCGCTGATCATAGGACCGGTCTTTGAAAAGGCAAAGTCCAGGTACGGCGACGTGAGGCTCCTTATCATGCCTGACCACGCCACGCCCATAAAAGAGAGGACGCACACGGACGAACCGGTGCCTTTTATCATCTATGACAGCCGTGCTGAAAAAGCCAACCACGGCGCAACTTACGACGAGTCCATTGCAACCAGAGAAGGCATAATGGTCGTAGATAAAGGGTATTCTCTTATGGATTATTTCATAAAGGAGGCGCGCGTTTAATGCTTGTCGTGCAGAAATACGGGGGCACGTCGGTAGGCAGCACGGAACGAATCAAGGCGGTAGCCGAGAGGGTGGTTTCGACTGTGCGTCAGGGCAATAATGTGGTGGTTGTCGTGTCGGCGATGTCAGGAGAGACTGACAAGCTCATCGGCTTTGCACAACGAGTGTCTTCCAATCCTGCTGACAGGGAAATGGACCTTTTATTATCGTCAGGCGAAAGGATAACGACTGCCCTGACCTCGATGGCAATTGCCGATCTGGGGGTTAAGTCTGTTGCTCTTACAGGACGACAGGCGGGCATCATTACGAATGCCGTCTTTACCAAGGCGAAGATCGAGAGGATCAATACCGACAAGGTAAACAAGGCGCTGGGCGAAGGCAAAGCAGTGGTCATCGCGGGGTTCCAGGGCGTCACAGAGGACGACGAAATAACAACCCTCGGAAGGGGCGGATCAGATCTGTCGGCAGTGGCGGTGGCTGCGGCGCTGAAAGCGGACCTGTGCGAGATTTATACCGATGTGGACGGAGTATATACTACCGACCCGAATATTGTGGCGGAGGCACGGAAGCTGGAAAAGATTTCATATGAAGAGATGCTGGAGCTGGCGAGTCTTGGGGCGAAGGTTCTGCAGACGAGGTCCGTCGAATTTGCAATGAAATATGACGTTCCGGTTGTGGTCCGTTCCAGCTTTAACAATAATCCGGGAACGCTGGTTACCAGGGAGGATCAGGATATGGAAAAGGTTGTAGTATCCGGAGTCGCTTACGATAAAAATCAGGCGAAGATAACCGTGCTGCAGGTGCCTGACAAGCCCGGCATAGCTGCAGGGATCTTCAATTCCATCGCTGAGGCAAATGTCGTAGTTGATGTCATAGTCCAGAATGTCAGCGTTGATGGCCGCTCGGCGGACATCTCATTTACTGTGCCCAAAACCGACAGCAGGAAGGCGCTGGAAATCACACAAAAGCTGGCTGATGACATGGGGGCAAAAGGGGTTGTCGTGAGAGACGATCTCGCAAAGATTTCGATAGTCGGAGTCGGAATGAGGACACACTCCGGAGTTGCAGCCAGAATGTTTGAAACGCTTTCGAAACACGGCATTAATATAATGGCCATAAGCACATCGGAAATAAAGGTTTCATGCCTTATCGAAGCAAAATACACTGAACTGGCAGTGCGCGTGCTTCACGATCAGTTCGGTCTCGAGAAACAGCAATGAGGAATTGATGCGCAGGATCGAGATATACGATACAACCCTGAGGGACGGCGCCCAGGCCGAGGATATCGCCTTTTCAGTCGAAGACAAGCTCCGGATAACGGAGAAGCTTGATAATTTCGGCGTTCATTTTATAGAAGGCGGAATGCCCGGATCGAACCCCAGGGATGCCGAGTTTTTCAGAAAGGTTAGAAAGCTGCGCGTATCGAATGCCACAGTGGTTGCCTTCGGGAGCACCCATAGCCCGAGGCATAAGGCTAAGGACGACCCCGGGCTTGATGCCATCATCGAAGCCAAGACGAAGGCCGTTGCGATCTTCGGCAAGACGTGGGACTTTCATGTGAAGGAGGCTCTCAAAATTTCGCTCGATGCGAATCTCGGTATTATTCACGATTCTGTTTTGTTCTTAAAGAAACATGCAGAAAAGGTATTCTTTGACGCAGAGCACTTCTTCGACGGTTATAAGGACAATCCCGAATATGCCGTGAAATGCCTGCTTGCCGCTGAAAAGGCAGGCGCTGACTGTATTGTATTGTGCGATACGAACGGAGGGTGCCTGCCGTACCAGGTTGTTGCAACCGTCAGGGCCGTGGCCGAGAAGCTTAAAGGGCCTTTCGGCATCCATGCCCATAACGATGCCGATTGCGCCGTTGCAAATTCCATTGCAGCCGTGGAAAATGGCGCATCACAGGTGCAGGGAACGATCAACGGCCTCGGAGAGAGGTGCGGAAACGCCAACCTGATATCCGTTATACCAAACCTCCAGTTGAAGATGGGTTATCGTTGTCTTGACGAGGAGCAACTCATGCGGTTGAGGGAAGTCTCGCGTTTTGTGAACGAAATCGCAAACATGAGGCATTTTAAGAGACAGCCGTTCGCGGGCGACAGCGCCTTTGCTCACAAGGGTGGCGTACATGTCAGTGCGATTCGCCGCAGGCCGGAGACTTATGAGCACATCAGACCCGAGCTTGTCGGCAATTCGCAGCGCGTGCTGATATCCGACCTCGCCGGCAGGAGCAATGTGCTCAGAAAGGCGGAAGAGTTCAATATCCGGCTGAATCCGGATTCGCCGGAGCTGCAGACTATATTGGACGAGCTCAAGGAACTCGAACATCAGGGATTCCAGTTTGAAGGGGCCGAGGCGTCATTCGAACTTCTCCTGAAAAAGGCGCTGGGGCTTCATCGCCGGTTTTTCGATCTGATCGGCTTCAGGGTGATAATCGAGAAACGGAAGGAAACCGAAGACTCTATGAGTGAGGCTACGATAATGGTGAAGGTCGGCAAAAGCGTGGAACATACGGCCGCAACAGGACTGGGGCCGGTAAATGCCCTCGACAATGCCCTCCGCAAGGCCCTGGACAAATTCTACCCGGAGCTCAAGCGCATGAAACTTCATGACTATAAGGTCAGGGTGCTTGCTGCCGGAAAAGGCACCTCTGCAAAGGTTCGCGTTCTGGTTGAAAGCGGTGATGACGATGCTAGGTGGGGGACTGTCGGGGTTTCCGAAAATATCATAGAGGCGTCATGGCAGGCCCTTGTGGACAGCGTCGAATACAAACTCCTCAAGGAGAAAGGCTGATCGAATGGAAGAAACCGGAGTCGTGAGCAGAATAGACGGCCCGAAGGCCTTTGTCTCGGTAAAGAGGCAGAGCGCATGTGATGCCTGCGCTGCCGGCTCTGTCTGTAAAGTATCCGGGAGCGGAGCAGAGATTGAGGCATTCAATGCCGTACATGCCGAGGTCGGGGACACTGTAAAGATATCGTTCAAAGCGTTCACTTATCTGAAAGGTACGCTGCTGATTTACGGAGTGCCTGCCCTCGCCCTGGTTGCAGGAGCGGTGCTGGGAAAGGATTTTGTGAGCGATTTTTTCCCCGGCAGCGATCCTGATATGTTATCGGCGATATCCGGGTTCAGCCTGATGATTGTATCTTTTTTGTGCGTCAAGATTTTGATAAGGAAGTTTGAAAAGAAGAAAGAGCTTGTCCCTGTAGTGGAAGAGATTATCAGCAAGAGGTAGGGCGCTGCATGCCGCGTCCTGCTTAAATATATCGAGGGGGTAGTCTATGACCAAGCTTGATGCAGCACACATCAGAAATGTAGCCATCATTGCGCACAGCGGAGCGGGAAAGACATCGCTGTCCGAGGCGATACTTTTTAATGCCGGCGCTATTGACAGGACGGGTACTGTTGAGGGCGGTAATACCACGATGGATTATGAGCCCGAAGAGACCGACCGCAAGATCAGCGTGACCTCCGCGGTTGCCTACTGCGACTGGAAAGATACCCGCCTTAATCTGATCGATACCCCCGGCTTCATCAATTTTATAGAGGATGCAAGAGGGTGTTTACGCGTTGCAGACGGAGCCGTCGTGATTGTCAGTGCGATTTCCGGCGTCAAGGCCGAGACGGAGAAGATCTGGAAGTATGCCTGCGAGTTCGAGGTACCGAGGATTGTATTCGTAAACAAGCTCGACAAGGAGGCCGCCGACTTCTTCAACGCAGTCAGCGAACTGGAGAAATCTTTTGACCAGGAAGCCATTCCTCTGTTCATTCCGATTGGCGCCGGAGAAGGCTTTCACGGAGTTGTCGACCTGGTGGCAATGAAAGCTTATATATATAAGGACGGAAAGGCCTCTGAAGCTGCCGTCCCTGACGACCTGAAAGCCATGGTTGAAGATTACAGGAAGAAGCTTGTCGAGAAGATTGCCGAGGCCGACGACTCTCTGCTTGAGAAGTATCTTGAAGGCGGCGAGCTGGCGCCGGAAGAGATTATCAAGGGAATCAAGGAGGCCTCGCTAACCAGACGCTTTATCCCCGTGGCCTGCGGTTCTGCAACTATGAACGCCGGGGTGTCACAGCTGATGGACCTGATGCTATTATGCCTTCCGACGCCGGATGAGATGAGCAGGATTTCTCCCATACGGGGCATCAACCCCAAGGACAATAAGGAGGCGGACCGCAAGCCCGTTGCAGCTGACCCGCTGACGGCTTATGTGTTCAAGACGATCGCGGACCCGTTCGCCGGCAAGCTGTCGATCTTCCGGGTTTATTCAGGGGTCCTTAAGGCAGATTCTACAGTGCTGAATGCAACCTCTGGAAGCAAGGAGAGAGTAGGACAGGTCTTTTATCTTGTCGGAAAAAAGCATGTCCCCGTCGCTGCGGTCAATGCGGGCGAGATAGCAGCAGTCGTGAAACTCAAGGACACCAATGTCGGAGACACGCTCTGCGAAGAGCATCACCCTATTGTACTGCCGAACGTGAAGTTTGCGGAGCCGATCATCTCCTATGCTATCGCGCCCAAAACCAAAGGTGACGAAGAGAAAGTCAGCACAGGCCTGCACAGAATCCTCGAGGAGGACCCGACGCTGAGGTTTACGAGAGATGAGGAGTCAAAGGAGATGATACTTTCAGGCATGGGGCAGGTGCACCTGGAAGTTGCTCTCGACAAACTTAAGAGGAAATTCGGCGTGGAGGTCCTGATGAAGGCCCCCAAAATTGCATACAGGGAGACTATCAAGGCGCGGACCAAGGCCCAGGGGCGTTACAAAAAACAGTCCGGCGGTCGCGGCCAGTTCGGAGACTGCTGGATCGAGTTTGAGCCCCTGCCGCGCGGCGGAGGATTTGAATTTGTAGATAAGATAGTGGGCGGAGTAATCCCGCAGCAGTACCGACCTGCGGTCGAAAAAGGCGTCGTCGAAAAGCTGAAGGAAGGTCTTATTGCTGGCTACCCTATGGTCGATGTGAAGGTTACCCTCTATGACGGATCATATCATTCAGTAGATTCCTCGGAAATGGCTTTCAAGATCGCCGGGTCGATGGCCCTGCAAAAGGCAGTGTTGGATGCGAAACCCATTGTGCTGGAGCCTATTATGAAAATAGAGGTTGTTGTTCCAGACGATACGCTGGGCGCTGTGATCGGGGATTTGAACTCAAAGCGGGGCAAGGTTCAGGGCGTGGAGCCGCAGGCGGGCGGCAATCAGAAGATCATGGCCCTTGTGCCGATGGCGGAAATGCTTGTATATGCGAACCAGCTCCAAAGCATGACCTCCGGACGCGGTCTCTATTCGATGGAGTTTTCACACTATGAAGAGTTGCCCGCTCATATTACCCAGAAGCTCATAGCAGAGCGCGATAAACACAAGGAAGAGGAGCACTGATGACAAAAAAGCCCTGGGCAGGCCGGTTTACGGAAGCCACTTCAAAGAGCGCGGAAAAGTATACTGAATCCATTTCATATGACCGGCAGCTTTGGAGATACGATATAGAAGGCTCCATCGCGCATGCGCGCATGCTGGCTAAGCAGGGGATAATTACAAAAAAAGAGGGTGTCAGCATCATAAAAGGGTTGAAGGAAATATATCGCGATATCGAAGAGGGAAGGTTTGTCTTCAGAGAAGAGCTGGAAGATATTCATATGAATATTGAATCGGCCCTTATCAAGAGAATCGGAGATGCCGGCGGTAAGCTTCATACCGCGCGTTCCCGCAATGACCAGGTCGCTCTCGATATCAGGCTTTATCTGCGTGCAGAGACGAGTGGAATAATCGGGCTGCTTCTTGTCCTGGAAAAGCGGCTTGCTGAGATTGCCGAGCGTCATCTGGGGATCATTCTTCCGGGTTATACCCATACGCAAAGGGCTCAGCCGGTCCTTTTATCTCATCACCTGATGGCTTATGCGCAGATGCTTGAGCGCGACCGGGAGCGATTCTCTGATGCAATGCGGCGAATCAACATTATGCCGCTGGGGTCGTGCGCACTTGCAGGCACATCGTTGCCGATCGACAGGGCTTATGTGGCGGAGCAGCTCGGGTTCGGCGGCGTGTCGGAAAACAGCATTGATACAGTTTCGGACCGCGATGCCGTCATTGAATTCCTCTCATGCTCGTCCATCCTTATGATGCACATATCCAGAATGGCGGAAGAGCTGGTGCTCTGGTCGTCAGAAGAGTTTTCATTTATCGAGATCTCCGATGCATTCACAACCGGATCGAGCATAATGCCGCAGAAGAAAAACCCGGATGTGGCGGAACTCATGCGGGGCAGGACGGGCAGGGTGTTCGGCAATCTCGTGGCGCTTCTGACCGTAATGAAGGGTTTGCCGCTGTCCTACAACAGGGACATGCAGGAGGACAAGGAGCCGCTGTTCGATACATGCGACACTGTTAAGGCCACCGTCTCTGTTTTGACTGAAATGTTAGGCAGTATAACTTTCAAGCGGGATAACATGGAGGGCAGCGCAGACGCTGCATTTTCGACGGCGACCGATATTGCGGAATATCTTGTCCGTAAGGGCATGCCTTTTAGAAAGGCCCATGAAGTTACGGGTAAGATAGTCCGGTATGCCATCGACAACAGCAGGACATTGGCGGAGCTGACCCCAGCGGAATACGCTCTCCACTCGGCATTGATAGAAAATGACATTATTGGATTGATCGATGCCACCGCCTCTGTGAACGCAAAGAAGTCATACGGCGGGACATCGCCTGAAATGGTCAGGGAGCAGATAGCCCGTTTCAAAAAAAGGCTGAGGGCATAATTAATGATAGCGACATATTGCAGAAGGGTCATCACGGTCTGTGCGGTGGTCCTGCTTGCCGCTGTGCCGGTCTTGCTTTCCGGCTGCGGACAAAAGGGCAGGCCCACTATGAAATCATTCGAAAAACCGGCCCCGGTTTCAAGCATGAGCGCGATACATCGTGACGGCAAAATAGTGGTCTCATGGTCGTATGCTAGGCAGTCCAAGATAGTGGTCAAAGGTTTTTATGTGGAGAAGTCCGAAGGTGGCATGCCGTTTGAAACCTTGGCCTTTGTGCCCGGCGACATCACTCATTATTCTGATGAAAAGTTTGCTGTGGGCAAAGAATATCGCTACAGAATTCGTGTATATAGCTTAAGAAATGTGATCAGCGACGAATCTGCCGAGCTCAGGGTGAATCCTGTGAAGCTGCCTGATCCTCCGGTGGATTTGGCCTATAGGGTTACATACGATGCAATCGACGTCACCTGGAAAAAAGTCGATGGGGACGTCAGCTACAACATTTATCGGGGAACGGATAAAGACAGGTGCGGCGAGCAGCAGCTTAATTCCGAACCTCTGAAAAATACATCATTCAGAGACAATGTGGACACTGCTCAATCTGTTTATTATTCTGTGCGCTCCATCGTCACAACTAATATGGTCAACGAAGGCCACCCTTCGACGTGCCTGGCAGTCGATCCGCATTCGTTCGTGCCTGTGCAGCCTTCAGATGTGAGATTTGCGAGGGCAGACGGAAAGGTGTATATCTCATGGAGAGAAAACCCTGAAAAATGGCTAAAAGGATACAGGGTCTATCGCAGATCAGAGGGTGGTCAGCTTACACCGGTTGCAGATGTTGATGTCCCGCTTTTTGTCGATGAGGAGCCGCTGGCCGCGGTTGTATCATATTGCGTAGCAGCTCTCGGGCCGTTCAGCGAGAGTCCTCTTTCCGAAACGGTGAGGGTTAATTCAAATTGAAAGTGAATCCTGCCCATTTCTGACTTGACAGGAAACGGGGAGGGATTAATGGTGGACTAATGGACAAGATTTTGCTTGGTCACGGAAGCGGCGGCAGATTGATGCATTCGCTGATAAGGGAGCATATAGCGCCCCGGTTCGGCATGAAGATGCTTGCCGATTCAGCAGTGCTCGAAGGCGGCGAATTCGCTGCCGGTAAGCTCGCATTCACAACGGACTCATACGTGGTGTCGCCGATCTTCTTTCCGGGCGGAAACATCGGAGAATTGGCCGTCAACGGGACTGTGAACGATCTTTCGATGGTGGGGGCGAAACCTCTTTATCTGTCTGCCGGCTTTGTGATCGAGGAAGGGTTCCAGATGGATTCACTGCGAGAGATAGTAGTATCAATGGCTGACGCCGCAGAAAAGGCAAATGTCAGGATCGTTGCGGGCGACACCAAGGTTGTCGACAAGGGAAAAGGAGACGGAATCTTTATTACGACGGCAGGCGTGGGATTGGTGCCTGAAGGCGTAGCCCTCGGGCCCGACAAGATCAGGCCGGGTGACAGGATAATTATAAGCGGGTCGATAGGGAATCACGGTGTAGCGGTCATGTCCGAACGAAACGGCCTGTCCTTCGAACCGCCTGTCCTGAGCGATACCGCAGCGCTGTGCGGACTTGTCGAGACCATGCTGGGGGTTGAAAAAAATCTTCGCATGATGAGAGACCCGACAAGGGGCGGTGTGGCTACAACATTAAAGGAAATTGCCCTTGAATCAGGACTGCCGATCATGATCGGTGAATCTTTGCTGCCTGTGCCGGACGGCGTGAAGGGTGCCTGCGAGATACTGGGACTAGATCCTCTCTATATCGCCAACGAAGGGATACTGCTTGCGGTTGCGCCTGCAGATACGGCCGACGTGCTTGCTGCTGCGATGAGGAAGCATCCCCTGGGCGCAGGTACTGTGGTCATTGGCGAAGTGGGCGCCGCGGATGCCAAAAGAAACGGAATGGTCCTGCTGAAGACGGCAATCGGCGGGACGCGCATTATAGATATGCTTGCGGGCGAGCAGCTGCCAAGGATATGCTGACGCATGCAATATGGCGGAAATACGCATTTTATGAGCGACTATAGGGAGGGTTTGCGATGAGGATCTGGTTGCAGTTTCTCTGCATCATTGTTATGGCGGCGATAGGCCTGTGCTCTGCCGGCGAAGGGGCCATCCTGCTTGATAAGGTTGTGGCAGTAGTGAACTCAGACGTGATTACCTGGAGTGAACTATACAAGGCCATGGAGTTCGAAGCGAGCCCTCAGGTGAAGGCTATGGGCGAACGCGAGCGTCATAAGATATTTGAAGAGAATGAAAGGGCCTTTCTGGAGAACCTTATAGACATGAGGCTGCTGCTTCAGGAGGCAAAGAAAGATGGTATTACCGCGACAGACGATGAGATAAACAAAACAATGGCTTCCATTCGGGAAAAATACGGCATGACAGATGAGGCAATGAAGGAGGCGATCGGCAAAGAGGGATTCACGCCAGAAGAGTACAGAAAGAAACTTTCCGACCAAATCATTATTAACCGGCTTATAGATCGGGATGTGCGCGGAAAGGTTGTTGTGACCGACGAAGAACTCAATGCTTTTCTGGCAAGCAAGCCGGCGTTGTCCGACATGGAGGAAGGCTATAAGATAAGCCTTATCCTGGTTAAGAACGGCGAAGATCCGAAACAGGCAGAAGTAAAGGCTGCCGATATTTATCGAAAGATCAAGGCCGGTGAAAGCTTTTCAGAGCTTGCCAAAAAATATTCCGAAGATGCCAGTGCCAAAGCCGGGGGCGATCTCGGATTCGTTAGCAAGTCCGACCTGTCCGGTGAGTTCCTCAATGTCCTGCAGAAGATGAAACCGGGAGACGTCAGCGAACCGTTCAGCACAACCGCGGGGTTTAATATTGTTAAGCTTGACAGCGAGAGGACATACAAGGGCCCTGCTGAACTGAAGCAAGCCATGCAGGACAAGCTTTACGCCGATAAGTTCGAGCGGGACTACAAGGCCTGGATCAAAGGCCTTCGCCAAAAGGCGTATATAGAAATAAGATAGATCGGACCGGCCTGTGGAGCAGCGAATACAGAAGATAATAGCCCAGATGGGCGTTACCTCGCGGAGGGGGGCAGAAGAACTTATTGCCTCAGGCCGCGTTACGATTAATGGCAAGGTTGCCGAGCTGGGCATGAAAGCCGATCCTTCGAAGGACCACATAAAGGTAAGCGGAAAGTTGCTCACCCGGCGGGAGCCGAAGGTTTATCTGATGCTGAACAAACCCAGAGGTGTTGTGACATCGCTGTCGGACCCGGAAGGAAGGCCTACAGTGAAGGACTTTATAAAGGGTACGCGCTATAGGGTCTTTCCGGTTGGGCGTCTCGACTATGATTCGGAAGGTCTTTTGCTGCTTACAAACGATGGTGATTTTGCAAATGGCCTGATGCATCCCTCACGAAAGATACCAAAGACGTATGTTGTCAAAGTAAAGGGGATGATTGAGGACGAAAGGCTCAGGAAATTACGGGCCGGCGTGAGGCTTGAGGACGGCAGGACATTGCCGGCCAGGGCTCGATTTATTAGGAAGTCCGAATCCAACTCATGGATTGAAATGACGATAACCGAAGGCAGGAAAAGGTTAGTGCGCAGAATGGTGGAGGCGGTAGGTCACCCGGCCCTGAAGCTGCGCCGCATAAGCATTAATGGAATCAGCCTGGGTGGGCTCAAGACCGGCGAGGTCAGGCCATTGACCGACAAGGAGCTGCAGGTGTTACGTAAGGAAATCTCCGGAGGCAGTCATCAAGAAGGCTTAACAGATAAGCAGTGAGGATTTTTTACAAACGGAGGAAATATGTATCGCGATATATGGTGCGGTGAACTAAGGGAGTCGCATTCAGGTTCCCGTTTCAAGTTGTGCGGATGGGTATTCAGGAGAAGGGACCATGGCGGCCTGATTTTTGTGGATCTTCGAGACAGGAGCGGCATAGTTCAGGTTGTATTCAGCCCCGATGTCTCGGCTGAGGCACACAAGCTCGCTCATGACCTTAGAAGCGAGTTCGTCATAGCCGTCGATGGCGAAGTCAGGCCTCGGCCGGAAGGCACGGCCAATGACGAAATTGTAACCGGCAGAGTTGAACTCTATGCGAGTAGCCTTCAGGTACTCAATGAATCTGCAGTGCTGCCGTTCATGATTGAAGAGGCTGCAGATGCCTCCGAGGCCCTGCGTCTGAAACACCGGTATCTCGATCTGCGAAGGCCCGAACTGCAGCGTAATTTCGGTATACGCCACAAGACGACAAAATCCATCAGAGACTTTCTCGACAGCGCCGGCTTTCTCGAAATAGAGACCCCAATGCTTACCAAATCGACCCCTGAAGGAGCAAGGGACTATCTTGTTCCGAGCAGGCTAAATCCGGGCCACTTTTACGCGTTACCCCAGTCGCCGCAGATCTTCAAGCAGATATTGATGGTTGCAGGTATGGAGCGCTATTTCCAGATAGTGAAGTGCTTCAGGGACGAGGATCTGAGGGCCGACCGCCAGCCTGAATTCACGCAGGTGGACCTGGAACTGGCGTTTACGGACAGCTCCGAAATCATGGCGCTGATGGAAGGTATGATAGCCAAACTATTTCAGGATGTGATCGGCGTCACCATAGCCAAGCCCTTCCAGGTGCTATCCTTTAAACAAGCCATGGAAAAATACGGTAGTGACAAGCCTGATCTGAGATTTGGGATGGAGATTGCCGATATGGGCGATCTGGCCCGTTTGAGCTCGTTCAAGGTGTTCCTGGGCGCACTGGATTCCGGAGGCCGTGTAAAGGCCCTCAACGCTAAAGGGATGGCCGGTTTTTCGCGCAAGGAAATCGATATGCTCACCGAGGATGCAAAGGCATATGGCGCTAAAGGGCTTGCATGGATAAAAGTGAAAGGAGGCTTCGAATCACCTATTGCGAAGTTTTTCCAGAAAGATGTTTTGCAACAAATGGCTGCAAGGGTCGATGCCCATGAAGGAGACCTGATCCTGTTTGTAGCCGACAAGGAGGCTGTGGTGCACAATGTCCTTGGCAGGATGAGGCTTGATCTGGGGAAACGGCTTGACCTTATCGGAGCAGGTTTTAATTTCTCATGGGTGACTGATTTTCCACTCCTCGAGTGGGATGAAGAGGAGAAAAGGTATTCGGCGATGCACCACCCGTTTACATCGCCTTCGTGCGCGAGCATGGAAAAGATGCTGCAACTGCCGGTTGAAGCCTTCCGGGGGAGTGAGCCGACTGAAATTTTGTCGTCGTTTACGGCAAAGGCATACGATCTTGTGCTTAATGGCTATGAGGTGGGGGGGGGCAGCATCCGTATCCACAGAAACGACGTTCAGAGAAGAATGTTTGAGATATTGGGTATAGGTGAAGAGGAGGCCTATGAGAAATTCGGCTTCCTGCTTGATGCTTTACAGTTTGGCGCGCCGCCTCATGGAGGCATCGCCCTGGGCCTCGACAGGCTGGTTATGCTCATGGTAGGAGCATCTTCCATACGAGATGTCATAGCGTTTCCGAAGACGCAGAAGGCAGTTTGCCAGATGAGCGGAGCGCCCTCGACAGTGGACCAGAAACAACTCAGAGAACTCTACATAAAGGTGAACACGCCGCTGTGAGATGGCGTGAAATAAAGAAAATGCTTGACAAACTGAACTTTTTCTGCTAAATATAGCATTATGTTAATAGGAAAGAAGAGCACCATAGGGGTTGATATCGGGTCGCGTTATCTGAAGGTGGCACAGGTCGATGCCGGCAAGGACGGCTACGAACTTTCGCTTTTCAGCATGCTTCCGATCGAGCGCGATGTAATCGGTGATGGTCTAGTGCTCAACAAGACAAAGCTTGTCGATTCGCTTAAAGCGTTGATGAGCCAGGCCGGGATCAAGAAGGCCGAAGCTGTTTTGGGGCTTTCCGGTCATTCTGCAGTAATAACAAAAGTTATAAAGGTACCGCTGATAACCGAAGAGGAACTTGGCCTAAATATCAAGTATGAAGCCGAACAGTACATACCCTTTGACATCAAGGATGTAAATATTGATTTTGAAATCCTCGGCCCCGATACTGAAGAAGAGGGCATGATGGACGTCATGCTGGTTGCGGTAAAAAAGACGGTGATGGCCGATTATGTGGATGCCGTCCAGCAGGCCGGCATTACACCGGTTGTTGTCGACGTCGATTCCTTTGCTGTCGGAAACGTGTATGAAGTAAATTACGGAATTGCCGATAAGAAAAATGTGGCGCTTGTCAACATAGGGGCCAGCAAGACAAATATCAATATTCTCAGGAAGGGGTTGCCGGTGTTTATGAGAGATACTGCCATAGGCAGCAACTATCACACCGAGGCGATTGAGCGCACGCTCAACATATCGCGCGATGCGGCAGAGCGCGTCAAATTGGGTGAAACGGTTGAAGGAGTTCCTCATGACTCGGTTCGCGATATCATCAACGGCGCATCCGATGAGATTTACGCAGAGATATACCGGTCATTCGAATACTTCAGAAGCAGCATCGGTGATGAAGATATAAACGGCATAGTACTGAGCGGCGGTGCCGCTCTAATCAAGGGTTTTTCAACCCTTATGTCGGAAAGGCTCGGGATTCCGGTCGAAGTGGCTGACGTCCTGAAGAATATCAGAAAGTCAGATAAGCTGGCACTCGGCGAGGTTGCGCCTATCACGGCGGTAGCTGTCGGCCTTGCGATGAGGCGGTCGGGGGACAGGCAATGATAAGGATCAACCTGCTGGCTGAAAGAAAACAGAAAAGACAGAAGAAGGCCGACCTTCCCCTCGCAGTTGAAGCAAAAAAGCCCCTCCCGTTTTTGACCTTGCTTGGAATAGTTACGGGAGCGGCTCTCCTCCTCGCCGTACTCGCAGTTGTTTTTCTGAAGATGCAGGTGTCGGATCTGAAAAACGAGTATACTTCCAACCAGGCCAAGATCGCCGAATACAAGAAGAAGATCGATGAGGTCAAGAAGTTTGAGGCGCTGAATAAGGCGATTCAGCAGAAGTCAAATCTGATCGAGACACTGAAGAAGAATCAGTCTGTACCGGTCAGGCTGCTGGATGATATCAGCAAGTTGTTGCCCGACGGGGTATGGCTTTCGAGCGTGACTTTCAATAATCCGCAGGCAGTGATTGAAGGCGTTGGATATACAAACATGGATGTTGTTTCCTTTGTGGACAATCTCAAGAAATCCCCGGCATATTCCGATGTATATCTTGAGGAGACAAAACAGGGAACGGTGGAGAAGACTGAGGTCTATAATTTCAAGTTGAACTTCAAGGTGAAGATATGAACGCGGAAAGCTTAGAAAGTCTTAGTCCATCAAAGAAAAACCTGCTGCTGGTGCTGCCGGCCCTGCTGATAATAGTTCTGAGTGTGACGTTTGTCATTCTGCCGACCCTGGATGAAAAAAGCAGGATCTCAGCCGATGTTGAAAAACAGCGTGCGGACTTGCAGAGCTCTCAACAGCAAGCCAGCCGTCTGACTGCACTGATAGGGGAAAATGAGACTTTGAAGAAGAAGCTGACTGCTCTCGAATCGCAACTGCCTGAAGAGAAAGAGGTGTCGGGGCTGCTGAGGCAGGTATCGCAACTCGCGTTTAAGTCCGGCTTGGAGACTGTGCTGTGGCGGCCGTCTGCAAAGACCGTACATGCGAGCAAGGAAGTGTATGAAATTCCCGTGAGTGTTGAGATGCGGGGATCATATCACAGGTTCGGCCAGTTCTTCAGCAATATTACGAAGCTAGAGAGGATAGTCAATCTTGACAAGATTGTCATGAAAAGCACTGGCAAGGTGTCAAGAAAGGGCGCGGCAGCCCTCAGCGTTACATTTACAGCTGTGACCTATTCTTCCATTCCTGAGGCTGAGAAAAAGGCAATGGAAAAGGCTGAGAAGGGGGGCCAGAAGTGAAAAGGATTCCGCATATCTCAGCGATGACAATCTTTGCTGCTGCCTGCACTTTTGTTTTAGTGCTGATCGGTTCGCCGTCTATCGTTCTGGCGGCCGACAAAGCAACTGCTCCTGCGCAAACACCTGCCCCGGCAGTTGCATCTGCTCCTGAAAAAGTTGGAGCATATGAATACACCGGTATTGACAGACGGGACCCGTTTGCCCCGCTTGTCTCAAAACGCGATTCCAGCAGGGGAAAGGGGCTGTCTCCGCTTGAATCATATGATGTCAGCGAAATGAAGATTATTGCGATTCTGTGGGAGAAGAACAAGTATTTCGCAGTTGTTTCCCTGCCTGACGGAAAGTCATACAACGTGACCGACGGTGTCAAGGTGGGCAGCCATAGCGGCGTTGTGGCAAAAATTGCAAAAGACACAGTAGTCATTCGGGAGCGTATTAGGGATGCAAGTGGTGTTATGAGTCCACGAGACACCGTATTAAGACTCCGCGGGGAGGAAGAAGAATGAATTCCACTATTTCTGGGATGGATTTAAAAGAAAGGACACGCATGCAGAATCGTTCTTTACATACGATATTGTTTTGCCTGATGCTGTTGATGATTTGCGGGGGGATCGGGACTGCATTGGCAGCCGAGAATTCGCTTCCGGGCTCGTCTGTGATTCGCGATATTACAATGGCTGACAACGCAATTGCGATCAAAATTGACGGCCCCATCAAGTATTCGGTCTCTAAGCCTGCGGACCCTTTCACTGTTGTTGTTGATATATCGGGTGCGTCTCTGGGACAGTTCAAGGATAAGATCATATCTACAGTGCCTGGGATATCCGAAATTGTGCCTGCTCAAATTGAAATGCCTAATTATGCAGCCCGGCTGACTATTCTTTTGCAATCTCCGGCGGAAGTCAGGGCCGACGTTAAAGGCGATGAACTGGTTCTAAGTCTTGACAAATCAGCCGATGCCGGAACATCAGGCCAAGCCCTGAAGCAGACCGCTGCATCCAGAAATAGAGACAGTCTTGCCAAGGCTATAACAGATGTTGCGTTCGACAAGGACGGAGAGACGATCGAACTGATCATCAAGGCGGATGGCAAACTTATGGAACCGACGGTATATCAGGTCGACAACTCGCTCAGCGTAGAGATCCCCGGTGTCTCCATGAAGGCTTCCATCCCGTCTAAGCTGCCCGCTGCAATTAAAGACCTGAAGGTCAGGACTGGCGCGGACAGGCTGAAATTCGACATCGTTCTAGCTGATAAGATGACCTCGGAAGTATATGTCCTTGATGATGAGGTGGTCATCGATGTGCTTGCGAAGGAAAAGAAAGGCAAAAAGAAGGGTGCTTCGGAAGCCAGTGCCGAACCTAAGGAAAAGATGGCCAATGGCAGCAAGGTTATATCTCTGGACTTCCAGGATGCGGATATTGTGCCGATACTGAGATTGCTGGGTGATGTCGGCGGCTATAACATGGTTATACATCCTGACGTCAAGGGCAAGATAACCATGAAGCTGATGAACGTGCCGTGGAACCAGGCAATGGATATCATTTTAAAGACATTCAACCTCGAGAAGGTTGTAGAAGGCAACATTATAAGGATAGCTACCGTAA
>DATHDF010000019.1:0-15272 GCA_035319185.1 Dissulfurispiraceae bacterium | reverse complement strand
GAGGTCCATACTAGCCACAAAGGAAGCGGAGGCGCTCTACAGCCACGCGCTGGAAATCATCGAAAAGGCCGACAAGGTTAAGGATATCATTGGACGCTTCAAAAAAGAGCCTTCAGGAGAACTCGTACTCGGCGCCAGCACAATTCCCGGCACATATCTGCTGCCGCCTGTCATGGCCGCCTTCAGAAACAGGTACCCTTCCATATCTTTCCAGATAATTATCGGCGATTCAAGGGAAATCGTCGACAAGGTACTAGCCCATGATCTGCTGCTTGGAATAGTGGGATCGAAACCGAGCAATGAACAGATAGTACATATTCCGCTTGCAGAAGACGAGCTGATTGTTGTGGCGGCTCCTTCCTTCTCTGCCAGTGGGAGTATAAGCGTGAAGGAACTGTCTGCGCAGCCGTTTGTACTTCGGGAGGAAGGGTCAGGCACCAGGACCGAGATCGAAAAGATATTTCTTGAGCACGGCGTAAGCATTGACAGCATTAAGGTTACAGGACTCTTCGGTTCAACCGATGCAATAAAGCAGGCTGTCAAGGCAGGGCTGGGCGTTTCAATACTCTCGCGGCTCTCCGTGAGGGATGAACTTAAACATAAGGTGCTGAAGGAAATCAGGGTTTCCGGCCTTCAGATGAAGCGGAATTTCTATATCGTCACTCATAAGAAGAGATCTCTGCCGATATCGTATACGCTGTTCGTTCAATACATCACGACCGCTGAAAATACCTAAGACATTTCTAATACGACCTGCGGCGGTAATTATCGGTTAAATGCTCAAAGAGCTTGGGGCACCTGCATATGCAATGCTTTTTTCACTGCAGCAGGCTGCTGGAGCGGACTTTCTTATGAGATCGAGGAACAGGCACTTTGCCGAATGCTCCATCCCTGCAATCTCGGAGCATAGCCTGAATCCTTCGCCGCCGAAAAATGCAATATCATCTTCACTCCTCTGTCCGTTGAGAAAATCCTCCGCTGCCTGAAGAATGATAGCCTCTGCAAGTGTGTTCAGACTCATAAAGTCCTCCTAAAGCTGTGGCTGACACTTTGAATATACAGTCGCACTGAAAGGCCTGGGTATCAGCCGACAGCTGATTTTTGTGTAAGATTGATGAAAGGCAAATGTAGGAAATATGCTTACACAGGACCGGAATTACTCTATGCAGGCAAGTCTTTCTTCGAACTTCCTCGATTGCTCGGAAAGTTCGTCGGTCAGGGCTTCCAGGTCGCCAAACAGTCGCTCGATTTCCTGCCTGGCACCATGTATATTTTTTGAAAGTGACGCGGCGGCTTGCCAATCCCCTTTTTCAGATGCGCTCACCAGAGCAGCCGTATCGCTATCTATCGACCGTTCAAGTTTTATGATTCTTTCCTCCGCTTCTCCGATGCGGCGCTGCAATGCTCCAAGAAACCTCGATCGTTCGTTGATCAGTTCGGCCTTGAGACGCCGCGTCTCCCTACGGTCTGCATTTTTCCCTGATTTGCCGCTATCGCACTGCCGTTGATTAAGGGCGGCTTCGCTCTTCCACCCAACCCTACGCAGAAAGTCTTCATAACTGCCCTCAAAAACCGTGACCCTGTCGTCATCAAAGACAACAAGGCGGGTTACAAGACTGCTCAGCATCATCTCACTATGCGTGACTATTATTACAGCCCCTTCATAGGCATCAAGCGCGTCGATCAGAGAATCGACAGACTCCATATCAAGGTGGTTTGTAGGTTCATCAAGCAGCAGAAAGTTGGATGGGCTCACCAGCATCTTGCCCAGCAGCACCCTGCTCTTTTCGCCGCCGGAAAGGACATTAATCTTTTTGAGGGCGTCGTCGCCTTCGAACATCATTAAGCCGCATATCGCGCGGGCTGCCCTTCGACTGTGCTCCGGATGAACATCCAGTATCTCGTCTTCGACCGTTCTGGCTGGATCGAGCCTGTCGACATTGGTCTGTCCGAAATAGGCCGTTCTGGTCTTCTGGTTGTATGCTATCTCGCCGCCGTCGGGAGTCAGTTCGCCGACAAGAAGATTAAGAAGCGTCGTCTTTCCCTTGCCATTTTTACCTACTATACCGATGCGGTCATTCCTTCCTACGGAGAATCCAAGCCTTTCGATCAGGGGGTTCACACCGCGAGTGTGAGAAAAAGTGAGCTCGTGCACCGACATAAGCCACTTGCCCTCAAACGGCTCGTATGGAAACGAAAAATCAAGCGTCTTCTCATCGCGAAGCTGCTCAATCCGCCCGCGTTTGTCCAGCGCCTTTATCCTGGACTGAACTGCCCTAGCCTTGTTCGCCTGGACCCTGAACCGGCTGATAAACCTCTCAACCTCTTCCCTCTTTTTCTCATCGTTGAGTCTGGTGCGCTCATACGTCTCCTCTTCCATAAGGAGCTGATCATACAGCTTGTCGGTAGCGCCCGATACTTTGCGGATCTTGCAGCGGTGAATACCCATCGTGTGGGTTGTAACGCTGTCCATGAAACTGCGGTCGTGAGTGATAATGATCAGCTCGCGTTTCCAGTTTCTGAGAAATTCGCGAAGCCACCTGATTGACAGGATATCGAGGTAATTCGTAGGTTCGTCCAGCAATAGCAGGTCCGGCTCACAGAGAAGCGCCTTTGCCAGGCTCAGCCTTACCTGAAAGCCGCCGGACAGCTCTGCGGGGCTTCGATCGACATCCTCTTCCGTAAACCCGAGGCCCCGTAAAACAGTCCTGACCTTGTATGTTTCGTCTTTGCCGTTATCGTCCGGCTTAAGGCTCAGACAGGCTTCCTTGAGTACCGTATCCGTCGAGAATGAGATATGTTGCGAAAGATATCCGACAACATAATCATTCGGGATACTGATAACGCCTGAATCCGGATATTCATGTCCGGTAATCATCCTGAAAAGGGTCGTCTTGCCGTGTCCGTTCCTGCCCACAAGCCCGATCCGCTCCCTCGGGTTCACAGTGAAACTTGCGCCGTCGAATATGTCCTGCTTCGCGTATGCCTTATTAAGATTGCTGACTTGTATCATCTTTAACCGATCCGGCCTCCCAGCACGACCCTCACACGTTCGATAACCATCTTTAACTCCAGAACGTCATATGGCACTAGCGGTCCGGTGCCCCAAATAGGGCCGGGCCAGGCACGATCGCTCATGAATCTTCCTATCACATGGATATGCAACTGAGGGACGAGATTGCCCAGAGCACCTACATTTATCTTGACGGGACTATAAAGCTGACGAATCATCTGCGACACAAATGCAATCTCTTCGATAAGCAGACGTCTATCGGATGCGAGCATTTCATCTATTTCTCTCAGTCCCTCTCTTTCGGGGACAAGAATAAACCAGGGAAGCGACCTGTCATTCATCAACAGAAGCAGTGACAATTCCAGCCTGCCTATCATTGCGGCGTCGGATCTCAATCTTTCATGCAAGGTGAACATCGATTCGTCACCTTAGCGTAAGGGAGATAGCCCCGGTCGGGCACGCCCGGCGGCACAGGCCGCAGCCAAAGCATTTACCAGAATCAATAACCGCAACGCTGCAGTCGGATTCCATTCTGCCGTCGATCGCTCCGAACTGGCACCTCTCGGCGCAGAGTCCGCAGCCAGTGCATAGTTCCACGGATACCGAAGCAACGTGCTCTGATCTGATGATTGTCTGCACGCCTAAGCCCGATAATGTCCTAAGTCCTAAACAGTCAGAGACATTGCAATTGCAGACAGCGCCAATGAACGGCGTCATCATGGTCCAGATGGAATGTATTGCACCACTCTCTTCCAGGGCGTCCATCTGCTCTATTGCAATCGATGGCAGCACTGCTTCAAGCCCCTCTTCAGACGACTTGCCAAAGTAGCCCATATCGAACCCCTTATACCATGGATCTGGGCTGTAGCTAAGCGCATAACAGCACCGCTCATCCTTTCTGGTTACTGTCCATCGACAGGCGCATGGCATCCTGACAATGCTTTCAGCTTTCAATACGACAGAGCGTATCTCCTCTATAGGAAGCACTTGGCCGAAGTGTTCTGCCCTAGCCTTTTCCTCCATTGCCCGGATTATCCCTGATGGAAGACGCCCCTTTTTTGCAAACAATGCTTCCAGTCGCCCCAGTGTTTTAAACCCTTCCTGCATCGTGGCTTCATGGAAATCTTCGATAAACTTCCGTCTCTTAATGTCGGAGAGAAGATCGTTGGCATAATTTGCGGCATTCTTATACCAGATTTTGCCGTCACCGTGCTTCATGCAAAATTCACACATCTTTAATTTTATTGCGCCAGATCAAGGATGGTCAAGCTCTTCCGTATCCAGGGCGGCCTCCTGTATAATTACATTGCAATCGGTCCGGCTGCATGCACGGACTGTTATTTCGCCGGATCCAATTTTATCAAACCGAACTAATGCGGAGGAGACATGGCCGACCTGAAAAAGATGTATAAGACAATCATGGATGATGATTTCCCGGAACAGATCACCATCAGCTTCGGCGGACAGACGCTCCTATACCGCAAAAAGAGCTGGAAGATCGCCGACGAAAAAACTGGAGAACTCATAGAGAAAGGACTTCGCTACGGAGAGAACCCCGACCAGCAGGCGGCCCTATACGAGCTGATAAACGGGAATCTTGCGCTTGGCAGCTGTAAATTCATCGAGCCGGGAAACGGCCTCGTCAGCCACATCACGGAGGAAGACATGCTGCAGGCCGGCAAACATCCGGGCAAGACAAACCTTACAGACCTGGACAATTCACTCAATATCCTCAAATTCCTGGTCGACCGTCCTGCCGCCGCCATCATGAAACATAACAACCCATGTGGAGTGGCTTACGGCAAAAACGTAGCCGATGCTTACGATAAAGCAAACATGGCCGATCGCATAGCGGCATTCGGGGGATGCCTTGTCGTGAACCGTCCGATGGACAAGGCCGCTGCCGAGATGGTAAGCGCGAATTATCTCGAAGTGGTCGGTGCGCCGGAATACGAAGACGGCGTGTTCGAAATGCTCGCAAAAAGGAAGAATCTGCGTATCGTTCGCATCGATGCTATCGGGAAGCTCGAAAAATACCGCTCGACAAGATTTGTGGATTTCAAATCGCTTATAGACGGCGGCTTTATTGTGCAGCAGTCTCCTGTCAATCGCATCAGGAGCAGGGCCGATTTTCTGCCTGCCAAAACCGTTTACAAAGGCAAGGAGTATTCAATCGCGCGGCAGCCCACAGATGCCGAGTTCGACGATATGCTCTTCGGCTGGAATGTGGAGCAGGGCATCACGTCGAATTCCGTAATATATGTGAAAGATGGCGTGACTGCAGGCATAGGTACCGGCGAGCAGGACCGCGTAGGAGTGGCTGAAATAGCCGTTTTCAAGGCTTACACGAAATATGCCGACGCACTTTGCTTTAAAAAACATGGAGTGCCATATAAGACTTTCGAGCTGGAAGCAGCACAGGGCAAGCGGGACCTCGCCGCTCTGAAAGAAATCGACGGACAGACAAAGATGGACAGGGGCGGCTTGATCGGCTCTACAATGGTATCCGATGCCTTCTTCCCGTTCCGCGATGGCGTGGATGTCGGGATCAAGGAAGGCGTCAGGGCCATCGTAAATCCGGGCGGCTCCGAGCGCGATTTCGAATCAATAGAAGCCTGCAATGAGGCAAATCCGCAGGTAACAATGGTATACACCGGCCAGAGGGCGTTCAGACACTGATAATTAATGGCTACGGAGAATAGTATTTCTTTTTCTTCGGCAGGTATTCCTGCTCTACATGTCCGCCATAGGCATGGGGATATTTATACCCTTCACCATGTCCGAGTTTCTTGGCGCCTGAGTAGCTGCTGTCTTTAAGGTGATCCGGCACCGCCATTGTCTCTTCACTCTTCACGTCCTCGAGAGCAGCTTCGATCGCCCTGTAAGCCGCATTGCTCTTGGGCGCAAGGGATACGTACAATGCGGCTTGGGCCAGAGGAATCCTCGCCTCAGGCATTCCTATGAATTCCACCGCCCGAAGCGCAGAAGTGGCAACCACAAGCGCCATCGGATCGGCATTTCCGACATCCTCAGACGCACATATCACAATCCTGCGGGCAATAAACCTGGGATCTTCGCCGGCATAGACCATCTTGGCAAGATAATAAACAGATGCATCGGGGTCGGAGCCGCGCATGCTTTTGATAAAGGCGGAAATAGTATCGTAATGCTGATCGCCTTTCTTGTCATAGAGCACCATCTTCTTCTGTATCGATTCCTCAGCTACCTGAAGTGTAATTCTCACGATCCCGTCGGTATCAGGGCCGGTTGTAAGGGCAGCTATTTCAAGGGCCGAGAGCGCCCTGCGGCCGTCCCCATCCGCCATCTTCGCCAGATGAGCCACTGCATCCTCATCAGCCACGACATTCAGCCTTCCCAGGCCTCGATCAGAATCGGCAAGTGCCCGCTTGATAATACTGACGATATCTTCAGTTGGCAGAGGTTTCAGCTCGAAGACCTGGCTCCTGGAAAGCAGCGCAGAATTGACATAGAAAAAAGGGTTTTCGACTGTTGCAGCTATAAGGATGATATTGCCTTCTTCGACGTCCGGTAGAAGCGCGTCCTGCTGGAGCTTGTTGAAGCGGTGTATTTCATCGAGGAAGAGAATTGTGCCCAGCCCTTTTGCTTTTCGGGTCCGCGCGGTCTGTATCATCCTGCGCAGGTCTTCGAGTCCTGCTGTGGCCGCGTTCAGCCATTCGAAGCGGGACTTTGTCCTCGCTGCAATTATTCTGGCAAGAGCCGTCTTGCCGGTGCCCGGCGGCCCGTAAAGAATCAGAGAGCTTATGCGGTCGGCCTCGATTGCCCGTCTGAGCAGCTTTCCATGACCGACGATATGCTCCTGTCCTGCATATTCCTCCAGGGTGCGGGGCGCCATGCGATATGCCAGAGGTTCGGACCGGACATCTTTTTCTGCCGGTGCAATCTCGGGTTCGGAGTCGAACAGATCCATAATCAGACCTTTCCTAGCATCTTGATGAAGACCCTCAGCAACTCCGGGTCGTAATTGCCGGTCTCCTTGGAAATATTGGCCAGTGCGTAAAAGGGCGTAAAGGCCGGCTTATAAGGCCTGGCTGTTGTCAATGCGTCATAGCAGTCGGCAATTGCGGCTATTCGTCCGAAAGGGGCTATGTCCTTTTCGGAAAGCCTGGCAGGATATCCCCGCCCGCTGATCTTCTCGTGGTGCTGAGTAACGGCGGGAAGCGATTCCGCGGGGATCCGCCTGTTATTCTTCAAAAGCTTTTCGCCCTCATAAACATGACTCTGCATTATGAGAAATTCGCGGTCGTCGAGCTTTCCCTGCTTGTTTAATATTTCAGCCGGGACAGCGCTCTTCCCGATGTCGTGGAGCAGCGCTCCTATACCGAGCTTTTCGACATCCCCTCTTTTCATATCGACAGCAACCCCAAGGCCGATCGACAGGACGGCTACATTCACCGAATGAGTGTAAGTGTAGTAATCAAAACAGCGGAGTGACAAAAGATCATGTATCGTATCCTTATTGGCCGTAATGGAATCAATCATATTGTTTACTGCATCCTGAGCGTCTTTGATATGTGCGCCGCTACGCGGGTCCTCGAGCAGGCCCTTGACGATTATCTTCGAGTTTTCCTTGATGACAAAGGCTTTCACGCGCTCTATGTCGGGGCCTTTTACATTGTCAGCCTTCAGAATGGAGTTCAGGTATTCATTATAAAGGCGCAGATCAGACGCCTGTATCATCACATCGCCCGGGAGTAAAGCAACCTTCTCGTCGATTACTGCCGGCAGTTCCGGGCCGGCATGCAGAACGAGCGAATACGCATAATTCTTCATTGTGTAAATGCAGAACGGCACCGATGAGCCTGGAAGGAGCATGCCCTTTTCAATCTGATGATAGTTGCTTTTGCGGAATGTATAGTCCTTGAATGCCTTCTGACTGTCTAGTACGGACGCTCCGTCATCTACGCCTCTGGCCATATATGAATCGAGAGATGCCTTGTCCTCGTCCACGACGTACAGCTCGTTAATACCCCGGTCTACTAAAAACTCCTGGCTCAACTTGGTATAGTCAGCGCCTGATCTGAAGAGGGTCCTGAATATACCGCCCTCTTTCATCAGGACATCGAAGGGCAGCCTGGTCCCGACGATGAGCCTGTTGGCGGCGAACGGAATATATCCCCGCCTGTCTATCGTCCTGAATGATGTAGTCACGCGTTCGGCCCCGCAGGGAAACAAACCTGCGAAAATGCTGTCGACAGGTCTTTCATATTTAAATTAATTATGATTGAATGTCAGTGATTTTGCAAGATTTAGCGGTCCTTTCTTATCGGCCCGGACAGAACCTGTCCAGCATTAAACCGCCGACTATATTCCCCGATAATCATCATTATCGTATCTTGATTAAAGGCCCTGTAACACTTATAATGAGGAATGTCAATATCATATCTTTTGCTCGCCCCAGATGCTCAGGTTTTCCTGCAGGAAGGCGCTTCTGAAGGACAGAATATTATATGGATCTGATCGCCGTCCTGGGCCTGCTGGTAGGAGTAGCCGCAATAATCATCGGCAATATTGTCGAAGGCGGCACAACTTCCCATCTTGTACAGGCTGCAGCCGCTTTTATAGTCCTGGGCGGCACATTGGGCGCTACAATGCTCAGTTACCCCCTCAAAGAACTGCTCAGGGCTATCTCTTCGCTGAAGCTGGTATTTACGAAGAAAGATGCGGATCCGTATCTCATAATCGAGGATTCGGTCAACATTCTAATCCAGGCCAGGCGTATGGGCCTGATCGCGCTGCAGCCGCAGATCATGGAAATTCAGAATGCATTTCTCAGAAAAGGCCTTAATCTTGTGGTGGACGGGATGCCTCCCAAGATGATTCGCGACATCCTGGAACGTGAAATCTCAACATTCGAGACTGCAATGAGACGGTCGGCGAAGGTCTTCGAAACTGCGGGCGGCTACGCGCCGACAATCGGGATACTTGGAGCCGTTCTCGGACTGATCCAGGTCATGAGCAACGTTGCTGATCCCTCAAAGATAGGGTCGGGAATATCGGTGGCATTTGTCGCAACTATCTACGGCGTCGGTTCAGCAAATCTCGTCCTCCTTCCAGTCGCCAAGAGAATAATCAGTCGCATGAATGAGGACATTTACATTATGGACCTGATAGTAGAAGGCGTGCTTGGGGTCGAAAGCGGCGTCAATCCGTACTTTCTCAGGGCGAAGCTCAATGCCTTTCTCGAAAATCGCCCGGCCGGTAACCCATGAGAAGACACAGACGGCTTGAGGACGATCACGACCATATGGACAGATGGCTGATATCATATTCAGACTTCCTGACCCTTATGTTCACCTTTTTTGCGGCGCTCTACGCCTTATCGACAGTCGATAAAGAAAAGGTCGGTCAGTTTTCAACTTCCCTCAGGCAGGCATTCAATGTCATCGAAAAGCCTGTTGCTGGGATTGAGGAGGGTAAAAAGCCGATCCTTGAAGAGATGCGGAAAAGCTTCGGCAATGTCGAGGGCATCTCGGTGAAAAGCGACCCGAGAGGGCTGGTCGTCACACTTTCCAACGATACTGCGTTCGCATCAGGCTCGGCTGACATAACGGAAAAAACCGCTGCCGCGCTGTCATCTCTGGCCGGGATCCTGAAGAAGAACCCCGGCAGGATTGTCGTCGAGGGGCACACTGACGAGATGCCGACATCCGGCCCAAGATATAAGTCCAACTGGGAGCTTTCAACAGCAAGGGCTGCGAGCGTGCTTTCAGCATTGATCGGACAGGGGCTCGATCCTAACAGATTTATAGTTGCCGGATACGGCGAATACAGGCCGCTTGCCTCCAATGCCACCGAAGAAGGTCGCGCCAGGAACCGGAGGGTCGAGATCGTGGTTGCCCCGTCGTCATTGAGATAGGAAGGATTTATTCAGATTTATTGCGAGATATGAAGTGTTATAATAGGAAGGAGCGCCATGACTGATTCCAGCGAAAAGAACCTGCGGGAATTCTCCCGTGTCGACGTAGTTATCCCGTTTGAAGTCCGGCTTGTTCCCCCTGAGGAGAAACAAAACGTCAGGTCTATCTTCGTGGGTGAAACGAGATTGCCCGATTTCCCTACACCGCCGGATGTCGAAGATATAATCCTCGCAGAATGGCTTAAAATGCTGAACGCAAAGCTGGATACAATCATAGCGACGCTGTCGGCTCGCGAGGAGAAGGTGCAGATAATGCCCCAGAAGAAGATCAACATCAGCGGGGGCGGACTCTGCTTCGACTTAAACGACAAATACATGTCCGGCGATCTACTGGAAATGAAGATGATGCTGCCTTCACTCCCGTCGACATTGCTGTATCTGTATGGCGAAGTTGTCGATGTCCGTGCAACCGATGAATATTACCATACCGCAGTGAGATTCGTGGCCATCGATGACGAAATACGTGATGAGATAGTAAAACTGGTGTTCAAGACGCAGCGGAACATACTGCGGAGAAAACGGGGATAAAGGCTTAGGACGTCATGTTTGTAATAATAGGATCGGTAATAGTGCTTCTCAGCGTCATCGGCGGCTATCTCATGGAGCACGGCAATCTTTCGGTGCTGGTCCAGCCTGCCGAACTCGTCATTATAGGCGGAGCTGCATTGGGTTCCCTGATAATCGCGTCCCCGCTTAAGGTAATAAAGGATATTTTCAAAAGCATTATTCGCGCCCTCACAAACAAGGGCTATGCGAAGGCGGACTATCTTGACGCTCTCATTATGCTCAACGAAATCTTCTCTAAAATACGAAAGGAAGGATTGGTTTCGATTGAGGCCGATGTCGATAGTCCTGAAGAGAGCAAGATATTCAGCTCGCACCCGAAGTTTCTGAAAAACCATCATGCGGTTAACCTTGTAACCGACACGCTGCGAACCGTCATGACAACCAGCATATCATCATATGAACTGGAAACGATGCTCGACAACGAACTGGATACACACCACGAGGAGGGGATGGCGCCATCCAAAAGTCTCGCCAATGTTGCCGATTCGCTGCCGGGGCTTGGTATCGTTGCAGCCGTTCTCGGCGTCGTGCTCACCATGGGCAAGATGAAGGAGCCGCCGGAAGTGCTGGGCCACAGTATTGGAGCTGCGCTCGTTGGAACCTTTCTCGGCATATTGCTCTCATACGGCTTCGCTGCTCCCCTTTCCAGAAACCTGGAGACAATCGTAAATGAAGACAAAGAATATCTGTCAGTTTTAAAAGTGGGCCTCGTGTCATTTATCGGAGGCGCAGCTCCGCAGATCGCCGTTGAATTCGCCAGGCGCGCAATCCCCGGTCATGTCAAACCTTCATTCGTAGAAGTCGAGGAAACGCTGCGCGCTATGAAGAAATAGCCGCACAATAATTCGTCAATGGCAGACAAGTCCAAGACAATAATCATAAAGAAGGTTAAAAAAAGCCACGGCGGACATCACGGCGGCAGTTGGAAGGTCGCATACGCCGATTTCGTGACGGCCATGATGGCCTTTTTCCTTTTGCTGTGGCTTATTTCCATGGTGACTCCCGAAAAGAGGGCCGTGCTGGCGGACTATTTCCGCAATTTTAATGTCTTTCAGCAGGGGGGACGCTCTTTTATGGAGCAGTCGTCAAGCATAAAATCTGAGATCAAGACATCTACGGCCGAAGTCGTCACCGGAGAAATGGCCGTTGAAGACATCAAAGACAAATTGAAGGCCGCGATAGAGGAGCAACTTAAAAGCCTGAAGGACCAGGTTATTCTCGACATCGTTGACGGGGGAGTAAGGATCCAGATAGTCGATCTCGAAGGCAGGCCGATGTTCCCATCAGGCAGCGCCGAACCGAATGAAAAATGCCGCCAGATAATAAAAGTAGTTTCAGAAAATATAAAGGATTTTTCAGGCAGGATCGCGGTGGAGGGTCACACCGATGCCTCTCCTTTTAAGAAGTCCGGGGAGACGAACTGGGAGCTTTCCACTGCCAGGGCATCGTCAGCCAGAAAAGAGCTCGAGCATGACGGGATCGATCCCGACAAAATCGCAAGGGTGGTCGGCTATGCCGATACCGAGCCATTGATAAAAGAAAACCCGGCTGATCTGAGAAATCGCAGGATCAGCATAATTCTGCTTGCCGGTCGCCCAAAAGCCGCTTCACAGGCTGCGGGAGCTACGCCTGCAACCGGGGCTTCAGGACAGCCAGAAGCGCTGCCGCCGATTATCTCGCCGCCGACGGTGCCGAACACCTCGCAACCTGTGGTTGCCGAGCCGTCCGGTGCTCAAAAGAGCCAGCAGCAGGACAGCCGCTCAGTCCCCTCCGACAAGGACAGAAAAAGGGTCATTGACACCGGCATTAAACCGGACAAGCCAATAGACGTGCGGCCTTCCATATTCCCAGGCCTCGACCGTTAAACCGAAGCCGATCTTTACTGCATAGATCGAATGAACTGCTTCCGGACCGTTCTGACGAAATGCGGCGCATTGTCATTCGGCGTTTATATTCTTATAATTAATTCAAATCAATTCCATCCCCATTTCTCTTGACATTTTAATTGCCGAATCAGCATTATAAGCACAGTTTGCAAGCATCCGGGAGAACTGAAAATGCAAATACCAGGATCATACATCCCATACGAGTATTTGCCCATCATGGTAATCATGATAGTTTCTATTTTATTTTCAGTCGTAGTTCTCCTTGTCGGCAGCCTTTTCCGCCTGAAAAGACCATACACTGAAAAGCTCTACATTTACGAATCCGGCAATCCACCGGTGGGGGAAACAAGGGAGAGGTTCAGCATCAAGTTCTATATCATTGCCATGCTGTTCGTGGTGTTTGACGTTGAAGCTGTTTTCCTTTATCCGTGGGCGCTTGTGTTCGACAGCATCGGCCTGTACGCCCTCGTCGAAATGCTGCTGTTCATCGTAGTTCTGCTAATCGGTTATGTTTACGCCTGGAAGAAGGAGGCTTTCAAATGGTAGCGCTGGGGACTTCGAATGATAATTGACGGCACCACTTCCCTTGTAGAAGTCGAGGAAGGAATAAAGATCATTCCGGGCGCCAACACCATTGTTGCTGCACTTGATAAAGTCGTAAACTGGGGCAGACGGTCTTCCATCTGGCCGATGACCTTTGGTCTTGCCTGCTGCGCAATCGAGATGATGGCGACAGGCGCGTCTCATTATGATCTTGACCGTTTCGGCGTAGTCTTCAGAGGATCTCCGAGGCAGTCAGATGCGATCATCATAGCCGGCACATTGACAAAAAAGATGGCTCCGGTAGTCAGGACTGTTTATGACCAGATGCCGGCGCCCAGATACGTCATAGCAATGGGCAGCTGCGCATGCAGCGGCGGCATCTACAACACATACAGCACAGTTCAGGGTGTAGACACTATACTCCCTGTCGATGTCTATATACCTGGATGTCCGCCGAGACCGGAGGCTTTGCTGGAGGGGCTTATTAAACTGCAGCAGCTAATTGATAAGGAACATTTCAAATGGAGCAGATGGAGATAATTTGACTCCTGTCCAGATCTCAGAATTGCTCAAGTCAAAATTTCAGTCCGACGTCCTGTATACGGTCGAATTCGGCGGTCAGGTGTCTGTGACGGTCAACAAAGCCAACATTCTGGTCATTATGAAGTTTCTGAAAGCCTCTCCGGAACTCGACTTCGACTATCTTGTCGATCTCTGCGGCGCGGATTATATGGGGAGAAAGAATGACAGGTTTGAAGTCGTCTATAATCTCCGCTCGATAAGCCACAATCACTGCATTCGCATCAAGGCAGTGGTGCCTGAGAATGATTGCAAAATAGCCAGTGTTGTCGGCATCTGGGCCGGTGCGGATTGGCATGAGCGCGAATGCTTCGACATGTTTGGGATATCCTTCGCCGGTCATCCTGATCTTCGCAGGATACTGATGCCTGAAGACTGGGAGGGCCACCCGCTGAGAAAGGACTATCCGCTGAAAAGCGATCTCGGCGAAGCCGAGTGGAAGGGATATAAAGAGGTAGTGGAAACTGCCGAAAGAAACAAGCAATACGAGGTTCGCTGAGCGATGCTGAAAAAGAAAGAGCTCTCGATCAACATGGGACCTCAGCACCCTGCAACCCACGGGGTTTTGAGGCTGGTGCTCGATCTCGACGGAGAGACGGTCGTAAAATGCACGCCACATGTAGGCTATCTGCACCGCGGAACTGAAAAGCTCGGTGAAAACAGGACCTATCCCATGGCGCTTCCACTCACGGACAGGCTGGATTATGTATCCAGCATGTCAAACAATATCGGTTATTGTTTGGCCGTCGAGAGGCTTCTTGGCATAGAGGCGCCGCCGAGGGCCAAATATATCAGGACGATCATGGCGGAACTTACAAGGATAGCTAACCACATTGTCTGGATTGCTACCCACGCGCTCGATATCGGGGCCATGACGGTGTTTCTTTATGGCATGAGAGACAGGGAATGGATTCTCGACCTGTATGAAATGGTCTGCGGCGCCCGCCTGACGGTTACCTATCCACGAATCGGCGGCGTAAGATGCGACGTTGACAATGAGTTCATGGACAGCTGTTATAAATTCGTAGAAGATTATCCCAAGCGTGTCCTGGAGTATGAAACCCTTATAGACCAGAACAGGATCTGGCTCCAGAGGACCGTCGGCATCGGAGTCATTTCGGCCAAAGACGCAGTCAACTGGGGACTGACCGGCCCTACCCTCAGGGGTTCAGGCGTAGCGTATGACGTGAGAAAGGCAGCTCCTTATGATGCCTATGACGAAATAGATTTCGATGTGCCGATCGGCAAGAATTGCGACGTGTATGACAGGTATCGGTGCAGGATGGATGAATTCCGGCAGTCGGTCAGAATAATCAGGCAATGCCTTGATAAAATGCCCGAAGGACTGGTTCTGTCCCCCGACGCACCGGCTTATGACATGCCCCCCGGCAAGCCGCGCGTAATGCCCGGCCATCCGATGGGAGAGATACTGCCCGGCGAAGAGGAAGAGCCCAAGAAGGAACCTTTTGACGAACTTTACTCCGCCGTAGAAGTGCCAAAGGGCGAGCTCGGCTTTTATTTCGTAAATGACGGGACAGCCAAGCCTTACCGGATGCATATCAGGGCGCCGTCCTTCGTTCATGCCTCGGTTTTGCCGAAATTGTCCGAAGGCTCTCTTGTCGCTGATGTCATTGCCAACATCGGAACCATCGATATCGTCTTAGGTGAATGCGACAGATAATCTAAAGGTGGATATGAATGGATACTAGCTCATTCTACGGAATTA
>DATHDF010000018.1:0-48192 GCA_035319185.1 Dissulfurispiraceae bacterium | reverse complement strand
CTCAAACACCTCGACAGCCGGACCGGTCATGTATACACGATTATTTTCAGACCATTCGATGGAGAGATCGCCGCCCAGAAGCTTTACGATTACATGCTTTTCGGTAAGCCCCTTTATCATCGCTGCTACTGCTGTAGCGCATGCACCCGTGCCGCATGCAAGGGTTTCACCGGAGCCTCTTTCCCAGACCCTCATGATCAGTTCGTCCCTGCTTTTGACATTGACAAATTCGACATTGGTCTTTTTGGGAAAGAGGGCATGCGTTTCGATCAGCGGTCCGTATTTATCAACGGCAAAGCCCGAGACTTCCTCTTCAAGAAAGATTACCGCATGGGGGTTTCCCATAGAAACAAAGGTAAGTTTGAAATTCCTGTCTTCGACGATCAGGGGATAATCTACTGCCATTGCCTCAGAATAAACAGCCACCGGTATCTTATCCGGAGCCAATATAGGCTCTCCCATGTCCACCCTCACATTGTTGCCGGACTTTTCGGGTCTGATCATTCCGGCCAGTGTTTCAACTTCCAGTACCTTCTTGCCGGACAGATTTCTGTCCCATACATATTTTGCAAAGCAGCGGATGCCGTTTCCACACATCTCGACCTCGCTTCCGTCTGCGTTGAATATTTTCATGGCGAAATCGCCGATTTCGGAAGGATACAAAAGCAGCATCTGGTCGGCTCCTACCCCAAATTTCCTGTGACAAAATTTGACCGAGAACGCGGCGGGATCGGCGAGTCTGAAATTGCGACAGTCGATTACTATGAAATCATTGCCGGTGCCGTGCATCTTCGTGAAAGGCACTTTCATTTGACAAACTCCGGCACGCTTTCTCCGCGCAGCAGATCGGCATAGGATTCACGTTTGCGCACCAGCGCGAACTCCTTGCCGTTTACCATGACTTCAGCAACCCTCGGGCGGCTGTTGTATGTCGAAGACATCGAAAAACCGTAGGCGCCAGCGCTCATCACCGCCAACAATTCGCCCTGCTTAACTTTCCTGATCTCGCGGTCTTTTGCAAGAAAGTCGCCGGATTCACAGATCGGGCCGACTATGTCGGCAATTATGCTATCGCGCCTTGTTTTGACAACGGGTTGAATATGGTGATAGGCGTTGTACAGTGACGGTCTCATGAGATCGTTCATACCGGCGTCGACAATGACGAAACTTTTCTCTTCGCTGTCCTTGAGATAGAGGGTACGGGTGACCAGTATGCCTGCATTGCCGACAAGAGACCTTCCCGGCTCCATGACAAGAGTCAGATTGCGATTGGCAAGCAGCGGAAGTATCTGTTTTGCCAGATCGTCAGGCTGGGGTGGTTCCTCGTCGAGATAGGTAATGCCCAGCCCTCCGCCTATATCTAGATAATCAATCCAGATGCCGCTTTTTGCAAGCTCATCTATCAGCATAAGAATTCTCTTGAGTGCATCGACAAAGGGGGATATCTTTGTCAGTTGCGATCCGATATGTTTGTGGATGCCGACCACAGCTATGTTTTTCAGGCTGCCCGCAATCCTGTAGTGTTCAAGCGCATATTCGATCGGGATGCCGAACTTATGCTTTTTCAGGCCGGTGGATATATATGGGTGGGTCTGGGGGTCGATATCCGGATTTATGCGGAGCGCTATATTTGCTATGGCCCCCATTTCGCCCGCTATGCGGTTGATCTCGCGCAATTCGTTTTCCGATTCAACGTTGAACATCAATATCCTGCTTTTCAAAGCATATCTGATCTCGTCCTCGGTCTTGCCCACGCCGGCATAAACTATCTTTCCGGCCGGGACGCCGGCCTTCGTAGCCCTGAAAAGTTCGCCGCCTGAGACAACGTCCGCGCCGCAGCCGTGTTTGGCGAAAAGCCTGATAATGGCCGAATTCGAGTTGGCCTTAAGCGCAAAGCAGATAATATGAGATTTGCCGTCGAATGCTTCGTCATAAGCCTTAAAGTGTCTGATCAATGTCTTGGAGCTGTAAATATAGATGGGCGTTCCATACCTGGCTACTATCTCCCTGACAGGCACGTCTTCTGCATGGAGCTCGCCTTTTTTGTAATCGAAGAAATGCATGCTGACCCCTTATTTGATTGATTTTTTATCTGTTTTTTTAACATAATAGTGCGTCATTAGTCAAAAAAAGATAGAACTGGCGCGGCATTGGACAAGTTGTGCGAATCATCCTGCATCTTGTTCCCTTTTCACCGGCTGAGTTTGTCCTTTTCTTGTCATGAAAATACGTGGAATATTGTCATAGAGAGAGGAATGCCAATGGGAAAGAACATTGTTCAGAAAATATTTGAAATGCATAGGGTCTCGGGTGATCTTACGCCGGGCTCTCAAATCGCTCTGAAGGTCGATCAGGTGTTGACACAGGATGCGACAGGAACCATGACCTGGCTCGAATTCGAGGCCATTGGCATCGATCGGGTGCAGGTTGAAACCGCCGTATCCTATGTCGATCATAATATGCTTCAGTCGAACTTTATGAACGCCGACGATCACCAGTTTCTCCGGACGGCTGCCGCAAAGTTCGGGGCCTGGTTTTCCAAGCCGGGCAACGGGATATGCCATCAGGTTCATCTCGAGCGCTTTGCGGCGCCGGCGAAGATAGCGCTAGGCACCGACAGTCATACGCCCACAGGCGGCGGTATGGGAATGATCTCCATCGGCGTCGGCGGGCTCGAGGCTGCGACCGTAATGGCCGGCTCGCCCTTTGAGTTTTCAATGCCTAAGGTTGTCAGGATAAATCTCACCGGTACATTGCGAAAGCCGCATATCACCGCAATGGATGTTATTCTCACTCTCCTGAAAATACTGACGGTCAAGGGCGGTGTCGGTAAAATCCTTGAATACGGCGGGCCGGGTGTGTCAAGTCTGACCGTTACAGAACGCGCCACCATTACGAATATGGGCGCTGAATTGGGAGCCACGACCTCCATATTCCCGAGCGACGGGAATACATTGAACTTTCTGCGGGCCCAGGGGCGCGAACAGGTGTGGCAGGAGCTTGCTGCGGACGCCGACGCGCAGTACGACGAGATAGTTGACCTTGATCTGAGCACAGTGGAATCGATGATCGCGCAGCCGCACAGCCCAGACAATGTGGTTGCGATCCGCGAAATCGCAGGCAAAAAAGTGGATCAGATCTGCATCGGCAGCTGCACGAATTCATCTTATCCTGCCATGAAAACAGTGGCGCTGATGCTTAAGGGCAGGACGCTGCCAGAATCAGTTAATCTTATGATAAATCCCGGTTCCAAGCAGGTTTATGAGATGCTTTCGCGTGAAGGCCTAATCGCCGACATGATATCGGCCGGTGCCCGCATCCTGGAGTCGTCGTGCGGGCCATGTATTGGCATGGGGGCTGCGCCTGGATCAGGTCACGTTTCGATACGCTCATTCAATCGGAATTTTCATGGCCGGTCCGGTACGAAAGATGCTTTTGTTTATCTGACCAATCCCGTGGCTTGTGCCGCAATGGCTCTAAGGGGAGAAATTGTTGACCCTCGAGATGCCGGATATGATGTGCCGGTAGTAACCGAACCAGAGGCATTTATTACAAATGATAATCTTTTGATACCCCCCAAAGAGGACATATCCGGCGTTGTCATACTCAAAGGTCCCAATATCAAGGATGTGCCGGTCAAGGCGCCGCTAGGCATGTTGATCAAGGCCGAAGTGCTTCTCAAACTCGGGGACAATATAACTACCGATGACATAATGCCGGCTGGATCGAAGGTGCTGCCATACAGGTCGAATATACCCGCGATATCCGAATTTGTATTCGAGAATATTGACAAGACATTCAGCAGTCGTGCAAAAGACATAAGGGAAAAGGGCGGGTGCATACTGGTCGGCGGAGAGAACTACGGCCAGGGATCGTCGCGGGAGCACGCCGCTATAGCTCCAATGTATCTCGGACTGCAGGCGGTGATTGCTAAATCGTTTGCGCGCATACACAGGGCCAATCTTGTCAACTTCGGGGTTCTACCTCTGATATTCAAATCTGCGGACGACTACGACAGGATTGAGGAGGGAGACGTGCTGGAAATAAAGGGCGCGTTGAGTGCGGTTGAAAGCGGCCAGACTTATGTCATAGCCAATCTCACAAAGGGATATTCATTTGAAGCGGTCTCCAACCTCAATGACAGGGAAAGGGAACTGATCCTGAAAGGCGGATTGCTGCCATACGCGCGCGGGTAGTAACGGCAGGTCTGGACTACCCCACATTGCATTATCTGATGGCCTTGGAGGTGACGGTTTGCGCCTGAATTTGACGGTCCGATTATTGACAAAAATAGATCTGAAATAGTACATTTATTATCTTGTTGGCGCGACAGTCGCCAAAGGGCCGCTAGCTCAGTTGGTAGAGCAACGCCCTTTTAAGGCGTGGGTCGTTGGTTCGAATCCAACGCGGCTCATTTGATTGACTTGTCCCCATCGTCTAGCCCGGTCCAGGACATCGCCCTTTCACGGCGGTAACTGGGGTTCGAATCCCCATGGGGACGCCAAAAAATATCTCAGGAGTTACTGCCGGTAACTCCTTTTTTTTCAATAATCTCAATTCCGCTTGTGTCAATATCAACAATCTCTTGTCTTTCGGGAAAGGTGCTGCATCTCATTTCGAGGAAATTTACGAAGAGCAGAAGAAGTAATTTCTGTTGCTTCTCTCTTCAATCATGTTTATATAATAGTGTTAATTTTGTTAATGAGTTAACATTTCATTTGAACATTCCTCTTTCCGTCCAGATATCATCATTAGGATAATTCTTTGAAAGTAACTATAATTTGATTAAGTTGTCATTCAGTTAAATCATTAGCCTTCTGAGGCATGAAGATTGCTTATTCCTACTATTGCAAGAAGCCTGTCTTTGACAGGACGATACAAAGTTAGGAGGTGGCAATGAAAAGAACTGGTTTCAGTTTAGCTGTAAGACTGATGCTCGTAATCACGCTTTTCATGTTCAGCGTGCCGGGCATGGTTCAGGCGGTGGACCAGGACGATCTGATGAAGAAGATTGACGCTCTGTCGAAAGAGCTCAGCAATCTGAAACAGCAGATGCAGGACATGCAGAAAAAAGACGCGGCAAAGGAAGAGAAGATGGCCGCAGTTGAGAAGAAGGCCGATGAGGCAAAGGAGGCGGCCGGACCGTCGTGGCTTGAGATCGGCGGAGATTTCCGGACAAGGTATGATTATCTGACGGGTAAGACACACGATGCCGTTGTTCTTGACACATTCAGTCCTACATTTGGATCCCCTTCTGTAGCTCAGACGCAAAAGAACACATCGCTTCTGACTAACCGTCTCGGGTTGAATATCAAGGCTAGGGCGACCGAAGACATCCAAGTGAAAGCGAGATTGCTTATGTACAAGGTCTGGGGTCATGAGACTTCGCAGCCTGTAACCGGGCCGAACAATGCTTTCTTTGCTGATAAACAGTCGGTTTTTGACGGTAACGTTACGCACACCCCATCCGACAATGCGTTAAGGGTTGATGCCGCATATGCGACCTGGAGCAATATCGCCGGCCAGCCTATATGGTTCTCTATCGGCAGAAGGCCGTCTACCGGCGGAATTCCTACCAATATTCGTATGAATACCGAAAAGATCGGCACTGCGGGCGTTCCGGGATTGCTCATCGATTATGCATTTGATGGCGGTACCATAGGGGTTGCGCCTGACATTGCTGTTCTTCCCGGCGCATATGCAAAATTCTGTTATGGTAAAGGTTTCGATAGCGGATTCAGGAATTCTGCCAATTCGATGAAGGATGTGAACTTTGCCGGGATCAACGTTGTGCCTTATGATACCGACAATCTGCATCTTGAGTTCCAGGTCAGCAGGGCGTTCGATATATTTGCATTCCCAGAATCTGGCAGTGTAACGTTTGCGACTCCATTTAACCCGTTGACGGGCAGTAGCTCTATAACATTTCCGAATTCCAATCTCGGGAATATTACGCAATATGGCACTGTTGTCATGGGCAAAATTGACAATCTAGGTCCTGGTGATCTAAATCTCTTTTTGTCAGCCGCTGCAAGCCATACCAGTCCTAATGGCAATACATTTGGCAATACGCCATTCAACTATGGCTTGATGTGGGATGCATCTACGGGACAGCATAGCCGCTCAGGCTATGGCGCCTATTTGGGTGCACGTTATGATATTAAATCTACGGGAACCAAGCTTGGTCTCGAATACAATCATGGTTCCAAGTACTGGATAACCTTTACTCCTGCATCCGACGACATGTGGACGAGCAAACTAGGCACACGGGGTAATGTTTACGAAGCTTACGTTATCCAGGAACTGAACAAGAAGCCTATCGCAAAGAGAGGAAAGGCATTCTTCAGACTGGGCTACCAGTATTATGACTTCCAGTACACTGGAAGCAATAACTGGGTCGGAGCCCCTCAGAAAATTGCCGATCTGAGCTCTGTGCAGGGACCCAGTACAGTCCCTCAGTTCTTCCCTGTTCTCAAACATGCTCAGGATGTATATCTAACATTTGACGTAATGTTCTAAGAATTGAGCCGGGAGGGCAACCTCCCGGCTTATTAGCTTGGAGGAAGCATGCTGACAGGCTGCAAAATGAAGTTGAGTATTCTGATAATTCCGATCATCGTGCTTGTTTTTATGATCTCATCAAGTCAGATAGGTCAGGCTGCCCAGGACCAGATCCTGCTGAACGGCCGAGTAAAGATCATTGACCTTGCATCTAGTACCGTAGTCGTCACAGATTATGAAGGGAAGGATGTAAGCCTTTCGATCCAGGACCAGGAAACCATCGACAAGTTCAGGGATAACCGCATCAAGGTCGGCGACGACGTGAACATCAAGTACAGGATTAAAGACGGCAGGAATATTCCCTTCTCATTCAGAAAAACTGCCGGCTGCTGAAGCGGCCTTGCAATAATACCGTCATAAACAAAGGGCATGAAGATTAAACTGCTGTTTTGTCTGATCGGTCTTCATCTCATCACTGCCGCCGCTTTCGCTGCCGGGCCGCAGGGCTGCATCACATGCCACGGCGATTCCGAAAAAATGGCTGCATTAGGACACCCTCATTTCACGATGACCCTTCCGGGCGTTTCGACTCAGACAGGGATGCCTGCTCAATGCGTCGACTGTCATCTTGGCAATCCGTCAGCTTCCGAAAAAGAAAAAGCTCATGAAGGCCTTTTTACCGTCAGGGCGATTCAGGACAGGACATGGGCCAGTTTTACCCGAAGCATGATGAAAAGTCCTGAGTCTGATATGTGGCGCACTCTCGAACCCAGAGGAAATAACAGGGCTGACGCGCTGATGCCTAAGCTTTCATACAACAACGTTATCAGGAATAATCCGGAGTACAAGCTGATTATCTGGCATGACAGAAATGTTGAGACGCTTGCCTTTAACCCCGTCATTGCTGAGAAGACATGCGGTAAATGCCACGCAGAAATTGTAAGGAAATTTGCCGGCAGCCCGATGGGAGGCGGCAAGGGGGCTCATACCCAGAGCCAATATGTGACATGGACAGGGCTGGCCGGGCCTCAAAGCTGCGGGCTCTGGAACGCCGGACTTGCCGGACGAGAGCAGGCTGCTTTCTCGACGGAAAATATAGATTTGTATAACCGTCACTCAACGATGAAGCTAAACGAGAAAACTGCTTTTGATAACCAGCGACGCTGCAATCAATGCCACGTGGGCTGCCTCGACTGTCATTACTCTCCGCAGAAAAGGGGCAGCGACGACCTGCGCAAAGGGCCTCACACCTTTGTAAAGAAACCTGATCCTGTAACCTGCTACGGGGGCGGCAAGTCCTTCAGCTGCCACGCCGGGCCACTTGAGAGAAGGCGCGGAGACGGATACATCAGGGCCGAATTCACCCAGGCTTCGGATGAAGGCAAAAAGATTTTGCAAGGTATGCCGGATATCCATATGCAGAAGGGAGTCTACTGCGTTGATTGCCACGAGCCTAACAGGAAATCCGGACTGCACGCCGATCTGCAGAGGCAGGTCGATTGCGCCAAATGCCATGCGGGCATTGCGGCAGCTCACAAGAAAGGCGCACACCGAAAGGTCGATTGCGCGTCATGCCATACAGCTATTATAGGCGGATATGCGTTCAATTTCTGGAGCGCCGTCGGTCCAAAGGGCAAGGAAAACCCCATTACGCGGATACAGGATTATCTCGTCGGAGCGGTGCCTCCGCTTATCGTCAAGAACCCAAGGGGCATGTGGATCTCCGTGCATGTGGTTCCTCATACAGCAGGTAACATCAAGACTGACGAGGTGTCACTCTCAAGCAAGCTTCTCTTCCGAAACAGGCCTGACGTAACGATCGACAGACTTTATTTTTCGAATGACTCTTATGCGATTACAGGGCTTGTCCGAAATCTCGACGACAAGGATCACGATACGATGGCTTGGTTGAACGTGGACCGCGTTACGCATGCAACCGGAAAATCGAGAAGCTGCGGGAGCTGCCATGATTCAACCTCGCAAACGATAACGACTCCATACAGCGAAGGCTCGTATAAGGATGTCGGCGCCGGCACATACACTGTTGTTGCCGATGAAAAAAGCCTCCGAGTTGTTTTTCCCCCTGGAACCGAAGCGGAACCACTGCCGGACGGCCTGAAGAAACTGTCGAATATGTGGATTCTTAAGGGCGATTTCTCTATCCCCAAAGTCGGAGCCCGGAAACACTTTGAAGAAATGGAGGCGGCATACAGAAACGGAGCATTCAGACATTGATGTCCTGCGGCTGCCGCGGATGTCTTAGACAATATGTCGACTTCAACCGGAATATTGCAAACCAGGTTTTTATATGCCAAACGCAAATAGCATGTATTAGTAATGGCTATGAGTATGCATATTAGTTATAGATTCCTGATGCCTATTTCAGTAGAATTATAGTATCAAACGCGCAGGGATTCTCTGCCATCATTAAGAAAGGAGGGTACAATGAGATTTCTGAAACTGCTTTTCGTCGTTCTGCTTGTCCTGGTGCCGCTTTCCGTTTTCGGCGCACAGGGTGATGTGATGAAGAAGGCGAAGACCATTGATGAGCTTGCGAAGATGTATGACTCGGGCTCATGCAAGGACTGCCATGCCGAGATCTATACGGAATGGTCGAAGTCGCTGCATGCCCGGTCAATCTTTGGTCCGGCTGAAGTCGGAAGAACAGCCGCCACCATAAAGACGACCATCGAGAACGGGCTTAAGGATTGGCCTTCATCAGGAGTTAAAGACCCAAAAGATGTCGGCATCAAGCATTTGATGATTTGCGCGAAGTGCCATCTGCCTCAGCTGATCGAGGCTGAAGACAGCGTTGCACAGGAGATTGTCAAGAACCTTTACGCTTTCAAGGAGCCTGAAGATCAGGCGGCGCAAAACCTGCAGAAGCTGAATATCGGCTGCACGGTGTGTCATCAACGAAATGCGATTGTGCACAAATGGAAATTCGGGAATCCGGATAAGGGTGCCGTCTATGGCAGCAAAGACGGCGAACATGCATCGCCCGACTTTCCGAAGATGAAGAAGAGCCCCTACATGAAGGAAGCCATCCTTTGCGGGCAGTGTCATGGCCAGGGTCCGAACTTCGATCTTGATGAGCCGACGCAGTGCGCTACGCTTTACGGAAGCTATAATTTTGCATATAGGCCCGAAGGCGGAACTGAGAATTGCCAGGAATGCCACATGAAGAAATCAAAGCTCGGCCACAATATGCAGAGCTATCGCGCTATGGGGCCAATGGCAGTGGATATGAAGGTCGAGGCGATGGCATATCAGTGGCGCGATGTTGTAACGACGACGCCAGCGGCTTCCGTTCAGGTCGATCTTTTCAACAAGGCGGGACATGCGATCCCCGACGGCTGACCGACGCCTAACCGGGTGGTCCTGTATGTGACCGCGAAGACAAAAGACGGAAAGGTGTTTTTCAAGGATCAACGCATTTACATGCCTATCCCACTGCAGTTCGGTATTGGCGACAAAATGGGCCGAGGCCCTTACGAAAAGAGCGGGATACTCCGAGACACGAGTCTGCCGCCGTTGAGGACCGTGACCGAGAAGTTCTATATCCCCGTTTACAATGAGTCGATGAAGGAAGGCAAGCTGGCCAGAGATATAATAGCCAACGACTTTACCGTCGAGGTTGAGCTCTGGTATCTGCCTTACGGCAAGAAGGAAGATGAAGGCAATTCCCAATTGTGGCAGAAAGTCACAAAGAATCTGAGTATCGAAAAAGGCGGCAAATAGCAGCCAGTAGGGGCGTTGCGTGCAACGCCCCTATATCCTTCCAACCTCGTCGGCAAGTCTTGCAAATTCCTCCATGCTCAATGTCTCTGCCCGTCTGACAGGATCGATTTCGGCACCGATGATTACCTGCCTGATATCGGGGAAAAGCGGCTTCAGTGCATTCGCAAGCGTCTTCCTGCGCTGAGAAAATCCGGCCCTGACTATTCTGAAAAACAGGGCCTCATCTGAGACCTGCACAGCAGGCTTTTCCAGCACATCGATCCTTATAACCGCTGAGTCCACCTTGGGAACAGGCCTGAAGGCCGAGGCAGGCACAATGAACTCCAGCCTTGCGTCTGCGAAATATTGAACCGAAAGCGAGAGTACTCCGTAATCCTTTGAGCCCGGCTTTGCGACTATCCGCGCGGCGACCTCTTTCTGGATCGTCAGAGTCATGGAGCGGAGCAGTGGTTTGGCATCCATGAGTGCGAATATCAGAGGGGTAGTTATGTAATAAGGTATGTTTGCCACAACTTTGAATGGCAAGCCTATGGAAGCGAAATCGAATTTCAGCGCGTCGGCATGATGCAGCTCCACCTTTGCTACATTCTCGAACTCAGCCAGCAACCGCATATATAATTCATCATCCAGTTCTATGGCGATCAATCGTTTCGCCCTGAATGCGAGAATGCGCGTCATGGCGCCTGGGCCCGGTCCTATCTCTACAACAGTGTCATCAGCAGTGACCCCTGATGCATCGACTATGCGCGAGATTATTGCCGGATCAAATAGAAAGTGCTGGCCGAGTGATTTCTTAGCCATGGACAGCCTATCTGGTTATGGAGTATGACTTCACGTTGATCCTGACGATGTAGTTCCTGAGTTGTATCTTCACTGCCGACGGATACCAGGACAGAGGGGAATCACCGGCGATATCTTTCGCATCTTCAGGGGCAATCCTTGCAGGTGTGCCGTAATTGATCGAGATGATATCGCCGTCTTCGAGCTGGATCGTCTGCTCGACAGGCAGAAGGCTCTCTTTATTGACAAGCACCTTTCGCTGACCATTGCGGAGTTCATAGGAATCGTTCCTGTCCAGCACCTCATAGTCTGTAATGTTCCACCAGAATAGGCTGTTTTTTAGCCCATCGACAAGAATGAGACTTTTGTTTTTGTCGATCTTGGGTTTGCTCCTGATATTTCCGTTCTCCTCATAGACTTCGCCCTGGAGAAATCCGAGATAATAAATTCTGAGGGCAAGCTTGTCGGGCGATACTGCAAGCGACGCGTCGCCGCTCATGATCGTCCCATTCTTTTCATACTCCAAAGCTACCACGGTGTTTACCGTCGATATCTTTCTATACTGCGCGAGCGCTTCGTCAAGCGTAACCCCTTTGTGAGAAGGCATCTCCGCCGGTCTTGGAGCTGCGCAGGATACCAGAAGAATGCAGCAGACGGTCGCCAGAACCCGGAAGCCGGAAGTCAACAGACGAGAAGAAAACCCAATCTGATTGTTCTTTTGACTTCTGACTTCTGACTCCTGCCCCCTGTTTCCTGAGCCCTGTCTTTTATATTCCGATATGTTCAATAGCTTCATCTATATTCCTCACTCCTGAAATAGTCAGACCAAAACTGCCTTTCAATCTTTCGGCGTTGCCTGCCGGCACTATCGCCCGTTGGAACCCCACTTTTGCCGCTTCCCTGATTCGAGCTTCGCCCTGCGCGACAGCCCTTACTTCGCCGGATAATCCTATCTCGCCGAAAACGAAGGTCTGGGGGTCGATAGCCGACTCCCTGAACGACGAGACCATCGCCGCAATGATGCCGAGATCGGCGGCAGGCTCGACGATCTTCAATCCGCCGACGACATTGATGAAGACATCCATGCCGCCAAGATGTATACCGGCTTTCTTTTCGAGGACAGCTATGAGCAGGTTCAGCCTGTTGAAGTCTATGCCCATGCTTGTTCTGCGGGGCATCCCGAAGGTGGTTGGCGAGACAAGGGCCTGCAATTCCACCAGAAGCGGGCGCGTTCCCTCAATGCTTGCTATTACTACGGACCCGGAAGTATCAAGGGGTCTCTCGGAGAGAAACAGCTCTGAAGGATTTGTTATCTCTCTGAGTCCGCCATCGGTCATCTCGAATACGCCTATCTCATTAGTTGATCCGAATCGATTCTTCACTGTTCTAAGTATGCGGAAGGGGTGTCCTCTGTCGCCTTCGAAATAAAGGACTGTATCTACAAGGTGCTCCAAAACGCGGGGCCCTGCGATTGCGCCCTCCTTTGTCACATGTCCGATGAGAAATACCGGAGTTCCCGATCTCTTGGCGTAAAACATCATTTTCGCAGCAGACTCGCGTATCTGACCCACTGAGCCCGGGGCTGAAGATATCTCTTCCGTATAGACCGTCTGGATCGAATCCACAACAATCGCAGACGGCTTCAGTTTGTCGGCAGCCGCCAATACATGTTCGACCACCGTTTCCGGCAACAGCATGATCTTGTCGGAATTCACCGAGAGTCTTTCTGCCCTGATCTTAATCTGTTCGGGCGACTCTTCGCCGGAAACATATAAAACTGTGCCCATCAGGGAAGCAATGCGGGACATCGCCTGCAGAATAATCGTGGATTTGCCGATGCCGGGGTCGCCGCCTATCAATATGACTGCGCCGTCGACCAGCCCGCCGCCCAGTACCCTGTCGAATTCGGCTATGCCGATCGAAACACGCTTTTCGCTGCCACCGTTGACTGCATTCAGCGGCATCGGTCCGGAATTGCCCTCAGAAAGTGATTTGAGCGACTTCGGCGATTGCCTCTCTTCGGAAAAGCTGTTCCATGTTCCGCAGTCGGGGCATTTACCGAGCCATTTTGGGCTGCTGTAACCACAGGCCTGGCACTGAAAAAAAGTCCTTGCTTTAGACATTGAGAAGTTTCATGCCCTTGCCAAAGGAACGTGCCTTTACAATAGAGTCGTGTACAAAGGCCTTGGCCTTTTCCGCAGCATGGATAATAGTTGAATCCTTGGCGAGATATGCCGTGATAGCGGCCGAGAAGGTGCAACCGGTTCCGTGAAATTCACCGTGCATTTTCTTTGTCCTCAATTTATAAATTTTCCCGTCATAATAAATTAGATCCAAGGTTTCGTTTTCCAAATGCCCCCCCGTTATGATTACGGCTTCCGGCCCGGTTTTACTGAGTACAATGGATGCCTGCTCCATGCTCTGCTCGTCCATAACATTAACGCCAGAGAGCGCCGATGCCTCGTAGATATTAGGCGTAATCACCCTTGCGAGAGGGAATAGTTCTCTTTTGACCGCCTCCAAAGCGCCGTTTTCGATTAGCGGCCTGCCTGACGAAGATATGGTTACCGGATCGATAACGAGGTTTTCGAGATCAAATCCCCTTATGGTACGAACGACCGCATTGACAGCAGCAACGGAATACAGCATGCCGGTCTTCAACGCATCCGGACGAATATCGTTGAGCAGGGAATTCAGCTGCGCCTCGATGAACGGGGCCTCGACGCCCAAGATGGCGTCCACACCTCGCGTATTTTGGGCAGTCAGGGCGGCGGTTACTGAAAGGCCGTGAACGCCAAGGCGTCTGAACACACCTATGTCGGCCTGCAAACCCGCGCCCCCGGTGGGGTCCGACCCCGCTATGGTAAGAGCGCTTTTCATTCATGTTATTATAGCAAGCTGCAGGGAATGTTGACAATTATCAGCAATTTAGATTATCTTATTTAACTTATAACGATTTTTTCGATTGCTCAGCTTGAGCATATTCAGGAAGGTGAAAAAGGATGAAGACGACGAAGTTCGCAAAGAAAGAAGATATCCAGCGCAAATGGTATCTTGTCGATGCAAAGGATGTTGTGCTGGGCAGGATGGCAACCAAGGTTGCCGACTACCTGAGGGGCAAGAACAAGGCAATATTTACGCCTAATGTCGATACGGGCGATTTTGTCATTGTAATAAACGCAGACAAGATTAAGGTTACAGGCAATAAGCTTGAGGATAAAAAATATTACAGTCATACGGGATATATAGGACATATTAAGGAAGAAAGCCTCAAGGACCGGTTGGGCACCGCTCCCGACAGAGTGATCAAGGATGCCGTCTGGGGAATGCTTCCCAAGAACAGGCTGGGCAGGGCCATGCTGAAGAAGCTGAAGGTTTACGCAGGAGCCGAACACGGCCACGCCGCTCAGAAACCGGAACTTATACAAATTACGAAATAAGGAGCATTAAAAGAAATGGCTGCCATTAATTACAGCGCAACAGGGAGAAGAAAGAGATCGATTGCCCGAGTGGTGATGACCCCCGGCACGGGCAGGATCATCGTGAATGATAAGGATGTGGATACCTATTTCCCGAGGGAGACACTGCGGATGATCATCAGGCAGCCCCTTCATGTGACCGGCACTATCGGAAAGTATGATGTGAATGCGAATGTTCTTGGAGGCGGATTGAGCGGCCAGGCAGGAGCATTGAGACATGGCATTGCCCGAGCACTCGTGGTTGTCGATTCTGACCTGAAGACCAAGCTTAAAAAGGAAGGCCTGATGACCAGAGACCCTAGAGAAGTCGAGAGAAAGAAGTTCGGGCAGAAGGGCGCAAGGGCAAGGTTCCAGTTCTCGAAGAGGTAAGAATAGGTCAATAGAATTTATCAGACCTGTAAATAAAGAACAAGGCCCGCCATGTGCGGGCTTTTTTATTCCGAAAGGTGGATAATTTATGGTGAAGGTGGCGATTTGCGGAGGTAGCGGCTATACTGGCTCGGAGCTTCTGAGGATATTGTCCGGTCATCCCGGCGTTGTAATAACCACGGTTACATCCGGGAAGTCCGCCGGCAAGAGGGTGACCGACCTTTTCCCTCATCTGGTCAAATATAATAGTCTGGTGTACGAGCCCATGGAAAAGGAGATGCTCTTATCAAAGGCGGACCTTTTCTTTATGGCCCTGCCTCATGCAGCCTCGCAGGAGGCGGTAAGTTTCTTTCATCAGCGGGGAAAGAAGGTGATCGATCTCTCGGCTGATTTTCGGTTGTCGGACCCGGATGTATATGAAGAGTGGTACAAGACGCCACATCATCATCCCGATACTCTTAAAAAGGCCGCTTATGGGCTTCCCGAACTTTACAGGAAGGCTATCAGGAAATCGCGCCTGATCGCCAACCCGGGCTGTTATCCGACTAGCGCCATATTGGCCCTCAATCCGGCCCTGAAGGAGGGCCTCATCGATCCGGGAAGCATAATCGTCGATTCCAAGTCAGGCGTTTCGGGCGCAGGCAGGAAGTCGGACGTCGCGGTGTCTTTCTGCGAGGTAAATGACGGTTTCAAAGCGTACGGGGTAGGTGTGCACAGGCACACACCCGAAATCGAACAAATATTATCCGACATCGCAGGCAGGAAGATATTGATCGATTTTACGCCGCATCTGGTCCCGATGGATAGGGGCATAGTGACGACTACATATGCCAGGCTTACGAAGAAGATCAGCACTGTAAAGATGATTGAGCTTTATAACAGGAAATATGCAAAAGAGCCCTTCGTAAGGATTCTCGAAGAGGGTTTCTATCCCAACGCAAAGCATGTCAGGGGCAGCAACTACTGCCTTATCGGCCTCAGGATCAACGAGAGGACCAATACACTGGTTGCGGTGTCCTCGATTGATAATCTTGTGAAAGGCGCGTCGGGGCAGGCGGTGCAGAATATGAATATCATGCTCGGGTTAGAAGAGACTGCCGCATTGGAGGGATTGGCGTTATGTCCATAACCACTAGGAAGACCGCAGTGCCGAAGGGGTTTCTTTTTTCGACGGTAGAGGCTGCCGTAAAGAAGCCGGGCAGGAAAGATCTCGCTCTCATTTATTCAGAAAGAGAAGCGGCAATGGCCGGGATGTTTACAACCAACAGTGTCAAGGCGGCCCCGGTCAGGCTCGACATGAAGCTTATTAAAAAGGGCAGAGGGAGGGCCGTGATCATAAACAGCGGCAACGCCAATGCCTGCACCGGCGCTCAGGGCATGAAGGATGCCGTCGAAATGGGCAGGATCGTGGCCGGACAGCGGGGAATAAAGAGCGAATCGGTATATGTCTGCTCGACCGGAGTAATAGGGACTCCCATGCCGATGGAAAGGATCAGGCCGCAGATAGGCTTCCTGGCAGAAGGACTTGGGACGGCCGCTTTCGATGATGTCGCTGCAGCCATTATGACTACCGACACGTTTCCGAAGATCGTCTCGAAAAGGAAGAACGTTGGCGGCAAGATGATCACCATCACCGGTATTTGCAAGGGCGCCGGGATGATTCAGCCGAGCATGGCGACCATGCTCTCATTTGTCATCACCGATGCGGCCATAGGACAGAAGGCCCTTGACGCGGCCCTGCGACAGGCGGTGGGCAGGTCGTTCAACAGGATAACCATCGACGGCGACATGTCAACAAACGATACCGTGCTGATCATGGCGAACGGCGCGGTCGGAAACGATGAGATAAAGATCAAATCAAGGGAGTACGGGATATTTACGGGTGCACTTACCGAACTGGCTTACGAACTAAGCGAGATGATCGTCAGAGACGGCGAAGGCGCGACGAAACTGGTTGAGGTCGAGGTCAGGAATGCCCGGAGCGAAAAGGAGGCTGAGGAGGGCGCGTTTACCGTGGCCAATTCACTGCTTGTAAAGACAGCCATTTACGGCAATGACGCCAACTGGGGCAGGCTTATGGCTGCGCTTGGTTATTCGGGAATAAAACTGAAAGAAGAAAAGACAGACATATACCTGAACGGTCTTCTGGTCGCAAAGAACGGCCTGGCCACCGGCGTCGACAAAGAGGCAAACGAACGGCTTATGGGTAAGAAGGTCGTGATCGTGATCGACCTCCATATGGGCAAAGGCTGCGCCAAGGTGCTGACATGCGACCTTACCGAGGACTATGTCAAGATCAACGCCGAGTACAGGACCTGAGCCCTTGCCTTGATGTTCACTCTGCCGCCGAACGTATATCTACAACGGTTGCAACTTTGTGGCCCGAACGTTCGACGAAGGTTATCTTTACGGGCATTCCTGTCTTAAGGTCGGACAATGCTGCCGGTTTGCCGTTGCGCGTTAGTCTGGTTTTGTCGTCTATCTTGACGACATGTTCGGTGTTGTAGACCTTGACGGTCAGAGATGAGTCCTTTATCTCCGTGATTACTCCAACCGCAAGCCTCTTCGGGGCAGTCCCCGCCGACGAGGGATGACCTTTAACGCTCAGGGATTCCGTTGCGTATGCAGGCGCACCGGCGATCATCGCCGGGATAATCAACGTTGTCACGATTATCGTTATGGCTCGCACGGAACTAAGAAGCAGAGAGGCTAAGCAGGATTGTTCTTGTCATCGAGCTTGATTATGGTCGGCTTGAAGTTCTTCATCTGCTCGTGGTCGTCGATCCAGCAATAGGAAAAGATAATTATCCGGTCGCCTACTGCGCCCTTGCGGGCAGTGGGACCGTTCAGGCAGAACTCGCGCGAACCGCGCTTTCCGGGTATGACATAAGTTTCAAAGCGCTCGCCGTTATTCATGTTGCTGATCATCACCTGCTCATAGGGCAGTATCGCAACCATGTCCATAAAGTCCTGGTCGATGGTGATGCTTCCTTCATATGCAAGGTTCGATTCAGTTACTGTTGCGAGATGTATCTTCGATCTGAGAAAGCAGCGGAACATGCTTGGATCTCCTTTTTGTCTTATCCGCGACCGGCAACTGTTATTCGATTATCTTTTGGATACGGTAAAACTTCTCGGTCGAATCCGGTGCATTCCTCAATGCTTCGGCACGCGGCAGAGATGTACCTGGGACATCATCAGCCATTACATTGTTCAGCGAAATGATGTGAGACGTGGGTTCAATATCAGACGTATCGAGATTGTTGAGCTGTTCAACATAATCTATAATTTTGCTCAACTGAGGAGCGTACAGCTCCGCCTCGCCTTCCGACAGGGCAAGACGGGAAAGTTGCGCAATATGCCTGACTTCTTCAAGGGATAATCTCATATCAGATCCTCTCCAGGTTGGCCAGCTTCGCTGCAAGTCGTTTCAGGCCTATGCCGGGGAAATTGACGGTGACCTTGGCTTCCTCTCCCTCACCGCAGCAGTCTCTAACTATGCCTACGCCCCACGCTGGGTGTTTTACCCGCGAACCGACGATAAAGGATGGCGTCTTCCTTGCAGCAGACTGAAGCAGCGGAGACATGACGGCCTTCTCCTTTTGCTGGTAGCGCTCGACCCATATACAGCAATCCTTCGGCATATCAGAAAAGAATCTTGACGGCTCCTGCTCCTGTATCTTGGAGTAAACCCTTCTTCTCTTTACGCTGCTCATGTACAGCATGTTTCTGGCGCGGGTCATGCCTACGTAGAACAGACGCCTTTCTTCCTGCATTTCCGCGGCATTGTCGAAGGCCTTGAAATACGGTAAAATGCCTTCCTCGATGCCGATGATGAAGACTACCGGAAATTCCATGCCCTTTGCGTTATGCAGCGGCATAAGGGTAACCGCGCCCCCGGACGGGGTATCATCGTTGGGAGTGGTCAGGGATATTCGGTCGATAAAGTCCCGCGGCGGAATATTTTCTGCTGATGATGCAAGCTGCAGTATTGACTGAATCCTCTCCTCTTCAAGTTCGTCCAGGTAGCCGGTCTTCTCCACGATATCCTTGATCATGTCGGATGCGCCCCTGTAAGAACGGGCAGAAAATTCCTCGATTGTCCTGACGAAATCGGCGAGCTTGTCCTTGAAAGATGCTGCAACGGCATTGGCCTGAAGCATCGACTTTAACGATCTGAACAGGCTTAGAGAATTCTTCTTGGCTTCCTGTTCTATCTTAGATATGGTGGTGGAGCCTATTCCTCGGGGCGGGCTGTTGATGATCCTGCGCAGGCTTACGTTGTCATTATTGTTGAGCGCCAGACGCATATAAGCAAGTATGTCTTTCACTTCTTTGCGGTGATAAAAGTTTACGCCGCCGATCACCTGGTATGGAATGTTTTCCTCGCGCAGCGCGTCCTCCAAAGCCTTTGTTTGAAGGTTGGCGCGGTAAAATACGGCGAAATTGTTGTATTCGAAATTGCTCTTCAGGTACAGATCTTTGATCGCGCGGGACACATATTTTGCCTCGTCATCTTCCGTCCCCAGGTTGCAGTAACAGACCTTCTCACCGCACAGATTTTCAGTCTGGAGATTTTTGGGTTTCCTCTGTATATTTTTGGCAATGACCGAGGAAGAGACCTTTAGTATGTTGCCGGAAGAGCGGTAGCTGCGTCCTAATTTTATGACCTTGGTCCCCGGAAACTCCTTTTCGAAATTCAGTATATTGCATATATCGCAGCCCCTGGATTTATAGATGCTCTGGTCATCATCGCCGGCTACGCACAGGTTCTTCTGTTTTCCCGTCAGCTGCTGCAGCAGCTTCATCTGCGCCCGATTGGTGTCCTGGAATTCATCCACCAGAATAGCCGGGAACATCGCCTGATATTTATGAAGCACCTTGGGATTTTCCTTGAAAAGTCTGACTGTCAGCATGACAAGATCATCATAGTCCAGCGAATTTGAGCGCCTCAGTTCATCCTGATATCTGAGGTACACCCTGCCTAGCTTTTCATCAAAGCTGAACCCGTCGCCCTGGGACAGGAAATCCTCGGGGCTGATAAGCGACGCCTTCAGTATGCTGATACGAGAGGCAACGCCCTTGTAAAGGGCTTCGTATATGTTGAACTCCTTCAATATGTGCCTGATTAGAGAGCTCTGGTCATCTTCATCATAAATAACGAAGTCAGGCTTGAATCCAAGGGCCTTTATCTCTTTTCTGAGGATCCTGTTGCAATGCGAATGAAACGTACCTATCCAGTTCTGCCTGTGGTCACAATCCAGATGTCTGGAAATATTTTCCTTCATTTCCTCGCCGGCCCGGTTGGTAAGAGTTACGGTCAGTATGGATGAAGGAGAATGCTTCTTTTTCTTGGCGAGGTAAGAAAATCTGCAGCCAATGACGCGGGTCTTTCCGCTTCCCGCGCCGGCAAGTATTAGCAACGGGCCCTGAGAATGAAGAACGGCTTCTCTTTGCTGGGGATTTAGTTCCTCTAGTAACACGTCTTTAGCCATTTTCGTCTCCTTAAATTATACCATACAGGCCCCTGTAAAGGGCAGGGCCGAACGCAGAAAACAAAGAACCGGAGCTACTCTACTGTTACGCTCTTGGCCAGGTTCCTCGGCTGGTCTACGTCACAGCCTCTTAACACAGCGATATGATACGCCAGGAGCTGAAGGGGAACGGTGAATATAACCGTGTTAAGGTAAGTATTGCTTCCCTGCATAAGGATCGAATGGCGCGACAACTTGTTTATGGTTTCATGATTCCTGTCTGCAAGGGTCAGCAGAATGCCGCCCCTGCTGTTTACTTCCTCCATGTTGGACAAGACTTTTTCAAAAAGATGGTCTGCCGGTGCGAGCACGACTACAGGCAGTTCCTCGTCGATAAGGGCTATGGGGCCGTGCTTCATCTCGCCCGCCGGGTATCCTTCCGCATGTATGTAGGATATCTCTTTTAATTTAAGTGCCCCTTCCATGGCAATGGGGAATTGTATTCCCCTGCCAAGATACAGAAAGTCTTTTGCCTTAAAAAGTTCTTTCGATATCGACAATATATGGCTGTCCAGTTCAAGGGCTGCCTCGATACTTCCCGGTAGGCGGAGCAGATCGTCGATTAAAGCAGTCGCAGCAGCTGCATCTATGCAACCCCTGTTTCTGCCGAAGGCAATTGCCAGCATATAAAGTGCGACAATCTGGGCGGAGAAGGCCTTTGTCGAAGCTACTCCTATTTCAGGTCCGGAATGTGTATAAAACACATAGTCGGCTTCTCTGGATGCGGTGCTGCCGATAACATTGCAGATCGTAAGTGCGGAAGCGCCAAGTCTCCTGGCCTCCCTCATTGCAGCGAGGGTATCTGCCGTCTCGCCGGATTGCGTGATGGAGATGAAAAGCGTTCCCTTGCCGATGATTGGCGTGCGATATCTGAATTCGGACGCAATATCGACTTCCACCGGGATTCGCGCCAGCTCCTCTATTATATATTTCCCGACGATAGCTGAATGGTAGGAAGTGCCGCATGCCACGATGAAGATCTTGTCGATCTTGGAGATGGCTTTGGCGTTCAGCCCGAACTCTTCCAGCGAAACTTCGCCTTTTTCAGGGAAGACCCGGCCCCTTATGGTGTCGGCAATCGACCTCGGCTGTTCGTTAATCTCCTTCAACATGAAGTGGCGGTATCCGCCTTTCTCGGCCATGGACGGGCTCCATGATATTGTCACAACATTCTTATTGACAGGTGTTCCGTCGAAATCGGTAATTAATATTCCGTCCCTGTGCATGACGGCCATCTCGTTGTTGTCGAGGAATATGACCTCTCTTGAATAGCTCAGAAACGCGGGCACATCAGAAGCCAGGAAATATTCATTCTCCCCAAGGCCCAGTACCAGCGGGCTTTCCTTTCTTACGGCAACGATCTTGTCGGGCTCCCGCTTGTCCATTACCGCGAAGGCGTATGCTCCATGCACATCTTTCAGCGCAGCACGCACTGCATCTTCAAGAGACCTGCCCGGCGTATATTTGTTGATCAGATGGCATAAGACCTCGGTGTCGGTCTGCGACTTGAACACATAGCCCTCTGCCTGCAATTTGTGCTTGAGCTCTACATAGTTTTCAACTATGCCGTTATGGACGAGAACAATGCCGTCGGATCTGTGCGGATGAGCGTTTTCGTCCGATGGTTTCCCATGCGTCGCCCATCGCGTGTGACCTATGGCAGCCGTGCTGTCTATCTTTTGGGCATCGACGATCGAGTCAAGCTGCTGAATCTTGCCTTTGCAGCGCTTGACGTTTATATCACCCTCGTCAAAGTATGCGATGCCGGCGGAGTCATATCCTCTGTACTCGAGCCTTTTCAAGCCCTCCATCACTATCGGGATAGCCTTCCTGTAGCCTATGTATCCAATGATGCCGCACATATTGACTCCTCCTCCGAAGGTAATAAACTGCAAAATAGCGATCTATTTTGATCCGTGCTTGTTCTTCTCCCTGGTTTTTGCTGCAGCCCAGCCTTCGACATTCTTCTGCGGCGTTCGGGAAACAGCAAGTGCAGCCGGCGGGACATCCTTTGTAATGGTAGAACCGGCCCCGACATAAGCCCCTTTGCCGACCTTAACCGGGGCGACGAGCTGGGTATCGCTGCCTATAAAGACGCCTTCTTCTATTACAGTCCTGAATTTATTTACCCCGTCATAATTGCAGGTGATCGTACCCGCGCCTATATTGACATTATCGCCTATCTCTGAATCCCCGAGATAACTCAGATGGGAAGCCTTGGAGCCGTCGCCGATTACCGATTTCTTTATCTCGACAAAGTTGCCTATCTTTGCGGAGCGGCCTATTAAAGAGCCCGGCCTGAGGTGAGCAAAGGGCCCGACCGAAGCACCCTGCAGGACGGTTGAAGATTCTATGACCGTTGAATCCTTGACAGTTACACTGTCCCCGACAGCGCTTTCAGATATCCGGGAATTAGGGTAAATCGTGCATTGGCGACCTATGGAACTTTTTCCTTCAATGATTACGTTCGGGTATATGATTGTATCAGGGCCGATTACGGCGTCGGGGTCGATGATAACAGTTTTGGGATCGATGAAAGATACTCCGTTGTCCATCCATTGCGAAACAATTCGGTCCCTGAGGTACAAACCGGCGAGACTTAGTTCCCTCCTGGTATTGATGCCCGTTAACTCAGTTTCCTCCCCTAGCATATATGAACCTATGCGATGTCCCTTGCCGGCCGCCAGGCCCACGATGTCCGTCAGATAGTATTCTTTTTTCAGAGGGTTCATTTTGATGTGCTTGAGCAGTAAGAGAGCATCTGGCTTTATGGCGTAAATGCCGCTATTTACCTCCATGATCTTCTTCTGCTCGGAGTCAGCGTTTTTGTCCTCCACAATAGCCGTAACTTTACCGCGGTCCCGGATAATCCGGCCGTATGCGTGATCGCCCCTGGCGACAAAGGACAAGATTGAAAGAGATTCCTTCTTTCTCTTGTGGACGTTGATCAGATGCTTCAGGGTGGATGGGCTGACCAGGGGTGTATCTCCGCTAAGGACGAGAACGGTGCTGCCTTCCGGTTTCAACCTGCCGAGCTGACGCAAACCCGCCTTAAGCGCATCAGCCGTGCCTTTCGGTTCCTTTTGCACTGCAAAGTAGATCTTTTCATCTTTAAGTGCTTGACGTATGCTGTCGCTTCCAGGGCTTACAACCACAACTATATGATCAGGCTTCAGCGCTCTGACGGCATTTATAACGTGCTGGAGAATCGGCCTGCCGTTTATAGTGTGCAAAACCTTAGGTGTCAGAGATTTCATCCTGGTCCCGAGACCGGCAGCCAGAATAATAGTGCAGAGTCCCACTAGGCTACCTCCCTTGCAGCGGTTATTGACGTTGGCGCGGCAATTCCTCCAGATAACACAATGCGGATCCCTTCCTCGATCGGAATGTTTGTATAAATTATGCTTTTGTCATCCAGCAGAATAATCTCTCCCATGTAGAGGTTGTTGGTGGGTATATATACCGCTTTCAATTTCGTCTCGCCGTTTGAGGATCGTATGGAGCATTCTTTAGTCAGGAAGCCGAATGAATAACAACCGATGCGCGGATATTCAGCAATTACAAATTTGCTGAAAGCCCCCTTGCCGTCAGGAGAGAATGCATCTACCAGTTGCTTGATCGATGTATAGATGCTCTTGAAAACTGGTATGTTGAGAAAAACATACTCGACGACGCCCAGTACCCGCTTTCCGAAGACGTTGGTCGATATTATCCCTACGAGGAAGATGATGCCGACAGCGGCGATAAACCCAAGTCCGGCGATATGGCGTCCAAGGAATATGTCGAAAAACTGCCCGAGTATCCCGTCTATGAACTTGAACAGAGTTGCTATGACAACTGCGGTCAGCGTAACTGGAACGGTTATGACTAGTCCTGCCAGAAACTTGCGCTTGAATGTGATGCGTATCGGCTCGAACATGGATGTCATTTATAATCTACCGTTACGATTGAAGCTGTCAATAGCACTCGGAAGAAGATATATCACGTATTGAGAGTTTCGTCTGCTACGTCGAAGTTGGCGTAAACGTTCTGTATGTCCTCATGATCTTCGAGCACATCGATCAGCTTAATCATCTGCTCGGCAGCTCCGCCTTCGAGCGGAACATAATTCTTCGGAAGCATCGTGACTTCTGCGAGGGATACATCAATGTTTTTTGCCATGATTGCATTTCTGACTGCATCAAGGTTTTCAGGGGTGGTGATAATCTCGTAATTGTCCTCTTTAGGGTCGTTCTTCAAATCCTCGGCGCCGGCGTCGAGGGCAACAGACATGAGAGTGTCCTCGTCAACCTTCGTCTTTTCGACCAGGATATATCCTCTTTTGTCGAAAATCCAGGCGACGCAGCCCGCCTCACCAAGATTGCCGCCATGCTTCGAAAGCAGGTGTCGTATTTCCGAAACGGTCCTGTTCTTGTTGTCTGTCAGAACATCAAGAAGGATCGCGGCGCCTCCGGGACCGTACCCCTCGTATATTATCTCTTCATAGGTCACGCCCGGCAGCTCTCCTGTTCCCTTCATAACGGCTTTCTTTATATTATCCGAAGGCATGTTTACTTCCTTTGCCTTTTCGATGGCAAGGCGAAGGCGCGGATTGCCGTCAGGGTCGCCGCCTGAACGTGCGGCCACGGTGATTTCCTTTACTATCTTCGTAAAGGCCTTGCCTTTCTTTGCATCAGTGTTGGCCTTTTTGTGTTTTATCTGGGACCATTTGGAATGTCCTGACATGAAGCCCTCCGCAATCTATGAGTGCAACTGAAATAATTTAATCGGTCAGGAGACCGGCAACGACAAAAATGAAGCGAAAATAAACAAGAAAAGCTAACTAACTATAATAATTAGAGCAATAAGCATCTGTCAATTAACGGGTAGGCGTATATATGCTTCCATTCAGGCCGGCGTGATTACAGGCCTGCGTCTTTGAGCGCGTTGCTGCATGGACATGAGCGCGCCTCTGGTAACTTTGGAACCAAGGCCGAGAGCAGCCTTTTTATGAGGGCAGTAGAATCCTTCATTTTCTCGACTACTTCTTTGGCAGTGAGTTTGTGCGCTGCAACAATACCGGCTGCATAATTCGTGACAACCGACACGCCCAGGACACAGATTTCGAGCTCTCTGGCCAGAGATGTTTCAGGCATTGCGGTCATGCCGACGATGTCTGCACCATTGTCGGCAAAGAACCTGATCTCAGCAGCTGTTTCAAGCCGTGGCCCGTTGACGCATATATATGTGGCCGAATTCTGCACGGCAATCGAGCTTTCTGCAGCTGCGGCAATGCAGAGTTCCCTCATCTCATTACAGTACGGATCGGTGAAGTCAATGTGGACGACCTTGTCAGAATCATAAAAGGTCTGCTGGCGCCCCGATGTCCTGTCGATTATCTGATCCTGCAACACAATGGTTCCCGGCGGCAGGTCCCTGTTGATTCCGCCGACGGCGTTGACCGAGATTATCCTGTTTACGCCGAGAGATTTGAAACCCCAGATATTGGCCCTGTAATTTACCTTATGTGGAGGGATAGAATGAGGCGTACCGTGCCGCGGAAGAAAGGCCAATTCAATATTGCCGATCTTGCCTATTCTGTATGTTGAAGAAGGCTCGCCAAAAGGAGTCAATAAAGAGACCTCTTTTGAAATTGAAAGTCCATCTACTTCATAGAGGCCGCTTCCGCCAATTACGCCTATAACCATTTATCTATTTTATTAGGTCTTCTTCAACGGTTTCAAGATCACCTTTTTGCTCATCGACAGCCATGCACGAGATTAGGGCCCGTCTGATCTGTGGTATTATGAATGATATTTAGCGGGAGGATAGTTGAACGTGGACGCAGGTCTGATGGAAGATCTTTTAAATCGCGCGCTTTCCGGCGGCGGTGACTATGCCGATATTTTCTTCGAGCAGCGATACAGCACTGTCATTCAGATCGAGGATGCCAGAATCGAGAAGGCTGTTTCCGGATTGGTTGCTGGAATCGGCGTACGGCTTATCAGAGATGGAAAAACAGCCTATGCTTATGGCAATGACTTTTCGAAGAAAGCGCTTGACGATCTTGCTGAAACAGTTCAAGTGGCTATGGGCAGGTTTGGGCAAGTTTCCGGTAAGTACGACACTATCAATCTGAAAAGACGTTACGCAGAGACTAAGTTTTCTATTGAGCTGCTTCCTGATGCAGTGCCCATGTCGAAGAAGATATCGATGGCTAAAGAGGCTGATGCAGTGGCTCGAAAGTTCAGCGATGCAGTCAAGCAGGCAAATATTGTATACCGGGACACAATCCAGAAGGTAAAGGTTTATTCGTCAGACGATTTCTTTACAGAGGATGAGAGGGTCTATACAACTGCAATGGCCCAGGTTATTGCGATCAGCGATGGAAAGATACAGACCGGATACGAAACAGAAGGAGGCTTGATAGGGTTCGAGCTGTTTGAATCCAGACCGTTCAGCGAAGTAGCATGCAGGGCTGCCGAAAGGGCTGTGAAAATGCTGCGCGCAGATCGGGCACCTGGAGGCAGGATGCCGGTCGTTATATCCTCTGAAGCCGGGGGGACGATGATACACGAAGCTATCGGCCATGGCCTCGAAGCGGACCTGGCGCAAAGGGGACTTTCAGTTTATGCAGGCAAGAAGGGACAACCGGTGGCGTCGCCGATCATAACTGTTGTTGACGACCCGACGCTGCCTAACAAGCGGGGCTCATTTGCCTTTGATGATGAAGGCACGCCCTCAAGGCGCAATGTGCTGGTAAGGCAGGGCATTCTTGAAAATTACATGTATGACAGATTCACTGCGGGTGTGGACGGTACTGAATCGACAGGAAACGGACGCCGGGAGTCTTATGAGAATAAACCTATCCCCAGAATGACGAACACGTTCATTGCGCCCGGAAATGACAGCCCTGATGCGATATTGAGCTCTGTCGAGAACGGGCTGCTGGTAAAAAAGATGGGGGGAGGCCAGGTAAATACGGTTACTGGAGACTTTGTGTTTGACGTTCAGGAAGGTTACCTTATCGAAAACGGTCAGGTTGGCGATTTGGTAAGAGGGGCAACTTTGGTCGGCAGCGGTCCGGAAGTGCTCAACTCAATTGATATGATCGGTACGGACCTCGGATTTTCAATAGGAACGTGCGGTAAGGACGCCCAGGGCGTTCCGGTTTCGGATGCCATGCCGACTTTGAGGATCAACGAGATAGTAGTTGGCGGAGAAGTTCGTTCCTAGCGTCTCAGCATTGTCTCAAAAGTTACACACTTTTGCAATAAAACAACATTCCTAATTCTCAACTCCCTGAAATTTAAAGAAATGATTGCGGGTATATTTATTGCTTGTAGTCAGGGCATTATGATGAGATTACAGCGAACAGTAAAGAAAGAAGCCTTTTTCCACGGCATCGGTCTTCATACCGGTAAATATGCAACGGTCAGGCTAAAACCTGCGCCAAGGGACACCGGGATTGTCTTCTTTCGTTCGGACAGGGACGCAATAATCCGCGCCGGGGTAAATTCGGTTATCGATACGGCTTTTGCCACGACGCTCGGCTATGATGGAGTAAAGGTTCGAACTGTCGAGCACCTGCTTGCCGCAGCTGCAGGTTTGGGGATCGATAACCTTTTTGTGGATATAGACGGTCCTGAGGTTCCTGTGTTGGATGGCAGCTCGACCGACCTTGTATCTGTATTATTGGAAGCAGGCATAGCCAAACAGGCGAAAAAAATATCGTATGTCAGGATAACTGCTCCTGTGGCTTACGAAGATAGCCATTGCCGTATAGTTGCGCTTCCTTATGATGGCAGACGGTTTTCCTATTTTATGAGCTTTAGCCATAAGTTCTTGGGAAATCAGGATTTTTCTGTTGATATGGACGAGGCCAATTTTGCTGCCCAGATCGCGCCTGCGCGCACATTCGGTTTTTTGAAGGACCTGGAACGATTGAGGGCCAACGGGCTTGCGCGTGGAGGGTCTCTTGACAATGCGGTTGTAGTCGGCGACGACGGAATCCTGAATGCAAGCGGACTGCGCTTTACAGACGAATTTGTCAGGCATAAGATACTTGATGCCATTGGGGACTTTTCATTGATCGGAATGCCGATCGAGGGACACATTGTGATGGAGAAATCCGGCCACAGCGCCAACGTTCATTTCCTTAAGAGACTGCTTCTTTCACCTGATTGTTACCAGGTAGTTTCAGAAGTTGACCAACCAGACCTTCGAGTATTAAACTACACCTAAATAAAAAAGAAGAGGGAATACCCACAGTTTGACCCATCCACTGGTGTTTTCTAAACTGTACTCCGGGTATTCCCTAAATTCCGTTTTGCTGCGAATTTCAATCCTTATTTCTTCTTTGCAGGTTTCTTCGCGGCGGCTTTCTTCGCCGGAGCTGCCTTTTTTGCAGGAGCCTTTTTTGCTGTCGCCATTCTGTTCACCCCCTTTCGTCACCACAGGAACTTTGCCGTTCTCGCGGTGAATTTAAAAGCCTACGCCCGCCCGATCAGAGTTATTCTCTTCTCGGACAGGATGCGTTTCAAGCCCGCATCTTTCCTTTTCTTCTGCTTGTAATCAGCTTCTTCTATGACGGTGCAATTGATCCGTTTGCCGAATTTCTTTTCGATGTCACGTAAGCCTATCAGAAGCGCGGGGGTGGAAGGGCCGATCACGATCAGATCGACTGTTGCGGCCTCTTCCCCTGCCGCGTAAGGACCATAGATAAAGGCGAGCTTTACTTCGTTTGCGCGCAAGAGGCTTTTCATTGCGCCCGGCAATCCCTGCGATTTGGCTATTAGCTCCTTGAGTTCGGAATAGAGCGGCGAGTTCTTGTCTGCCTGGAAATATTTGAGGTTGGCTACCTTTTCGCTAGTGACGATGCCCATCTCCTGCAGCTTGTCGAGCTCTCGTTTTACGCCGGATGGGTTCTTTCTGAGTAGCTTCGCGATTTCGCGTACATAGAAACGCTCATCCGGGCTGTTCAGGAGAAGAGACAGCACATCAGCACGAATAGATGACGAAAAAAGACTTTTCAGCACTCTTTCATTTCACCTCTGAAAAAAATTATAAACGATAATTTACAACTTGTCAACAAAAAAATTAAAAAAATATACGATAGTTGTTTTTTTGTAAACATTCTATTTTTTAAAACGATCGTTGAATAAAATGCACTGACTCTGCCAAACCTTGGTATTAAAAGGTTTGCTTAGTACAGAATTGAATCTACAAAAAGAGAACGCCCAATTGAATAAAAGAGAGAGAATAAAAATGAGAACGATTGTTGAGTAAAGCAGGTTGTTGACAGATCAGCGCATGAATAAGACGGAGGCGCTTATTGCCCCTTCTCTGAGGACGACAGCTGTTTCCCCGGTAACATCCACGATTGTTGATGGCACTGAGCCGATTGCTTCGCCGCCGTCGACGGCCAGATCGAGCTTGTGGTCGAAGTACGTTTCGATCATAGAGATGTTTCCGGCTGCGGGTTCTCCCGAGATATTCGCACTGGTTGCCGTAATTGGAAAACCCGCAGACCGCGCCAGATCAAGCGCAAAAGACCTGCCCGGTATTCTGACCGCAATCTTGCCGTTACAGGTAATATGTTCATTCAGACCGCTTTTGGCGTCGAAAACGAGCGTAAGCGGTCCCGGCCAGAATCTGCGGATCAGCCCTTCAGCTGTCTCATTCACGGCATTCGCGAGAATTTCGAGTTGCTCCACGCAGCCTATAATAATGGGGAGGGTCCTTTCGCGGGGCCTTCGCTTAAGCTCGAAAAGGCGCGCCAATGCTGCATTGTTATCATATTTGGCTCCCAGCCCGTATAGAGTTTCTGTCGGATACGCTATAATGCCTCCGTCAAACAATTTTGACACAGACAGCCGGACTGCTTCAGGTCCGCGTGGAGAGTCGAGGGCTATAACATCCATTCATTATTATACTTGAGCGCGCATTGGCCGCTACAAAATCGTTCAGGCATGTTAAAAAAACACTTGACAAAATTTATGCAAAAGGGGTTGATCTTTTGGTTTATCTGTGCAATACTATGGACCAGAAGTTCTGGAAGTATTTGTTTCAGCCTCAGAGACTGTCGAATTTTCGGCTTTTTCAGGCATTCTTCCTCGGCTTCGATCAACATTATTAGGAGGTGCAGCATCGTGGCAAAAGGGACTGTTAAGTGGTTCAATGAATCAAAAGGTTTCGGATTCCTGACAAAGGAAGACGGCGGAGATGTTTTCGTCCACTATTCCGCCATTCAGGGCGATGGCTTCAAGACCCTCGGAGAGGGCCAGGCTGTCAGCTTTGATGTCGTTGAAGGCCCGAAGGGGCCTAAAGCGGAGAACGTAACAAAAATCTAACCTTCCAAACAGGTTCCGGACAACCGGGACCTGTTTCCAATACAAGCACGCGATCTTCCGTTCTTTCAAATGCGACGCTATAGAAGCGTGCGTTTCACTAATTTCTTTCCTGCAATAGTGCAAACTTTCTGCCCTAATTCGATACAGACGTAATTTTTTGCCTGCGAACAGAGCCACCTTCAATTTGCTTGAATCCATGATGCATTAGAGGTAAGCTAAGGGATAATTGCGGAGGTAGTGATGAAGAAAAGAATAACTATAATTATCATTGCCGCTATTGCAATAGCAGGCGGTATATTTTTGTTGAAACACTTCGGCAGGGAGGAGGAGCATGGTACGATCCTTCTTTCGGGAAATGTCGAGGTGACTGAGGTGGATACGGGATTCAAAATCGGTGGAAGAGTGGTGGAACTCCTGACCGACGAAGGGCGCAAGGTTGAAAAAGGTGAAAAGATTGCCGTTCTGGACAATGCAGAGCTAACAAGCGTTGTTGCTCAGAACCGGGCTGCAGTCAGCGAGGCGGCGGCCAGGCTCAAGGAATTGAGAACCGGGTCCCGGCCTCAGGAAATAGCGCAAGCGTCGGCGAATATGAAGGCCCTTGAAGCCGAGCTTGCAAGGGCCGGCAAGGATTATGAGCGTGCGAAGAGGCTTTTTAAAAGTGAAGCTATATCTGCACAGCAGCACGATGCAGCAAAAAGCGCTTACGATACCAGGGTCGAACAGGCGCGTGCAGCGTCAGAGCAGTTAAGCTTGCTGAAAGAGGGGCCGAGGAAAGAAGTTATTGAGGCTGCCGAGGACCGGCTGAAACAGGCTAAGGCCGGACTGCAGGTCGCCGAGGAGCGTCTGGGCGATGCGGTTCTCTACGCACCTGCGTCGGGTGTGATTCTGAAAAAAATTGTCGAACAGGGCGAGATTGTACAGCCCGGCACCCCGGTCTTTATAATCGGCGACCTGGACAATCCATGGATAAAGGTATATGTGCCTGAAATAAAGAAGGCCCTTATTCAATATGGACAAAAGGCGGACATCAGCATTGACACATATAGGGGCAAGGTTTATGAGGGCACTGTAAGCTATATTGCATCCGAGGCCGAATTTACTCCCAAGACAGTGCAGACCCAGGAGGAGCGGGTCAAGCTGGTTTTTGGGGTCAAGGTAAAGGCGAAGAATATTAATCAGGAGCTCAAGCCGGGCATGCCTGCAGACGTAAAGATATATATTAAATGAGTGAAGCAGCTATAGCCGCTGAAGGCCTGACCAGGACCTTTGGCGATCATATTGCTGTCGACGGCCTGCATCTTGACGTCAGGCGAGGCGAATTGTTCGGCCTCGTCGGACCCGACGGCGCAGGCAAGACAACGGTAATGAGGCTTCTGGCTACGCTGTTGACGCCTTCTTCAGGAGAGGCCTTTGTCGCCGGGCATTCCGTTCTGACCGAAGCCGATCGGATCAAAGAGAAAATCGGCTATATGTCCCAAAGATTCGGGTTGTACGAGGAATTGACAGTCAGCGAAAATATACACTTCTATGCCGACCTTTACGATGTGCGCGGGAAAGAAAGAACGGACCGCATAGATCGCTTGCTGGGTTTCAGCAATCTCACTCCTTTCAGGGACCGCCTAGCCGGTAAGTTGTCGGGCGGCATGAAGCAGAAGTTGGGCCTTGCCTGCGCGCTTGTTCATACGCCTGAAGTGATTCTTCTCGATGAACCCACAAACGGTGTCGATCCGGTTTCCCGGAGGGATTTCTGGAGAATACTCTACGGTCTTTTAAAGGAGAAGGTGACGATATTCGTTTCAACTTCTTATCTTGACGAAGCTGAAAGATGTACGCGCATAGGGCTTATGCACAGCGGAAGGATACTCGCGATGGACACGCCTATGCGGGTGAAAGAAACGCTTGACTTCCCGGTAGTTGAAATATGGTGCGAGTTCCCGCGCTCCGCAGCCGATGAAGTTAGGAAATCGGCCGGCGTGCACAATGTCAATGTGTATGGTGACCGCTTGCATGTAGAGGTTGACAGCGAACCGCGAATAAATGAACTTATCGCCGTTTTACGAAATAAGGCGGTCGGATTCAGGGATTTTAGGAGGACATTGCCTTCTATCGAGGATATATTTATCTCTATGGTAGAAAAAAAGTGATGTTCGCAAAGTTGCGTGAGCTTCCAATCTCAGAGCCTGAGACGGATAAAAATATTCCATGACACCAGCCGGCGAGATTGCTGTAAAAGTGGAGCGCCTCAGGCGCACCTTCGGGGATTTTGTTGCGGTCGACGACATCGATCTTGAAGTAAAGAAGGGCGAAATATTCGGCTTCCTCGGCCCCAATGGCGCGGGCAAGTCAACAACCATAAGAATGCTGTGCGGACTTTTAGCGCCGACTGCCGGAAGCGGTCATGTAGGCGGTTTCAACATAATGACCGAATCCGAGGAAATCAAGAAGCGAATTGGATACATGTCACAAAAATTCTCGCTGTATGATGACCTGACGGTGGAGGAGAACATCGATTTCTTCAGCGGCATCTACAGCGTACCCGCTCAACAAAAAAAGGAACGGAAAGATTGGGTCCTTGAAATGGCGGGAATCTCAGACAGAAAAAAATCAGTAACGCGCACACTTGCGCAGGGGTACAAGCAGAGGCTTGCGCTCGGCTGCGCAGTGCTGCACGGGCCGCAGCTCCTCTTTCTGGACGAGCCTACATCCGGAGTAGACCCTATCTCGCGCCGCAACTTTTGGGAGATTATTTATGGGATGTCCAAGGAGGGCACGACAGTTTTTGTGACTACTCATTATATGGATGAGGCGGACTATTGCGACAGGCTGGCGCTGATCTATCGCGGCAGGATAATCGCGGGCGGCACACCCCATGAACTTCGGCTGCAGCATATGAAAAAAAATGTGCTGGAGATAGACGTGGAAAATGTTGTTGATGCGATAGACATACTGTATAAGAGCGGGATCGAAGCGGCCATCTTCGGGAGCCGGATTCATGCAGAGGTCGACAACGCCGAGCTTTCCGGACCGGCCATCAGGAACATACTGGAGCAATCCGCAATAAAGGTGCGCGGCATGGAACGGATTGAGCCATCGCTTGAAGATGTTTTTGTCACATTGATTGAAGTCTCATAGAACGTGAAAACTCGTGAAACTGCTCCGAATAAAAGCTATAGCGAAGAAAGAGCTTATCCAGATCAGAAGGGACCCGCTTAGTCTGGCCATCGCCTTTCTTATGCCGGTCATGCAGCTGTTTATTTACGGCTACGCAATAACGTTCGATGTCAATAACATCAAAACAGTGGTTTTGGACCGGGACAGGAGCAGCCTCAGCCGCGAACTTGTGTCCGAATTCGAATCATCCGGCTATTTTACTATCGCGGCATATATCGACCGGTATAATGATATAGACACCTTTTTCAAAATGAACAGGGCCAAGGTTGCCATTATCATACCCGAGCGTTTCTCCAAGGAGATGAAAGCCGGAAAATCAGCACAGGTGGGCGTCATCCTCGACGGCAGCGATTCCAACACTGCAACTATAGCCCAGGGATATATAGATGCAGTCGGATTGCTCTTTGCCCAGAGGTCCGGAGGTGCGAAGCTGTCGCCCGCAGTCGACATGCGCGGCCGCGTCTGGTATAATCCCGAACTTAAATCTCGCAACTTCATCATCCCCGGCCTTATAGTGGTCATTATGGCTGTAATCGTAGCACTTCTTACATCGCTAACTGTGGCGCGGGAATGGGAACGTGGCACCATGGAACAGCTGATCTCCACGCCGGTCAGTCCTGCTGAATTGATTGTAGGAAAGTTGATTCCATACTTCTGCATAGGTCTGGCGGATATCCTTATGGCTATCTCTGTAGGGGTGTTTTGGTTCGGCGTGCCTCTCAAGGGCAGCCCCTTGCTGCTGATCTTATTGGCGATGATATTTACATTTGGCGGTGTCAGCTTCGGCATCCTGATATCGATCAGCGCAAAGGGTTCGCAGGCCATAGCCAGCCAGATGGCCCTTCTGTCGACGTTTCTTCCGTCCTTCCTGCTTTCAGGCTTTATGTTCGCAATATCGAACATGCCGGCTGTCCTGCAGCTTGTTACGTACATATTCCCGGCCCGCTATTTTGTAACAATATCGAAGGGTATATTCCTAAAAGGCAACTCGGCTGAAATGCTTGCGTGGGAGGCATTGCTGCTGACATTGTTTGGCATTGCGGTATTTATTCTGGCAGTTAGGAAATTCAGGAAACGGATGGACTGACATGTTCGGACGCATAAGACATATGGTAGTCAAAGAATTCGTTCAGACCTTTCGTGAAAAGAGAAACTGGATGATGCTTTTCGGCACACCGCTGATACAGCTTTTCATGTTCGGTTATATCGTTACGACGGACGTCAACAATATTTCCACTGCCCTCTATGATCTCGACAGATCGCCTGAAAGCAGGGAGCTGGCCCGGAGGCTGCAGGCGTCGGGCTACTTCACTATCAGTCATTATCCACAGTCTCCGGATGAGATACGCAATCTTCTGGATAGGGGCAAGGTTTTGTGCGCTATCCAGATCGACGAGCATTTTGCGAAGGACATCGCGTCGCACAAGCCTGCGCAAGTTCAGGTGCTGGTTGACGGTACCGATTCCAATACAGCTATGATCGCCATGAATTACATTGCCGGAATAGTTACCCGGTATAACGCGGATATTATGTCGCCTTCAATAAAGGCGCAGCTTTTTCTGCTGGATATCAGACCCAGGGTCTGGTACAATCCCGATTTGAAAAGCCGCAATTACAATGTACCGGGAGTCATTGCCTCGATCATAATGCTGATGTGCCTTATGCTCACATCAATGGCAGTCGTGCGGGAAAGGGAGATGGGGACGATGGAGCAGTTGATGGTTTCGCCTATAAAGCCTATCGAACTGATGCTCGGCAAGACGATCCCTTTTGCCGTCATCAGTTTTCTTGATATGTCGCTTGTTACGGCTGTCGGGGTCTTCTGGTTCGGCATAACGATCAAAGGGTCCATAATCTTTCTATTCCTAGGCACGTCCGTTTATCTGCTGTCCGTCCTCGGCATGGGCCTCTTTCTGTCCACCATACTAAGGACGCAGCAGCAGGCCTTGATGGCGACCATGTTTTTCAACATGCCGGCCATGCTGCTTTCAGGTTTTATGTTTCCGATAGACAACATGCCGGAGGTATTCCAGTATCTGACTTATCTGAATCCGCTCAGGTATTTTCTCGTCATTATTCGCGGCATCTTTTTGAAAGGCAGCGGGCTGGATGTCCTGTGGCCGCAGATTCTGACGCTCTTTCTGCTGGGCGTAATCATAATTGCCCTAAGTTCATTCCGGTTTCGCAAAAGGCTCTCCTGAGGCCGCCTGCGGCTTCATTTCTTTTCGCTTTAACTGTATATTGTAAGTGGACCGATGAAAAAATTCCGGAAAATCGACAGTCTTGTCAAAGAGCTGGACAATATGCGGCGTAAATACGACCGGGTTCAGCAGTGTAAAACAGCGCTCGAAAATATACAGAAGAAATACGAAAAGCTGCTGGAATCGTCTCCTGACGCAATGCTCTTTATAAATTCGAACGGCATCATTGTATTCGTCAATGCGCAATTCGAAAGGCTGTTCGGCTACGCCGAATCCGAAGTGGTCGGCAGTGACATTTCGATGCTGATACCTCAAAGGTTTCGGGATCAGCATCATAAAAATGTTAGCGAATTCTTTTCGTCACCAAGGACGCGGCCAATGGGGGTCGGTCTCAGAATTTTCGGTCTCAGAAAAGATGAAACGGAATTTCCCGCCGATATAAGTCTGAATCCCATGCAGGCAGACGGAGAGCTTCTGGCGACTGCGGCGGTGAGGGACATGACCGAACGCAGGCGGGCTGAAGAATTGATAGAGCGCAACTATCATATTCAGCGTGTCATAAGCTCTATTCTGAAAACAGCCCTGGAGCCTATCCCTCTTGCCGAACAGATGGACCAGGTACTGGAGCTGATCTTCAGCATGCCTGGCCTTGCCTTCGAGTCGCGCGGGTTCATATATCTCGTTGATGACGATTCGAAGGACCTGGTGCTCAAGGCGCCCCGCACTGTTCAGTCGATGGACCAGCCTCCTTGCGAAAAAATTGTGATGGGCAAATGCATGTGCAGTGTCGGCGAATCCATGTGCTCGGCGTTTTTTTCGGAATGCACAGGAGAGGGCGCGCAGTTCAGGGAAGGCTCTCCTCACGGGCATTATTGCGTGCCTATCGCCTCAGCTGGAAGACTTCTGGGCATCATCAACATCCATGTTGAGCAGGGCCACAGGCGAAGCGTTGAAGAAGAAGAATTCCTTACCGCTGTTGCAAATACCCTTGCGGGCGTGATCGTGCGGCAACAGGCCGATCTCGAAAAGCAGAGGCTTCAGGAGCGGCTGGCTCAGGCTGAGAAGTTCTCTGCGCTCGGAAGGATTACCGCCAATGTCGCCGACGAGTTCAGGAACCCTTTAACTGCGGTAGGCGGATTTGCCAGGAGATTGCGAAAAGCCGTAGCCGACGGACCGGCAGAGGAGTATGCATCATCCATAATCTCAGAGGTGACCAGGCTGGAGACAATACTGCACGACGTGCTGATCTTTTCTGGCGCTGCAGGCAATCACAGAGGCCTGTATGATCCTCGTGAGATACTTGACGAGGCTGCATCGTTCTATAAAGAAAGATGTGCAGAGCAGTCTGTTGTAGTAAACAGGATATACGGAGATGTGCAGCAGGTGCGGATTGAGAGGAATCAGCTGCTTGAGGCGGTCAAACAGCTATTGAACAACGCGCTGGATGCCATGCCCAGGGGCGGGACACTTAGTATATCGGTCAGCAGTGAAACCGTTGATGGAATGTCTTATGCTGCTGTTGCAGTAGGAGATACCGGGGCCGGTATCCCTGAAGACAAATTGAATCTGATTTTTGAGCCCTTTTTTAGTACCAAGCTTAAACCCAAAGGCACCGGACTCGGTCTTTCCATAACAAGGAAAGTTGCGGAAGATCACCAGGGGTTTGTCGCCGCCGCAAACAAGGCGGACGGCGGGGCGGCCTTCACGCTTTATTTGCCCATGCAGGACTGAATTATCGGTTCAGTCCGACTATTCATAACGCAGCGCATCTATCGGATTTAGCAGGGAAGCCTTGTAGGCCGGGTAGAAGCCGAAAAAAATGCCCACGAGCCCTGAAAAACTGAAGGCCGTCAGGATCGACAAAACTGATACCGTTGTCGGCCAGCCTGCAATAGCGGAAAGTATCAGTGCTCCCGAGATCCCGATAATAATACCCGTTATGCCGCCGATAATAGACAGTGTGAGCGCCTCAACCAGGAACTGAAGTCTGATATCCCAGGTCTTTGCGCCAACGGCCATGCGAATTCCGATTTCCCGAGTTCTTTCAGTGACGGAAACCAGCATTATATTCATGATGCCTATTCCGCCTACGATCAGCGAAACAGACGCGATTGCCCCCAGCAATAAGGTCATGACCTTGGTCGATTGCTCAGCGGTCTGCATTATCTGGGTCAGGTTCCTTACTGTGAAATCGTCATCCTGCTTTGCAGCGATGCGGTGTCTTTGCCTCAACAGCTGAACGATCTGCCTTTCCGCATCAGAAATAACATCAGGACTTTTTGCCTTAACCATAATGGTCCTGACCATGCCGGGAAAAGAGGACCCGAACAACTTTTTCTGGGCCGTCGTGACTGGAATGTAAATAGTATCGTCCTGGTCCTGACCCTGTGGAGACTGGCCCTTGGTGTCGAGCACTCCTATTACGGTAAAGGGAATGTTTTTTATCCTTATTATCTTTCCTATTGGATCGTCCGAACCGAAAAGATTGCTGACGACTGTCTGCCCCAGCAGGGCTGTTTTTGTGGCGCTCTTAACATCATCATCGGTAAAAGGCCTGCCGGCCGATACCGGCCAATCTCTAACTTCAAGCATTGCAGGTGTTGTCCCCACAACTGCGGTCGACCAGTTGAGGCTTCCGTATACGACCTGCGCAGTGCCGTTATGGACCGGTGCGGCGTATGCTACAGATTGGCATTCCTTTAATATCGACTCTGCATCCGCTAAAGAAAGTGTAGGCTGGGTGCCCGACCCCATCCTTACGCCACCTGAAGTAGTTGAGCCCGGGAGTATTATCAACAGGTTGCTGCCGATGCTCGATATCTGTTCCGAGATCCTTTGTCGCGCCCCGGTGCCGACAGCAAGCATTGTTATGACTGCGCCAACTCCGATGATGATGCCGAGCATGGTCAGGGCCGATCTCATTTTGTTAACCGTCAGGGACTTAATTGCAATCCTTACTGTAGAAGGGACATTTATCATGACTGCGCTGCCTTCTCATCGCTGACGATCCGACCGTCCAGAAATCGCACAATCCGTTTGCTGTATGCTGCAATGTCCGGCTCATGCGTAACAAGTATTATGGTAATATTCGAATCAGCGTTTAGTTGTAAGAAAAGCTCCATGATCTCTGCGCTTGTTTTTGTATCCAGGTTACCCGTCGGTTCGTCGGCGAATATAATAGGGGCTCGGTTGACGATGGCCCTTGCGATTGCGACGCGCTGCTGCTGGCCGCCCGACAACTGGTTCGAGTAGTGGCCCTCGCGGCCTGCCAGTCCGACCGTGTCAAGTGCCGCAGAAGCTCTTGCCCTCCTTTCAGTTGAAGGCGTGCCGCTGTAAAGAAGCGGCAATTCGACATTTTCAAGCGCAGAGGTCCTTCTTAGCAGGTTGAAGCCCTGAAAGACAAACCCTATCTTGCTATTACGAATCTCTGAGAGCTCGTCGCGGTTTAGAGTCGATACGTCGCAGCCGTCAAGAAGATAACTTCCGTTGGTCGGCTTATCAAGGCAGCCAAGTATATTCATAAAGGTGGATTTGCCGGAACCGGAAGGCCCCATGATTGAAATGAACTCCCCATTTTCTACTGATAGAGAAATGCTATCGAGGGCCACAAGCGGGACATCCCCGAGAGGGTAAATCTTCGTGACATTCTGAACTTCGATCAACGCCATCTGTCAGAACATCCTCGGCGGGCCGGACATTGTCTGCTGAGGTTTGCCCTTTGTCAGCGATTCGATAATGAGAATGTTCCCTTCGCTCAAATCGCCTGTCAAAACCTCTGTATAGCTGCCGTCGCTTATGCCGGTGGTCAGCTTGACTCTCTTTGGTTTGCCGTTTTCAAGGAGCCAGACGCCGGGGCCCCGCTCGCCTTTTTCGGAAGAGAGCTTGCGCTTTTCGTATGGACTGAACCGCAGAGCGGCATTAGGTATTCGCAGGACGGCCTCTTTCGAAGCGGTTATTATTGATACGTTGGCTGTCATGCCCGGCCTGAGTTTGAGATCGGGATTGTCCACAAGCACTACGACATCGTAAGTCACCACATTCTGGACGGTTACCGGGGCAAGCCTCACAACCGAAACCTTGCCCTTGAAGGTTGTGTCAGGATATGCGTCCACCGAAAATTCGACCGGCATCCCGACCTTAACCTTCCCGATATCGGCCTCCACCACGCTGCTGTCAATCTGCATCTTGGTCAGGTCCTGGGCTATGTTGAAAAGGGTCGGGGTTTGAAAACTGGCAGCAACAGTCTGACCCACATCGACGCTGCGCGAGATGACGATGCCGTCGACGGGAGAGATGATGCGCGTATACTGCAGATTGATTTCGGCTGTTCTGAGGGCCGCCAGTGTTTGAGCTACGGCGGCCCTGGAAACGCCGACCTGCGCCTGAGCTGTTTCAAGATTAGTTTCGGACGTATCGAGGTCGCTTTTGGCAATATATCCTTTCGAGAAGAGTTGCTTGTTCCTCTCGTAAGTCCTCCCGGCATCGACAAGACTAGCGTTCGATTTGTCGAGGTTGGCCTTTGCGGAAAGCCAGTTCGCCCTGGCTTGGTCGACCTGGGCCTCGAAGGTAGAGGGGTCGATTCTGGCTATCAGTTGCCCCTTCTTGACCGGAGAATTGTAGTCGACGTAAAGTCCCTTGATTGTGCCGGACACCTGAGTCCCGACCAGAACGGTTGTAACTGCGTTCACCGCCCCGGTTGCTGTGACAGACGATGTGATCATGCCTTTTGTCACCTTGTCGGTCCTGAATTGCGGCTCGCCATTCTTTGTGCCGACAGCGAAATAGATGATGCAAGCTAGTGCAATGACCACAATTGCCGCCAGAACCGCTTTCTTTTTCATAACATTTGTTCCCCTGGGGTCGAGAATGTAAGTGCTTACTTACATTGTAGGCGTCACATATCTCTCATGTCAACATAAAAAAAGTGAAAAATTGTGAAGGAGAGAAAAAAGCAGGAAATAACGTTTCTTTTGGCTTATTGAATCAGTATCTTATATCGAAGCCAGACAGTCCTTCAGGCTGTTCGTCCCAGCTGAGATCGATGCCGGCAACTATTGCAGAGCGCGGGCCCTCGTTGCAATGGCTGATTGCAGATTCTATTGCGGATTTCTCGCCTTCAAAAACAGCCTCCACCCTGCCGTCGCGCAGATTTTTAGCCCAGCCTGCAAGTCCCATCGACGTGGCAATATCGTTCACAAACCAGCGAAATCCGACGCCCTGCACGCGCCCCTTAATTAGAAGATGTACCCTCGTCTTCATACGTATATATAATAACCTCTTCTGCGAAAGGAGAAAAATGATATGCCGTTTCATATCACATAATTGCCCTGTTCGCATGTGGTATACTGGAAGGCTATGATTGAATTTCTCGACGGACTGGGCTGGGCGGCAGTGCATGTCAGCGCCCTGAAAATTGCTGATGGCTGTAACACGAATTACTATCTTGCCGGCAGTGTTCTTTTGATTGGCAGCATTCTCGCACTCATTTTCGCTGATAGTAACCGGTAGCACGCTGTTCATTAGGGGTTAACGGGATAGAAGAACCGTCTGCGCGTTATGAAACCGCGCCGCAGTACGGACGGGCTATTTGTCGTCCGGAAATCTACGCCTATTTTATCGCGTCAATGACTTCTCCACTCATGGAGCCTTCAAGTGCCTCGATGTATGTGCGCGCAACCGCCTCGACGGGTGTCCCTATTGACGGGTCCATGTTGAAAGCCTTGAGGGTATCAATAACCCAATTCGGACTTACTATGTTGATACGAATCCCGCGCGGCATCTCCAGCGCAGCAGCTCTTCCAAAACCCTCTAGTGCAGAGTTTACCATGCTGATCGCAACAGAACCGGGCATAGGCCTGCGGCTCAATATGCCGCTGGTCAATGTGAAAGAGCCTCCGTCGTTTACGTAATCGATCCCCAAGCGCACCAGGTTGACCTGGCCCATTAGTTTGTTTGCCAGTCCAAGCGCAAAATCCGCATCCGATAGCGAGGCCATCGGACCGAATTTTCCCATACCTGCTGCGCTGATCACGGCATCGACCTTTCCGGTTTTTTCGTACATCTTCGTGATGGATGATTTGTCCGCAATATCTACCTTGATCTCGGCTTTGCCGAAGCTGGCGGGAATTACTTCATGCCTGCTGCCGATGGCTTGAACGATAGCCCTTCCGATTGTTCCCGTTGCGCCTACAACGATAATTTTCATGCGAGTTCCTCCAAAAGTCGGCGTGAAAAATCAGCACGTATTGTTGTAAATAAAGTATAACAACGGCGTGGGGAATCAAAAGGAATGGCTTTTTGGTATGGCGGGGCGGACGGGGCTCGAACCCGCGACCTCCTGCGTGACAGGCAGGCGTTCTAACCAGCTGAACTACCGCCCCAAGCGGTATGCTGAGTCTTGCTGCAAGTGCATCAATGGTAGGCGGTACAGGGATCGAACCTGTGACATCAGCCTTGTAAGGGCTGCGCTCTCCCAGCTGAGCTAACCGCCCAAAGGAGCTTATATTTAACTATACGAGGTGAGTTTTTGTCAATTCTAGCGTTGCAAAGGAGAGGCCGCCCGTTTTGCCGCCCGTCTAGCAACTGATAGCCGGAGGGAACTGCCCCTGCAATCCTCTATTTAGGGTATACTCAAATGAAATGCCCATGGAAAAGACCCAAAGATTTTCTGCCTTGTACACCCGCGATTTCAGGCTTTTCTGGTTCGGGCAGATCGTTTCGCTTTCCGGGACCTGGATGCATTCCGTAGCCCAGAGCTGGCTTGTTTACTCGATGACAAAGTCGCCGCTCTATCTGGGACTCATTGCCTCGCTGTCATCTCTGCCGATACTGTTATTTACGCTCATCGGCGGATCTGTCGCCGATCGCTACCCTAAGAGAAAAATTATTATCATAACCCAGACACTGTCCATAATCCCGGCGTTTACCTTGGGCGTCCTGACATATGCCGATTGGGTCGCGATCTGGCAGGTAGGCATAATAGCTTTTTTCTTCGGGACGGTTAATGCCTTCGATGTGCCTGCGAGACAGGCTTTTCTCGCAGAGGTTGTAAGCAGGGGCGACATAACAAATGCCATTGCCCTGAATTCTGCGGCCTTCAACGGGGCGCGAATAATAGGTCCCCTTATGGCCGGTTTTGTCATCGCCAATTTCAGCATTCCTCTATGTTTCTTCCTCAATGCCCTCAGCTTTCTGCCTGTTGTGATTGCGCTGACCATGATCGAGGCGTCCGGAACTGCGCGTGCAGGCAAGAAGGGATTTCTGGAAACCATCAGGGAAGGGGCGCAGTTTGTCGGCAGTAATAAATCAGTTTTCTATATTATGTTCCTGATAGCTGTTTTTAGTCTTTTCGGAATTCCGTATATAACGTTGCTGCCCGTGCTGGCGGACGAGGTCTTCAGCGAAGGAGTTCGCGGGCTGAGCCTGCTGGTTTCGTCGGCAGGTATCGGGTCGTTTACTGCTGCCGTAATTATTGCGTTCAAGGGTGAGATAGAGGGCAAGAGTTTCTATATACCATTTGCAGCCCTGGTCTTTTCGGTTGCAATTATGGGAGTTGCCCTTTCAGGCAGCTTTCATCTTGCGCTGTTGCTGATTTTCTTTGCAGGATGGGGTATTGTGAGCTTTCTGGCCGTGTGCAACAGCTTTATTCAGCAGGCCGTTCCGGACATGCTGAGAGGCAGGATCATGAGTTTTTATACACTTGTCTTTCTCGGATTGGCCCCGATCGGGAATTCTGCGATAGGGTTTGCTGCCCATGCATTCGGCACGCTTTTATCTCTCAGAATTTTTGCAGCGATATGCATTTTCAGCAGCATTATATTTTTTGTGTTGTTCAGAAATAGCTTCGGGGAAAGGACCGCATGAAAATTCTTGCAATTGAAACAGCCACGATGCTCGGCGGATTGGCCATAATGGACGATCAGACACTCTTGGCGGAGTCGCGGATAAATGTCAGGGTGACCCACTCGGAACGTCTGATGAAAGAGCTTGACCACGCGCTGACTTCGGCCGGCCTGAGCCTTGAAGATATAGACGTATTCGGTATTTCTGCGGGCCCCGGTTCATTCACCGGCTTGCGCGTGGGATACAGTACGATAAAGGGGTTGGTGTACTCAACAGGGAAGCGGTTTGTAGCCGTTCCGACGCTGGAAGCTTTTGCGTGGAACGTACCGTTTGCTGGCTGTTTGGTCTGCCCGTTGCTTGATGCGCGAAGAAAGGAAGTCTATGGGGCCCTGTTCAGGTGGACAGGGGATGGTTTCGCAAGGGTGATAGCAGAGCAGGCAATCAGGATCGGCGATCTTCTGTCAGGCATAAACGCACCGACGATATTTCTGGGCGAGGGCGCGGTGCTCAATCAGGATGTTATCAGAAGAACGCTTGGCGACAGGGCCCTGTTCGGGGCCCCTCAGCATATGGTGCCGTCTCCTGCAAATGTGGCGGCACTTTGCGTGAAAAAGGCGATGGCGGGCGACTATATGGACGCAATGACTGCGGCGCCTGCATATCTGAGAAGGTCTGAGGCCGAGATAAAATTTGGGGCCTGATGCATTATGGTTCTTGAGCTATGAATTCGGTTTCACTGCGCGATATGCGCCCGGAAGATGTTCCGGATGTTGCTGAAATCGAGCGGTCGTCTTTCAGCACGCCCTGGTCTGAACATTCGATATACAGCGAAGTCTACGGAAAATACTCGATAGCGCGTGTGGCCGTCCTGGATGATCGTATTGTAGGCTATGTCATGGCCAGGCTCATCCTCGAAGAGGGCCATTTGATGGACCTCGCTGTCCACCCAGCATTCAGAGCGAGGGGAATTGCTAAGATGCTGATGGAGGACGTCATCAAGGGACTGCATTTCAACCGCTGCAGGGTCTTTTTTCTTGAGGTGCGAGCTTCCAACGACACAGCTCTGAAACTGTATGCAGACATCGGCTTCAACGTAGTAGGCACAAGAAAAAACTATTACAAGGACCCGGTCGAAGACGCCTTTGTCATGATGCTGGATATCAATGCAAAAGTCGTTTGACATTGTTTCGGCGGATTGGGGAAAATATATACTCAGTTCCAATTGCGGAGGATTGTGATGCCGATTTACGAGTATGACTGCTGTCAGTGCAAGATTTCTTTTGCGGTGCTGCAAACTTCAAAGGCCGGTAGAGTCAAATGCCCCAATTGTTCCTCGGAGGACATAAAAAAGAGGATATCCATGTGCAGTTCTTTTGCTTCCTCATGCGGCACGAACATGTCAGGTGGCTCCGGAGGCAGCTGAGGACCGAGATTCTGAGCCGTCGGCTCAGGCAGAAAGATCATTTAAGGCCCATCATATTTATTCTGTGCGCAAGGCATCCGGCGCCAAAACCGTTGTCTATGTTCACGACCCCGATGCCGGGCACGCACGAATTCAGCATCGCTAACAGTGCAGTCAGGCCCCCGAGGCTTGATCCATAACCGACTGAAGTCGGTACTGCCACAAGCGGTTTGTTCGTAAGCCCGCCAACCAGTGAGGGCAGAGCGCCTTCCATGCCTGCTACGACTACGAGAACGCGCGCATTTTTTAGCGTCTGCTCATGATCAAGAAGCCTGTGCATCCCCGCGATGCCCACGTCAAGCAACTGCTCGGTCCGCGAGCCCAGAAAGTTTGCGGTCAGTTCGGCTTCTTCGGCAACCGGCTTATCAGATGTGCCCGCCGAAATGACAGTCACACAACCTTTTAACTCCTTTGGTCCGCCCATTGATATGATCCCTGAACCGGGATAAAAGCGGGCTTTCTTCATCCGCAACTTGCTATAGATCTCTTCCGATGCGCGCGTGATCAGGAATTTGCCGCTTCTCTTCATCATGGCCCGCGCAATGGCGATGACGTCATCTGTCTTTTTGCTTCCGGCCAGGATTACTTCCGGAACATCTGTCCTGATGGCTCTGTGATGATCTATCTTGGCGCAGGAGATATCTTCATACGGCAGATGCCTGAGCTTGTTGACTGCTTCATCAACAGAAAGTTTGCCCTTTCCAACATTTTCGAGAAGGCGTTTTATCTTCTCTGAATCCATCTCTCAGTACCTTTGGAATTCCGACTTGAGCGAGCGGTTCATCAATTCCCTGACTGCATCAGCCGGCGACTTGCCCTCATATAGCGCAAGATAAACCTGCTCTATTATGGGCATTTCTATGCTCTGCCGGGCAGCAAGCTGACGGGCGGAGAGGGTCGTCGCAATGCCTTCCGCCACCGATTGCGTCCGGCTGATGATGTCTGCCAGCTTCATCCCTTTGCCCAGCTTATGGCCGACTGTAAAATTGCGCGACTGCATATCCGTGCAGGTGAGCACCAGATCGCCTATGCCGCTCAAGCCGGAAAAAGTCACCTCATTGGCGCCCATTTTTAGTCCCAGCCTAATGATCTCGGAAAGACCTCGCGTAATAAGCGCGGCGCGTGAATTGTGCCCGAGGCCCAGACCGTCGCAGATTCCGGCTGCTATCGCGATTACATTCTTCAGCGCTCCTCCGATCTCAACGCCGGTTATGTCATCATGCGTATATACTCTGAAATAATCGGTGTTGAAGATCTCCTGAAGCAGCAGGCCCGTCTTCGGATCGCCGGTGGCAAGTGTTACTGCCGCCGGCTTTTTGTCGGCGACTTCCCGCGCGAAACTGGGCCCCGACAAAACCGATACCGGCCTGCCCAGCAACTCTCCTAGGATCATTGAAGGGGTCAGGAGGGTGCTGTTTTCTATCCCCTTCGAGGCGCTGACAATAATGGCCTGATCATCCATATGAGGCCTGATCCGGTTGAATATGGTCCTGATAAACTGGGTCGGCACGGTATTCAATATATACCGCGCAGTGCTCAGCTCCCGGCCGTCGAACGAAGCGTTAAGCATGGGCGGCAGTTTGAACCCCGGCAGGAATGTGCTGTTCATCCGTTCCTTGTTGATTGAGACGGCAAGGTCAGGAACATGCGTCCAGAGAGTAACCTCGTAACCTTTTTCGGATAACAGCGAGGCTAGCGTTGTTCCCCAGCTTCCTGCACCGATGACGGCTATGTAGCTCATAGAAGTATGAATATATACAAAAAGGGCGAAGTTTGGCAAATTTGTTGATGAAATAATGTTGTTCAGTTTGTTCGACTGGGTACTCGCCACCGGCGCATAAATTTGTCGCTAAATAAGAGTAGGCTGGGAGGGGTTATGATTTCTTTGTTCGTTTTTTCTTCTTTTCTACTGCTGGCAGCAGACTTGTATATTTCTGGTAAAGATCGAACAGGAATGCCACGCGTTCGGCGTCGGATGTGAATACCTTTTTCCCGTAAGCTGCATCCACTGCGCGGTCGAGTGTCTGATGTGCCTTGCGCAGGTCGGGCGGCATGGCGACTGGATCGTAAAGATCGGCAAGAGATGATTCCGGATGCGCGGCGCGCGTGTCTAACACCTGCTGAGCTGCCTCCTTGATTGCTGTAGTTTGTTTTTCTGTCGGATGATCTGGCCACGGGAAATTGTTGTAGACCGCTGGTGCATAACTATAGCGGCTTTCCAATCGGCCCGCAACACTGCGAACCCACGCCATATGCATTGTCGAGGATAAGATACCTAAATGATAAAGTGTGGCTCCGACCACTATTTGAAGTTTATTACTTGCGATTACTGCATGCTGCAAAAAAGTCATCGGAATAAATAAACGATTTTCTGAAGATACCTCTGGTAATGCTAAGTAATCGATTGTCGGCTGTCTGTCCTGAGTGAATAGGCTAGGGAACGCGGCATACTCGCGCACGCTTTTTGTGGGACTTTTAAGGCGGGCAGTACGAACATGAGAAATACGGTCAAGTACCTTAGGTAACGTTTTTAATTCCATCGGGCTAATTCCCTTTAGCCAGAGACACCATCGAGATGTGCCATAAATTAATTCATCACCACCCATATAAACACGCAACCATTTTTCGGCATCGGGTTCTTTTTTAAGAAGGTCATGTTTTTCATCTTCGGTGAGAATCAAGAATCCACCGTCTGTTGGCTGACTACCTTTTTTCATTTGTGGAATACCGGGTTGTGGGTCAGTGCGAGACGGTAAAACGATATCGGGTGCGTCAACGAGA
>DATHDF010000017.1:0-3925 GCA_035319185.1 Dissulfurispiraceae bacterium | reverse complement strand
TGAGGGATATATACCTGTTTGATGAGAAGCATAATAATGTTGAGCTGACAGTCGGTCTTGTAATAGCCCTTGGCGGCAAGGGAAAGGCAGCACCGGCACCTGTGGCAGAGCCTGCGCCGGCCCCGGCTCCAGCGCCTGCTCCGAAGCCTGAACCGAAGGAGATTGCGCCGGCGGCGAAGGCAGCACCGGCACCGGTTGTACTGGAAGACGTACATTTTGATTTTGACAAGGCGACCCTGACAGATGCGGCGAAGGCGATACTGAAGAAGAATATTGCCGTAATCAAGGCCAATCCCGGAATCGCAGTGAGGATAGAGGGCAATACCTGCCAGCACGGGACCGATGAGTACAATATGAGACTGGGCGAGAGAAGGGCCAATGCAGTAAAGGAGTATCTGGTCAAGGAAGGCGGAATCGAGGAGTCCCGGATGTCGACAATTTCCTATGGCGAGACCAGGCCTCTTTGCGAAGAGAAACCGACAGCAAAGAACAAGAACTCTGAGTGCATGAAGTCCAACAGACGGGTTCATTTCGAGGTTGTCGTTAAATAAGCTTTCCTGATTACGAAAAAAGGAGGGGTGGATATTCTCCCACCTCTCCTTTTTTTCACCCTTTCGGGACCGTCTTAAGATCAGTTATTCCCCGTTATATCCTGTATGGAGTCGATTATGATCTCCCGCGCAAAGACGTTCTCATCGTTGCGGACCTTCAGCAGATAAGGAAGCGCATCAGTGTGATGTATGATGCCGAGCAGATATGCTGCATCACCGCGCCGCGTCGGATTGGGATCGTCGAGTAAACCGGCGATGGCAGGTATCAGCTTTATGAGAGAGTTCCTGTTAGTTTTGACAAGCTCTTCAACAAGGGCTGTCGCTCCCAGCCTTACTCTTACCCGCTCGTCTGAAATCATGTCGATGACCAGAGGGTATAGAGCCTCGTCATGTTTGAACATGTCTATAATGTTCTCGAGGTACCCGTCGTCCATATAGTTGAGGACCATGACCTTCAGATCGTCATCATTCATTTTTCAGTGCCAATCAGCCCTGGCTTTTTTTCTTCCGAAGATATACTTTTCAGCGGACAGCGCTGCAAGGCACCCGTGCGCAGCTGCTATTACCACCTGCCTGGCTTCAGTGCAGGTGACGTCTCCGGCAGAAAAGACGCCGGGCACATTAGTCGCCATTTCCCGGTTTGTAAGTATGCAGCCTTCTTCAGACACTTCCACTGAGCCCTGCAGAAAGTCAACAATAGGTTTACTGCCCATAAGGTAAACGAAAACACCGTCGACGGCCAGTTCGCTCTCAGACCCGCCGGCCTTAATCCTGATGCGCTCAACTGTTTCTCCACCTTCAATGGCAACCACAACTTTACCGAGCATCACTTTGACATTTGGAATCTTGAGGGCAGGGTAATCATCTTCAACTTTGAGCTTGTTCGTAGGAGAGATAAGATAGACGGTTTCTGCAAAACGCGACAGAAGGCCGGCCTCTTTTGCAGCCTCTTCGGAATCACCCAGCACGCAGACGGTCTTGCTTCTGAAAAATGCTGCATCGCAGATGGCGCAGTAGCTTACGCCCCGCCCAAGAAATTCCGCCTCACCCCTGATGGCGGCCTTTCTGCCCATGGAGCCCGTTGCTATTATCACTGTTTTGCCGTGGTAGGACGCCTCCATGGTGAAGACCTCCTTTACCTCTCCGCCTATCGAAACGCCTATAACCTGGGCCTCTTTGTATTCCGTGCCGAAGCCTTCAGCCTGTTTCCTGAAGATATCGAGAAGCTCACCTCCTGACATCGGTTTTTCCAGTCCAGGATAATTTTCAATCAGACTTGCGAATGCGAGAGAGCCTGCCGTTTTGGACTTATCAAGCACAAGCGTTTTAAGTTTCGCCCTCGATGCATAAAGCGCTGCGCTCAACCCTCCAGGGCCTCCTCCGATAATGATTACGTCATAAAGGGAATCAGTCATAACACCCCCCTAGAATTTTCTGACTAAATTGTAGTACGTGTCTCTTTGCGCCGCCTGGAAGCCGGCAGCCTTTATTGCATTGATTATATCTTCCTTAGAGACCCTGTAACTTACCCCCGCGGCGCGCACGACATTTTCCTCGATCATTGTAGAGCCGAAATCATTTGCGCCGAATCTGAGTGCAACCTGGGCGAGTTTAAGTCCCTGTGTAACCCATGAAGCCTGAACGTTCCTGATATTGTCCAGGTAGATTCTCGAAATGCTCAGGACGCGCAGGTAATCGATCGCGGTTGCAGGATGAGACGCAGCCTCCCTGCCCAATTCTGTATTGCCCGGTTGAAAGGACCATGGAATGAACGCAGTGAATCCACCGGTCCTGTCCTGAAGCGAACGGATGGCGTCAAGGTGTTCGATTATGTCTTCAGGCGTTTCAACGCTGCCGAACATCATGGTGGCAGTTGTCTTCATGCCGAGACCGTGGGCTTCTTCCATGACCCTCAGCCAATCGCCCGACTTTATTTTTTTCGGGCTCAGGACCTCCCTTACGCGGTCAGACAGGATCTCGGCGCCTCCCCCGGGAATCGAATCCAGTCCGGCTTCTTTCAGTATCCGGACAGCTTCGCGGATAGTCATATTATGTTTTTTTGCAAGATAGCACACCTCGGGAGGCGAGAAGCCGTGCACATTGATATCGAATCGCGCCTTGACAGATCTCAGCAGGGCGGTATAATAGTCAAGTCCGAGATCGGGATGCAACCCGCCCTGGATAAGTATCTGTGTTCCGCCGAGCTCGATTGTCTCTTCGATCTTTTTGAAGAGTTCGTCTTCAGACAGGATATATGCCTCATCGCTCTCGGCATCCCTGTAAAATGCACAGAACCTGCACTGGTTGATGCAGACGTTGGTGTAATTGATGTTGCGGTCTACGACGAAGGTGACCATGCCGTCCGGATGGAGCGATTTCTTCATTCCATCGGCCCGCTCGCCAAGGTCTAAAAGATCGGCGATTTTGAAGAGCTCAAGTGTCCTTTGCCTGCTTATTCTTTCCATATCTCGTTGTATAACCCGTCCCGCTCGACAGGCGTTTTCCCGGCCTTCTTTATCAGATAAATCAGGTCTTCCCTGGTCATTCCTTCGCCAGTCATGGCCCCTGCCATGTGGGTTATCTTTTCTTCGATGATTGTTCCGTCCAGGTCGTCGGCGCCAAACAGCAGGGCGGTCTGGGACACCTTTTCCCCCAGCATTATCCAGTAAGCCTTTATGTGGTCGAAGTTGTCCAGCACCAGCCTGCTGATCGCGATGGTTTTGAGATCGTCGATGCCCGACGAATAGAAGCCGCCGATCTCCGTGTTCTTAGGATGATAAGCCAGAGGTATGAATGCCTGAAAGCCTCCGGTCCTGTCCTGCAGCTCGCGCAGCTTGATTAGGTGGTCTACCCTGTCTTCATGCGTCTCCAGATGGCCGTATAGCATCGTGGCATTCGTCCTTATCCCGATGCGGTGCGCCGCCTCCATGACCTCACGCCAGCGCTCACCAGATATCTTTTCAGGACAAAGCTGATTTCTGATACCCTCTGCAAATATCTCCGCGCCGCCGCCCGGCATGATCTGAAGCCCGCTTTCTTTGAGTTTGTTCAGGACCTGATCGAGCCCCAACCCGCTGATCCTCGAAAAATAGTCTATCTCGACAGCTGTGAAGGCCTTGATGTTGATGGTCGGGAATCCACGTCGAATGGCGGAGATCATTGTCAAATAATGCTCGAACGGCCAATCAGGATGCAGGCCGCCGACGATATGGACTTCCGAAAAACTTCGCGATGCGGACAGCCGCTCCAGTATCTGATCTATTGTAAGCTCGAAAGTGCCTTCCTCTCCTTTTGATCGGCTGAATGCGCAGAACTTGCAGCGGTTCACGCAAATATTCGTAGGGTTGATGTGGCGGTTCACTATGAAATAAGCG
>DATHDF010000016.1:0-25381 GCA_035319185.1 Dissulfurispiraceae bacterium | reverse complement strand
CTTGTATCTTATCAGCTCGGTAAGTGTCATCTCTTCAACCTTGACGGCGTCCTCGCTGAATATCTTCGGCGACTCGATGGCGGTATAGGCCATTTCAGGCATTTTTGAAACCTTGCCTGTGGCCATGTCGTATATCTGGATGTTCTTCAGCTTCCAGACATTGTTCTCCCAGGAACCTGTCTCGGCATCAATCCTCTCTGTCAGGCCATCCTCATTGAATTTGAAGATGCTGATGCCCTTCGATATGTTCTGCGACGGCAGAAACAGCGATATCTTGACGATGGAGCCGTCCTTGCCGCGGATATAAAGCGTGCCCTCTTTGAAGAAGGCCATCTTCTTGCCTCGGCCCGTTATCTCGACTGCTGTTGAGCGCACTTTCTTTGCAGTCACGGGCACCACAAACTCGCCGAGGATAAATCCTGTGAGCGTGAGCAGCACGCCAAGCACCACGAACGGGGTCATGATCGCCTTGATTCTTCCACCCGATGTCTTGATCGCAACGATCTCCCGTCTTTTGATCGCCTGAGAAAATACGAAGAGGCTGCTGAGAAGGATCGTCATCGGCAGAAAATAAATGATGTAGCGCGGAATGCCTGCTATGCCGTACGTCAGCAATAGATGAAACGGAGGATGGAAGGGCATGAATTCTTCCATCTTATCGATTACGCTCAGGACGCCGAACAGTGAAGACATGCCCAGAGTAAGGATGATGAGGACCTTGAAGAAGTCGGCTATATACATGCGCTGGACCCTGAGTATCATTTTTTGTTCACCCTCTCGAAGGCATAAATAGAAAAGGCCGCGAGCATTATAAACGAGAGCCAGGCCCCTATGAAATGGGGCAGGGCGCCGGAGCGGGCCAGGTTTTCTCCGTAGATCATTACCGAGTAATAAGCTGCAAAGACCAGCAATCCTGCCGTAAGCCCGCCAAGCCTGCCGGTCTTGCCGGCAATCAACGCGAGGGACGGGCCGAGAAAGATGATTATGAGGCATACGCCCGGCATCGAAAGGCGGCGATGGAACTCAAGGAGATATGACAGTTTCTTGTCGGGGTTGCCTGCCGCTTCGGATATCAGCTCGAACGGCGAGAGTTCGCTGCTCTTTCTGGCTGTCTGATCCAGCACCGGCGTTAGCCTGAAATAGTATGTGCCGAATGTTATCTCGGTCAGTGAGTTCTTGTTTGTGATATATACATGGCCTCCTTTCAGGGCGAAGCTCAGCGCATCGGCCTCGGAAATAATGCGGCCTTCCTTTGCGACGATCACCTTGGGCTCGTCTTTCTTCCTCTCATCGACTATGAATATGCCCGAGAGGCGGTCGGGCGCCGGTTTATCCTTCACGAGTATGACCATGTCCTTGAAGGAGGTATTGAATATGCCCTCTTCGATGGCAAGGGGCGCCCTCGTAACAAGAATGCTCGTTATCTTTTCGCGCAGAAAGACACTGCCGGCAGGTCCGAGGAAAAAGCTCATACAGAGGCTTGCGGCAAAGCATCCTATGCCAAGATACATCACCGGCCTCGATATGAGACTGAACGGCATCCCGATATTTCTCATGATGACGAGCTCGTTGTCCGCGGTCAATCTGAAATAGGTGAGCAGGACCGAAAGGAGCATTGCCATTGGTATAGTCAGGATCAACAGCTGCGGCTGGAGGAAGGCGATGACCTGCGCGATATCGACAGGCGATGCTCCGACGCTTGAAAGCAGCCGGCTCAGCCGGAGGAGCTTCTCCATCATGAGAGTGAAATTCAGGAATACAACCGACAGCAGGAAGGAACTTACCAGCTCCCTGAGGATGGAACGATGAAGGATATACATAACTTATTAACATATCGCAAGTTATGCCCAAAGGTCAAAAACGGTTTTCAGGGCGCGAGAAATCGTGCCCCTACATTCCACAAACCATTCTGTAGGGGCGCAATTTATTGCGCCCTCTGTAATTTTCTATCAAATCCTCATTCTATCTAATTTGCTTTTTAAATCAAGATTCAATTATCCTAAAAGTATCAAAAATCTGGAGGTTCAAGTGTTTACAATTACAGATAAAGCGGCCGAAAAGGCCAAGGTGGTCCTTGCGGAGGAAGGCAAGGCCGATTGGGGACTCAGGGTTTACAATGCCGGCGGAGGGTGCTGCGGCCCGTCCTTCGGCCTTGACATAGACGAGAAGGCATCAGCCGAAGACGAGGTCTTCGAGAAGGACGGCCTGAAAGTCTTCGTGGATAAGGGATGCCTTCCGTCGCTTACCGGCATGTCGCTCGACTACTATGACGACGGCGAAAGGGCCGGCTTCATCCTCAGCGGTGGCCAGGCGCCTTCGTGCGGTTCGGGCGGCGGCGCTTCAGCCTGCGGCTCGGGTTGCAGCAGCTGCGGCTAAAATAACCAACATTCAGGGGCGAACTGCGGTTCGCCCCTGTTTATTTTCGCATGTTTCCCGTCCATAGATATAGAAGGCTGAGAAAAAATCCGGTCATCAGGAAGATGGTCAGGGAGACCACCGTCTCGCCCGATGACTTTATCTATCCCCTCTTTGTAACTGCCGGCAAAGGCGTCAGAAAAGAGATATCCTCGATGCCGGGCTGCTATCAGGAATCCATCGACCATCTGGTCAAGAACGCAAAAGAGGTCCATTCTCTCGGCATTCCTTCGGTCATCTTCTTCGGCATCCCCGATAGCAAGGACGAGCTCGGCACGGGCGCATATGCCGAAGACGGCATAGTCCAGCAAGCAATCAAGGCCGTGAAGGACGCAGTGCCCGAGCTGTATGTGATCACCGACGTCTGTCTCTGCGAGTATACAAGCCACGGACATTGCGGGGTTATCGATAAGGGCGATGTCGAAAACGACCAGACACTCAGGCTGCTGTGCCTTGAAGCCGTTTCTCATGCGAAAGCCGGCGCTGATATGGTCGCGCCTTCGGATATGATGGACGGCAGGGTGGGCGCCATCCGTGCGGCCCTCGATCAGGAGGGTTTTACCGGCACGCCTGTCATGGCTTATGCCGCAAAGTATGCATCCGCATTTTACGGCCCCTTCAGGGAGGCAGCCGAATCTACGCCGCAATTCGGCGACAGACGTTCGTACCAGATGGACCCTGCAAACAGACGCGAAGCCCTGAAAGAGGTTGCGATGGACGTTGCCGAAGGAGCCGACATCGTCATGGTCAAGCCTGCTCTTTCATACCTCGACATCATTTCGGATATTAAGAACACCTTCAACCTGCCGGTCGCCGCTTATAACGTAAGTGGTGAATATTCACTTGTCAAAGCCGCAGCGCAGCTGGGATGGATCGATGAAGAAAGGGCGATGATGGAAATCCTCACCTCGATACGCCGTGCAGGCGCAGACATTATCCTCACCTACTTCGCAAAAGAAGCCGCCAAGATACTCGGTTAGTCCCTTACAGTCGATAACGAAACCCCTGAGATTCAATTCCGTCGCAGCCTTGCGGCCAATATGTTGACACTGCGCGGTTATCCGTTTATAGTGTAAGGGAGGGTTTCCCTACTGTTTTGTCATGTGAGGAGGTGGAAGGGTAATGAGAGTCCCATTTATGAAGCAGGTTGCCTGGTATCTTGTGATTGCAATGTTTGTTATAGGCATAGCCCCGAGGGTAGACGCCGGTCTTGCTCCTTCGGAAGTTATAGCCCTGGCCCAGACGGACAGGCAGGCAGATCTCGCCAGTATCCAGAAGGTGTTGGAATCCAAGATGATTAGGGAAAGGCTTGAGCAATACGGACTGACGCAGAGCGAGGTCGAAGCCAGGCTGTCTCAGATGAGCGATCAGCAGATACACAACTTTGCGCTGCAGCTGGATGATATGAAGGTCGGCGGTGACGGGGCCCTCGGCATCATCATAGCGCTTCTGGTTATTGCTATTCTTGTTATCGTAATTATCAACTTGACCGGGCACAGGGTTGTTGTCAGATAATTTGCATGCCGGGGTGGGAGAGATCAATGCCCTGCCCCGGTCCCTGCCTCAATAAAATCGTGATAAAAAAGGCGCTGGCTATTATTATGGTTGCACTATTGCTGTCTGCGTGTTCCTCCTCGCCGGTAAAGCCTCATGTGAACGCTGTTGTACTCGACAACGTCCCCTTCTTTCCTCAGGAAGACTATCAGTGCGGACCGGCTTCTCTTGCGGGGGTCCTGCACTACTGGGGATCAAGCGTTGACATCGGGGAGATTGCTAATGCGATCTTCAGCAAGTCTGCAAGGGGCACTCTTACCATTGATATGGTGTTGTATGCTGAAAGGCTGGGGTATTCTGCAACTCAATATTCGGGAAGTCTCGACGATCTCAGGTCGAAGATACGGGCCGGATATCCGCTGGTTGTGCTGGTCGATTACGGAATATACGTATACAGGGTTGATCACTTTATGGACATAATCGGATATGATGACAACGGCGTGATTGTTAATTCAGTGAGGTCCGAAAAAATATATTTATCGAATGAAGATTTTCTCAAATCGTGGAAACGGACAAACAATTGGACCTTGTGGATAAAACCAAAGGGGAAAAGCGAGTAATGACGGGGTGCAGATTTGTTCATATGTGTTTATCCTTTTTTTTCATCCTGCTTGTTTCCTCGTGTTCTCTGCCGCGAATCATCGTCCTGGATGATCCGCTATCTCCGCAAGAGCATTTGAACCTTGGTGTGGCTTACGAGAAGAAAGCGGAATTCGATCCTGCCATCGACGAATATAAAAAGGCTTCCAAGAAAATCCCCCTCGCTTATGTTTATCTGGGCAATGTCTATTTTCAGAAAGGTGAATCAGGCAAGGCTGAAGATTCCTATAAGACGGCTATCGACAAAGATCCGACTCTCGCCGATGCATACAATAATTTGGCCTGGCTTTATTACAAGAAACAGGAGAACCTCTCCGAGGCGGAAGCCCTTGCAGCCAAGGCGGTGGCAATCGATCCCAAGAATGAAACCTATCGTGACACGCTTGCAAAGATCAGAGAACACCGATAAAGAGCGTGAATGATTCTTATTGATCGCCGTGCCCGGTGAAGTTATCGCTGAAGGCTTTCCTGACATGGAGAACCGCCGTGTTCTTCCTCCACCGTAGCTGATTTTCATATGCCATCGGGTCTGTTTCGTCCTGCTTTTCGTTTCGATATAGGCAGTGCTGTTTACCGGGATCTGAATCATCAACAGCAATCTGATTGTGGTGAGGCAGTGAGCCGCGGTCGGAAAATCCAGAGGCATTTTTCAGTTCTTTCGGAATGTTTGTCAGTCCTTCAGTAAGGTGGTTCGTCAGTCCGGGCTGAGTATCATCTGGTTGTGCATAGCGGCCTGAAATGAGGCGGTTCGCCCATCTACGTGCAGCGGCCTCCTTGCCCAGTTTCCACAGGCTCTCATTGATGCTGAATTTATTATTTGTCAGGTCAAAAGTAGACGGCGGTTCATACGATGGGGCCTCATTCATAGCCACCTGACCCGGCGGGTCATTGATTTCGGCGTGTCCTTGTGGCGAGCCGGGGTCCACCAGCTGCGCAAAATGCATGTAAGAAGAGTGGGCGTAGAAATCGGCAATTGCATGTGCTGCACGGGCAAACGACTGCAGATTTGTCCTGCTGTCTTCCCTGAATGAAGCGAGGTTTTGCGAAACCCTGTCCCATGATTCATCTATATATCCGTTGTCGAAATGGTCAAGCGGGCTGTAATCGGAAATGTCCAGATCGATGGAATCAACGATCGGCCCGGCAAGAAAGAGCCTAGTGAAGTTGCGCTTTAGTTCTTTGAGCACCCAGGACGGAGTGCCGGGCACGCCGCAAATCGCCTCTTCAATAATGGACATGTGCACCTGCCCAACGAATTTCGGATTCAGCCGGGACCATTCCCTGTGAAGGAAAATGTCAAGGCTGTCTCGGTCGGCCCTGTCTTTGATTGCCCACAGGTGGCTGTCATTGAAAAGAAAATGCGGTTCGTACTCGACCTGCGGGGCGGCTGCGCTCTTGTCCTTCGTCGCAGGGATATGATCGTCGGAGAGCGCCCTGCCAATACGAAGGGGCTCTACGAGGTTCCAGTTGCCGCGTTCATTTTTGTACATTACCCACATGTGATCGTGGGGTTCATTATCAACTATCATCTTTCCGAAGGCAACACGGATATTGTATGTACTGATACCTGCTGCCAACATAAGTGATGCCAGAAGAAAGGCGCGATCCTCGCAGTCCCCGGCCTTTATTGCCAGTGTTTCATCGGGGAACTGCCAGGGGTCACGGCCACGTCCGGACTGATACTCGATTGTATCAGCCACAAAATTTGTAATGGCAGCCGCCCGGTAGTCGAACGATCCCTGCTTATGCGCTTCGAAGCGTGCAACACTGCCCCCGTGTTTTTTTATGTAGCGGGGGAGCGTCTCCCTAACAACCTGTTGCATCACAGCATTATGAGTGGATGTCAGGTATTCGCGCACGTCAATGTTATAGCTGCGACGGCTGCGCACCCCCACAACTTTGCGTCCGGACGGTACTATTGGCTGATGAATGATCACATCGCCGTCCCAGTTCCATTTTAAAAGGCCCTTCACGTTGCTTGCATCGAAGCACATTATCTCACCCCCTGGATTGTTTAAGGATGATTTGAGGTCATTTTTAAATTACAGGCAAAAGACGCATATTGCAATAGCAGGAACGTTTTTCTAAAAAAATGTATACTTAACCCTAGCGTTGCATAGAAAGGATGGTAGGAACGTATCAAAGTCTTTAAAATGTGATGCTGAAACCATATTCATCGGGACTACAGGAATTTGACCATTTGTAAATTCTTGTTATTGATAAATTCATGGGTATGAAAATCTTAATAGGTATCGCTTTAAAGCCTTTGATTCATCACTACCATCCTGGCGTTAGAAATATTGTGCAACTGTAAGTTTGATGAAATCTGAGCGAACCGTGGGCAAGGTCTTGATCATAGGATACGGGAACCCGCTGCGTGGGGATGACGGCCTGGGTGCTGCTGCTGCGCAGAGGCTCGAAGAGCTCTTGCACGACAACGAGACTGTTGTTATGGTCAGGCATCAGATGGGTGTAGAGTTGGCAATGGAGCTTAGCGAAGCGGGGCTTGTAATATTCATGGATGCGCGTGTTGGCGGCGCACCCGGGCAATTGGCTGAGGAAAAGGTTATTCCGGAAATTTCGGTTCCGTCGAGCTTCTCGCATCACCTGCAGCCAGGCGTTCTCCTTAGCGTTGTGCAGGCGCTTTACAATAAATGTCCTGAAGCGTATCTTTACTCGGTCTCAGCAGAATCATTCGAACATGGCGAGGGGCTTTCTCCGGTTGTAGCTGCTGCACTGCCGGCACTGGTCGACAAGGTATTAGCACGTGTCTCTTCATTCAGGGCAGGAAAATAGAAAGCCGCCGATGTGCCGGCGGCCCTGATCAGCCTACTGCTTATCTCATTTTCTCATCAAGCACGTTGCCAGATGCATCTGCCAGTACTACATGCAGGGGCATCTGACCCAGCGCATGAGTGGAGCAGCTCAGACACGGGTCATATGCGCGGATGACCGCCTCTACCCGGTTGAGCATTCCCTCGGTGATCTTGGTGCCGTTGACGAAATGCCTTGCTACCTGAAGGACGCTCTTGTTCATTGCCAAATTGTTGTGGCCTGTGGCGACAATCAGATTAGCCCATTGCATGAGACCGTTTTCATCTGTTTTGTAATGGTGAATCAGAGTGCCGCGAGGGGCTTCGATGCATCCGACGCCATCCCAATGATTCGGTTGGGCAAATGATCGTATATGCGGGCTCAGGATTTCAGGATCGTGCAGAAGCTTCTCAACGAGCTCTATGCAGGCAAGGATCTCAACAAGCCTCGCATAATGATTGTGGAAAGAGCTTAAGACAGGCCCCCGCTCAAGGCTTCTGAATTCAGCCCATTCTTCGTTTGCATGAGTGGTGCCCATACCGCTGCAGACATTCAGCCTGGCTGCCGGTCCCACCCGGTAGAGGCCGTCGGGGTAGCCAACCGGTTTGTAATACGGCGACTTCAGGTAAGAAAATGATTCGGTAGCCTCTGCAATGATGTCCTGGTATTTTGAAGCTTCAATCATGTCGGCAACAATGCCGCCTTTTGTATCGATGACCCTCAGCCGGCCGTCAGTCAGGTCCCAGTTGCCCTCTTCGTTTACCAGCCCCAGAAAGAGACTGGGGAAGTTGCCGAAGGTACGTGCTTCCTCCTGGTGCTTGCTGACCTCTCTCTTGAAGAATGAAAGGGTGCGTTTGATGATGTCGAATGCCTCCGGAAGTTCCGCCAGCATCATGTCTTTGTGTTCAACGGTAAGCGGCTCATTTACACCGCCGGGGACAACCCATGCCGGGTGCACCCTCTTTTTGCCGAGCCACTCCACTATATGGCCGCCTATCTGGCGAAGCCGGATACCATCTTTTGCAACAGCCGGATTTGCCTTGATCAAGCCCACGATATTCCGTTTTGCCGGGTCGGAATCGAAGCCCAGCAGCAGGTCCGGCGACGAAAGATGGAAAAAGCTCAGAGCATGGGATTCGATGAAGGAGCCGCAATTAAGCAATTTCCTGATCTTGATTGCAGGCTCCGGTATGCGCACACCCAGAAGGGCATCGCAAGCCTTCGCGGAAGCTATAGAGTGGGAAATCGGGCAGATGCCGCAAATTCTCTCCACGATCGACGGCATCTCGCTGAAGGGCCGCCCTTCGGTGAATTTTTCGAATCCCCTGAATTGTGTCACATGAAACTGTGCGTCTTTCACATTCCCGCCGTCATCGAGAAAGAGTGTTATTTTGCCGTGTCCTTCGATCCTGGTTATCGGCTCTATGGTAATTTCTTTCACAGCGTCCTCTTTGGATGCCGTTTTTTTAGGTGCAGTCTCTTTTGCCATTCATTGCCTCCTCAATTATCAGCGCTTATATGCCGAAACGTGTCTTCCCTGTCAGGTCGGGCATGCGGCCCTCCAGCAGTTCGGTCAGCAAAAAGTATATTATGTCCGGCGGCGGTGGGCATCCCGGCAGAAAGAGGTCCACCTTGACCACTTCATGAACAGGCCTTGCCCTTGTCGTCAAATGCGGTATGCGGTTTGTCGGCACCTGCTGGTTTACAGCCGCATTCTCCAGATATGCTCTATTATAGAGATCGTCGAGTTTGAAGAAGTTCCGCATGCTCGGAACGTTTGCTGTCACCGCGCAATCACCGAAAGAGACCAATATCTTAGCCCGTTCGCGTATCAACTTCGCCTTCTCCTCGTCTTCGTCGCTGCTGATTGCCCCTTCGACAAGGGCGACATCCACATTTTCCGGGAACTCGTGGACGTCGACGATGGGGCTGTATACAATATCCACCTTATCAACCAACCCGATTATTCGCTCATCCATGTCGAGAAAGGACATGTGGCAGCCTGAGCAGCCGTCGAGCCAGGTGGTGGCCAAACGTACTTTATTCATGCCGGGTCCTCCCTTCCTGTCGGCTTTGCTCATTTCAATTCCTCCCTTCTCATCAGTTGCAGATAGGGCAGGAACTGACGGCGTTTTTGCATTTCAGCAACGGACTTGCCCTTTTCGGTGAGTGCCCCCGTCGGACATACATGCACGCATTTGCCGCAACTGGTGCATGTTTCAGATGTGCCCCATGGCTGATCGAGGTCCGTTATAACGCGGGCGCTTATGCCGCGGCCCATGAAGTTCCATGTATGCGCCCCCTCCATCTCGGCGCAGACGCGGATGCATCTGCCGCACAGCACGCATCGGTTGTGGTCTGCGACGAACCGCTGATGCGTTGCGTCGACCGAAAATTTGGCCGAGCGGTAAGGATACTCAATGTGCGTAACCCCTAGGGTGAGTGCAAGGGTTTGAAGCTCGCAGTGCCCGTTGGACACGCAGACCGAGCATATATGGTTGCGTTCGGTGAACAGTAGTTCCACGATCTTTTTCCGATAGTTCACAACGCGCTCCGAGTCGGTGATGACCTCCATCCCCTCCTTGCAGTAAGTAATGCAGGACGGCAGCAGTTTTGGGACGCCCTTTACCTCGACTATGCAAAGGCGGCAGGCACCGCGCTCTGACAATCCCTCCAGGTGGCAAAGCGTGGGTATATAGATACCTTTCTGCTGAGCCACCTTCAGGATGGTTTCATCCTCTCTTCCCGTCACATCTACGTCGTTTATCTTGAATGTAAGGATACGGGCCGGGTTAAGGTCGGTCCGGACCTTGGCTGGTTGTGCCGGCGTCATTTTACACCTCCCACATGGCTATGAATTTTGCATGTGCCCGACGGACAGGTTTTGTCGACGACGTGGGCCATGTATTCGTCCTTGAAATATCGCATAGTGCTTAAAACCGGATTGGGCGATGTCTGGCCAAGACCGCACAAGCTGGTATTCCTGACAAGGTCGCAGAGGTCTTCCAGCATCGCGACATCCGCTTCAGAGGCGTTTCCTTCTGTGATTTTGCACAAAATATCATGCATCTGGGCCGTTCCAACGCGGCACGGGACACATTTGCCGCAGGACTCGCTCATGCAGAATTCCATGAAGAATTTAGCGACATCGACCATGCAGGATGTATGGTCCATAATGATCATGCCGCCGGAACCCATAATTGATCCGACCTTGGCGAGGGATTCGTAATCCACAGGCATGTCCAGAAACTGTTCCGGTATGCATCCGCCGGATGGGCCGCCGGTCTGCACGGCCTTGAATTTACCGCCGCCGGGTATGCCGCCCCCGATATCGAAAACTATGTCGCGAAGCAGCGTGCCCATAGGCACTTCTATAAGGCCGGTATTCTTGACGCGCCCGGCAAGCGCAAATACCTTGGTGCCTTTGCTCTTTTCGGTACCTATGCCAGCGAACCACTCGCCGCCTTTTGCGATGATAGGCGCAACGTTGGCGAGGGTCTCGACATTATTGATAAGGGTCGGATAGCCCCAGAGTCCGAATTCGGCAGGAAACGGCGGACGCGGTCTTGGAGTGCCTCTGCGTCCTTCTATCGAGGCTATGAGCGCGGTCTCTTCACCGCACACGAAGGCTCCCGCACCGAGGCGTATCTTGATGTCGAAGCTGAAAGTGGTATTGAAGATATTGTAGCCGAGAAGTCCCATCTTCTCTGCCTGCGATATCGCAATCTTAAGCCTTTTAACCGCCAGCGGATATTCAGCTCGCACATATATGAACCCGTGGTTTGCGCCTACTGCATAAGCAGCCAGCGCCATGCCTTCGATTACCCTGTGAGGATCGCTTTCAAGCACGCTGCGATCCATGAAGGCCCCGGGATCTCCTTCATCAGCATTGCAGATAACATACTTTGTGCTGTTTAAAGATTTCGATACCATCGACCATTTCAGTCCTGTCGGGAATCCGGCTCCGCCACGGCCCCGCAGCCCGCTTTTGGATATCTGGTCGACAACTTCCGGAGGGGTCATTTTGGTTAATGCTTTGTAAAGTGCCAGGTAACCGCCTGCCGCTATGTACTCTTCAACTCTTTCAGGGTCGATCTTGCCGCAGTTCTCCAGTACGATCTTGTGCTGCCGGCTGAAAAAGGGCATCTGCACTGAACAATCGAGCCGCTGTACAGGGCTTCCCCCAAGAGCCTCGACAATGTCCGATGCGTCCGCTGCGACAACACCCTGATAAAGGGTTTTATCATCTACTGTCAGCAAGGGTCCTGCCGTGCACAGGCCTAGGCACCCCACGCCTTTGACCCTGGTGGTGCTTTCCATCCCGCGCCGGACCACTTCCTGCTGGATAGCGTCTTTGACGAGATCGCTCTGACAGGAAAGGCAACCGGCTGCCACACAGACATTTATTTGATGTTTGAACCCCAGCTGTTTTTCCAGCTCGCCTTGCGCTATTTCCTGAAGTTCTTCAAGAGTCATGAGTTGGTCCACCTCCCCAATTTTTCTAGGACAGACTTCGGCGTTGACTTGCCGTCCACCTCATTGTCGAATACGACGGCAGGCGCCAGTCCGCAAGAACCTATGCAGCGGGCTACGACAAGGGAGAGCTTGCCGTCGCGGGTCGTTTCTCCGGGAGCAATTTTGTACTGTTCACCCACGCCCTTGATTATCTCGGCTGCGCCGCCGATATAACAGGCGGTGCCCATGCATACGACGCAGGTATGCTCGCCGGCGGGCTTGAGGCTGAAGAAGTGATAGAAGGTAGCTACTCCATAGACCTGGCTCAGCGGTACCTTAAGGCCGTCGGCAACATACTTCAGGGCATCCATGTCGAGATAGCCGAACGATTCCTGTACAGCATGGAGCGTTTCAATTAGCGCATGGGGCTGGAACCCATGCAGGCGCATTGCCCGGTCAACCATCCGCCATCTGCGGTCTTCGGGCTGCTTCGAGGGTGCGCTACTGACTGCCGGTTTTGGGTCCATAAACAAATTCTCCTTTCGTTTTCAGCCTTTTTCTGATGCCTATAGCGAATTGCTCCGCATAATAATTACAGTACGTTATTTTGCCATTTACGGATATTGTATCATAAAATGAGTTTATAAATTTATATATTTTATTAATTTTAATGGCATATTGTTCAGTTTAATAATTAATTGATAAAGCAAGAAAATGTAGTATTTATCAGGTCTTATGAAAAGTAGAAGAAAAAAAAGAACAGGCCTTGCTTGCTTAATAAATGAAAAATGGTGCAATAATTTGTAGCTGTAAATTTAGGGGCATTTGTAAGTCAGTTTGGCTACGCTCGCTAGTTGATAAGGCATTGTCAGAATTCTTTGAAAACTCCCAGGGTCAAGCCGTACTTGTGATATGCATTAGAAAGGGTGAAATATCCGACTTCGCCGAACACACCATAATCTGAGCCCAGCCAGCGGCGGTGGCCGAATGTCGCAAGAACGGAATTATTGTTAATTGCTTCGGGGGTCTCCAATGCTGTTGACAGATATGCCTGTTTCCCGAAAGAGAGTTTTCCGTATGTCCACTGCCATCCGTCTTGTCCATACGAAAGCCCGAACAGCTGCGAATAGGACACCCTTGATCCCGGATCGCTGATGTTTCTGAAGACGCGGTACTCAGCTACCCATTTGCCCAAGTAGGCAGCAAGGCCTGTGGAAACAATATAGTCCCTGTGTTCATCGAAGTATCGGATGTATGTGCCGCCGATGGTCCAGACGAAATTTCTGTCAGGGCCGAGTTTAATGTTGAAATCATGGTCAACCCGTAATTGAGGCAAATAATCCGAATTTGTGCCTGCTGAAAGGGCTGAATATGTGTACAGCCATGGGGTCCAATCCTTATAGGCCCCGGCAGCTCCAAACAACCCCGCGCCTTCTTTGCGCGAGTGACCGCCCAATTGTGCGAACCATGTAAAATCAGGGCGCTCGCGGCGATAAAATGCAATCGTGACATTTTGCCAGCTGCCATAGTTTCCGTGCGGATGCAGATACTCATAGGTCCCTGAAAGGTCTATTCGATTCCTGCGTTCTACGGGCAGCATCATGGGCGCGACTGCACTACCGACATTATTTTGCTCCATCTCGACGGCGCCAGATTGTTCCGCTTCTTTTGCTGCTTGTCCGAGACGGTTTCTTGTCAGATCGGCAGCAAGAAGCCGGTCCCCCGACGCATCGGATAATAATGCATCGGTCGGCTTGCTTTCATCGGCACCGGCCGGTCCAATGCATAGAATGGTTGCAATTATCGCAAGGGCGATTGTAAATACCGAGCAGGCTATTCTTGACAATATATTTTTGAGAGTCGCCATGAGCTACTCCTTGCCCCCCATTTCCCGGATTGCGAACCCGAAGATTATGCGCTGTTCAATCGGCAAGTCAGCCGTGCGACCGCCCTGTTCAAGCATGATATCTTTCCAAAGAGCGGTTTTTCGATCGGCATACCCTTCGAAGATGGCACGATTATACGCAAAGAGCATTATATTGGAATAGGCTCCCGGATAAAATTTCTTCAGGTCCGTAATAAAACGTTCCCCGTTATTCAGCGCCCATATATAGTTGCGGCGCTTCATATCAAACATTTTCTCATGAATTCCCTTGCGGATCCCTGCACAGACGTCTTCATAATATTTTCTGTTGCCTTTCCTGACTGCCTTGCTGAGCGCGACGAACGCAGAGGCCCCGGCATATGCCTCAGCATTGTCCATCAGGTACTTCATGTGGTGCTTTTCGGTTGCGCGAGTAAGTCCGTCCGCATCCTGCAAGTGAGAGATCACATAAGCTATGTGCTCTATCTTTTGCCAGTTGGCAACCAGCGTCTCTTTGTCGCCGGTCTTTTCGTAATAGGTATTCAGCAGGTGCAGAAACACGCCCGCATATCCGTCAGCAGAGTCATAGTCTTTTATCGGTTCCAAATCTCCATTGGCTGAAATCCTGAAATCGTAAATCGTCCCGCTCAGACCGTCCATATCGCTGTCATTGGTTGTCTCTAAATACCACACGATGAAATCTTTCACCATGCCTGTGTTGCGACCTTCTTCGAGCTCGTTCAGCGCAAGAATGGAAATGGTATACGGACTCAGAAGATCACGGTCGCCGATCTGTCCCCAATAAAGCTTCATTAGGGCAAGCGCTGGATTCTCAGCCGCTTCCGATGCCCCAATGCTGGCCGCAAGGACAAATAAACTAGCTGCGAGCGCACATAAAATCTTTTTTAGTTTCATTGCCTGTAATAGTAACATAATAATACTTTCCATCTTCGGTTATAGAAAAGTCGCCGTTTTGAGGCCTCAAGTAATGCGCTTTTGGCAGCGCTGCGGTTATGCCGGACAGTCCTTCAGGGTTTTCCAGCGATACCCTCAGGCCTTCGGGCTCATCTTTGAAGGCATATGTCGTCCTGATCGCCCGCAGAAAGAAGCGCGCAAAGTAGCCCATTGGTCGTGCCGTTATCAGCCCTTCTTTCTGCATCTGCGCAGCCCTGGCTATAAAGGCTTTTACTGCTTCCGGGTAATAAGATATATTGTAGGGATGTGAATAGAATAGCCGCACCGTGCGGTTACGCGCAGAATAGGAAAGGATATCGAGCAGCCATCCCTTCACCGCTGCGGCAGATTTCTTCTCATCCTCAGCCATTTCATAAAGGGATGCGTCCCGTCCCAGCGGCATTACCGGAAAGGCAACGACCTTATCGCTCACCATTTTGCCGTCATAGAAGGTACGATTCGGCCCGCTGCCTGTATCTCCGGTATAATAGTATGCGATCATGCCCAGGCTTTCTATAACCTTTGTCATCGAAGGCTGAGGGTGTACGCCCACAGGGGCCGCATATTCAATTATTTTGCTGCCTGTGATTGTTTCCAGACACTCGTTGTTCTTCAGGATATACTCGCGGATCTCTTTATCCTTGAACGTGCCGTTCTCAACGTCTTTTGCAAACCAGTTGTGTCCCCAGCCCCCGTGAGAGCCTATTTGTCCGTATTCCTTCAGCTCTTCAGCAAGGCTTTTGCCTTTGCCGCAGGCGTCGAATCCCAGACCGTCGCCGGGCTTGTCGCGGAAATCGCCTGCAGAGATGTCGAAAGATGCGGGCAAGTCCTTCCTCAGCATCCCCGACTGAACCATCTGCGGCAAATTTTTATATTCCACAGAAGAGTCGATATGCCAGTCTATAACGATTCCGCCTCGTCCTGCCTCGACGTTCATTATGTGAGGCACACCGACAACGTCAAACAGAAAAGTCCTCAGCATTGCCCTGAGCGGGAGATCATCCGAGTCAGACTTGAGGTATCCGAGCGGAAGATTGACATAGAGTGCCTTACCTGCCGCCGAATCAGTAAGCACTATTGCCGGAAATTTCTCGCCCCGGGAAGTTATGCCGTATGCATAAATATCTTTTGCGGGCAAATTGTCGTAAGGCTGGTTTCTGGCAACGGCATAACTGAGCGCGCCGTAATGGTAACCACTTAACGTAAGTCCGTCTGAAGTCTTGCCCAGAGGGACCTGAAAGAATTCACGGTTTTTAGCTGAAGAAAACATTATATGGGCATGATCAAAGGCAGCTGAGCCCGTTGAGGAAAAAGTTATGTAGTTCAGATGCACCAGGTCGGCAAACGCAGCCCGTTTTAGGAAATATCCTTTCTGGTTCCTGGTCCCGGCATCAAAGATTACTGCAGCATTGCCTCCCCGGCTCATGTATTCTCCTGCCCAATTCTGAAACTGGGGCGGAACGTGCTGTAATATTCCATCCGGCAGAATCATGGCAGGCGCTCTTTTGGCAACGTCGCCTGCGCTAAGCGTGACCAGCTGAAAGACGCCAATGCTTTCAAATGGGACTCCTTCTTCCTGCAGGACGCTCTCGTATGCAGCAAGAATGGATGAATCACTCCTGGTATATTCAGGGTTGTACACCAGGATGACTTTGACCGCGTTGCCGGCGGACAGGCTGCGGTCCTGAGCTATCTTCGGCAAGGCATACAGGCCGAGAAGGGTAATAAGAAAAATTATTATCATCCAGATGACAACTTTCTTCATACCACCAAGCCCTTTCCTTCGGTAGCCACATATCCGTAGACTGTGACGCCGTGTTCGAGAGTTACACCTTTTTTCCCGATTACCGATTTAATTCGTCCGACGCTGCCCACAGTCACTCCCCGCTGCAGCTTGATGCTGCCCTGAGAAAATACCGAACCGTAGACTCGGCTGCCCGGTCCGATTTCGATGTCCTTCTCCGCGAAGAGATTGCCAATGACCACAGCGGAAGCGCCCAGGACAATCTTGCCATGAGACTTCACATGTCCGTGAATGACTGCATGTTCTCCGACTGAAAGAGACCCTTCTGCAATGAGATTGCAGTTTTTCACATTATGCGCAGGCAGGCTGGAAATGCCGCGCTCTGTCGGCGCGCCGTTGGCAATGGGTTCGAACTCAACTGGCTTACCGCCAGCTGCCGGTGTGATTTTGCTCTGGGCGATTATTACAGGGGCGCCGTAAAGCCGCATGAATCGGCACCCGGGCGCCACAGACAAAACACCATCACAGGTTGCGCTTATACCCAGATGGCAATCTTCGGATATTGTAACATCCCCTTCGGCATCCAGCCATCTCATAAAACTGGCGCCTTTTCCTATAGTGACTTTGCCGTCACAGGCGAGGGCTTTTATCATGTTCTCTTCGCCCAGATGCACGTCCCCCCGGCTGTATACTTCCTTGCGCAAAGTAGCGTTATTGCCTGATTTCAAGGACTTCTTAACATAAAAAACCGTATCAATTGCGGAATCGGCGGAGACTTCCGCCTGACCAGCTATCCTTATGCGTTCGGGTTTGGAAAGTGTGATTTCGTGAACGCCTTCAGGTGCATCTCCAACAGCTTTCAGCATAAGTTTTCTAAAGGATACCGCAAAATAGCGCGGATCCTTGCTGTACCCCATGTTTATAAACAACGGGGCAGCGTCCTCTTTTTTTATTACTTCCCTGACGGCGGGCGTGAAAGGCAGCAGGAACATGCCGACAAATATTATCGTGCAAAGAAACAGCAGCATCAGGTCCCTGTCCGTGGCTCGGATTTTCTGAAACGCTCTGTCTTTTGCCAAAGGGCCTTGCGTTGCGTGACTACGTCAAGGAGTGCATCAAAAAAGCCTGCTGCAATATGCCACATATTGAAGAAGAAGTTGAAGAGCAGTAACGGAAGGAGCAATATTCTGTGCACTGCTCCGTCAAGAAAGCAGCCGGTGCCTACCTGGTAGAATGGGGCAAAATTGCCGAAGGTATTGTAAGCGCCGATGAAGATGAGGAAAAAGAACCCGGCGAATATCTCCATTTCTCCGAGGAAGAAAAGTGCCAGCGAATCGATCAGGCCGAGCAGCAGAATCACAGGGACCACATAAACCAATAGCAAAAGAGTGCCGTCGAATTTTTCGCGGAAAGAAAGGTGCCGGGCCTTCAGTAGCCTGAAGAAGTATCTGAACATGACATCGTTATGCCCTCTGGACCATCTCCTTATCTGGCGCGCCCGAACATTCCACTCTTCCGGGGCTTCCTCATAGCATTCGGCACGGTTTGCGTAAAGCACCTTCCAGCCGTTAATCGATAGCCTGTAAGTAAGCTCGGTATCCTCGGCAAGAATTCTCGTGTTGAAACTGCCCAGTTCCATTACCTCCTTGCGTCTGAACCCGCCTACTGTCCCTCCGTACTGCGGCATAAGCTTCAGGTTGTAACGGGCCTGCTGGTCCACCTGATACCCTCCTGTCCGCTCTAGGTCCAGCAGTCGGGTAAGTATGTTCTTGCCGGTATTGATAGGAACGACCCTGCCCATTACGGCGCCGACCTCCGGATCGGTAAAGCAGACAGCGATGCTCCTAAGCAGGCCCTTCGGAGGGAGATAGTCGGCATCGAATACGATGATGATCTCGCCCGACGCCTTTTCCATGCCGGCATTCAGGGCTGCAGGTTTTCCGCGATCGCCGTCGTTTCGGTGCATCGGCTTGATAAACGGGTATCTGGCTGCGTAGCCGTCAAGGACCGCTTTGGTGCCGTCTTCGGAAAAGTCGTTTATCGGGATTATCTCGAGTTTATCCCTGTCATAATCAGCCTCTACAAGAAGGTCCAGGATATGGGCAGCCACCTTTTCCTCGTTGTGCATGGGTATCAGCACGGTCACGGATTTGAGGTCCGAGTCGATAATGTCCTGATAGTATATCCTTTGCTCATAGAACAGCCTGTTCAGGGTGAAGATGAAATGCCGAATAGAGTAAATCACCATCATCCCGATTGTGAAAAGAAGATAACCCTTGAGTATTAGTATGACCACTTCCACAGCGTGTAATTACCCTTGATGTTTTTTGCAAGCCTCGCTGCATAAACGCAATATATGCCGACAATATATACGAAGTCCACCAGCGGCCCCAATGCGAAAAAAAGGACGGCCATATATAGAAGCGATATTTTGCCGATGATGAAGAGAAACACGGCATACCTTACAGTGCCGAAGATGAGGGAATAGATAAAAGAAGTCAGCATTGCAACGACCTTTGAGGGCAGCGAAGCCGGCAGAGGCAGCACGGCAAGCCCCATTATCACCGGCACGAAGAACCATATGCTGATCTGCTGCTTGATATAAAGGTCCGAATAGTCAGAGGCCTGATACGGAAACTGGTCCGGCAAGAACAGGAAAAATACCGCCGACAGAAACATAATGAATGACACTACACTGCCCAATATGACCAGAGGCTTGAACCGCACTATCTTCGGAAGCAGAAGCAGTATCAGAAGGCCTGCAATAGCATTCAACAGGGAAAAGACCACAGAGGGGAACTTGCCCGGCAATGTCAGATAATGCGCATTGCCGGTAAGATAGGGATATGAGACGATCCTGAGCGAGCCTTCGCTGAAAAAAGGTGAGAGCACCTCTTTTGCTATCAGGCAAACGGTGCGGGTGATATCAGGATAGAAAAAGACTACGATAAGGGAAAGCGGGAGCGCGATAAAGAAGAATTGAAGGACAAACGGTCGAGGTGATGCAGCGATCTTGCGATATGAGCGGTGATAAAGTATGATGGACTTGGCGTCAACGCTCATAAAGAAGTTTCCTTTTTGCCGGCGGCAAATTCCGATTCCGGGTTCAGCAGCGGCAGTGTCCCGTGCGACCAGCGTCTTAGGGCTTCTGCGATTCTCGATGAGGCCGCTCCGTCACCATACGGATTGTCGCCACGTGTCGCGGCGCGATACGAGTCTTCATCTCTCAGCAGATGGGAAGCCTCTTTAACAATCGTCTCTCTCGTAGTACCTATGACCTTTGAAAGCCCCGCCTTAAATGCCTCCGGCCGCTCGGTAACCCGGCGAAGCACCAGCAAAGGCTTCCTGAGCGTAGGGGCCTCTTCCTGAAGACCGCCGGAATCGGTCATGATCATATGAACTCGTTTCATCAGATTGACAAAGGAAAGATAGTCAAGCGGAGGTATGAGATGCACGCGGTCTATTCCGGAAAGCATGCGCATTACCGTGCGCTGCACCTCCGGATTCAGGTGGACAGGGTATACAACCCGAACGTCGCGGAATTCTTTTATTATGTCCTGCAGGGCTAGGCATATCTCTTCAAGGTCTTTGCCAAGGGTCTCCCTGCGATGGCAGGTTACGAGAATGGTCCTGTAGCTGTCGAAGTCGATGCCTTCAAGATGGGTCCCGTTGCATGAGAAAGGCTTGTTCAGCACATAATGAAGTGAATCTACAACCGTATTCCCAGTGACGACAATCTTATCTGCCGATACGCCTTCGTTCAAAAGCATCGTTCTTGAGAGAGGCGTAGGCGCAAAATTAATCTCTGCAAGGATGGTAGTCAGCCGTCGCATCCCCTCCTCCGGAAACGGATTAAGCATATCGTAGCTTCTGAGGCCGGCTTCGACATGGGCAACGGGGATTTTTCTGTAAAACGCGGCTAATGACGCTGAGAAAACCGTCGTGGTGTCTCCCTGCACAAGGACCATATCCGGATTGATCTTGCTGAGCGCCATGTCCATGTAATCAATGACCCGTGAAGTCAGAAGCGAAAGGCTTTGACCAGGATACATCAGATTCAGGTCTTGGTTGGGGACAATTTCAAATAGCGATAGCGCCTGATCCAGCATCTGACGGTGCTGGGCTGTCGCAATTACAATCACATCGAACTGATCGGGTGATTTCCTGAGCTCGTGGATGACGGGAGCCATCTTGATAGCTTCGGGCCGGGTGCCTACTACAACTGCAACCCGCATCGGCAGATATCGAACTATGGTGCTGCTTGCGTTGTCGGATATATTCACGACCCCCCTCAAGGCTGTACTCACTCCAAATAGTAAATATGAGGCTAGTATAGCATCCCATGCTGTTGTGCGCCAAACATAATCAAGTGCAAGAGTATATCAGACCCCGGTGCATATTCGGGTGACGTCTGCCGGCTATCCGTGATAAAATAACATGATTGATCTGCAAAGGGGGACTGAAATGACGACACTGGAGAGGATTGAGAAACTGTTTGTAGACAAGCTTGAGCTTAACAGGGATTTGCTCACCCCTCAATCCACGCTGGAGAGCTTCGGCATCGACTCTCTGGACAAGATAGAATTTCTGTTCGCCCTCGAAGATGAATTCAAGATAAAGATCCCAGAGCGTGATGTGAAGATAGACACTGTTCAGGACGTTGTCGATATGGTCGACCGGCTTGTAGCCGAACAGTCGGCTGCCGGGTAGGCGCGAAACAGGATGAGACGTGTTGTTGTAACCGGACTGGGGGTTATATCGCCGTCGGGGAACGGACCCGCGGAATTGTTTGACAATCTGATGGCCGGCAAATCCGGGGTGTGCAGGATATCAGGATCGTATGCGGAAAAGCTTTCTATAAAGATCGCCGCCGAAGTCCATTTCAAATTATCCGATTATGTATCCAGGAAGACGACGGCGCTCGACCGTACGAGCCAGATGGCGCTGGCTGCGGCAGCTCAGGCCTGGGCGGATTCAGGCATCGCTCTGGATGATGCCGGAAAAGTGCGGGCAGGCGTTTATCTGGGCACTGGAATGGGCGGGGCCCAATCTCTCGATGAAGTGACCACCCAGTTGTATAAAGAGGACAAATCGCGCGTAAGCCCCTTGTCGATCGTGAAGATAATGAGCAACGCCCCTGCCGCTCACATATCGATTGGCTATGGACTCATGGGCCCGTGTCTCACTTATACTACAGCCTGCTCATCATCATCTGTCGCTATAGGCGAGGCGTTCAGACAGATTAAATATGGCTTATGCGATGTAGCAGTGGCTGGCGGTACCGAAAGCATCGTTAATTACGTTTCCATGAAATGCTGGGAGTCGCTTGGGGTAGTTGCGCTGGAGGACCCGGTGGACGCTTCAACTTCATGCAAACCCTTTTCAAAGAACAGGACAGGTTTTGTTCTGGGCGAGGGAGCTGCAGTCGTTGTGCTCGAGGACCTGGAAACGGCCCGGAAGCGCGGAGCGAAAATATACTGCGAACTGTCGGGATACGGCTCTACAGCTGATGCCTATCACATAACGGGTCCGACGATTGACGGGCAGGAACGCGCCATGAAACTGGCCCTTGACGAGGCCGGCATAAATGCGGATTCAGTCGATTACATCAATGCCCATGGAACTGCTACAGCCGCCAACGATGTGGTCGAAACCAAGGCAATAAAGAAGGTCTTCGGCGATCGTGCGTACAGGATACCGGTCAGCTCCACCAAGTCGATGCATGGACATCTGATCGGCGCCGCAGGAGCTGTGGAGTTCGTCATCTCGGTTCTTGCCATTAGAAACAAAGCAGTGCCGCCGACGACTAATCTCAGCATTCCCGACCCGGAATGCGACCTCGATTATGTCCCGAATGCCGGGCGAACCGGACTCGACATAAGGTCCGTAATGTCCAACTCGTTTGCCTTTGGCGGGACCAATGCAGTATTGATAGTCAGGGAGTTCTGACAGGAATCTCTGCCCCTCTTGTCTACCAGTCTGTGGATACCAAGGTAAAGTCCTGCAACAATATTACGATAAATGTATAGGAGACCGTCCGCATTCCTGACTGTATTTGTTTTCGGCGCGGTCTTTTGGCTCTGCGAGGAAGCGAAGGTTCATAAAAATGAAAATAAATTTTCGTGATTTGACAAGGTTTCAAAACCTTCCTCTGTTCTGGAAGATTTCCTTCATGCCGATTCTGGCGGTCGGACTTGTGATAGTCGGAGGACTCATTTACGTTTTGCCTTTGACCAAGGAAAAACTGCTCGAGGACAAAAGAAGTTATGCGGAAAATGTGGTTCAGGTCGCTTATAGTTTTGTGGCCGAATTCGACAAGCGTGTTGCCTCGGGTGAGATGTCTGTGGAGGAAGCGCAAAAACAGGCCCTTGATAGCATACAGCGCATCAGATTCGGCAAAGGCGAGGGATACATCTGGATCAACGACACAAGCCCCAGGATGATCATGCATCCACAGAGCCCTGAGCTGGATGGTACCGACCTGTCCGGAATAAAAGATTCCGACGGTAGAAAACTATTTGTCGAGATGGTAAATCTGTGCAAAAGTCGTGGAAGCGGTTTTGTGGAATATCAGTGGCCGAAGCCGGATCAACTACACCCTCAACCCAAAATCTCCTTTGTCAAGCTGTATAAGCCATGGGGGTGGATTATCGGCAGCGGGGTCTATGTTGATGACGTTATGGGAACTGTCTGGCGAATAATCATCGGTATCGGGATATTGCTTGTCATCGTATCAATCGTTGTTACGACGACAACATTCATTGTAGGCGGCGGCTTCATCTCCGGACCCATCGGAAGATACGGGAAGATAATGCAGGGATTCTCCTCTGCACTGGTTGCAGGCAAGGGCGACCTGACGGGCAGGCTGGATGTCAGGAGCAAAGATGAAATCGGGATGCTGGCGGTCACTATCAACAATGTGCTCGATGCCTACGGTATGATGGTTGAATATCTGAAAAACGCCCTCGATATCATTGTTGTCCTCGACAAGGATGGAAAGGTACTTTACGAGAGTCCGTCCTGCGAAAAGATATTCGGGTATGAGTCGCAACAGTTGAACGGCATGTGCGTGTTCGAATTCATACATCCTGATGACATAGCTGTCATGAAGGAGTTTGTCGGATATATTTTCGAACGGCGCGATCCGGGACATTTCACGGAGTTCCGCTTTCTTCACCATGACGGGTCCTGGCGCGTGCTCGAGGCTGTAGGCAGGTCTTTTGTTTCGGAAACCTCGGTCTCGGTCATTATCAATGCCCGCGATATCACCGAACGCAAACAGGCTGCGGCGGCGTTGCGCGAGAGCAAGGATAAGATAAGCCTGGTCCTGGACTCGACATTCGAAGGGATCTACGGCATCGATCTGAACGGCAACTGCACATTCTGTAATCCGTCCGGAATTAAAATGCTCGGCTATCGCGATGAGAATGACCTGATCGGCAAAAACATGCATGAGCTCATCCATCGCGAAAAGGAATTTCCCAAAGAAGATTGCCCATTGCATGAAGCAATGATAGGTGGGCAGCGTCTCCATAAAGACAAGGCAATGCTCCGGAGGGCCGACGGGACCAATTTCCAGGCAGAACTTTGGACGCACCCCATATTTAAGGACGGGGGCTTGATTGGCACTGTTGCCACGTTTGTGGATATTACGGACCGCATCACACTCGAAAAACAACTGCTCAGGGCGCAGAAAATGGAAGCTGTGGGACAGCTTGCCGGCGGAATTGCGCACGACTTCAACAATATTCTGACCGCATTGATGGGCTACTGCAGTTTGGTCCAGATGAAGACGAAAGAGGAGCTGACGAAAACGCGGATCGGACAGATCCTCGGACTGGCGGACAAGGCGGCCAACCTGACCAAGAGCCTGCTTACTTTCAGCAGGAAGCAGGTTATCAATCCGCATCCTAATGACCTGAACGAGATAGTCAATTCAATCGGAGAGCTGCTGAGGCCGCTGATCGGAGAGGACATATTGCTAAGGACATTGCTTTGGCATGAAGAGTTGACAGTTGTCGTGGACAAAGGGCAGATCGAACAGGTCTTTATGAACCTTGCCACAAACGCGAGGGATGCCATGCCCTATGGAGGCATGCTTACCATCAGCACCGAAGTTATCGAAATCGACAGGGAATTCATTGAGTCGCATGGCTACGGCGAAGTCGGCGGATATGCGCTGGTCTCGGTGGCGGATACAGGTACCGGCATCGAGGAGACCGTGCGCGAACGAATATTCGAGCCTTTCTTTACAACGAAGGAAGTAGGTAAAGGAACCGGGCTTGGACTGGCCATGGTCTATGGAATCGTTAAGCAGCATGGCGGTTATATTAATGTGGACAGCAGGCCGAACGGCGGGACCACATTCAGGATTTATCTGCCGGTCGCCAAATCAACAAAGGAAGAGGCGGTTAAATACTGGGGAAACTGACGGGCAGAATAAGAAGCTTCAGACAAATTTGGTATAATTATTTCTTTTTTGTCGATTAATTGCCTGACCGAATTCCCAACTGAATTTATAATCCCATGACATTTAAGGACATTTCGAAAAGGCATGATTATAGCAATGCAGTTGTGAGTCTTTAGGATGGGGGAACGGAAATATGATCAACAATACGATTAGCAATATGGATTGCAACGCGGTAGACAGCAGCGTGAGGCTTGGGGACCTCAGGCAGTGGAAGCCTGCCTGTGCAGGGCCGCTTCAGTTTTATCTGGATGCGGGGGACAACGGAGGCGTAATATTCAGCGGCAACCCCGAACTTGTGAGGAAGCTGCTGCGGATATACAACGCACAGAAATTATTCCTTGATATTAAATTCGTCTGCTTTCTCAACTCCGAGGGAATAGCAGCCCGCAGGGTCTCAGCGCCGATGGGCGATATTCTTGGCTATCGTACCATTGTATCGAACAATTAGGGCGCACAATAGATCAATTTTGGCATGCGTGCGGCATCTGGACGCCGAGAGCTGAGCGGCATT
>DATHDF010000015.1:0-8240 GCA_035319185.1 Dissulfurispiraceae bacterium | reverse complement strand
GTGCATTAGATTTCGGAAGCAAATGCCTTCAGAGCCAGTCGCAAACCAACGGTATGCAGCACACTATTAACGCGGAACGTCCAGCGGTTCGGGACTGACAAAGTTAAAAGGGTTGGGATGGCGAAAAGCCGGCGATTATTATCACATGCAGCAACCACTTCGATTATACTCCGTACTGCCTGTCTGAAGTCGTCGTACAAGCCGCTTTCTGTTTCTCAGAATTTAAATCAGAAATTCGCGAGGAGATGAGATTATGTCATCACAGACCTTAAATATCGAAATCAAAACGGCTGGCTCCCTTGCGGACGAGGTTGCCGCCAGATCAGGCCAGAACCTCAATGCATGCTACCAATGCCGCAGATGCGCTGCAGGCTGCCCTGTTGGTGAAGATACGGGAGTTACCCCTGACCGGCTTATACGCATGGTGCTTTTGGGGGACAGGGAAGAGGCCCTGAACAATCTCCTTGTCTGGAAGTGCGTGGCCTGCTATACGTGCGGTACCCGCTGCCCGAACAACATCCACACCGCACGGATAACTGAGACGCTTAAGCAGATGGTAAAGGAGCAACATACGGAACCGATGAATGCAAAGATTGCGAATTTCCACAGTGCCTTCCTGACTTCTACGTCTCACTTCGGCAGGGTGAACGAGATGGAGTTCATGGGCATCTACGATATGAAGACCGCAGTGAACGAGATTAAAAAGGGCGGAGGTTTCAAGTCGATAATCGATGATTTGAAAGACCAGATGCAGCTTGCCAAAGCCATGAACAAGCTAAAGAGAATGCATTTCGGTATAGACAAGATCAAAGGGCTTAGCGAAATCAAAAGACTGTTCGCAAAGGCAAAGAAATAGATTTCAAAGACTTTGAAGGCGGCCACACCCGCCTGAATAAACGAGGTAACTATATGGAAATAGCCTATTATCCGGGATGTTCGCTCCACGCCTCTTCTGCGCTTTACGACATCCAGTGCAAGGATGTGCTCGGCATGCTCGGGGTCGACCTGAAGGAGATCAGTGACTGGAACTGCTGCGGAGCAACCTCAGCAGCAAAGACCAACGATTTTCTGGCGATTGCCATGCCGGCACGCAATCTGGGCATAGCGGATTCGAGCGGGTACGCTGAGATGATGATCCCATGCGCCTCCTGCTACAGCCGCACGGTCCTCGCCCAAAAGGCCCTCCAGACCGACCTGGACCTGAGGGACAAGATCAACTCGGAGCTCTCGGCGAAGATCCAGGGGAAGATCAAGCTCCTCTCCATTCTCGACCTGCTCGTTGAGAAAACAAAATCGGGAGAGATCGGCTCAAAGGTCTCAAAAAAGCTTGAAGGCCTGAAACCGGCCTGTTATTACGGATGCCTTCAGACTAGGTATCCTGCAGATATCCAGATTTCAGACAATGTTGAAAACCCTCAGGGCATGGAGACTGTCTGCGAGGCGCTCGGCGCAAAGGCGGTGGACTGGAACTACAAGACAGACTGCTGCGGCGCCTCGGCCTCAGTAAATGATACTGACGTCTCAATAAGGCTGATGTCGAACATACTGAAAGACGCTGTATCACGTGGCGCAAACTGCCTGGTCACCACCTGCCCCATGTGCCAGATGAACATGGACGCGTATCAGGATAAGGCTGGGGCAAAATACGGCATCAGTGAACGGTTACCTGTCTATTTCATAACAGAACTGATCGGCCTTTCAATGGGAATCGACGCTGCAAAGCTCCAGCTGGACAGACATTTCGTAGAGGCAACAGGTCTTCTGAAAGGATTGGGACTACTATGAACGAAAAAGCTCCTTCAAATAAAAAAGGTTCGGTTATGGTTGTAGGCGGCGGGATAGGCGGCATGCAAGCATCCCTCGATCTCGCTGACAGCGGCTTCAAGGTGCATCTTGTGCAGAGGGATTCCTCCATAGGCGGCATCATGTCGATGCTCGACAAGACATTCCCTACGGGCGATTGCGCCATGTGTATGATCTCGCCCAAGATGGTCGATGTAGGCCGTCATATGAATATAGAAGTCCACTCCTGCTCAGAGCTTGTACAGCTTAAAGGAGATGCAGGTGATTTTACGGCAACCCTGCGGCAGAAGGCCCGCTCCGTGGACCGTTCGAAATGCACGGGCTGCGGAGAGTGCACCAGAAACTGCCCTGTAAGAAATGTTATTCAGGTCCCTATACCAACCGCGTTGCCCGTTCTTGAGCCGCAATGGGCTCAGGCCATGAACGAGGTCCTCGAAACTTATCAGGGGAGCAGCACCTCTCTAATATCGATACTGCAGGACATAAACCATAAGTTAAAATACCTGCCTCAACCCGTGCTTACTCATCTCTCAAGCAGGCTTTCAATAGCCGAATCGCATATACTGGCGGTGGCAACTTTTTACAATGCCTTCAGCCTGATTCCGGTCGGCAGGCATATCATCGAGATATGTTCCGGAACGGCCTGTCATGTCAAAGGCTCCAAGAGACTCCTCGACCGGCTCAGAGAAGAACTTCAGGTGGATGCAGGCCGCACTACAAAGGATAACCGCTTCACGCTTCGCACGGTTAACTGCATCGGCTGCTGCGCGCTTGCCCCTGCCATGCGCGTTGACGGCGAAACCTACGGACACCTCAAGGTTTCGCAACTTCCAAAGATACTGAAAGACCATCCGTAGCAGGGTGGTTCGGATAAGTCTGTTTACTGACCTCATCCTTAGGAGGATAAGATGAACTACGAAGAACTCCGGGCGGAAGCCCGGAAGCGATTAGATAAAGCAGCAGGAGCTGCCAGACCGATTATCAGGGTTGGATTGGCAACCTGCGGGAGGGCCGCCGGCGCAGAAGACGTTGCGGCAGCGTTCAAGGAGAGCCTGTCCAAGCATAGTATCGATGCCGAGATATCCGAAGTTGGCTGTCTGGGCCTTTGTTATGCGGAACCTATGATCGAAGTGATCATGCCCGGAAAGCCGGGCGTCGTTTACCAGCGCGTTTCGCCTAAACTTGCTGACAAGATCGTCGAACAACATATAGGACAGGGCAAACTGGTTGATGAGATCGCCATGGCTGTCATGGGTCCGTCGAACGGGCTGCCTGCCTTCGAAGAGCTCCCCATGCTGAAAGGGCAGCTCAGAGTGGCCACAAGAAATTGCGGCGTGGTCTGCCTGAACGATCTTGACTACTATCTTTCCCTCGGCGGATATGAGGGCCTGGACAAGGCACTGAAGATGTCGCCCGAGGAAGTGATTAAAACGGTAACTGATTCGGGCATTCGCGGAAGAGGCGGCGCCGGGTTCCCGACCGGCCAGAAGTGGGGCTTCTGCCGCGCAACCCAGAACTTTCCGAAGTACCTCATCTGCAACGCCGATGAAGGGGATCCCGGCGCCTTTATGGATCGCTCCATCATGGAAGGCGATCCCCATTCAATCATCGAAGGTATGCTGATCGGCGCATGGGCCATTGCCGGAAATCAGGGGCCCATTGAGGGCTATATTTACGCGAGGGCCGAATATCCTCTGGCCATCGCCAACCTTACAAGGGCTATCGAGCAAGCCAGGAAAGCCGGGCTCCTGGGCAAGAACATACTAGGGTCGGGCTTCGATTTCGACCTCAAACTGAACAGGGGTGCCGGCGCCTTTGTCTGCGGCGAAGAGACCGCCCTGATCGCCTCGATCGAAGGCAAGCCGGGAGTGCCCCGCACAAGGCCCCCATTCCCGGCGGTATGCGGGCTTTTCGGCAAACCTACGAACATAAACAATGTCGAGACCTTTGCCACCATTCCAGTAGTGCTGACCAAAGGACCTGAGTGGTTTCAGAAGGTGGGCGCGGACAGGAACCGCGGTACCAAATCGTTCAGCCTCGTCGGCAAGATCAAGAATACCGGGCTGATCGAGGTGCCTCTGGGCACCACAGTGAGGGACGTCGTTTTCAATATCGGGGGCGGCATCCTCAATGACAAGGCATTCAAGGCGGTCCAGACCGGCGGCCCGTCGGGAGGCTGTATTCCTGAATCGCTGCTCGATCTGCCTCTCACATACGAAGGATTGATGCAGGCCGGGACCATCATGGGCTCGGGCGGCATGATCGTCATGGACAATGAGACCTGCATGGTCGACGTTGCCAGGTACTTCCTTAATTTCACGACAGAGGAGTCGTGCGGCAAGTGCACGCCCTGCCGCGAAGGCACCAAGCGCATGAGCGAGATCATGGAGCGCATATGCGCCGGAGAAGGCAGGGAAGACGACATCGAGACACTTGAGCGCATGGGCAATGCAATCGCCGCCGCTTCCCTTTGTGGGCTCGGACAAACCGCGCCCAACCCGACTCTTTCGACCATCCGCTATTTCAGGCATGAATACGAGGCCCACATACGTGACAAGAAATGTCCGGCGGGCGTCTGCAAGCCCCTTATCAAATACAGGATCGAAGCAGCCGCGTGCACAGGGTGCGGGGCCTGTCTCAGGAACTGCCCTGTAACCGCCATCCAGGGCGAAAAGAAACAGCCGCATGTGCTCGATCCGAACAAGTGCGTAAAATGCGGGGCCTGCCGCGAAAGCTGCAAGTTCAACGCGGTTATCATCGAATAGGCCAAGGAGATCAATCATGAGCGAAGAAAATATAATCTTTACGATAAACGATCAGGAGGTCAAGGCGGAGCAGGGCCAGACGGTTCTCCAGGTCGCCCGCAAGATGGATATCTGGATACCCACTCTCTGCTATCACCAGCCGATGGAGGCGGAAGGATCGTGCCGCCTCTGTCTCGTCGAGGTAGAGGCCATGGGCCGCCGCAGACTGGCAACGAGCTGCGGATATCCGGTTGCGCCCGGCATTAAAGTCTACACGGACACTCCCAAGGTCATCGACAGCCGCAAGGTTGTGGCCGAATTACTGCTTGCCAGATGCAGCGAGAACAAGCAGATCAGGGAGCTTTGCGAGAAACTCGGGGTCGGAGATACGCCCTTTTCCAAGGACAAGAAGGATTGCATGCTCTGCGGTCTATGCGTCCAGATGTGTAACAAGAGAATGCAGGTCGGCGCCATAGGATTTGTAGGCCGAGGCTATGAACGAAAAGTCGGAACTCCTTATGACCGCAACTCGCAGGTGTGCATAACCTGCGGCGCGTGCGAATTCATCTGCCCCACCGGCGCAATAACAGCCAAAATGAACAGCGGCCGCGAGCCTGTCCGCCACAAGAAGATTTTCGAGCAGGGCCTCAGCGCCTGCGGTAATATCGACATACCGTTCCCGTCTGCAGTGCCTCTGCTACCGAGCATCGACAGGTCGAACTGCATCCATTTCAATGTCGGCAGCGACTCCTGCAAGATCTGCAAAGAGGTATGCCCCGCAAATGCAATAACCTACGAGCAGGAAGACATAGATACGGAAATCGAGGTCGGCGCTGTAATCATGTCGCCCGGCCTTGAGAAGTACGATCCGTCAATAAGGGGTGAACTCGGTTACGGACGCTGGCCTAACGTGGTCACATCCCTTCAATTCGAACGCATCCTCTCTGCGTCCGGCCCTTATCAGGGGACAGTAACAAGGCCCAGCGACGGCAAACATCCGGTTAAGATAGCATGGATACAGTGCGTCGGATCAAGAGACCAGCATAACGCCAACCCGTGGTGTTCTTCGGTCTGCTGCATGTACGCGACAAAGCAGGCCGTCATCGCCAAGGAACACGACAAGTCCATCCAGCCCACCATCTTCTACATGGAGATGAGAGCATACGGGAAGGACTTCGACAAGTACGTCGAGCGGGCCAAGAACGAATACGGTGTGCGGTACATGAGGTCCATGATTTCCGCCATCAGGGAAGAGGCAGGGACCGGCAACCTCCGGATGCGCTATTCGTTGGAGGATGGATCTTTAATGGAGGAAATGTTCGATCTGGTGGTGCTGTCAATCGGACTGCAGCCCCATAGAGATGCGGCAAAACTCGCCGAGATTTGCGGCGTTGACATGACCGATTATCTCTTCCCCAGAACCTCTACCTTTGAGCCCGTCGACGCTTCGCGTCCAGGCATTTACGTTACCGGCACCTTCCAGGGACCGAAGGACATCCCCGAGACCGTCATTCAGGGAAGCGCCGTGGCCGGGCAGGCCATGGCCCTACTTGGTGAGGCGAGATGGACCGAGACGCTCAAGAAGGAGCTGCCTCCCGAAAGAGATGTCACCGGAGAGGAGCCGAAGCTCGGTGTATTCGTCTGCTCATGCGGCATCAACATTGCCGCCACGGTGGATGTCGGGAAGGTGGTCGATGCCGTAAAGGACATACCGGGCGTGGCCCATGCCGAAAATACTATGTATACCTGTTCACAGGACAGCCAGGAAAAGATCAAGCAGGTTATCCAGGAGAAGGGCCTCAACCGTGTGCTTGTTGCATCGTGCACTCCGAGAACCCATGCACCTCTTTTCCAGGAGACGATCCGCGAGGCGGGCCTGAACAAGTATCTCTTCGAGCTTGCCGACATCCGCGAGCAGTGCTCCTGGTGCCATATGGGACAGCGGGAAGAGGCGACAAAGAAGGCGATAAGACTCGTCAAGATGATGATAGCCAAGGTCAAGCTGCTCCAGCCGATCCAGGCCGAGACCGTAGGAGTTACGCCCTCAAGCCTTATCATCGGCGGCGGCATGGCCGGGATGACGGCAGCCCTTTCACTGGCTGACCAGGGTTTCGACGTGCATATAGTCGAGAGGGAAAAGGAACTTGGCGGGCTTGTGCGCAATCTCTATTACACCCAGGACGGAAGCGACATACAAAACTTCCTGCAGTCCAAAATCGCACAGGTGTCCAGCCATCCCCGCATAAAAGTGCATACCGGAACCGAGGTGCAGAACACGGACGGCTTCGTAGGAAACTTTAAGACCATGCTGACCGATGGAACGTCTTTCGACCACGGCACGATCATACTCGCCACCGGAGGTGTCGAATACCAGCCGACCGAATATCTTTACGGCGAAAGCGAACGGGTCATCACCCAACGGGAGCTCGAAAAGAAGATATACGACGGACTCCAACCGGCATCGGGCGAAAGATACGTAATGATCCAGTGCGTTGGTTCGCGTGAGGAACCTAACCAGTACTGCTCGCGCATATGCTGCCAGGATGCGGTAAAGAATGCCATCGAGATAAAAGAGAGAAATCCGAAGGCCCAGGTGCTAGTTCTGTACCGCGACATCCGCACTTACGGACTGCGGGAGGATTATTATACTAAGGCCCGAGATCTGGGAGTTCTCTTCGTCCGCTATGATGTGGACAGGAAGCCGCAGGTCGAAAAATCCGGAGACAGGCTGAAAATCCGCACCTTCGACTTTATGCTCAACAAGGAAATCACGATGGACGCCGACTGGGTGGTTCTGTCCACCGGCCTGAGGCCGCATCCGACAACCGAGAAGGTAGGCCAGCTGTATAAAGTCACCCGCAATCCTGACGGGTATTTCCTTGAGGCCCACGTTAAGCTGCGCCCCGTCGATTTCCCCAGCGAAGGTGTTTTCGTAGCAGGCCTGGCACATGCGCCGAAGAACCTGGACGAGACGATCAGTCAGGCGCTTGCCTCGGCGGGCCGAGCCGGAGTGGTACTTTCGCACGAAAGGCTGGCAATTTCAGGCCTCATTGCCAAACACAAGAGAGATCTCTGCATGTCCTGCCTCAGCTGTTTCAGGATATGTCCGTTCGGCTCTCCGTTCATTGATGAAGACGGCAAGGTTAGCCACAACGAGATCAAATGCCACGGCTGCGGCCTATGCGCAGGCATATGCCCTGCCAAGGCGTTTCAGATCAACGGATTCAGCGACGAGCAGATGCTCGCCATGGTTGACTCTGCTGCGGAGTGCGAAGAAGGCGGGGTAATAAATTAAGAATGAATAAAGAAGTCAGCAGTCAGAAGACAGAAGAAAAGACTACGAGACTATTCTGGCTCCTGACTTCAGGCTCCTGACAACTGTTTTATAGGAGGAAATATGGCGACAGTCGCTGAAGCGCCTGCAAAAGAAACGATATCAACTCCGGTAGCGACATCGGCATCCACGGTCGAGAAACCAAGCGAGGTCCCTGCGGGCTGGCAGCCCAACATCATCGCCTTTGCCTGCCATTACTGCGCATTCGCTGCTGCCGATATGGCGGGAATCATGAGGCTCACTTATCCCACGGGGGTCAAGATCATACGAATGCCCTGCACGGGCAAGCTCGACCACGCCTATGTCCTCAGGGCCTTTGAAAAAGGGGTGGACGGCGTCTTTGTCGCGGGCTGACTCCA
>DATHDF010000014.1:0-11287 GCA_035319185.1 Dissulfurispiraceae bacterium | reverse complement strand
TGGGGATTTAGTTGAAAATACTTACAAAACAAGTATCGTCAACAATTGTTAAATACTATCACAAAGGCGGCGTTTGACAATAGGTATACAGCTGGTTGTGGCGTTTACAATTGACTGTTCAGTCGCGTATCAATTTAGATGCATCACTGCGACATATCTTGCCCAAAAATACGCGACGGCAAGCCCTGAAGGGGGAGACAATAAAGCTGCATTCCGCCTCGAATTTCTGAATGAGCAATAAAAAGGTCACTCAATAAAATGCGAAATGTTATGACAATGCAAGAGGTCGGTTACTCTAACGACATAACTCATCGTAAAGCAATTTGTCAGCCGAGCCTGTCGCGACGTCAGACCATTGAGAAGACTCGGCGCCCCGATCAATAATTCGCACTTTCCCAGCCTTGCAATCTATCTCGTAAAGATATTTTGCACCGTTTGAGTTCGCCATAACCTTTACTGTGTTTGAGGAAGTCTGCTCAATGCTGGCGGCATCGTAAGAAAACCCGTTGTTATAAGAATCTTCCTGAAGTGTCCTCCAGGCCGATCTATCGCCTGTAGCACAACCTGATGCCAGCGCTATAAATCCCAGACAAACCATTGCAGCGAATCTCCTGCTTAAGCCGGCATTCATAACAGCTCCTCTCTTGAATGACAACATATTGTCATGACCTCCGTGCTGGTTAAACCATTCGTCTGCTTATGATCGGCTCCAGCGTGGCGATTACCCTGCCCTTGCCGAAAACGGTCACTCTGCCGGTACTTTCCGATACAACTATAGCGATTGCCTCCGTGCGGCGGGTAATCCCGGCGGCAGACCTGTGTCGCGCGCCCAAGCCTCGCAGCTTCTTGGTCACCATTCCGGCCCCTTCGAGGAAACGGCCCGCCGACTCAACCACGCCGTTTTCGTCAATCACGACCGCGCCGTCCAGCTTGGCTAATTCCTTGATGCTCTCGACCACTTCGGGCAGTGTAATCAGCCTTTCGCTCATGGGATATCCCTTGAACGGATTGAATACCACCTGGTGCGACAGCTCCATCACGCTTTCTGCATCTCCGATTACGAATATTGTGCCGACGGACTTGCCTTCCCTTCCCAGGGCCCCGATATCCAAAGCTATCTCCAGAACAGCCATGATAGTGTGGAAGGCCTTATGCTCGATAATGGCATGGACATCAAAAGGGAAATCCTCGCTCCACGAAAGGCTGAGGTCATGAATCGTAATGGTATCGAGATGACCTTTATCATAAGGACCTAGAACGCAAACAACCTTGCTGTCCGCAGTGATTATGCCCTGTATTACGCCCTGCAGAAATGCATATTTGATCCTCGAAAAACGTGTCTGATTTCCCGACCAGCTCGTAATGATAGCCGCGCACTTACTGCCGATATCCAGGTCGCTCAGCCTGAGACTTTCAGGCACTACAACAACGATGTCCTTATTATCCGCAATGGCAGCCCTGGAAAACCAGCGGCATGCATTTTCAGTATTAAGAAACAGGAAGAGCTTCTCGCTGAGTGTCTCCCGCGCGATCCTTATGGCGTTACTTGTAACGACGCTCTTCTGGTCCCTCATCACTTAAGCGATTATCTCTGTGCCGATGCCTTCGCTGGTGAATATCTCAAGCAGAAGACTATGGGGCACCCTGCCATCAATTATGTGTGTCTTCTTGACACCACTATTAATTGCATTAGTGCAGGCCTGCACCTTGGGGAGCATTCCGCCGCTCACGATGCCTTCATTGATCAGCTCCATGATCTCGAGTTTATTCAGCGTAGACATCACATTGCCCTCTCCGTCTTTGATCCCCGGCACATCCGTCAGGAGCACCAGTTTTTCGGCTTTCAGCGCCGAGGCAATAGCAGAGGCGACATAATCGGCGTTGATATTAAGGGCCTCTCCGGTCTTTCTCACCCCTATCGGCGATATGACCGGGATAAACCCGTCCTTTTCGAGCGCATTCAATATATCAGGGTTTATTTCCTGGACCTCACCGACCAGCCCGATATCTATAAGCTCCTCATCCTTTTTGGGACCTTTCTTCAGGAGCTTCTTCCTGGCCCTGATAAGCCCCGCGTCTTTTCCGCTCAGACCGACCGCCCTGCCGCCGTGGCCGTTTATCAGAGAGACTATCTCCTTGTTTATAAGCCCTCCCAGCACCATTTCAACAATGTCCATGGTCTCCCTGTCGGTAACCCGCTGGCCCTGGACAAAGGTGGGCTCCTTGCCCATGCGCTTCATTGTTTCACTTATCTTCGGCCCGCCGCCATGCACGATAACAGTGCGTATTCCGATGAAGTTGAAGAGGACAACATCCTGGGCGAAGCATTTCTTCAGCGCGTCGTCAACCTGAGCTGCTCCTCCATACTTTATTACAAAGGTCTTGCCATAAAAATTTCGTATATACGGCAGAGATTCGATCAGTATGTTCGCCTTTTCCAGAAGTTTATTCATCATGTCTCCCATGCCGTATCACGAAGCTAATATTTTGTCACCAGCACGTTATAGCCTTCCTGTGCCAGCTTTTTGGCGAGACCGGTCGCTTCCTCGCTGTTCCTGAATTTACCGATCCTCACCCGATAATACCTGTCGCTGCCTATATTGGCGTGCATGATATATACATCCTGATAATGCAAATCCAGGCCCTTCTTCAACCTTCGCGCATTGCCCTCTTCCCTGAATGAACCTATCTGAACCGTTATTAACTGCCCATCTAGACGGCCATACTTGACGTCCTTCACGTACCGCGTATATCTGCCCAGCGGCTCTATATCAACCCTGGCCACGCCCGGTCCGATAAGCCCTATCTTCTTTGCCGCGGCATATGACAGGTCTATATCGCGACCTCCGGCAAACGGCCCGCGGTCGTTGACGATGCACTCGACCTCGCGGTTGTTGGCCGGATTGGTCACCCTGACCTTTGTCCCTAACGCATAGTCGCGATGAGCGCACGTCAGCGCAAACATGTTGAAGTTTTCGCCGGAGGCAGTAGGCTTGCCGTGAAACTCGCGGCCATACCACGAGGCATAGCAGCTTTTCTTCTCGCCCCTGATTTCCTCAAACTCCGAGATGCGGCTCTCATCGGGGCGCACTTCAGTTTCAGCGCCGCCAGGAGCGGCGGCCGGTGCCGGTTTCTCAATATGCCTGGACGCGGCGCACGCAGTCAGAAAGATGAGCGACAAGGTGCACAAGCCAAGGATATACGCTGTTTTCATATGTGCAGAACTCCTCATCCGGCTGAATACGTTTAAAGAATATACCTGCTAAGATCCTCATCCTTAACGATATCGGAAAGCTTCTTTTTAACATAAGCCCGATCTATATCGATGGCACTGTCCTTCAAATCCGGCGCATTGAATGACACATCCTCAAGCAGCCGTTCCAGGACTGTATGCAGCCTCCTGGCTCCGATATTCTCGGTCTTCTCATTTACAACTGCAGCAATACCGGCAAGTTCGTCAACAGCATCCTCACGAAACGTCAGCTTGACGCCTTCCGTTTCAAGCAGGCCCACATACTGCTTTATAAGGGCGTTATGAGGTTCGGTGAGTATCCTTACAAAATCATCCTTGCCAAGAGATTCCAGTTCTACGCGAATCGGGAACCTGCCCTGAAGCTCCGGTATCAGGTCTGAAGGCTTTGCAATATGGAAAGCCCCGGCTGCGATGAATAGTATGTGTTCGGTCTTCACCGGGCCGTGCTTTGTAGTAACCGTGGAGCCCTCGACTATCGGAAGAAGATCGCGCTGTACACCCTCCCTAGAGACATCCGGCCCCTGGCCATGCCCGCGGCTGGCTATCTTGTCTATTTCATCAACGAAGACTATGCCCGACTGCTCGGTCCGTTCGATTGCCTCCTTTGTAACCTTCTCCATATCGACCAGTTTGTTCGCTTCTTCCTGAGTAAGCATTGCAAGGGCTTCAGGCACTTTAACCTTCTTGCGCTTAGATTTCTCAGGCAGAAAACTTCCCATCATTTCCTTCAGGTTTATCTCAAGCTCTTCGAGCGCCACGTTCGATATCACGCCGAAGGGCATCGACTTTTCCTTTACTTCGACATCCACATACCGCGAATCGAGCCTGCCCGACCGGAGCTGTTCACGCAGCCTTTCGCGGGTATCTTTATAATGTTCCTTATCTTCCGGCTCATCCGCAGGACTCCGAGGCTGTTTCTGGACCGGTAGCAGTAGGTCAAGGAGCCGGTCTTCGGCAAGCGTTTTAGCCTTTTCGCGCACCATGGCCATCTGCTCCGTCTTTACCATGCTCATGGCTATCTCGGTAAGATCCCGGATCATGGATTCGACATCCCTCCCTACATATCCGACCTCGGTAAATTTCGAGGCCTCCACCTTGATAAACGGCGCGTTGTCGAGTTTCGCAAGCCTGCGCGCAATCTCAGTCTTGCCGATTCCTGTGCTGCCTATCATGATTATGTTCTTTGGAAGGACCTCGTCTTTCAGGTCCGGCGACAGGTTCTGCCTTCTCCATCTGTTTCGCATGGCGATTGCAACTGCTTTCTTGGCCTTTTCCTGCCCGATGATATATTTATCAAGCTCTTCTACTATACGTCGCGGCGTAAGATTATCCATTCAGTTCCTCTAGCGTGATATGTCTGTTCGTATATATGCATATATCTGCTGCAATTTCCATGGCTTTGCCGACGATATCCGCTGCCTGCATATCGGTATTTTCCAGAAGGGCGCGAGCCGCGGCCTGCGCGTATGGTCCGCCCGATCCGATGGCTGCTATCCCTCTTTCGGGTTCTATGACATCGCCGGTACCCGAAAGTATCAGGGTATGCTCTGCATCAGATACGACAAGCAGGGCCTCAAGCCTCCTGAGAATCTTGTCCGTGCGCCAGTCCTTCGCAAGCTCAACCGCCGCCCTTGTCAGATTGCCCTTGTATGTTTCAAGTTTGCCCTCGAACTTTTCAAACAGGGTGAAAGCGTCCGCCGTCGCCCCGGCAAACCCGCCAAGGACCTTGTCGTTATGCATCTTCCTTATTTTCTTTGCGTTATGCTTCAGGACGGTATTTCCCATTGTAACCTGGCCGTCGCTCGCCATTGCCACCCGGCCATCCCGCCTGACGCATAGAATTGTCGTTCCGTGGAACATCTATTTCTTGCCTCCTTCCCCCTCAGCAAAAGGATGGGCCCTGTCATACACATCTATGAGATGCCCTATGTCCAAATGCGTGTACTTCTGCGTGGTCGACAGCGAGGAATGCCCCAGCAGTTCCTGAATCACCCTCAGGTCAGCTCCACCAATAAGAAGATGGGTCGCGAAAGTGTGCCTTAGAGTATGAGGCCCTATCTGCCCCTCGATGCCGATAGCCCTTGCGTATTTCACTACTATACGCCTTATTTGCCTGTCGGTCAACCGTTTTCCGCTCTTGTTCAGAAACAGTGCCGGGTCCGCAGTATCCATTGACTTCTTCTTGAAGAGCGCCCTTTCAATCAGATACGATTTAAGGGCCTCGACGGCCTTGCTGCCTACCGGAACAATCCGCTCTTTTCTGCCTTTCCCCCGCGCCTTGACAAGACCTTCCCTGATATTGAAATCATCCGTATTCAGCCCCGCCACTTCGCTCACCCTCAGTCCGCTCGAATAGAGAAGCTCAAGTATTGCCCTGTCGCGCACCGGAAGAAGGCCTATACCGTCAGGCGATTTGACCAGACCAAAAGCATCATCGACATCCAGAAAAGACGGCAGATGCTTGGGCGCCTTCGGTGACGGGACCAGCTTTGCGTAATTGATCTTCACAAAACCTTCCTGGTAGAGGTATTTGAAAAAAGACCTGAGGGTGGCGAGCCTCCTGGCAACAGTTGATTTGGCCTTGCCCTCGCCCATCTGAGCCGAAATGAATCCCCTGATGTCAAGCATCTCGACGTCTACGGGTGAGGACCGGCAATAGTCGGAAAAATCATGCAGGTCTCTCTCGTAGGCCCTGATGGTATGGGCCGAAACGCCGCGCTCGACATCGAGAAACCTCAGGAATTTCTCAATAAACGGGGACATGCCTTTCATCTGAAATCATACTCCTTTTTAAGCATATCGATGTAGTTCGACCATTGCGCAAATGCATTTTCAGCCAGCCGTTGCCTGCGCATTCGCTTGTCGCGCAGCCTCGGCAAGGCATTGTCAGCCGGCAGCAGGCCAAAATTGATATTGCTGGGCACAAAATGCTCCGGGTCCGAATCGATAAGATGCGCCAGCAGGGAACCGTGTGCAGAGGCCCGCGGCGGGACCGGGAATGCCTGCCCGCGGACATCCAGCGCTGCCGAGATCCCGGCCAAAAAGCCAATGGCTGCGGATTCGATATAGCCTTCCACGCCGGTAATCTGACCGGCAAGGAATACCTTCGGACCGCGCAGCTCGCCGGCGGCAGGACTCTTTATCGAAAGGTCCCGGTTAAGATGCCGGGGTGAATTAATATAGGTGTTTCGGTGAATGCTGCCGAAACGGAAAAATTCGGCGCTGTCTAGCCCCGGGATGAGACTGAACACCGCCTTTTGGTCCTGCTGCCTTAGCCGCGTCTGAAAACCAACCATATTGTATGCGGTACGCTCCCTGTTTTCGGGCCTCAGCTGGACGACCGCATAGGGAACGCTTCCGGTTCGAGGGTCGGGAAGACCCACGGGTTTCAGCGGGCCGAACCTAAGCGTGTCCCGTCCCCTGCGGGCCATCACCTCCACAGGCATGCACCCTTCAAAAACCTTTATGTCTTCAAACTCGCGCGCGGCAACGGAATCGGCCTCCAGCAAAGCATCGAGAAATGTATTGTATTCCGACATGCTCATCGGGCAATTCACATAATCATCGCCGCCCTTGCCATAACGGGAAGAGCGATAAACCCTCGACTCGTCGATGCTCTCTGAAGCCAGTATCGGCGCAATGGCGTCGTAAAAATACAGGTCATCTTCGCCGATCATGGTTTTTATCGTCTGCGCCATACCGCCGGATGTCAGAGGCCCCGTGGCAATAACAGTTGCGCCATCTGTCGGAACTGAAACTAATTCCTCCCTTACGATCTCAATCAGCGGGTGGCTTTCAATCGCATCCGATATCAGCGAGGAAAAGATCGTCCTGTCCACAGCAAGTGCCGTTCCGGCAGCGACGCCGGAGTTCTGCGCTGCCTTCATTATCAACGACCCTGCGATTTCCATTTCCTTCTTTAACAGTCCAGGACCGGTAGAGATTTCCTGCGAGCGCAGGGAGTTCGAACAGACCAGCTCGGCCAAGCCCGCTGTCCTGTGTGCCTCGGTCATCTTTGCCGGCCTCATTTCATAGAGCCGAACCCTGGCAGCTATCCGGGCAGCCTGCCATGCCGCCTCGCAGCCGGCAAGCCCTCCGCCGATGACATTTACTATTTCCATATCTCCATTATCATTCGATGAGCCGTCAGAAAAGAATCTTGCGTTCACCCTTGCATATTGATTATTGACAGCGCTATAACGCTACTGCTATAAATAATAACTTATGCTGAATAATTCTGGGAAGATTTGGATGGACGGAAAGCTTGTGTCGTGGAACAAGGCCAACGTGCACATTCTGACACATACCCTGCACTACGGACTTGGGGCCTTCGAAGGCCTCAGATGTTACAAGACGCCTGAAGGTTCAGCCATATTCAGACTTGACGAGCACGTCGAGCGGCTGTTTCAGACAGCGCACATATTTCTTATCGACATTCCATACACGCGGGACGAAATCAAAGCGGCCATTATAAAAACAGTCAGGGCCAACAAGCTGAAAGAATGTTATATACGGCCTCTGGTTTATATCGGATATGGCGCCATGGGGCTGTATCCCAAAGACAACCCCATCAGTGTAGCCATTGCAGCCTGGCCGTGGGGCGCCTACCTTGGCGAAGAAGGCCTCGCAAAGGGTATTCGAGTAAGGGTTTCATCCTATATTCGCAATCATGTGAACTCTAACATGTCTCGCGGCAAGGTCTGCGGCTATTATGTGAATTCCCAGCTCTCCAAAAAAGAGGCCATTGCAGGCGGCTTTGACGAAGGGCTGCTTCTGGATACTGAAGGTTATGTATCGGAAGGCAGCGGCGAGAATATCTTTATCGTGCGTAACGGTATTATCAAGACGACTCCCCTCACCTCGATACTCGAAGGCATCACCAGAGACAGCATATTGAAGCTGGCCGGCGATCTGGGCATACCGGTAAAAGAAGAGCGTTTCACCCGTGACGAGGTATACATTGCCGACGAGGCGTTCTTTACCGGCACCGCAGCGGAGGTGACACCAATTCGGGAACTGGACAACCGCGTCATAGGAAAAGGCAAAGCCGGGCCCATTACAAAAAAGCTTCAGGCGGCGTTCTTCGATATAGTGACAGGCAAAAACGCCGGATACTATTCCTGGCTCACCTACATTTAACTAACTCGGATACTCCCCTGTTCCTTTTACCTGCGACCAGTGAGGCGCAACCGTGCATAGCTCTACCCGTCTGATCTTCCCCCTCAGGGCTTCAATCAGCGCAACTGCCAGCTTCCTGTCCTTTCCCCCCTGGGACAGTATCAGGCAAGGCTGCCCCTCTGCGACAAAGGCCGCCTTAATATAAGCTCGCTCCTGGCTGCCCATAAAACCGATCTCGGCAATGAGCTCCGCGCCGGGCGTCTGTCTCAGGGTCATAAATTTCTTCCTGAGATAATTGAGGACGGCTTCTTTGCCTTTCAGCGGACACAAAACCTGCTGACTTTCATAAATGACCGCTTCGTCGAGCAGCTCTTCAATGTACGACACATCGAGATTGTTGTATGTTTTTCCAAGGGCGGTAATGAGGACCAGAAGCTGAAGCTCATAGTTTAGAGGAAGCTGCCCGAACATTGCCTTATGAAGCCCTCGATTCCGATTCACAGGAATTCGGGAACAGGCGTCGGAACAGTTGTACCGACACACAACACTTGAATGCAATCATGCATTATTATGAATGCACAAGCTGTAAAATATCAAATTCAGAATACTACTTACAATATTGCTTTGCAGTGGACCGATCCCGGTATGGAGTTGCATTCGGCAGATGATTTCACGAAAAAAAAGGTGACCGAAATTTCGGTCACCCCATATTCTTCTTACAGTCTCTATTTCAATTTAAGGGCTGCTGCAGCGGCTTTGATATCGTCGTCTGTCAGCTTGCCATGCATCGCCTTTTTCGGACCTTCCTTCAGGGCCTTGGTAAGATCTGCCGCTGTGGCGATCTTAGCCTTAGCAACCATCTTGTCAACACTCTTTTCACCCTTGTGACACTTATCGCAAGGCTCAAGACCTGCCGCAAAACCGATCGAAGCAACACCAAGAGCAAAAATAACCGCAACGACTATTGCCAGCACTTTCTTCATTGATTTTCACCTCCTTCCAAAGTGTAGTTAAAAAGGCAGTCAGTCTGCCGCTCATCCTTTAGGTCGCCGTTTCCTGCTTCGATATGCAAATCCGATACCCATAATTAAAGCATATTTTGCAATGATGTTGCTACATAAATGATATATAGTCTTCCCCTTTTGAGGAACATCATCCCTTTTTAGGCATTTACGACCCGGCCTTCCCGAGCTTCTGTTTCAGGAGATCGTTGAGCATTTTGGGGTTTGCCTTGCCTTTGGTAGCTTTCATTATCTGTCCTACAAAAAAACCCATCAGCTTCTCATCTCCCGCCCTGTATCTTTCGACTTCATTCGGGCTCTTCGCCAATATTTCGTCGACCGCCTTTTCCAGTTCGCCTGTGTCGCTGATCTGGACAAGTCCTTTATCTTTAACGATATCGCCCGGATTCTTCCCTGTCCTGAACATATCCTCAAAGACCTCTTTGGCTATCTTGCCGCTTATTGTCCCGTCTTCGATAAGCTTGAGCATTTCGACCAGCTGTGCCGGCGTAAAACTCAACTGTTCGATGTCGCAGCTCTCCTCGTTCATAAGCCGCATCAGGTCGCCCATTATCCAGTTCGATACAGCCTTGGGTTGGCCGCCCGCCTCGACACACCTTTCATACCAGTCCGCTACAGCTTTCTCAGCCGTCAGCAGTTCTGCATCATATTCCGGCAGGCCATGTTTTGTAATGAATCTTTCTCTCTTTTGATCGGGCAGCTCCGGAAGGCTCTCCTTGATCTCGTCAATCCATTCCTGACTGACAAGCACTGGCGGCAGATCCGGCTCTGGGAAATAACGGTAATCATGCGCCTCCTCTTTAGAACGCATAGAGCGTGTCACCGCTGCAGACGAATCCCACAGCCTGGTTTCCTGGATTATCCTGCCTCCGTCCTCCACAACGCTGATCTGGCGTTTTATCTCATATTCAATGGCCTTTTCAACAAACTTGAAGGAGTTGATGTTCTTAAGCTCGGCCCTTGTTCCAAACTCTCTCTGCCCGAACGGCCTGATCGAGACATTCGCGTCGCACCTGAGGGATCCCTGCTCCATGTTGCCGTCGCAGACGCCCAGATACCTGAGTACAGCTCTCAGCTTCCTCATATACTCGGACGCCTCGCGCGGGCTCCTCAGGTCAGGCTCCGACACTATCTCCATAAGCGGAACGCCGGTACGGTTCAGATCGACAAAGCTGAAATCGCCTTTTTCCTCGTGAATATTCTTTCCTGCATCCTCTTCCATGTGGATCCTTGTGATGCCGATCCTCTTCACTTTGCCGTCGACCACGATCTCGATATATCCTTTTTCGCAAAGCGGCAGCTCGTATTGGCTTATCTGATAGTTCTTGGGCAGATCAGGATAGAAATAATTTTTGCGCGCAAACCTGCTGTATGGCGCAATTGCGCAATTCATGGCAAGGCCTGTCCTGATAGCATACTCGACCGCTTTCCTGTTCATAACAGGCAAGACACCCGGCATGCCCATACATACAGGGCACGTTTGCGTGTTAGGCTCGGACCCGAACTTAGTAGAGCAGCGACAGAACATCTTGGTATCCGTAAGAAGCTGTGCATGCACCTCGAGCCCGATAACAACTTCATATTTCTTAGCCTGTGCGATTGCATCCACACCGCTTTTCATAGTGCCGGCCTCCTGAGGTGCCAATCCGTGCTCTGCTCGTATGCGTAAGCAGTCTTCAGAATTGTTTCTTCATCGAAATGCCTTCCGATAAGCTGCAGTCCGATGGGAAGGTTTTCAGCCGTAAAGCCGCAGGGAACGGATATCCCCGGAACGCCCGCCAGGTTCACGGATATCGTGAAAATGTCGGAAAGGTACATCTGGAGCGGGTCCGTCGCCTTTTCGCCTACCTTGAAGGCGGGTGTGGGCGATGTGGGCGTCACAATGATGTCGGCC
>DATHDF010000013.1:0-39888 GCA_035319185.1 Dissulfurispiraceae bacterium | reverse complement strand
ACTGCCTCGGTGAATTTGTCGAAAACTTTTCGATAGGCGCAATGGATGTGGACTCAGCCCTCAATTACTTCAGGCGGATTGCCAATAAAGCAGTCATCACAGGTGCTCACAGGACGGACATTCAGCTGGTCTCAATGGAGACTTCAACAAAATGCATAATACTGACCGGAGGGCTTAATACGAGCGATGTCGTAATCGGAAAGGCCCGGGCCAAAGGGATCCCCGTGATTTCGGTTGAGATGGACACCTTTACCACGGTAGATAAAATCGAGCGGATAATGGGTCATACGATGATCCGCGAAAAGGGCAAGATTGACCGCGCAAACGAAGTGATCAATCTGGAATTCGACATAGACAAATTCGTAAGGTGCGTTTCGGCCTAGTCCGCCAATAGGGCAGCCTATTTGATTCTCCTTGATATTGCCTTGAACTCCTCGCTGCCGGCCATTTTCAGAATCTGAAACAGCACTGTTTCAGTACATGTAACAACCGCTCCGGCGTCGCGCATTAATTCTATGCCGGTTTCACTATTTTCCTTAGTTCGAGAGCATACGGCATCGTTAACCAGGTGAACGTTAATTCCCTGTTTCAGGAGATCAAGGCATGTCTGAAGGACGCATACATGCGTTTCCATGCCTGCCAGAAGGACGGTATTCCTGCCGACCTTGCCGACCCGGCTTATGAAATCGGTCTGTCCGCAGCAGCTGAAACTTAATTTTTCAACAGGTTCATAAGATGGCAAAGCATTCCTCAGCGGTTCGACCGTAGGACCGAGCCCCTTGGGGTATTGCTCCGTAACGATGATCGGGATGTCATGCAGTTTGGCAAGTTCTACAAGGTGAAGGCAGTTTCCTACTACCTGATCGCGCGCCTGCATGGCATTTGCCAGACGCTCCTGCACATCTACGATTACAATAACGGCTTGATCGCAGGAAAGAAAGAACTTGTCCATAATGCCCTCCCTTTAGCTGCCGCAGCATTTTTTATACTTTTTCCTGCTGCCGCATATGCACGGGTCGTTGCGGCCCACCTTCGGCGCAGGGCGGATGAACTGTTTCGGAGGGGCCATCTTACCGCTCACAAAATACCATGTGCCGCCATCCTTTTTGAATTCCGATAATTCATGGTGCTCTTTTTCGACGCCGTCCTCAGAGTAGCAGACTTTGAATTCGACATTACCCTCGGAATCGTCAACGCCGCCGCCAGATGCACCAAGAATTTCGAGCTTATGCCATGTTGCAGCTTCAGCCCAGGCACGCGTGCCCTTCTCATCATAGTCGGCCCTTGAATCGGGATGCAACGACGTTAATATAAAGTCCAGCTCTTTAGCGACATATGCGCTATAGCGCGCCCGCATAAGCTGTTCGGCTGTGCCGGCGGGTCGGTCGCCTTTAATGATTGGTTTGCAGCACTTTTCATAATCGATATTTGAACCACAGGGACAGATATTCATTCATTGCTCCCGATTGATTTTTGTACCGAATTATAACACAGGGCTTAAATGATGCCGAAATACAAGGCAGTTCGAAAGGAAGGCATGCTAACGGGCGAGGACATAAAAAAGTGGTGCTTGCTTTCCTCTTTTCACTCAGCGGTTTGCAACTTCTTGAGACATTCGACTTGAGACTCTTTGCGTCTTCATCTTACGTCTTTTGAAACTTACAACTACGCTGAGTTTCCGGAGGAGCAAGACCACCACTTGGTGAGTGCTCTCTCTGATTAATTTATACCGCACTTTCGAACGGCTGTCAAGTTAAATCTTCAATAACCAAGAATAACGTGACGGTGCTCATGTTCATTGCAAAATTGCAAGTCAAGAGAGTTTTCTAAATCTGCTGGCTCCAATGCAGGCAGCGATTCCACCGGCGAGTAATATCAAGGTGCCGGGCTCTGGGACGGTCGACGCAACAGGAGAAAAATTGCCGCGGATCTCTCCGCCCGGGAAGTTTACTGTGTGCAAGTTCACATATAAAGTCCCCGCCGATAAGCCAGTTAGAAATTCACTAAGTGTCGTGGCGTCGGTTATCAAAATACTCTCAGTCAGGGTGCCACTCACTCCCAGGGGCAGCGTTGGCGGCGTCGGCGTGATAGTCTCAACGCCTCCTGGTGCGAAGAAGGGTATCAGCACAGGCCCGTTTGCCCCTATTGTCGGTGCCAGGTGAATGTGCGCATTAATCAGGTTAGTCGTCAGTCCTGTCCAGGCCATCGAGAACGCCAGGGTATCAGCGACAGTATCGAAGGTGCCAGTGAACGTGCCTGACGCGGCAGATCCGGTGCCGGATACAGGGGTTAGCATAGTGTCCAACGTAATAAGGGTAGCACCTGCGGATGTTGCTAAAACAACTGTAATCAGAACGATAGACATAAGAGAGAGAATTGTTTTCATAAGTCGGCTCCTTGCCGGACACAAATAAAAATCGCGTTAATACTAGCCTGTCGATAAGACAGAAACCCCATTTTCTAAAAAGGATAGATATTTATGTGAGCCCTGTCAATAGCCGGCGAATAAAAATTATTATTTTTCGATCAAGGAAAGGATCAGCGGGAGGGCATCATTTGCGGACATTCTTTCGGTATCGATCGTAATCTCGGGACTCAACGGCTCTTCATACGGTGCGGTAACGCCAGGGACAGGCCATCCTTCAGCTGCTTTTTTATAGATGTTTTTTGGCGCGCCATGAGATTCCCTTCTGGCCTCCTCACGCGCACGGCAGATTTCGATCTGACATTTCAGATAGATTTCAGCGTAGCGAGGTATGATTTCTCTTGCGAGGTCGCGCCAGCGCCGCATGTTTCCGGTTGCGTCGATGATTACATTGTTGCCGAAGCCCGAGAGCCACTTTGCTGTATAGACTAAAGCGCGGTAGACGATTTCACGTTCGGACTCCGAATAGGTCGGCTGGGGGGTTACGAACTTCCTTAGGTCATCCATTCGGAGAATCTCAAAATCGGGACGAGCCGAGCAAATGGCATCGGCAACAGTGCTCTTACCGCTTCCGGGAAGACCGGTAATCCAGATCACCAGGCCGCTCATACATAAAGCATATCAGGAATCAGCCCGTATTTACGAACAAATCTGGATTGACCGCTCTATCCCATTTAGACCCTGAATGCAACCATGACGCCTGCTGCAAAAGAACTGCCCTTCGAATCCTGCGGCGCCGACCCCATCCGGTAGCGGTCCCACTGGGCAGAGGGTGTATGAGACCTGCCGCTTATAACTACGCTTGGATTGCCGGAGGTGCTCAGGATTGTTCCGTCGTTAAGTGGTGCCGTGGCTGCCCTCTGGCCGGGCCTGACGAAGTTGACTATCCTTGCAATGTCGATTGAATCTGAATTCATCCGGCTGGAGCCGGAACCTGAAGCGGCCGGGGCCTGCTTTATCGGAATGTTCACGATGCTGGGAACGATCCGGGTTGAATCTTTGGCGTTTGAGCGTGCTGCAGGGGCGACGGACATGGACCGAAGCTCGGATGCAAAGATGCTCGAAAAGGATTCCTGCGGGGTTGCGGGGTTCATTTCAGGGAATACGCCTGCAAGACTTGGCTGAACGGGAGAGACATACTTCATAAAATCACCTTCTTGAGCCTTCAGGTTAATATTGGTCTACAATTAGAGAAAAGCAATCAGTGTGCCACAAAAATATGCCTATATATCAGAGCGGCAACCGGTAGAACCGATAAGACATAATTGCCCGGAGGAAAAAATTTCCGTCGAGAGGGCTTCTTAATTGAACAAATAACCTGCCAGTCCGATCAGGAGTGAAGATGGAGCTGCATTAAGGTTTGAAAGACGACCGATGCCGCGTATAATGAGATTATTGATCGGGGGTGCAGGATGCGGATAATCGGTATGACAGTAAGCCTGTTGGTATTTATGACAATGACTTTTGGCGTAACGGCTGTCTATGCAGGCGAAGACACATTCAGGTGTGGATCGAATGTTGTTACGGTCGGTGACTCTAAATATCAAGTCCTTGCTAAATGCGGCAAACCGAGCTATAAGGATGTCCGCCGCGAAAAGAGGATCAAGCGCGACCTTTACCGTGACCTCTTTCCACCCCCAGGACAGGGAGAGCGCGAAAGATACAGGGAACCTTTTCTGGTGGAAGAATATGTAAATATTGATGAGTGGACGTATGACCGCGGTCCCAGCTCATTGATTACCATTCTAACCTTTGAAAACGGAAAGCTGGTAGCTGTCGAGACGGACGGCTATGGGAATTAACCGGTTTGCCTTTCGATAGCCTGTTGCAAATATCAGCATGAATTTCCCGCCTTTTTTAATTGACTAAGAACGGGCTGGAAAGGTAATATTTTTAATGCAGCACGCGGACTTTGTACCCCTCCATCTGCACACTGAATACAGCCTTCTTGACGGTGCCATAAAGATCGATGAGCTTCTGGAGCAGGCGGTGCTTTATAAGATGCCTGCGGTCGCTATCACCGATCACGGAAACCTTTTTGGAGCGATCGATTTCTATTCGCGGGCGCGCAAGAAAGGCATCAAGCCGATCATAGGCTGCGAGGTTTATGTCGCGCCGCAGAGCAGGCTTGATCGGGTGAAGACCAATATTGACAATCTTGCTGAAGAGGCCGCTTTTCACTTGATCCTGCTTGCCCGCAATATTGACGGTTACAGAAACCTGACCTCCATGGTAGCCAAGGCTTACCTGGAAGGCTTTTATTACAAGCCGCGCATAGACAAGGACCTGCTTGAGCAATACAGCGGCGGGCTTATCGCCCTGTCGGCATGTCTAAAGGGCGAGGTGCCGTATTATCTGCAGATCGGCAATATAGACAAGGCCAGAGAGGTTGCGCTTCACTACAAGCACCTTTTCGGCCCTGATAATTTCTATCTCGAAATACAGACGAACGGCATGACTGAGCAGGAAGAGGTCAACCGCAAGGTTATCGATCTGGCTGCAGAGCTTCATATCCCAGTTGTAGCAACTAATGACTGCCATTACCTGAGAAAGGACGATGCGCGCGCCCACGACATCCTTCTCTGCATCCAGACAGGAAAGACATTCAAGGACGAAAAGAGGATGCGGTTCTCGACCGAGGAGCTTTACTTCAAATCTCCAGATGAGATGAAGGAGGCCTTTTCGACGGTGCCCGAGGCGATAAGCAATACCGTTATGATAGCCGAAAGGTGCAATGTGGAGTTCGAGCTTGGAAAGTTCCTGCTTCCGCGCTATACACCTCCCGATGGCATGAGGCCTTCCGTCTATCTCGAAAGTCTCGCAAGGGAAGGGCTAAAGGAAAGATTCGGGGCCGAGGTGCCAAAGGAATATCTGGACAGGCTTGCATTGGAGCTAGAGGTCATCAAGAAGATGGGCTTTGCGTCCTATTTTCTCATCGTATGGGATTTCATCAACTACGCCAAAAGTAAAGGGATACCGGTAGGTCCGGGCAGGGGCTCGGCCGCAGGAAGCCTTGTCGCGTATTGCCTGACGATAACAGAGCTTGATCCCATCAAATACAATCTTCTTTTCGAGAGATTTCTCAACCCAGAGCGCATTAGTATGCCCGATATCGATGTGGATTTCTGCAAGGACCGGCGCCAGGAAGTGATAAATTATGTTTCCGAGAAATACGGTCACGACAACGTCGCCCAGATCATCACCTTCGGGACCATGGCGTCAAAGGCTGCGGTAAGGGACGTAGGTCGCGTACTCGATATTCCATACGCCGAAGTGGACAAGATATCCAAGCTCATACCGACCGGACCGGAAGTGAAAAGCCTGGACGACGCCCTGAAGATAGAACCGCGGCTTAAAGAGCTGTACAATACAAACCCCCAGATCAAAGAGATGATCGATATCGCAAAAAGGCTTGAAGGCCTGTCGCGCCATGCATCCACCCATGCGGCAGGTGTTGTGATAGCTCCCGATCCGCTCACCCATTTCACCGCCCTTTACAAGAACCCTGCTGAAGAAGTTGTGACCACCCAGTTCGACATGAAGTCGATAGAGAAGATGGGCCTGCTCAAGTTCGATTTTCTCGGGCTCAAGACCCTCACGATTATGGACAAGACTGTCCAGTTCATCAGGCAGCAGGGCGGGGATATAGCCCTCTCCTCAATCCCTGTGGACGATGAAGAAACATACAGATACCTGACCTCTGGAGAGACGACCGGCATATTCCAGCTCGAAAGCGCAGGCATGAGAGACATACTTGCAAGGATGCAGCCCAGCCGTTTCGAGGACCTGATAGCCCTTGTCGCACTTTACAGGCCAGGCCCGATGGGATGGATCGACGACTTTATCAAGAACAAAAAAAGCGAGGCCGAGATCGGCTACGAATTACCGCAACTGAAAGATGTGCTAGATGAAACATACGGCATCATTCTCTATCAGGAGCAGGTGATGATGATCGCCAACAAGATAGCCAGCTTCTCGATGGGACAGGCCGATCTGCTCAGGCGCGCGATGGGAAAGAAGAAGCCTGAGGAAATGGCTAAACAGAAGGAAGACTTCATCGCCGGCGCAGTGAGAAACGGTATCTCCGAAAAGGTTGCCAAGGGGCTATTTGAAAAGATGGAGCCTTTTGCCCAGTACGGATTCAATAAATCCCATTCGGCTGCCTACGCATTGGTTGCTTATCAGACAGCGTATCTCAAGGTCCACTATCCGGTCGAATTCATGACCGCAAACCTGAGCGCAGACATGGGAGATACCGACCGGATCGTAAAGCTCATTAGCGAGTGCAGGGGAATGAGCATTGCTATCCTGCCTCCTGACATCAACGCGAGCGACCGTGAATTCAAGATCGACGGCAGCTCGGTCAGGTTCGGCCTTGAGGCGGTGAAGGGCGTAGGTGGCGCGGCCATCGATGTCCTGATCGCGGAGCGCGAAAATGGAGTGTATAAAACATTTGAAGATTTCCTCAAGCGCGCCGACAGCAAGAAGATCAACAAGAAGGTTATTGAAAGCCTTATCAAGGCGGGCGCCTTCGACTCGCTGTACCGTGAGCCCAAGTCAGTCGACGGTGCTTGCCGTTCATTAAATTCCGGCAATGTCAGGGCAAAGGCGATGGACGCCGTATCGGCCCAGGGAAAGCCTGCCTCCAAGGGCCCCGGGCTTTTTGGGGATATGGGCCCTGCCGAAGAGAATGTACAGTCGTGGGATGAAAACGAATTGCTTCAGCATGAGAAGGAGGCCCTCGGCTTTTACATCTCGGGGCATCCCATGCAGAGATACCGCCGCACTCTTGCGAAGATGAACGTCACGCCGATAGCCGCGATAGCCGAAATGCAGGAGCAGCCCCCGGCAGAGACGACGAACGGCAGGGGTTATCAGGATGACAGGACCGACATCACCATAGCCGGCATTATCGCCGACGTGAAAACCCGCGCAAAGGAAAAGAGCATCACAGCATATCTCATGATGGAAGACGAGACCGGCAGCGCAGAGGCCCTGGCCTTTTCAGATCTCTACAGGAAGAATGCAGAGCTCCTCAAGAAGGGAGCGATTATCCTTGTGAAGGGCCAGCTTACTAGGGCCGACAAAGGGGCCAAGATCATCGTCAGAGAGGTCCAGGACATCTCCGGAATGGAGATAGCAGTGAGGTATGAGGTATCATTAAGAGCTGATAGCGCGGATGCAAAGGAAAAACTTGCGACCATAAGGGCGCTCCTTACCTCCCCTACTAACGGAAAGGATAACGGTTCTTTGCAGCTCAGGCTGATCCTGAAGGACTTCAGCATCGTCGTTGTCACACAGTTGCAGCCCTGCTCGAACTTCGTGTTGGAGGTCGAAAGACTGACCGGCGAGAGGGTCAGGGCATATTAATTACAGGAGATTCTGAATGGCGTATTATCTTGATTTCGAGAAGCCCATCGAAGAGCTCGAGACAAAGATTGAGGAACTGAAGAAGCTTTCCGACGGGCGCGAACTCGATATAACTTCTGAAATAAAGAAGCTTGAAAAAAAGGCGAAAGATTTAAGGTCGGAGATATTTTCGAACATCACCCCGTGGCAGAGGACCCAGATAGCCCGCCATCCGGACAGGCCGTATACTCTGGATTATATCGACATGATCGCAGAGGACTTCGTCGAGCTTCATGGAGACAGGCGGTTTGGCGACGATCCGGCGATTGTCGGCGGAGTCGGCAGGATCGGCGGAGTCCCGATGGTCATCATCGGCCACCAGAAGGGCAGGAGCACGAAGGACCGCATCTTCCGGAATTTCGGCCAGCCCAATCCTGAAGGGTATCGCAAGGCCCTTCGTCTGATGAAACTTGCGGAACGTTTCAGACGCCCTGTGGTTACGTTGATCGACACGCCCGGCGCGTTCCCTGGAATCGGTGCCGAGGAACGAGGGCAGGCCGAGGCCATCGCGATGAATCTAATGGAGATGGCCAGGCTCAAGACGCCGATCATATCTGTCGTGATCGGGGAGGGCGGCAGCGGAGGAGCGCTGGCGTTGAGTGTTGCGGACAGGCTTGCCATGCTGGAAAACGCGGTGTATTCAGTGATCTCGCCTGAAGGTTGTGCGGCAATCCTGTGGAGGAGAAGCAGCAATGAGGTCGGATCGGATGATTATTCCCGTGCGGCCGAGGCCCTTAAGATAACCGCAGTGGACCTCAAAGGCTTCAAGATTGTAGACGATATTATTGCAGAGCCGCTTGGAGGCGCGCATCGTGAGCCTGAAACCGTCGCCAAGAGGATTTCCGAATACGTCCTCAAAACCTTCGAAACACTCCAGGCGAAGCCTGCCGCCAAACTTATCGAAGACAGATACAAAAAGATAAAAAAGATCGGGAGTTTTACGCAGGCTTCACAGTAATTTATTCTCTGAGCTACGCTGATTCAGGTATCCGACTATATCGCAGCCGGCCTTATTATTGAAACAATGCCGTAACGAAGTCGCGCGGATTGAATTCCTGCAGGTCCTCGACGCCTTCGCCGACGCCTATCAGCTGAACGGGTACGTTCAATTCCTTCTGGATCGCGAAAATTATCCCTCCCTTTGCAGTGCCGTCAAGCTTTGTCAGAGCTATGCCGGTAAGACCGACTGCTTCATGGAAGATCCTCGCCTGGCGTATTGCGTTTTGCCCGGTTGTAGCATCTATAACAAGCAGCTTGTCATGAGGCGCGTCAGGCATGGCCTTTTTTATAACGCGGTCGATCTTTTTGAGCTCGTCCATCAGCGAGGTTTTGGTATGCAGCCTGCCGGCGGTGTCGATGATAACAACATCGCTGCCCCTGCTCTTGGCCGCCTCTACGGCATCGAAGGCGACGGCAGCCGGGTCTGAACCGCTCTGGTGTTTGATTATTGCTGCACCTGTTCTCTGCGCCCAGATGTCAAGCTGTTCAATCGCCGCAGCCCTGAAGGTATCTCCTGCAGCGAGTATGACAGAGCGCCCTTCAGCCGAAAAGCGCGATGCCAGCTTTCCGATCGTAGTCGTTTTGCCAACTCCGTTCACGCCTATCATGAGCATTACATGCGGCTTTGCAAATAACGTCAAAGGCTGGGGATGACCCAGCATTGCGGTCATCTCATCTCTGAGCGCTTCTTTGATGTTGGACGCATCTTTGATGGTGCCGGAGCGAACCTTGGCTTTCAGCATCTCGATGATCTGACCTGCAGCCTCAGCGCCTATGTCGGAGGCTATCAGGATCTCTTCGATCTCGTCGAGCACTGCATCATCAATCTTGCGGTTGAGCAGAACGGTTTCGACGCGTTCGACAAGATTTTTCTTGGTTTTCGCAAGTCCTGATTTCAGTTTGTCAAGAAAGCCCATAGTCAATCCCGTTGCAGGGAAATTAGTGCCGGTCAGCGCGTTAGCGTGACGGCAAGGGATTTATCCCCCCTGCGAAGTTGGAATTTGGACGCCCTGAGGTTCTCGATTTTCAGGAAGACGGTCCCAGCCCCGTCCGCACTCTCTTCAGTCACAACCTTGCCGACCGCTGCAGAGTCGAATGCGACCGGCGCTGTAATTTTGTTTGAAGCAGGCCGCACGGCTACGGCAATCCATTTCTTCCCGTCAACGGTTACCTCGTGAGCTGTGTATTTAAGCGCTGATGAACGCATAAGTGCCGGTATGTGGATAGATACCACCGTTCTTTTCTTCGACTCGACAATCGATATGGCGGTTATATCGAACGTCTTGCCTGTTGTCTGCCCGCCTGCAAAGGGGGTTCTCATGATCTCTGTCTTGTCGGAGCTCGCTTCGGCATTTGCTTTCCTTTCGGCCTTTTTTTCTGTCTTCTTTTCAACCTTTCTCGAATGCCTGCCGGTCGCCGGCTTCTTTACTGAAGGCATCGGTTCCGCAACTATTGAGAAGGCTTCTGACTTGTTGTACTGCACGTCCACAAGCGCCGAACCATTGGCAAATTCCGACGCCGGGATGCGTGATGGCGTCAGCTTGCCTCTTCCTGTTGCACTCAGAATGATGTCCTGTCCTATTTGGTTGTAGTTTTTTATCGGGTTGCCGACCTGATTGTATACCGTAATCTTGATCCTGAACTTCTGGCCTGCTACCGCTGCCTCGGGGTTTGTCACTTCATATTTCGACGGTATCTGGGGCAACACTCTTATGTGTTTGCTTGTCCCCTGGTTCTTCCTGTTTATCTCTGCAGCGGTCAGGACAATATCATGGGCCGGTTCGATCGTATCGTAACGCAAGTAAACCTTGGCCAGCCCGTTGATGAATTCCGACGCGGAGACGGATGAGGGGAAGGGGCGCGCTTTCCCGGATGATATAAGGACAACGCCGGATTCCACGGAGGAATAATTCTTTACGACATTGCCGAAGTTGTCTACAGGCGTAATCGAGACCTCAAAGGATTCACCGGCTATAATCTCCTTTGGAGTGGTGAGCCTGAAGGATGCCAGCGCGTTATTCAATACCTCTATCCATTCGCTTGTGCCGGTGCTGCCGGTAACCAGGTCGCGCACCTCGACGGAGAATGAACCCGACTTTTCAGACATGAGGGTGACAGTGCCGACGCCGTATGTAAAATCAGGCACCGACTGCCCTATAATCCTTGGTTCTGCGCCGCCCCTGAATAACACATTGATGTTCTTGCCGTACATATGTTCCGCTACTGGATTGCCGAAGGAGTCGACCGCAAACATCTTGACGTCGAACCTGTCGCCTGCCTGGACCGCCCGCGGGCCTCTCACCATGAGAGAGGCGAGCTTTCCGGGATAAATGCGTATATCTTTTGACTGAAGCGGCAGGGTGTTGCCTTTTTCAAATATAGTCATCGTAAAGGTTTCGGCGACGGTATCCCGAAGCGTGACCTTGGCTACGCCTTTGGTAAAAGCGGATGAAGAAAGCGCCGCCGGGGTTGCCGATGCAGAACCTGAAACAGAAACTGAGAAATCCCGGCCGGTATTGTCGAAGTTCGAGATGATGTTGTTGAATGAATCAACCGCCATTATTTCAAGCGGAATCTTATCGCCCGCTACTATTTTCTGGGGGATTCTTATATCGAAGTGGTCGAATTTGCCCGGCTGCACCATGATATCGCCGCAGAAAGATACCGCGGGTAATAAAAGAAAGAGCATGAATACGAATTGCGCAAGGAAAGCAGAGTTGCCTCCGCGTTTGATCATAATCCCCCCCCAGGAGTAAGGAAAGTTAATAATGCAGTAGATAATGCTGCAAAAGTATATCATAAATGTAATGCGCTAAGATATATCAGGACGAAGCGAAGGATATAGGGACGGGTGCCTAGTAGAAAAGAGTTTGCCATCCAATTTCAGCATAAAATCATGGGTTTAAACGAGTTAGTTCCTTGAAAAAGCAATTGTGGGTCTGTTACTATTAAGTATGTCTGAAGGCCCGCTGAAGGCGAGTTTGCTAATCAGGGTGATGGCAAAGACGCTGGATTTTATTGTTGTTGCTGCGGCAGCTAAGGCAATCCCGCGGGTAGGCTTCATAGCGGCGCTGTCGTATATACTTATATGCGACGGGCTTTTCGACGGTCGGAGTCTCGGCAAGAGGGTAATGCGGTTTAGAGTCATTTCTTCTGCGAAGACGGCAAACTGCAGTTTCAGAGACTCCATGATCAGGAACGCGCCATTCGCAGTGGCGATGGTGCTGTATCACGTTCCGTTAATCGGGTGGTTTTTCCCGATTATGATCCCGGCATTAGAGTTTCTGCTGGCCCTCGGCAACAGCGAAGGCATGAGGTTCGGCGACGAGCTGGCAGGCACGAAGGTCATTGAAGGCTGATCTGTCCGGGCCTGCGGTATGCTAATAATTTAAGGTCCTCATTCGGAAGGAGGTTTATGTGTTTTTCAATAAGCTGATGGGCATGGTTTCGAACGACCTGGCAATAGATCTTGGAACAGCCAATACACTCGTTTATGTCAGAGGCCGCGGCATTATCTGCAGCGAGCCGTCTGTTGTCGTAGTCCGCAGGGACAATAAAAAACCCATTGCGGTCGGCCTTGAGGCAAAGGAGATGGTCGGAAAGACACCCGCAAACATAGTGACGATCCGGCCTATGAAAGACGGGGTAATTGCCGATTTCGACGCAACCGAAGAAATGCTCAAATACTTCATCACAAAGGTCCACCACCGCAAGAGCTTTATCTCTCCGAGGGTTATTATAGGCGTCCCGTCCGGCATAACGCAGGTGGAGCAGCGTGCCGTCAAGGATGCGGCCCATGCTTCCGGCTCAAGGGAAGTATATTTAATCGAGGAGCCGATGGCTGCGGCCCTTGGTGTCGGACTGCCTGTAGGCGAGCCTTCCGGCAATATGATAGTGGACATAGGCGGAGGCACGACGGACGTCGCAGTGATTTCGCTCGACGGCATTGTCTTTAGCAAGGCCGTCAGAGTCGGCGGCGACAAGATGGACGAGGCCATAATCGCTTACATAAAACGCAAATACAATCTGATGATCGGCGATCGCACCGCTGAGCAGATTAAGATCCAGTGCGGATCGGCGTATCCTACAGAAAAGATCCCGCCCATTGAAGTAAAGGGAAGAGATCTGATATCAGGCATTCCCAAGGCCATCAATGTGTCCGAGGAGGAAGTCCGGGAAGCTCTTCAGGAAAGCGTCGGTCTGATCCTCGACACAATTAAGGTCACGCTGGAAAATACTCCTCCCGAGCTGGCTGCAGATATTGTGGACCACGGTATTGTTCTGGCCGGTGGCGGTGCGCTGCTAAAGGGACTTGATATCCTCATCAGGGAGCACACCGGTGTGCCTGTCATCGTGCCCGACGACCCGCTAACAGCGGTAGTACGAGGGTGCGGCGCGATGCTCGATCAGCTTGAACTGTTGAAGAAAATAGCAATCGCAACCAACTGATGCCGTTCGTGCCGCGGACCAAAAAAAGACTGCTTATTGTTGCAGTGCTTGTGACGTTCGCTCTTATACTGGTCCACTTTTACCGCGACAGAGAAAGCATGCCGGTTTTTCTGAGGCCGTTTTCATATGCCTATGACAGTCTTAGTAATCTAATCTCCTCGATGTCGGCCGGGATCGACGGCATTGTTAACGCAGGCGACGAGAATAAGAAGCTCAAGGCAGAGCTTAAGGCGACGCTTGCTGAAAGGGAGCGGTATGGAGAAATCATAAAGGAAAATCAGCGGCTGACCGACCTTCTCAACCTCAGGCGCGAAGTCCAGGGCGGCGGAATAGCCGCGCGTGTCGTTGCAAGAGGGTATGACAAATTCGTAAATACGCTTGTTATTGATAAAGGGAAGAACCAGGGTGTTGTCAAGGATATGGCTGCCATTACCTCAAAGGGCCTCGCCGGTAAGATATTTGCCCTGAGAAATGATTATTCCGATGTCATGCTGCTAACGGACCCTAATTTTTCGGTTGCCGTCCGGCTTCAGGAAAGTCGTTATGAAGGGGTCCTGACCGGCACCGGCCACCGTTACTGTATTATCAAATATGTGGCGGCCGAGAGCCAGGTAAAAGAGGGCGATGTGGTGGTGACCTCAGGCATGGATGGGGTCTTTCCACAAGGGTTGCCTGTAGGAAGGGTGTCGAGGGCGCAGTCGGACGGTGTCGAATTTTTTCAGTACATAGAAGTGTTGCCTTTTCAGCCTCCCTCCAAAATAGAAGAGGTGCTCCTGATCAGCCGGTCTGCCGAACTGAAGAAACAACTGGAAGCTGCAGAGCAGCCGCCGACCGACGGAATGAAGGGGAGATAGCCATGGCGGTCTGGATTGGCGTTGCAATTTTGGTTCTGATTATTCAGCCGAAGCTTTCGCTTTTCGAATATCCGCTCAATCTTTCCGTGGTCGTCGTTTATGCATTTGCTATCAGGCAGTCGATGCAGCAGTCCGCCGCCGTGGGCTCAGGCGATGTTTCAACTGAGATCAAGGCGACAATATTCGGGGCCGTGGTCGGCCTGCTGGAAGACGGCATGTCCGGGTCGGCAATCGGCCCGAATTTGCTGGGCAAGGGATTGGTCGGCCTCATGAGCAGCTTTGTCTTCAGAGACATCTTTTTTCAGTGGGATTCATCGCTGGGAAGCATAGTGCTCTGCATACTGACCATCGCTGACGGGCTTATCGTTATCGGGTTGCGGCTTCTGGTCTTCAATGCGGTTGTCAGCGGATGGGCGACGGCAGAACTTATTGCAATGCAGGCAATTATGAACATACCGTTGGGCTTGCTGATCAAACCCGGACAAAAAGAAGCGGCAGAGCGATCATGGTTTCAAAAAAGAAGATACAATTAGGCCTGCTGGTTGTGACCGGGGTTCTAATGGTCATATTGCTGCGCCTGGTTCAGCTGCAGATAATAGATGGCACCATGTATCGGCAGCAGTCCGAGAACAACAGGCTCAGGATATTGAGCTCGCCGGCTCCGCGCGGCATTATCTATGACCGAAACGGGGTTGCCCTGGTCAAGAACGTACCGTTTTACAGCGTATACATTATGCACGATCCGGCGAGACGCGTCGATACTGCTGCGCTTTCGTCTCTTATCGGAGAAGATCGCCAGGACATCGAAACAAGGCTGAACAGAAAAGATAATAGCCCGTTTGTCCCGATCAGGCTTAAACAGGGCCTGAGCTTTCAGGAAGTTGCACGCATAGAGGCTAGGCGGTCCGATTTCCCGGGCTTGTTCATTCAGACCGATGTCGGCAGGTCATATCCGTTCGGTAAGACAGGCGCTCATGTTATAGGTTATCTGGGCAAGATGACACCGGTTCAGGCAGGCTCGCCTGCATTCAGCGATCTGCCGCCGGAGACCTTGGTTGGCCAATGGGGAGTGGAGGCCCTTTACGATAAACAACTCAGGGGTGTAGCAGGCGGAAGGGTGATAGAGGTCGATGCGCTGGGCAGGGAACACAGGCTGGTCCGTCAGGAGCCTTCGGTAAGAGGTAAAGACGTCGTACTCAGCATCGACATCAGAATGCAGCAGGCGGTAGAGGAGGCCTTTGGGGATAAGGCAGGCGCACTGGTTGCGCTCAAGGTGGATACGGGCGAAGTGCTGGCGCTTGAAAGCCTTCCCTCCTTTGACCCTAATCAGTTTACGGACGGCATATCTTCCGCCGATTGGCAGAAGCTGGTTGAAGACAAACGCAAGCCTATGATGAACAGGGCGCTGCAAAGCCAGTATCCCCCCGGCTCCACATTCAAGATCGTTACTGCGATTGCAGGACTTGAGGAGGGCGTGATTACACCTGATACTACGGTGAATTGCACCGGCGGAATCAGTTACGGCAAATGGACGTTCGGCTGCTGGAAACATGAAGGCCACGGAAACGTGGATCTGCACAAGGCTATCAGGGAGTCATGCGACGTCTATTTTTACGAGGTCGGCAAAAGGCTCGGCATCGACAGAATATATAAATATGCAATAGCGCTGGGGCTCGGCAAGCCCACAGGACTTAACTTGCTAAAAGAGCGCGCGGGCCTGATACCGAGCACCGAATGGAAGCGCGTCAAACGGGGACAGGATTGGTATCTCGGAGAGACATTCAATTCGTCGATAGGGCAGGGATATGTCGCTGTTACGCCGATACAGCTCGCACTTATGACTGCAACTGTTGCTAACGGCGGGAGCGTTTTGGAGCCGACGCTGATAAAAGACCCGAAGGAAGTCCGCACTAAATCGAAGATCGACATCAAGTCCGAAACATTGAGGCTTGTAAAAAACGGCCTGTCCGCCGTTGTTAATGAGGAGGGGGGAACTGCAAAGGTTGCCGAGTCTTCAATTGTGAAAATAGGCGGCAAGACCGGCACGGCCCAGGTGGTTGGAAAGACCAGGGGTCTTTTGGGCGAGCGTTATATGGACCACGCGTGGTTCGTGGCATTGGCTCCGGTTGATAAGCCGGAGGTTGCTCTTTCGGTTTTCGTTGAGCATGGCGGCCACGGCGGCTCTGCGGCAGCCCCATTGGCGAAGAAGGCCATAGAGGCCTATTTTGCGGATAGGGCGGCTTTGAACAAGGAAACAAAAACAGGCGCTGCGCTTCCGGGGACAAAATCGCCCGGAAAGGAACGCGCAGAGTGAGTGCAGCATGATTCATATTGACCGCAGGCTGATCAGGAATTTTGACTGGATAACCCTGCTTGTTGTCTTGTTTCTTACGATCGTAGGCATCATGACGATCTACAGCGCAACGCGGCCTGCGGTAGGCATGGGCGAGCAGCCGGATTTTTACTATAAGCAACTCGTTTGGCTCGGCTTGAGTGTCATCATGCTTTTTGCAATGACCTCGTTTGATTATATCTGGCTTTACAGGCTTTCGTATCCCATGTATGCCATCGGAATCATGCTGCTTTTGATTGTGCTCTTCATGGGGAAATCAACCATGGGCGCGCAACGTTGGCTTAACATGGGCTTTTTCTCATTTCAGCCGTCAGAGTTTTTCAGGATATTGTTCATCGTGGCGTTCTCGTCGTACCTTTCCAACCTGGGAAGCGATAGCAGGGGCAGCATTCCCGCAAGGGGTTTGATAGTTTTCTGTGTGGTGCCGCTGATCCTGCTTGTGAAACAGCCTGATCTCGGAACGGCCATTTTATTGCTCGCGCTTTTTTCGACTCTGTTCATATCTCAGGGTATCAGCAAGAAAATAATAGTTGTGGTTGCGATCATCGGGCTGATAGCCCTTCCGTTCGTCGGGCACATAGTATGGGACGGCATGAAAGACTATCAGAAAAATCGCTTAATAGCTTTTATGGACCCTGAGGTGGATCCTTCCGGCATCGGCTATCATATAAGCCAGTCGAAGATAACCATCGGTTCCGGTCAGTTTTTCGGGAAGGGATATCTCAACGGCACGCAGGGGCCTCTTCGGTTTCTGCCGGAGAAGCATACGGACTTCATATTTGCTGTGTTTGCCGAGGAGTGGGGCTTTGCCGGCTGCCTGGTCCTGATCGGGACCTATTTCATACTTTTTTTGCGCGGGCTCGATACTGCGGCAAAGGCGAAAGACCAGGTCGGCAGGCTTATGGCGATCGGCATTACGGCTATGTTCTTCATCTATTTTGTGGTCAATATCGGCATGACCCTCGGAATAATGCCTGTTGTCGGCATTCCGCTGCCGTTCGTCAGCTATGGCGGGACGGCGCTGCTGAGCAATTATATAGCTGCAGGAATACTTATAAGCATAAGAACACGGCGATTTGAGTTGTTTTATTAGCAGCGCCGGGGTGTCGCTTGTGATACAATATACGAAAACTTTCCGGAGGCTGATATGAAAGTTATAGAAGGGAAATTGCAGGCCAAAGACCTGAAGTTCGGAATAGTCTTAAGCAGATTCAACGATTTTATTACATCGAGACTGCTGGAAGGCGCGGTGGACGGATTGTTGAGACACGGAGCAGCGGATAAAGATATCGAAGTTGTGAGGGTCCCGGGATCGTTCGAGATTCCCCTGGTTGCAAAAAAGATGGCTGCAGGCGGCAAGTTCGACGCGGTAATCTGCCTGGGTACCGTAATCAGGGGGGCTACCCCTCACTTTGATTATGTCGCGGCAGAGGTCTCAAAGGGTATAGCGGTTGCGTCTCTTGACACCGGGGTGCCTATTGCATTCGGCATCATTACTTCCGATACGATCGAGCAGGCTGTTGAAAGGGCTGGGTCAAAGGCTGGCAACAAAGGCTGGGATGCTGCCATGACGGCGATAGAAATGGCTCAGGTGATAAAGCAGATTCAATAATGACGAAGAGAAGGAAAGCCCGCGAATATGCCCTGCAGTTCCTGTACGGCATCGACCTTGTCGCCCTCGAGCCGACAGAGCAAGGCGGCTCCGATATCTCGCGAGGACTGGATGAATTCTGGAAGGGGACCGACGAACAAGATCCCGATATCAGGTCCTTTGCAGAGAACCTTGCAAAAGGCACGATAGAACACCTTGGCGAGATAGATCCGTTGATACAAAAGGCGGTTGATAAATGGAAGCTGCTCAGAATGGCCGCAATAGACAGGAATATCATCAGGGTTGCAGCTTATGAAATTCTCTTCCGCGACGATATCCCCGATGCCGTAAGTATCAATGAGGCCCTCGAGATCGCAAAGCGATTTTCGACTGCCGAATCGGCAGCCTTTATTAATGGAATTCTCGACAGGATATCAAAGGACTTCAGAAAAAAGTAGATTCATCTAGGGTTTAATATACGCATATCCGTCAAGTTGTCTTTTGGCGATTTCGGTTATCCCCGCCGGAACTATCGTGATGAATGACGGCATCAGTTCTTCTTTCAGGCACGCAACCCCCTCTTGGCACATATTGCTGAGTGAGTTGCGGCAGGCAATGAATTTAACCCCGCGCACGGCAAGCTGCTCCATCGGCGAAACCTTTTCAGAGTCTGCATAACCATACACTGCATATCCATTTGCAATAACTACGACATCAACATTTTCGTCTCCGGCGTCATTCAGCAGATTTGAGATATTGCCCAATGCTACTTTCCACTTTTCATTTTCGTTTATATGTATCAGGACGTTCAGCTTATCCACATAACCTCCCAAAAGGGCAATTTCATATTTAAATGATATACGGAATCAGGAAAGGACATGAATCGTGCGGTAATTATTTTTGAATGACAATCAAGAGCGGCTCTTTGATACCAGCTCTCGCTTGGTATCAGATTGATTTGCCGGACAGCTCGTCCATCAGGGCTTTTACCGAGACAATGCCGCCTATCCTGGACGCGTTTGTGCCGACCGTATAAAGAGGTTCCTCTTCGGTGCGGTTGTATCCGGCCGAACTGAGCAGGCCGTTGCAGATACAAAAATAGTCCTTGTTGTCCACTTTTGCGGGACAGACGCTGAACTTGCCCTCGGCATCCTTCAGGAGGACGTACCCTTTGTCGCATTTGGGTTTTCTCAGGGCTTTCAATGATGACTCGTACATGGGCGAATGCCTGATAACCCTGAAAGGCAGCCCGCATGGAGAACCGGGACGATGAGCCACCACTATATCGTCATCTTCGGCCTGAATTACGGCCTGCTTGTACTCAGCCGAAGCGCTGCTTTCCTCCGTAGCGAGGAACCGCGTTCCCATCTGCACCCCGTCTGCGCCCATGGCAACAAACCGCATTATGTCCTCATAAGTATAAATGCCCCCGGCAACAATCACCGGGAAATTCCCCATTTTGATCGCCATCTCTTTCACAGGCGGCAGCAGGTTTTCAAGCTTATTGGAATCCAGATCTATCTGGTCCATCCTGAAGCCGAGATGCCCGCCTGCCAGAGGGCCTTCAAGCACTACCGCATCCGGCCTGTATCTGAGTTTCTCCCATTTTTTGCATATAATCTCAAGCGCGCGCGCAGAAGATACTATGGGGATCAGGGCCGTATCCTTAGGGGCCTGAATTGCCGGCAGGGAGAGGGGCAATCCTGCTCCTGAAATTATGGCATCGGCCCCCGCATCAAGCGCGCCCTTTACCGAGTCGGGGTAGTCTTTGACAAGTGCGACCATGATATTAATTCCGGCGAGTCCGCCCAGGGACTTTGCCCTTGCCACCTCTTCATAAGCCGCATCATAAGTGCCAATGCGTTTACCGAGCCTCTTGGACACCAGTCTGTCGAGGCAGGCGCTGGACACTATGCCAAGACCCCCCTCGCTCGCAACTGCAGATGCCAGCGGAAAGAGTGACACTCCTACTCCCATTCCCCCTTGAACGATAGGAACCTTAAGAGTTTTACCCTTAATTACAAGTTGAGGCAGCTGAGGCTTTTGGTGCGACAAGGCAGCTCCTGAAGAGTTATTTTCCGTACGAGGAAGCGACATCGGCAACGCTGTTATTTTTTTGAAACAGCGCCAATGTAGTATTATAATTACTGATTAACGGGTATTTAATCAAGGGAAATCGGCATGATGCCGTTTTCCGGCAGCGCAGCCGATATGACAGGGGCTAATAGCTGAACTGGCACCGGAGCCAGCCTGGGGGCACATTTTGACGGTGGGCAGACTGCTCGAGCTCATTCAGTTCTTGTTCAGCGCGATAAAGCTCTTTTTTGGCAGTGCGGACTTTTCTTTCCGCATCAGCCCGCCCCTTCTTTTTACGGCGATCATCAGGTGTATTTATAAGCTTCTGATTGGCGTCTTCGACCTTATCACTGGCCCTGTCAACCTTGGCCCGCGCTGACGAGCCTTTTGAACACCAATACTGCTTTGACTTTTCGTCGGGCTTTCTTGTCCGCTTTTCTTTCTTGGCCGGAACAGCAGGCTCTGCTTTCGGAATAATTACGCCGCCCGGCTCGCCTCTATATTTGTCAAGGTCGGCATTACTGAAAGACCGTTCCGTAGCATATGCCGGAAGCGCATATGCAATCATAAGTGCAAATAAAAAAGCAGATAAATAAAACAGGTGTCGAACCATACCACCGTGATTATATCAAATTGCGGGCCCGAATGTGCAAGACAAATATAAAGACCCCTCAATCCATGAAGCCGACCACATACGGACTTCGAACTGTTATAATTATTTCAACAATCGTTTGCAGCATGAAAAATCCAGGCTGAAGGGGTAATGAATATGCACAACAAAATATCCGGACTGAATCTGGTCGGACTTTTTCTATTCTGCCTGCTTTTCCTTCCGGCGGGCTGTGCAAGATCGACCGGCGATAGTGTAGACATCGGCAGGATCGTCAATGCCAATAAACAGGTCGCGGAAAATGTGTCTGTGTCGATGCTTGATGCGTATAAGGCTACAGTGGCTGCCTTTAAGGAGCTGGGCATGCCGATAATTGCCGAGTATGGCGGCGGGACATCAATGGGACTGAAATCCAGGTTTGCTGACAACAACGTTGCCTGGGTGGAGATTGCTTCTGTCGGCGCAGCCGTATGCAGAATAACTGTCAGCGTCGACGTATTCGCAGACGAGTCGCGTTCGCAGACAATCCTTGCATCAATTCTGAATAATCTGCCTGGTGGATCAGCAATGAATGAACCGCCTAAAATCAGGGAAGAGGCTAAACAAAAAAGCACATACGGCAGCGGGGATTTTCAGCAGCCCCAACAGAAGGATGATAGCATGCCGGCAGAGACCAAGCCGCAGCAGCTAAAGCCTCTGCCCAAAGAGGACATTACCGAAAAATCATTGCTCTGATAGAAACTTTACGTATTCCAGATATACATGAACTGTACGCCGGCATGGAGCAATAAATTATCTGTCATTTATCTAAATCAGATTAACGGTGGCGCTTGTCGGCTCTGCCTGATAATCTGAATAGATGTTGGACTTGAAAGCCTTGGGCCTGATATAGGTGCGCAGCCTGGCCCGCTTGATGTTCAGGGATTTTTTCATGCCTTCTCCCGGGTGTAAAATGAATTAATGAAATCTAAGAGCCTACAGTAACCTCACGCATTTATTAATTTAAAGCTTCCCTCAACATAAATATACTAAAAAAAAACTAAACGGGAAAATCGAGAGCTAATTATTATCCTCGACCTTCCCGTTATTTGGATTGCTACTATACAGTGAAAACTGGACGGAAGTGTTTTATTTAACTGCTTTCATTTCAGTGCCGCAGGTACACTTCCCAGGGTTCTGACTGATAGTGTCGCACTTGCATTGTTCTCCACAAGCGCAAGCATATTTCCCTTGCATCTTGAAAGGCCTCGCGGCATCCCATCCATCCGCCTTCAAATATGCAACACCGTTTTCAATCTTCATAACCTTAGCTTTGACGAGTGGTGTTCCACATGTGCAATTCCCCGGATTTCTTGACATGGTGTTGCACGGACAATTTGCACCACAGTTACAGGCATATATCTCATCACCAACCTTAAGATTCATTACACTTTTTGACTCCGCATAAACAACCATACACATAGCAAGCACTACGAGCGCCGCCAATGCTGCATAAAATGTTTTCTTCATCCTTCATTCTCCTTTTTTTTCTTATGAAATATTTACCGCTACACTTCTCCAGACATTATCCGAGACTATAATCTCAAAAGCTGAACTACTTATACAGCAATTTATGAACACCTCCTTGCTCTTCTTTATTTTGTTTGCAGCAAGTGATCATCAACGCGATACTGTCTGCAGGCCTAATTCTGCCGTTTCTCATCTCAGCAAATCAGATACGAAGAATGCTGTATATCAGTTCAATGCGGAGCGGCTTCCTGATGTAGCCGTTAATTTTCGAATCATCAAGTATGTTTTGTACTGCAGAAGATTCTTCGTCGGACATCGCAAATATTTGTGTGTCGGGATAATAATACTTTGTGTAGTCTATCAGCTCAAAATCATGCATAACCGGGACATTTAGCGCCGTCAAAAGGATATTAACAGCACATGTCTTAAGAACTTGCGCCGCAGCCTTTCCTGTTTGAGCAGTATACACATTGTAGTGCCTGGCGCAGAGTGCAAAACTATAAGAAAGTTGAGTCAGGACGTCCGGGTCTTCATCCACGATCAGTATCCCGGAAACAGCATTATAGCGATGCGGTTGACGCTGATTATTAAGTGAGTGGGGCTGTATATTTAAAGAAGTGAGTTTTTTTACGCCGAACATGGTATCTGCCCTCCGGGTTCATATTTGTCCTTAATGTACGAATGTACGCGATACCTGCTGTCAAAATGATAGTACTTAAATTTTAACCGTCAACAGGGATAACGAGATATCAGAGAATTACTGAAAATAATGTAAGACTGGAGCTATCCTAATATGTAAGTATTAAGCCTACACAGCAGAGCAGCTTTGTCTTCAAGGTAAAAGTGGCCTACCGTTGAGTTCCCCAACAATGAAAAGGGTCGGGAGAAGTCTCCCAACCCTTTGATTTCTTTGGTGAACCATGGAGGATTCGAACCTCCGACCCGCTGATTAAGAGTCAGCTGCTCTACCAACTGAGCTAATGGTCCATACCGATGTAGATATTTAATATACGAAAAAACCGTTTTTGTCGTCAAGTTCGCCCTGCCTGGAGATCCGACCTTGACATGCCCGATTGCCGTTCATTAAGATTAAATATACGATTGAGCAATCATTCAACCATTAGAGGTAAAAGTCATGAAGAAAAACAGAAAGCTTGTCTGCAGGACCTACAATAAGCCGGACGATGTCTGCGAGATCTCTGCGATCAATCCTAAGAAGGTATTATCAGTCTCAAATAAGATGGAGGCGACTGAGGCCCTGACGAAAGTTGCAGAGACCTTCGGCGCGCTCGGGGACTTGACGAGGACAAAGATTATCTCGGCCCTCGTGATTGACGAGCTTTGTGTATGCGATCTGGCGGCCCTTTTGAAAACGACGAAATCGGCAGTATCTCACCAGCTGAGGGTCTTGCGCAACATGCGCCTTGTAAAGTACCGCAAGGAAGGCAAGATGGTCTTTTATTCCCTCGACGACGAACATATTATAAATCTTATAGGCGAGTGTCTGAGGCACGTCCACGAGGCATAAGCTATGAGACAGGTAGCCATTAAGATAAAGGGTTTGGATTGCGCATCCTGCGCCGAGAAGATCGAAAAAGCATTGATGAAGAAAAAGGGCATTCAGTCGGTTGTTGTCTTTCTTGGAACGGAAAAGGTAGAGGTCGTTTTTGAACCCCTGTCCATTTCCGTCGCCGGCATCGAAAAAGAGATCGAAGGTCTCGGATATGAAATAGTACACGCCGGTGCAGGTATTCAACGCCGCACGATTCCTTTTATAAGAATGTTGGCCGTGCTGCTGCTTGTATTGGCGAGCTTTCTTGGCCTCAGCAGAACAGTTTCATCATTTGATGTCTTTTCAGTCTTAGCGGTTGCTGTCGGAGGTTATCCCCTGCTCCGTCATGCTATGCGCGACGTGCTCAAAATGAATATCACTGCAGAGGTCTTCATGGCCCTTGGAGTTGCAGCAGCAACTGCTATCGGCGAATTCAGGTCAGCTGCTGTCATAGCTTTTTTTATGATGGTTTCGGAATACATCGACTCAATGACAATGGAAAGATCGCGTCGGGCGATAAAGGAACTTGTCGACCTTGCCCCTAAGACTGCCACGCTCAGAAGGGGCGATGAAGAGATGGAAGTGCCGATTGACGAGGTAAAGAAGGGCGATATCGTTATAGTGAAGGCCGGAGAGAAGATCCCGGTTGAGGGCGTTATAATCTCCGGAAGCGGATCGGTGAGCGAAGCCCCAATAACCGGAGAGCCCTTTCCTGTTGAAAAAAGGGAGGGGGACTCTGTATATGCGGCGACTATTAACCAGATGGGGATTCTCTTTATCAGGGCGATCCATATTGGCAAGGACACAAACTATGCGCGTATCGTCAGGCTCGTAGAAGAGGCAGAGACGGCCAAGGCACCGGTGCAGAAGATCGCTGACAGGTTCGCATCATTTTTCACACCGGCTATCATTTTGGTTGCAGCGGCTACTTATGTTGTGACGGGGGAAATCAGAAACGCCATTGCCGTGATGGTCGTAGCCTGCCCGTGCTGCATTGCGATAGCGACACCATTGGCGGTCGTGGCCAGCATGGGCAGGGCTGCCAGGATGGGCATAATCATCAAAGGAGGGCGATACCTGGAAGCGCTTGCCAAGGTCGACACCCTGGTTGTAGACAAGACGGGCACTCTTACGCTTGGAGATCCGGTTGTAACGGACGTAGCAGGATTTGCAGAGGCAAGCAGAGAAGAAGTGCTGGAGTTTGCAGCGGCGGCCGAGAAATATTCGGAGCATCCTCTTGCAGGGGCGATTTTGAAGGAAGCCTCCGCGAGGGCGATAAAGGTTCCTGAACCTGATAAAAGCGATGTTATTCCGGGAATGGGCGTTATAGCTGCTGTCGGAGCAAAGAAATTGACACTCGGCAACAGGGGATTGATGCTGCGGGAAGGGGCAGTGATTTCATTGCAGGTCGCAGAATATTGCGACAGTCGGGAAAAAGAGGGAAAGACAACCATTTTTCTTGCCGACGGAAAAGACGTTATAGGCGTCATGTGCGTGGCCGATGTTGTCAGGGAAGGCACAGTTGAGGCCCTGGAGCATCTGCGGGCATTGGGATTCCGCGAATCGGTCATGCTTACGGGGGACAGCCGGAATGTAGCAGACAAGGTGGCTTCATATCTGGGGATTACCAAGGTGATTGCCGGACTGCTGCCCCACGACAAAGTCGAGCAGATTAGACGGCTGGTGTCAGAAGGCAGAAAAGTGCTGATGGTTGGAGACGGTATCAACGACGCGCCGGCGCTTGCGTTATCTCACGTCGGAGTAGCCATGGGGGCTGCAGGCTCGGACATTGCAATCGAGGCATCCGATGTCGCCATCATGCGTGACGAGTGGAAGCAGGTGCCGCAGGCGATAGCGATAGGCAGAAATACATTTGACGTCATAAGGCAGAACCTGGTTCTAGGGATAATTTTTAACCTTATAGGCATCGGACTGGCTTCGACGGGCATACTTTCGCCTACCGGTGCCGCGCTGGCCCATATAATGCCTGATGTGCTTGTCTTCCTGAATTCGTCTAGGCTGATGCGGTAGGGGCAGATCTATATGCCTACCCGATGTGCGTATAGGTAACGGGCGAACATCTGGGTTCGCCCCTATAGTGTTAAACGATGTAAGAAAATCTCTTCACGAAGTCCTGAGGCGACAGATTGGTCACCCTGGATAATTTTGTGAGGCTCTCGCCAACCAGGTCCTCCTTTTCGAGCCTGATCATGTATTTTCTGGCGACCTCATATGCTTCTGACGTCGTATCCACCGTGCGCACTTTTACGCGCCCCGAGGAAAAGTCGAAGAGTTCAACAAAGGGGATAGGCCTCAGATATCCCTCGTCGAAAACTATCATCGACCCCGACCCTCCTTTTAGCAGATAGCGAACCGCACCGTATCCCAAGTCGCGTGTATATTCGACATCATAAGGGATAGGGTCAGCCGCCCTCAATTCATAGCCGACGTTTTTGTCCACAATGGTAAGGCATATGCCGAGCTGGTCCAGGTTCTTTTTGACGAAGTTCTTGAGCACTCTGCCCAGTTGTATGTCCGACAATCGCAATCTTCCGGTCTCGTCCAGTTCACAATGTTCATATTGCGATAGTTCCTCAGCCGGGCATACTGCGCATATGCCCTCTGCCAGTATCGCAACGCCGTGGTCCTTACCCATCGCCAGACGCTTAATAATAGCGCCGGTCAATATGTCGGCGGCTTTCTGCAGAGGCTTCTCCTCATTGCGGAACTCCTCTGCAATCAGTGAAACAGTAGCGCCCGACGATTTACCTATTCCCAACGCCAGCGAACCGGAAGTGCGCCCCATGGTTGTAATAAAGTACCACCTGCCGGTGGTCTTGGCGTCTTCCATAATATTCTTCACTATTTCGACGCCCCAGTGTCGCGCCGTCTGGAAGCCGAACGTAGCCTGACCTCCCGGCAGTGGGACGTCGTTGTCGATGGTCTTGGGCACATGCACCACACTCATGCTGCCCCTGGCTTCTCTCTCTATCCAATTGGCCATGTAAAGGGTCCCTTCGCCGCCGATGGTGATCAGGTATTTGATGCCTGCCTGTTTAAGGGTTGACATGAGGAGCTTGAATTTGTCCTTCACTTTGTCGGGATAGTCGCGAGATGTTCTTAGGATCGAGCCGCCTTCGGTATGAATTCTTGACACGTCGGATATGCTCAGGGGGATGATGCAATTCTTGTCGCCTTCGAAAAGGCGCTTGAAGCCGCCTATGATGCCTACCACCTGTCTGCCTTCGTTGACCGCTTCAATCGTCGCCGAGCTGATTACGCCATTAATTCCGGGCGCCGGCCCACCGCCTACAATAATGCCGACAAGCTCCTTTGGTTTCGTACCCATTGCTACCCCAGCAACCCCGCGTCGAAATCCTTCCTGACGCGTGCCGGCTTCACTTTTTCAGCCACCATTGCCGCAGAGTTTGCAACTCTTAGTTTCTCGAAAAGGAACCCGAATTTTGCTTCGAGCTCTTTCATGATGTTCGACTTCACCTCAGCGGGCATATCCCACCATTTCTTCTTGATGGCGCCAAAGCCTTTCTTTCGCGTTGCATAGATGAACTGCTCCTCAGTCTGACCCTCTTTTTTCTCCTTGGCGAATTCGGTCTTGAGGAAGGAATAGACCTCATTTCTAAATGATTCGGGCAGATGCTTGCTGTCATACATCATGTTCTGAAATCCGGTGGCCAGATGTACCTCTGAAGTGCCGGTTTCAGGAAACATATTGAAGGCGTCGTCAGGCAGGGTCGATGCGCCGTGCTGTACGCATCCTGAAAGCCCAAACTCTTTTCTGGCAAGGTTCGACAGTGTCTTGAGAGTGTCGAAATCGATCTTTACCTTTGCGAGGCTGCCGTCCGGCAGCACCACTCCACCGTGGCTGGTACCGGTCTGGACGCTGAGCTTGCTCAGCCCCTTGCCGCCCTTGAAGGCCTCTTTTATTCCATCCAGGTATGCCCGAGCCTCCTCCGGGGTGCTGTTTTTGCTGCCTATCTCGCCTATCTCGCCCCCGATGGACACATCGACTCCTGCAGGCTGCAGCTTACGCACATGCTCGGCTAGTTTTGCGGTCGTTTCGAAATTAGGCCTCTGCTGCTCCTTGACGGTCGGTTTTTCGAGGTCCACAAGTGTTGATGTATCTATATCGATATTATAAAATTCTGCTTCGATTGCCTCTCCGATCAGTCCTTTGACATAGTTCAGCTCCAGATCCGGGCCGGTTAAATAATTCTTTCTGACAACCTGGAAATGATCGCCCTGAATGAACACAGGCCCTTCATATCCCTCGCGGACAGCGGCGGCTACCACGACAGTCGAGTATTCAAGCGGTCTCTGCTTTGTATATCCGATTTCCGATCTTGCGATCTCGAAAATGACCGGGCCGACCTTGAGTTCCAGGGCCTTTCTGAAAATGACGCGCGCAACATCATATGTAAGCCCACGGATATTTATCGCAGGCACGGTAAACCCGGGATAGTTCCTTCCCATTTCCTCGTACAGCGACTGTATTGAAGCCGGAACAGCGCCGGCAGCTTTTGCGATCTCCTTGACGAGGACCAGCATTGACTTTCTCTTCTCATCATCCGGCTCGAACACGGCCTCGTAGATCAGGCTATCCATCATATTCCTCAGGCCCTTCTTGTCTTTGATGACAAGGGAGCCGTCTCTGACTTCGACGATTTTATTCAATCCGCTGAAAGCCATGAAACCCTCCTGACGATTTGTCGTGCCGGCCCGGGTGAAATTCCGGATTACCGGATTTGAGTAATAGTATATCAGAATATCGGCTATTTGACATTAAGATCAGGCAAATTTGATAATTAAAAATGGTCTCTAGAATCAATACCTTCGGGCCTTATCTGAAGAGGAAATTCGGGACGGTCGTCTATAAAGTGAATGTGGACGCCGGATTCACCTGCCCGAACAGGGACGGAACGGTTGGTACAACTGGTTGCATCTATTGCAACAACGACAGCTTCAGGCCCTCTGCGTGCAAACCTGGAGCTGCAATCGCCGAGCAGGTCAGACGCGGTCAGAGCTATCTATCCATGCGATACAAGGCCGGAAAATATCTTGTCTATTTTCAACCTTTTACCAACACCTACGCACCTGCGCCGGAGCTTGAAAAGCTTTATCGTGAAGCGCTATTGGTGCCGGACGTTGTCGGTCTTGCCATAGGTACAAGACCCGATTGCATTGACCGTGAGAAGATAGCGCTGCTGGAATCTCTCGCAAAAGACAGGTTCATACTCATTGAATACGGCCTCCAGTCTATCTATGACAAGAGCCTCGCATACATCCTGAGAGGCCACGATTATCAGGCCTTTGTGGAGGCGGTTAAGCTGACGGAGGGCAGGGGAATCCATATCGGTGCTCACATCATAGTCGGCATTCCCACTGAAACGCGCGACGAGACGCTTGCCATGGCCGATGAGCTTTCAATGCTGCCGATAGAGTTTGTGAAGATCCATCAATTGCAGGTTGTAAAGGATACGGTGCTTGCACGCCGGTATAGGGTCGAGCCGTTCCACACATTCGGCTATGAGGAGTACCTCGATTTTCTTGTCGATTTCATCGAAAGACTTTCTCCGGATATCGTTGTTCAGCGCCTGTTTGCTACGGCCCCTGACGAGATTTTGATCGCGCCTCAGTGGGGCAGGACGCGGCATCAGATTCTGCACGACATCGAAAAGAGGTTAGAAGAGAGAAACACGGTGCAGGGATCCAAGTGCAACATACCCGCATGACGGTTGTTATTTCCTAAGTTTCTTATCTGCAACTAATCATACATAATATCTGATATAATTAGGACTAATCTGAGATGTATTGCGTAAATCTAGAAGAGAGGACTGAAGAGGCATGCTGTCCAGAGCTCTGAGCGCATATGTAATCGGCATCGATGCCCATCTTGTTGAAGTCGAGGTTGACATCGCGGCGCGCGGCCTGCCGCATTTCTCCATGGTTGGCCTGCCTGATGCAACCGTAAAAGAAAGCCGTGACCGCATAAAAGCAGCGCTTAAGAATATCGGATTTAATTTCCCGCTTAAGCAAATAACAATCAATCTTGCACCTGCAGACCTGAAGAAGGAAGGCTCATCATTCGATCTTCCCATCGCTGTCGGAATCGTAGCGGCAGAAGGGGTAATCTCGTCGGCGCTGCTTGCCGACTATATAATTGCGGGTGAATTGTCTCTGGATGGAAGGGTGAAGCCGATAAAGGGTGCCCTGCCAATTGCGCTTGAAGCGCGAAAAAAGGGGATCAGAGGAGTCATTCTGCCCAACGGGAATGTGGCGGAGGCAGCGGTCGTTTCGGGTATCGAGGTCTTTGGGATGGACAGCCTGCCGGAGGTGATCGAATTCTTAAGCGGTGTTGCGAAGAAAGAAAGTTTCTCCATCGACGTCAACGCAGCCATGGCCGAGAATTCCATATACGAAGACGATTTCTGCGACGTAAAAGGGCAGGAGCATGCGAAGAGGGCGCTTGAGGTGGCAGCAGCGGGGTCGCACAATCTTTTGATGATAGGACCTCCGGGCAGCGGCAAGACTATGCTTGCAAAACGTTTGCCTTCCATACTCCCGCCGATGACCTTCGACGAGGCCCTTGAAACCACGAAGATACATAGCGTCGCGGGGCTACTTGCGCCTGGACAGTCTCTTCTTGCAGTACGTCCTCATCGCGCTCCGCATCATACCGTGTCGGATGTTGCACTTATAGGTGGTGGACAATTCCCGCGTCCCGGTGAGGTGTCGCTGGCGCATCATGGCATCCTGTTTTTGGACGAGCTTCCTGAATTTAAGCGCAATGTCCTGGAAGTGCTGAGACAGCCTCTTGAAAACGGCGTGGTTACGGTGTCGCGCGCCGCGGCAACAGTTTCTTATCCTGCCCAGTTTGTCCTCGTTGCAGCAATGAACCCCTGTCCTTGCGGTTTTTACGGTGACTCGCGGCACCAGTGCACATGTACCCCCGGCATGATAACGCGATATCGATCAAAGGTCTCAGGGCCTCTGATGGACCGCATCGATATTCACATTGATGTCCCGGCAGTGCCGTACAAGGAGCTGTCGAAGGAATATGCAGGCGAAAAATCCGAGGCCATAAGAGCGCGGGTCTCCGGGGCAAGGGATCGTCAGCTCGAACGTTTCAGCCACGACAAAATATTTGCCAATGGCCAGATGAAAACCAGACACATGAAGAAGCTTTGCATCCTCACTTCCGATGCCCAGGGGCTCCTCGATGCCGCCATGCAGAGACTGGGCCTCAGCGCAAGGGCCTATTCAAGGATCCTGAAAGTCTCGCGCACTATCGCCGATCTTGATGCTTCGGACGTCATCAACGGCAGCCATGTTGCCGAAGCCATCCAGTATAGAACGCTCGACCGCGGACAGTCCTGAAATTGCAATAAACTGTAGCCGCATTTATTATAGAGTTAATGCGGATAGGTCTTGACGTAGGCGGAACTCATACGGATGCCGTGCTTGTTGGTACGGAAGGTCTCGTTTCGATCGCAAAGGTGGAAACCGACCGTGATAATCTCTTGGCGTCAGTGCTCTCTGCGTTTCAGCAAATTCTGAATGATGCAGATCCGAAAAAAGTAGAGGCCGTTACCCTGAGCACCACTTTGACCACCAATGTCCTTCTTGAAGGTAAGGCTGAGGAGGTCGGCGTCATCGTGTCGTCAGGGCCCGGGATCGACCCTTTGCTGCACCGGGCGGGTAGCCACTTTTTTGCGGTGGACGGGTCAATAGATCATCGCGGCGAAGAACGAAGGCCGCTTAACAAAAGGCAGCTTGAAGATGCCGTTGCAGAGTTCCGGGGGCAGGGAATTCGTGCATATGCCGTAGTAACCAAGTTTTCTACCCGCAACCCCTCGCACGAACTTCTCATAGAATCGGCTATTGGAAGGGAGGCCGATATCATTACAGCGGGTCACAGGGTATCGGGAGGACTTAACTTTCCCCGCCGGATAAATACGGCATATTTCAACTCCGCAGTCTGGCGCACATTCAACGATTTCGCTTACGCAGTGGCAGAGGGCATCTGCGGCATGGGCCTTAGCATGCCCATCAACATTCTCAAGGCTGACGGCGGTACGATGACTTTCGCCTCTTCCCGCAATTTGCCGGTGCAATCTATCCTGTCCGGCCCTGCTGCCAGCATCATGGGAGTCGCCGCTCTTTGTCGGATAGGCGGAGACGCGATAATACTTGATATAGGAGGCACGTCAACTGATATTGCCATATTTGCCGGTGGCTCGCCGCTTATCGAGCCGGAGGGCATTTCTCTTTATGGGAGGCCGACGCTTGTACGTTCCCTGAGAACCAAGTCCATAGCTGTCGGCGGTGATTCGGTATTGCGGGCTGGCAACGGAACGGTAACAATAGGCCCGGATCGCTTAGGCCCATGTATGGCATCAGGCGGCAGCAGGCCTGCCCTTATAGATGCCTTTAACATGGTTTGCGAGATAGCCTTCGGAGATGTCGAGGCGTCCCGCAGGGGGATTTCGGAACTGGCAATGGAATCGGGTCGTTCTGCGGCGGAAATAGCTGCTATCGCTGTAGAAAAATCTGTTGAAGCTATTGCAACTGCAGTGCGGCATATGCTTGACGAACTCAATGAGCGCCCCGTATACACAATCCATGAACTTCTTCATACGGATAAGATAGTGCCGTCGGGACTCATCATAATAGGCGGCCCGGCACAGGCCTTTTCCAGGCGCTTATCGCAGGCGTTCGGACTTGAGGCTATTGTGCCTAAAGTCCATAGCGTTGCAAATGCCGTTGGAGCCGCTTTGACGCGGACAACTATGGACATCGAACTTTTTGCGGACACAGAGCGTGGAGTACTCCTGGTGCCGCGCCTTTCTGTAAATAGGACTATCGACAGAAATTATTCCGGTGCAGATGCTCGGCGCGATGCTGAACAATATCTGCTTGCATCGGTGGGAGCTGCTGAATCAGCTGATGCACAGGTAATAGAAGAGTCGTCTTTCAATATGATGCAGGGCCCAAGGCTTGCGGGCAGAAATATAAGGGTGCGAAGCCAGATTAAGCCAGGCCTGATTCCTGCCTATGTCAACGGAGTGAAAGCGTCATGCTAAAAGCTAAAGACAGGCTTGGCATAATATTCTTTCCGGCTTACGACTGGGCCATCAGCCCAACTCATCCGGAAAGAGAGGAAAGGCTTCTCTACACGCAGGATCAGCTTCGCGAAGAGGGTATCTTCGACATTGACGGTATCACCGAGCACAAGCCGGACATTGCGCTGCCGGAGGATGTTACAAGGGTCCATTTTCTAATTCCAAATGTAGTGGCAGTTACTACCGAGTCGCACCTCATTTCGGCCGGCGGGGCCATCAGGGCGGCAAGGCTTGTTATGGAAGGCACGACTGAAAAGGCATTCGCACTGGTGCGGCCGCCGGGGCACCACGCCATGAAGGTGGTTCACGGCAATCGCGGCTTCTGCAACATCAACATCGAGGCGATAATGATCGAGCATATCCGCGAACATTACGGACAAAAGCGCATTGCCGTCGTGGACACCGACTGTCATCACGGCGACGGCACGCAGGACATTTACTGGCATGATCCCAATACACTCTTTATATCCATGCACCAGGATGGAAGGACGCTGTATCCGGGCACCGGGTTCATTGAAGAGAGCGGCGGGCCGAATGCGCGTAACAGGACTATCAATATACCGCTTCCACCGGAAACATGCGACGAGGGATTCATCAGCGTGATTGACAATGTGGTGCTTCCCATTCTTGCAGACTTCAAGCCCGACTTGATAGTCAACTCGGCAGGCCAGGATAATCATTATTCAGACCCGATCACCAACATGAAATTTACTGCAAGGGGCTACGCGCTTCTGAACCGGAAGTTAAATCCCAATATTGCCGTGCTTGAAGGAGGCTATTCCATCCAGGGTGCGCTGCCATATGTGAATTGCGGGATTGCGCTCGCAATGGCCGGGCTCGATTTCGACAACCTGCGCGAGCCTGACTATGATGAAGCGCGGCTGAGGCAGGCAGGCAGCGTAACGGAGCGCATCAAGCAGGTGAATGACAAGGTCCTGGAGCGTTACTTCAAGCCTTTGCGGTCGGGGCAATTTGAGCCCGGTTCATTTGTTACAAGGGAAAAGAACATTTTTTATGATACCGACATGATAAGAGAGCACCAGCGCGAATCCGTCATGGCATGCGAAAAATGCGCAGGGCTTCTTGTGATTGAGACAACTTCTACAATAAACGACCTGTCCGTCTGCATTGAAATTCCGATAGGCGCATGTGATCACTGCAGGGACGAAGGCCTGAGCATTCTCGATGAGGCACGCAGGCGCGGACATTACAGCCATATCAAGTTTATTAATCGCAGGGACAAGATATATTCGTCGTAATGAGTTGACTTGAAGCTATCGGGATTGCTCTTTTACTTTATCAGCGCGTCCCAGAGGACTTCCACCGGATGCACCGGCTTTCTGCCGGTGCCGTCCGTGATGTGGTGCCTGCAGCTGGTGCCTGGAGCTGTGATAATAGTTTCACCATCTGCTGCGCGCACTGCCGGGAAGAGAACCATCTCTCCGATTTTCATCGAGATGTCGTAATGCTCGGCCTCGTAGCCGAACGATCCGGCCATGCCGCAGCATCCCGAGTTGATCTCCTCGACCCTGTAATTCACCGGCAGTGACAGGACCCTTTTCAATGCGGCGGTTGAGATCAGCGCTTTTTGCTGGCAATGACCGTGAAATTTCACCAGACGCTTTTCTTTCGTGAACTGTTCATGCGTGATATGGCCTCTGTCGATCTCTCTCGAAATAAACTCGTCGATCATGAAGACGTTCTTTGACAGTTTGTCCGCCTCTGCGTGGAAGTCGCGGTTGCACAATTCCGGATATTCATCGCGAAAGGTCAGTATAGCCGAAGGCTCGATGCCCACAAGCGGCTCCTCATGGGTTATGACATCTTTAAGAAGCCGGATATTATCGTTTGCTATCCGCTTTGCCTTCTTCAGCAGGCCCTTTGAAAGATACGCCCTGCCGCTGATGGTATGGTTCGGTATGACGACTTCATAGCCCAGTTTGGTAAGCAGCATTATCGCCCTGATGCCGATTTCAGCGTCGTTGTAATTCGTGAATTCGTCGTTGAAGAAATAGACGCGCCTGCCGGTGCCGTTCGGCATGGACTGCTTTCTGAACCAGGCTGACAGAGTGGTGTTCGACAACTGCGGGATCGACCTTTTATCCGAAAAGCCGATGCGCTTCATGAACCAGCCCATCCTGCCGAACATGAAATTGGTCAGCGAAGGCATGAGCGAACCCATCGCATTCAGATAGTGAATGTTCGCGATCAGCAGCACCCGCAAAGGCACAGGGTTAGATTCATAATAGTGCTGGAGGAATTCCGCTTTCAGCTTTGCGATATCGACGTTCGACGGGCATTCGGTCTTGCAGGCCTTGCAAGACAGGCAGAGGTCCAGCACGTCGTACAGTTCCTTATGGTCGAAGGGGTTCGATTTCGTCGTATGAGTCAGTATCTCGCGCAGCATGTTGGCTCGCCCCCGCGTAACGTGTCGCTCGTCGCGCATGACCATGAAGCTGGGGCACATCGTGCCGCCGATAATGTGAGACTTGCGGCAGTCTCCGGAGCCGTTACACTGCTCGATGGCCCGCATGATGTCCCTGGTCTTGTCAAAGTTGAAATAGGTATCGAACTTTCTCGTCTTCTTCCCGGGCTCGTAGCGCAGCTGCGAAGTCATCGGCGCAGCGTTGATAATCTTTCCGGGGTTGAATATATTGTCCGGGTCCCAGGTCTTCTTAACCAGCTTAAGCAATCCATAGTTGTGGTCACCGATCATGAATGGGATGAACTCGGCCCTCAGTCTGCCGACGCCGTGCTCTCCGCTCAGGGAGCCCCGGTACTTCTTCACGAGCCGTGCGACTTCCAGTGCGACCGTATGGAACATCTCTACGTCTTCGGGCTTCTTCAGGTTCAGCACCGGCCTGAGGTGAAGCTCCCCTGTCCCTATGTGGGCATAGTAAACGCCCTGAATGCCGTGGTGCCTTATCATCTCCTGGAAGTCCTTTATATAATCCGGCAGGAATTGCGGGCTAACAGCCGTGTCTTCGATGACCGAGACCGGCTTCGCGTCTCCGGGGATATTTGAAAGCACGCCGAGGCCTGCCTTTCGCAGGCTCCACACCTTCTTGATGTCGTTGCCCCAGATAATAGGGAAATGATATCCATAACTATGGGCCTTCATGTCAGCTATCAGATCCGCTGCCGTCTTTTCGATATCCTCTTTAGTATCACGAGCAAATTCAGCGATTAGCAGGGCCGACGGGTCGCCTTCAATGAAGAAGCGGTTGGCACGCTGTTTCCTGTTATGCGCGGTGCAGTCGAGGATGGTCTTGTCCATCAGCTCGACGGCGGTCGGATTATGCTTTAACGCCACGAGATTGGCCTTGAACGCGTCGTTTAGTTCGTTCAGATGAATCGCGACCACAGCCTTTTCCTTGGGCGGAAGAGGGTCGCAATGCAGTTTTATCTCGGTGAAAAACACGAGTGTACCTTCCGATCCGGCGAGCAGCTTGCAGAAATTGAAGGGCTCGCCGCTGCCCGTAAACGGCACGGTATCCATCAAAAGGTCGATGCAATATCCGGTGTTGCGGCGGCGGTTCGACTTCTCGGGATAATTGGCGCTGATCTGTTCGCGGTTGAGCGGGTCAGAGAGCATGTCCCTGATGTTCCTGTAAAGAGAGCCCTCGAATGTCTGCAGCCCGCATTTGCGGTCGAACTCTTCGGCTGACAACGGTCCGAAAATGAGCTCCGAGCCGTCGCTGCCGATGGCATTGATTTCGAGCGTGTGATCGCGCGTGCTCCCATAAACCAGCGAATTTGCGCCGCAGGCGTTGTTGCCGACCATGCCGCCGATCATGCAGCGGTTGGATGTAGATGTCTCCGGTCCGAAGAAGAGGCCGAACTGCTTGAGGTGTTTGTTCAATTCGTCCAGCACAACGCCTGGTTGCACGCGCACCCAATGCTTTTCCTTGTTGACCTCGATGATCCGGGTCATGTATTTCGAGACATCCACGACGATGCCGCTTCCGACGCATTGCCCGGCCAGGGATGTGCCTGCGGTCCTGGGTATCAGGGATGTTTTCTCGGTCGCGGCGAAACGGATAAGCTTTTTGATGTCGGAACTATTCTTGGGACGCGCAACGGCCAGCGGCAACTCCCGATAGACGGAGGCATCCGTGGAATACAGAATTCGGGTGGCCTCATCGCAATACAGATCGCCTTCGAGCGACCTTCCCAAATCGGCGAATCTTGTTTCCATCACTATTTTCTTACCATCGGGACGGTAAGGCTGCCCTGGGGCATGAGAACGATATCAGGAGAGCTGCCGACTATTTCAGAGGCCAGTTTCAGGGCTTGAGCCATATCTTTTGCGGGCGTGAAAAGCAACGTTTCGGCGAGTTCGGGATTCAGGCTTGAGACCAGGATAAATCGCGCCTTATTCATAAGCCGCGTAACCGCGTACGCCTTGTGGGCGCCTATCTGGAAGCTGTCTCTCAGCTTTTCGGCAACGCGATCGGGCGTCCTGCACTCGCGCATGGTCTGCTCGTAAAGTGCCGACCCTGAACCCTCGCAGCATTCACCAAGAATGATGACAACCCCGCCCTGGCGCACGGCGCACCATGCATTGTCCATGGTTTTCTGGAGCTGATAGATATTAATGTCCTTGGGAAAACCGCCGCAGCTCGCGATTACGATGTCGGCCTCTTTCTCAAGCGCGGTGCTGTAGACTCTCTCCACGAATTTGCACGCTTCCAGGTGCGCGGCTATATAATCTCCGGCAAAGACCTGCAGGAATTCGTAATCCTCGTTCAGCACCACATTCAGCAGAAACGACGGCCTGCGCATCTCTGCACCTTCGATCTGGTCTTCATAAATCGGGTTGCCGTGCAGCTTGCCGATCACTGCATCCGGGTCCATCATAAAGCTGTGGTTATGGCGTATCGTCTCATAGGCTGCGACGCCCGGGAACAGGGCCTTCCTTCCGCCTCCGAATCCGGCAAAGAAGTGGTGCACGATGTTACCAGTGCAGATTATATGATCAGCTTCAGCAGCTATTTTATGGAATAAGACCCTTGTCCCCCGCGATGTAGTGCCGAAGTAAACGAACCGGCTTTCATCCTTACAGTCCGAGTTGTACATCCTGATGCGCGAGGCAACATCATCGCCCACCGTATCAGTCATCTCTTTTTCGGTCATGGAGCGGTGAGTCCCGAGGGCAAAGATAATGCGCATATCGGAGTCTGGCACTCCGGCATCATTAAGTTCCTTCATCATCACCGGCAAGAACACATGGCTGTTGGCCACGCGCGTGGGATCGTTGACTATGAATGTGACCGTCTCTCCGGGTTTAATGATCTCACGCAGCGGGGCTGAGCCGATAGGATTTCGTATGGCTTTGCGCACCGCCTCGTCCGGATCGGCGAGCCTGGGGCAATCCTTGATCCTGAGCTCCGCCGATACCAGAGATTGATCGAGGCTGAAACCAATAGAGCCCTTTCCATAGTGCATGGAATACTCTTTTATCATTATTGCAGGTCCTTTTTTTGAAGGGGATACCCGGTCTGCGGGGTAAAAGTAAAGTAAATTAATATAAACTATAATTGCGGAAGCGAGCAAGTTTCCGCTATGTTGTATCAGGATCTGCCGGCCTATGCAACTGAAAGGAGTTATTTATGAAACAGTGCAGGGAATGCAAGCGAGAGGTTTCTGAGCAGGCGCCGTTTTGCCCCAATTGCGGAGCGCCGTATCCGGCAAGGGAAAAGTGGGACGGCTGGGGATTCGAGTACAAATCACAGCAGAACATCTGGGGCTTGCCTCTGCTTCACATCTCCTTTAAATACCGTGCAAACAGGAGGCCTGTTCCTGCCAAGGGCGTAATAGCCATCGGTCAGTTCGCTTGCGGAATCTTCACACTCTCACAGTTCGGCATCGGTTTCATCAGCATAAGCCAGTTCACGATTGCGGGCTATACCATCGCCCAGTTCGCGCTCGCCTATTCTCTGATCGCCCAGATGGGAATCTATATCCATGAGGGCCACGGGCAGATAGTGAAGAGCGTCAGCGAACTGATGAGGTTGCTCGGGGGATAATTCAGAGAGGATATCTCGCGGATTTCGGGCGACCGGTAAAAAAAGAATGGCGAAAGTCAGTCAAGATTAATTACGGGTGCTCCGCAGCGGAGGGGGCTGGTATCCTGCAAGGCCTTTGCAGTAGCGGCTTTGCGGGTCGTCTTAATCTCGTCCTTGCTCAGATGCCAACCGTATGTCTTGGACCTCATGAGATTGTCATCGGAATCCTGCCCGTGATGCAAGCCAAGGGCATGGCCCAATTCGTGGGCGGTCGTGCGGGCGGTTGGAGAATGAGCAGGATGTTCAGACGGGCCGAGAATCGGGGTATCCCTCACGTAGATCTCGTGGTCACCCCTGAAGTACCCGTTGTCGTCTCCGAACTCCTTCAGGTCGGGCATGAACCATACATCGATTCCCCTACCGAGCGGCCTGTCATGCTTCACAACATCCATCTCGAAGCATATTCCAGCCTGGGACCACCAGATATCGTTTATTTCATTCAGGATATTCCGGTATTCAGAAACCTCTCGCTCCGACTTTCCGATATGTATGCGAAGAGGAATCCGGTAAATGGGCAGATAAGGGGGTCTTTCAGGAACGGCGTCTGCAGTGCTGCCAGAGGATTGTTTTGTTTCGGCGGCAATCGAGCACTCGTTTTGCGGCGGGAGCGGCCAAAGAATAGTGAAATAAAAAAATAGGGTTAGTACGACTATCGGAGAAACTCTCAATAAGCCCGGCATGGACATAACAGAATTTACTATAACAGAGATGATGACTAGTAAATCAAAGTAGAGCTGAACAATCTCATGAAATTCATGAGGGACTTGTCGGATGCAAAGAGATAGCTGCTTTCAGGGCAGGGAGCGGCTGAAACAGCAATTTGGCGAATGAAGCCACTACTTATAACACCTGA
>DATHDF010000012.1:0-21927 GCA_035319185.1 Dissulfurispiraceae bacterium | reverse complement strand
CTTTCGGTCTGAGGCCGATCATTGTTCCCGATCTGGCCGCTTTGGACGGCAGCAGAAAGGGCATATCTGCCCTGGCCCTGGGAGGCACGTCCGTTGAGGACATACGGGGCATGGCCGATTCGGAGTTTACGATCGTCATAGGTGCGGGAATGAAGGCCGCTGCCCGGATATTAGAGGAACGGTTCGGGATTGAATATCGCGTCTTCGACAGCATTGCCGGGCTTAACGATACAGACATCTTAATGAAGGCCCTCTCGGCCCTTAGCGCCAGGGAGATGTCGGCAAGATATGAGCGCAGGCGGAGCATTTTGATTGACGGCATGAGGGACGCGCACTTTTATTTTGGCGGAAAGAAAGCCTGTCTGGCACTCGATCCGGATCATAGCGTACAGATGTCGAGGCTGCTTGATGAAGCGGGAGTCACGATTGCGCAAGCTGTCGTTCCGCATATGACGGAATCGGTTTCCTGCATCGTGGCCGATCAGACGGCGGTTGGAGACCTTAATTCCATCAGGGCCGAATGCGACATCATTATATCCAACTCTCATGCCTCGGAGTCGGCGCTGAGGCTCCAGGTGCCGCTATACCAGACAGGGTTTCCCGTGCATAAGCTTATCGGAGTCACAGCGCGGGTGACGATTGGGTATACGGGTACTTTGAACAGCATTAACGATATCGGCAACTTACTGATGAAGGCCCATTGAGAGGGCTGAAGGAGGTGCATATGAAGGTGGCATTTGCAACTACGGACGGGATCAATGTCGATGAGCATTTCGGAAAGGCGGGCATGTTTGCCGTGTACGAGCTGACGCCGGACCGGTACAGCTTCATTGAAATGAGAAAATTCGCTGACGGACAGGATGCTACTATAGTCGAGACTAGGGGAATGGGCGAGCTGCACGACGAGCGTGTTCAGTCAAAGGTCGAGAAGCTTGCCGATTGTAAGATTATCTATCTGACGGAGATAGGCGGGCCGTCGGCGGCGCGGCTCGTCAAGAAAGGCATCATGCCGGTCAAGGTGAAGGAGCCTGTCACTATCGAGGACTCAATGAACAGGCTGCTTGATACCGTGAAGGGTTCGCCGCCGCCCTGGCTGAAGAAGGCCTTGAACATGAATTCGAATTGAAGCGCATTTTGGCGCGGTCAATGGAATTGAACATAAGAAAAAATTGTAACAATAGAAAGGGAGGATTACTATGAAAATGATAAGGGCTTTTATCAGGCCTGAAAAGGAACAGGAGGTCGTGCTTGCCCTTGAAGGTGCCGGTTACCCGTCTCTTACCAAGATGCCGGTCTTCGGAAGAGGAAAGCAGAAGGGGCTCCAGGTTGGGCCGGTTCACTACGATGAGCTGCCCAAGACGCTGATCATGACCGTTATCGAGGACTCCGATGCAGATGAGGTAGTCAAGATCATTCAGGACAAGGCAAGGTCCGGTTTCATAGGCGACGGCAAGATATTTGTCAGCCCGGTTGATCAGGCATACACCATCAGGACCGGAGAGGCGGGGCTATGAAGGAGATCACCGCTATCATCAGACGGGATAAACTGCCGGACACAAAAAAGGCGCTCGAGGATCTGGGTTATCCGTCTCTTACTATCCAGAGCGTCGAGGGCAGGGGCAGGCAGAAAGGCGCCATGTGTGCCGAAATGGACTCTGAAATGCCTGAAAGCTACTGCACTGCTGTAAAGCTCAAGCCGACTCCGTCAAGCTATGCACTAGAACATACGCTGCCCAAAATAGCCTTGTATGTCCCGAAGCGGCTGCTGACGATAGTTGTGCCCGATGACCTGGTGACCAAGATAGTCAAGGAGCTCATGCGGGTCAACCGGTCAGGGAAACCGGGCGACGGCAAGATATTCGTCAGCCCTATTGCAGGCGCTATCAGGGTCAGGACGGGGGAGACAGACGGAGAAGCGATAGCATAGGCAGAAGGTTTGAATCATAGGAGGGATAGAGGAATGGCGAATGTCATAGGGTATACAAGGGGCGGAGAGACATGGATTCCCAAATTCATCGAGTACATCGATATCCACAAATGCATCGGTTGCGGGCGCTGCTATAAAGTCTGCAGCAGGGAAGTTCTGGAGCTGATCGAAAAGCCCTTCGAAGGCGAGGATGAGTATGGCGACGACATGGGCAACAAGGTCATGTCTGTTGCGAATCCAGCCAACTGTATAGGCTGCGAGGCCTGCTCAAGGGCGTGCACCAAAAAGTGTCACGTACATATTGAAATTTGACGGCGGCTCCGCCACGCAAAGCATTGTCAGCTCGGAAGCAGGGGCCCCATTGCGGGCCCTGCTATAACTTGCGGTTTCGTTTCAAAAGTCCTGACAAAAAAAGGGTCCCGGCTATGCCCGCGATGGCAGAAGCGATCAGTATGGCTATTTTGGATTCTGTGATAAAGTCAGGTGCCTTGAACGCCAGGTTGGTTATGAAGATGGACATGGTAAAACCCATTCCGGCCAGTATGCCTACCCCTGCCAGTTGACGCCATCGAAGGCCGGATGGAAGCGTGCAGACGCCGGCCTTCACTGCCGCCATGCTAAACAGCAGTATCCCCAAGGGCTTTCCCATGAGCAATCCCGCAATGATGCCGACGCTGTTGTTGTTCCATATGCCTTCGAACCAGTGATCAGGCAATATGATGCAGGTGTTGGCCAGGGCGAAAAGAGGAAGCACCAGCAGCGGCACCGGTCTGTTGAGCGACTGCTGCAATCTCAAAGAAGGCGAGTTGTCTCTGCCGCCTGAGAAAGGTACTGCAAATGCTAGCAGCACTCCGCTGACAGCAGGGTGAATTCCCGACTTCAGCATGCAATACCACATTGCAAAGCCAGGCAGGACATACATGATGTGATGGAAGGCCTTAAGGCGTCCGAGTAAAAGCAGGCATCCAAAAATAAGCAGTGAAAGCCCGAGATAAATTGCCTCGACATGATGATTGTAAAATACTGCAATCAATATGACTGCGCCCAGGTCATCAATGATCGCCAGAGCTGTAAGAAATATTTTGAGCGACGATGGCACACTTTTACCAAGAAGCGACAAAGCTCCCAGTGAAAAGGCAATGTCAGTGGCCATTGGTATTCCAAAGCCCGATTGCGTATCTGATCCGATGTTCATGGACAGATAAATCAGAGCGGGGATAAACATTCCACCAGCAGCCGCTATTATGGGCAGAAGGGCATTTTTAAAGGACGAAAGCTCGCCGACGTAGAATTCCCTTTCGATTTCCAAACCGACGAGCAGAAAAAAGACTGTCATCAATCCGTCGTTTATCCAGCTCATGAGGCTGTAATCGAGGTCCAGGCCGGCAATAGACAGGTCAAGGTGCTTCTGCCAGAGGGCTATGTATTGCTCTCCGAGCTGCGAGTTGGCCGCAACCAGAGATATAACCGTGCAGATGACCAGAAGTAATCCGCCGGTCTTTTCCCCTTCGATAAATTCCGTGAACAGATTGGCGATTCTGATATGCAGAGCAGGCATTCGCATTTGTCGTATTGTTTCGCCCTTGGGCAATCGCTGAGCCTGGATGTAAAATCTGTTTATCAGCAGGACGAACTATGATTTAGTATATCAGATGTCGGATCAGGCGGTGAGCGGCGATTGCAATCCACGTTAGCTCGTAGCATTGCAATTCATTTGCTGGTAGAATTATGATTACAAATTCGATTGATGAGGATAGGAGGTCCATATGAGGAATGATGATTTTGCAAAGGTTGGAGCGGCTTTCCTGATAGGCGGAGCGATCGGCGCTGCCATTGCGCTGCTATATGCGCCGCAAGCGGGAAGAGAAACAAGGAAGGATATCAGAAGGACTGCGAGAAAGGTCAAGAACGAGGCGGTCGATCTGGTGGAAGATACTATCGACAGGGTTGACGATTTTGTCGACGAGACAAAGGAAAGGGTGACCGAACTGATAGACAGGGGCGTTGAGCTGTCGGGTGCCGCCAAGAAAGAAATTGTTAAAACCCTCGAACAGGGGCAGAAGGCTCTCGAAAAACAGAAGAACAGGGTCATGGAGTCGATCGGCCTCTAAGAGATCTCTATGGCCCGATGATATCGCCACACACCCTCTCTTTACTCGAATTCGATAAGCTCTTAAGAATAATCGCAGGGTTCGCCAACAGCGGCGCTACGGAGGCCGCTGTTGGTAGACTTGTGCCTTTTTCGAACAGATCTGATATCGAACGCCGGCAATGCGAGACCGCTGATGTTATGAGGCTTTCCTCTCAGGGAGTTTCCCTGGGGCTGTATCCGTTTCCTGACATAGGGGGCCTCTTCTCCAAGGTCCGTCCCGAAGGGGCTGTGCTTGAAGGAGTGGAGCTTACTGCCTTCACTCCTGTACTTGATCTGATATCCGACGTTAATGCCAATGCGGCAGGGCGCGAAGACGCCCCCTTTCTCGGACAGCTTGCCGGGGGCCTTACAGGATTTCCGGAAATCCTGAGCATTCTCAGACGGTCAATCGACGGTCACGGCGCAATATTGGATACGGCCTCGTCCGCTCTTGCAGGCATCCGCTCGGGGATTCGGCGGCTGGAGTCCCGCATAAGGAGAAAGCTTGAAGACATGACCAGAAGCGAGGGCCTGTCCGTTTTTCTGCAGGACGATTTTGTCACAACAAGGTCTGGCCGGTGGGTCATACCGGTGAGGATGGATTCAAAAGGCCAGGTGCCGGGTGTGGTGCATGACGTCTCAAAGTCGGGAGAGACGGCCTTTGTCGAACCTCTGGCGATAATAGGGCTTTCGAACGAACTTGAGAATCTTGCTGCTGAAGAAAAGGCTGAAGAGATCCGCATACTGCGCAGTATTTCGGCGCTCATACGGAAGCAGCTCCCTGATATCGAACATCAGTTTTCGCTCCTGGTCCATATAGATTTGCTGCACAGTATCGCGAAGCTTGCTGACGCTATGAAAATGCAGATGCCCGGAATTAACGACACAATGTCCGTTAATCTTATCGACGGCCGCCATCCGTTGCTCGCGCTGAATTTCAGGAAACATAGCGCCGTCAGACAGGTGGTCCCGCTATCGGTAAAATTGAGTGGAGAGAATTCTGTAATGGTCATTACAGGATCGAACGCCGGCGGCAAGACCATCGCCATAAAAACGATAGGGCTGCTCACGCTTATGGCGTTGAGCGGCATGCCTGTGCCTACTGATTCATCTTCAAGCTTCCCGATGATAAGAGAGCTGCTGATGGACATCGGCGATGAACAATCGATCGAGAATGACCTCTCCACTTTCTCTGCCCATATCGCTCATATATCCGGAATATTGAAAGAGGCCGATACAGAGACTATGGTGCTTCTTGACGAGCTCGGCACCGGAACAGATCCTGTTGAGGGTGCCGCCTTGGCCTGCGCAGTGCTGAAGGAACTTAAGGAGCGCGGCGCCCTGTTGTTCGCTACGACCCATCTGATGGATATCAAGGGGTTCGTGCACAGGACTGCCGGAATGATGAATGCCTCGATGGAATTCGATCAGAACACCCTCTCACCTCTTTATCGCCTCCGTATCGGTGAGCCAGGGCAATCGCATGCGATAGAAATTGCCCGGAGATACGGCTTGCCGGACAGTGTGGTAGATTCAGCCAAGTCATTGCTCGGAGGGGTCAAGATTGAGTTTGACAACCTTATCAGGGACCTGACCGAAAAGAGGGCGTATTACGAAAACGCCATTGCCGAAATCGACGCGGGAAAGGCTGAGCTTGAAGAGCAGAGAAAGGCGTTGGACGAGATGAAAGCGTCGCTTAAACGTGAGCGGGATGATCTCCTGGAGAAGTCTTATCGTGAAATGTCCGAGCTTGCGGCATCTGTAAAAAGGGAGCTCTATGCGCTTCTGGACGCTGCGAGGAAGGCGGACAAGGAAAAGATCAGGGAATCGCTGAGACTCGCCGAAACCAGAAAGAAGGAGATCGACAAGGCGTTGTCGGCGCAGCTGCCGGAAACCGGTGCACCCTCGTTAGAATCTTTGAAGAAAGGCGATCTCGTGTACGTGAAATCGATTGAAGCCGATGCACAGGTGGTGAGTGTGGATTCCCGGCACGAAAGGGTAAGGGTCAGATACGGAAACGTCGAGGTCGAAATCCCGTATGAAGGTATACAGAAGAAGAAGGGACGGGACTTCGCGAAGCCGTCATCGGATGCCGGTTATACTCAGGCAGTGCCGGAGATGGCCTCTTACGACATCAATATAATAGGCCTGCATGTGGAAGAAGCCCTGTCGCGGATAGAGCCGTTTCTTAATCATGCCGCTCTTGCAGGATTGCGCGAGGTCTCGATCATCCACGGCATAGGGACCGGTGCGTTGAGAAAAGCGGTCATGGAGCATATTCAGGGACACCCGCTGGTTGCAGGTTTCCGCAGCGGTGAGCAGAGGGAAGGCGGGCGGGGCGTGACCGTCGTTACTCTAAAATGATTTAAGATAATAGATAATGGGAAAAAGACCATTTGTCGAGATATATGCAGATGGGGCGTGCAGCGGCAACCCGGGCCCCGGCGGATTCGGTGCAATACTGAGATCGGACGGCAGGGAAAAGGAATTGTCCGGATGCGAGCCTTACACGACAAACAACCGCATGGAACTCATGGGTGTTATATCGGCGCTTGAGGCGCTCAAGCGCCCATGCAGCGTGAAGGTAACGACCGACTCGAATTATGTGGTGAAGGGCATGTCCGAGTGGATCAACGGCTGGATGCGAAACAACTGGCGCAACTCCCAGAAGAAAGAGGTGCTTAACCGCGATCTGTGGGAAAGGCTTCTGGGCGCAGCAAAGAAGCATGACGTGGAATGGGTCTGGATCAAAGGGCATGACGGCCATGCCGAAAATGAGCGCTGCGACGAGCTCGCGCGACTCGCAATAGAGCGTTGCCGCAGGGGAGCAGCACAATGAACCGTCCCGAGCTGCTTTGCCCCGCTGGTGATTTCGAAAAAATGCGTGCGGCCATACATTACGGCGCGGATGCGGTATATCTCGGTGACTCGCGCTTCAGCCTGCGCAACAAGGCTGGAAACTTTGGCCGTGAAGAGCTGGCGGCTGCCGTCAATTACGCGCATGAACATGGCGTCAAGGCCTATGTGACGGTGAATGTCTTTGCCCGAAACAGCGACCTTTCCGCGATCAGGGAGCATATGGGCTTGCTGAGGGATATCGGGCCTGATGCAGTCATCGTTTCCGATCCCGGCATCTTTGCCATGTTTCGGGAAAAAGCCCCTGAGATTGATATCCATGTCTCGACGCAGGCAAACATCACAAATACAGAATCCGCGCGCTTTTGGGAGAGGATGGGGGCAAAGAGGCTCATCCTGTCGCGGGAGCTTTCAATCGATGAGATCAGAGAGATCGGAGGGGGCGTCGACATCGAGCTCGAAGCATTCGTGCATGGCTCAGTCTGCCTTTCATATGCAGGTAAGTGCTACTTGAGCAGCTTCATGGCCTCAAGGAGCGCCAATTCAGGTGAATGCACGAACTCCTGCCGATGGAGATATGCCCTCGTCGAGGAAAAGAGGCCGGGGCAGTATTTCCCTGTCTTTGAAGATGATCGTGGGGCATATGTCATGAACTCCAAAGACCTGTGCCTTATCGAACATCTTCCTCTCCTTTATCGGGCAGGCGTCAGAAGCTTCAAGATCGAAGGCCGGATGAAGGGTATCCATTATGTAGCGGGCGTCACCAGGACTTACCGCCAGGCTGTAGATCGAATTGAGGATGCGACTTCATACGCCGCGCAGCTTCAGACATGGAAGCGGGAGCTATCCCTTTTCGGCAGCAGGGGATACACGACGGGTCTGCTGTTCGGGGATGTCAGGTCTGATGTATGCAACTTCACTGGCGATGACAGGACCCCGGAAGCCGAAGTTGCCGGGGTTGTAGTCGATATAACGGGGGCCCGCGCAAAGGTCAGGCTCAGGGCTAAACTGTCGGTTGGAGATCCGATAGAGTATCTGACTGCATACGCGGAAGATAGAATGATCACAATCGAATCGCTTCGGTATGAAGACGGCATAGAAGCGGTCTCTGCTCAGGCCGGAGAGACTGTTGTGATCAGTGCAACAGAGCATCTTCGCAAAGGTGATCTTATAAGGAAAATCCTGCAGCGTCAGGTCCATTTCCAATAATCTGGCAATCGTCCTACAATAAATTTAGACTGCGTCCTACATAAGAATCAGATTGAGTCCGATTCGCGTGCCTGTTTTTCATGAATATCATTATTTAAGTTAATAACACTTAAATCTCGCAGGAGGTGATGACGAGTTCGTAGAAGAGCATTTTTTGTGGCATTATTTGGGACTTATTTATTAACAACTGTCTGGAATAGGGAGAGACGATGCTGACAAATTTAGTCAAAAGATGTGCCGGCGTTTTTGTAGCCGCCTGTGTAATAGCGGCCGGAAGCGCTGAGGCGAGTTTCCTTGTGCCGCAAACGGCCCTGCCTGGGCAATGTGTCCCGCAGTTTGCTGTTTCGCTTCCGGTATTCGGTCCGGCTGGGCCGATACCGAGGGTCAATGCGCTTGCAAACCCGCTTCTTAAGGTGACGATGAAGGAGATTGATCAAGTTGTGTTGCCGCAGGGTCAGTCGGATACCTGCGGCCTGGGTGTAACTTTCGGGAAGACCCGCGTGTGGGCCTACGAAACGAGGAACCTTCTTACAAATAAAGTGATCGGCCCCGCCAACTGGCCGGCTGTTACTGTCGAGGCCAGGAGATATATTCCAACCCTGGTCACGTATGTAAATCATCTGCCGACTTTCAACCCGGCAAGCCCTACCGGCCCCGGACTTGTTCAGGGCCTGGTAACCGTTGACCAGACGATAGATTGGACCGATGTGCTCGGCACCGCTGCAAGTTTTGGTTGCAATCCGTTCCTGCCGTCTACCGATCCGCTTCAAGCCGAGTGCAATCAGCCTTATGTGGGACCTGCTCCGGCTGTCGCTCATCTGCACGGCGCCGAGGCTTCTTCGTATGTAGACGGCGGTCCGCTTGCCTGGTTTACTCCCGACGGGAAAACGGGTAGAGATTTTTACAGCCTGTACAATGCCGGACCCGGCAAGGACGTTTATCTCTACCAAAATGCTCAGGAACCGGGGACCCTTTGGTTCCACGATCATGCAATGGGTCAGACGCGCACCAATGTTTATAGCGGATTGGCAACGTTCTACTTTCTTAGAGACCCCATTCGTGAGCCAAAGAACCTGCCCGCCGGTCCGAGGGAGATTGAAATCGCCTTTCAGGACCGCCAGTTCGACATCAATAGCCAGCTATATTTCCCCGACGGCTCGGGCGATCAGGCAAGCAACTTGAATGGACCGCCTCCGAACCCGACCGTCCACCCGTTCTGGATCCCTGAATTCGCCGGCGACGTTGTTATCGCAAATGGCGCTCCATGGCCGTATTACAATGTCGAACCCAGGCGCTACAGGCTGCGTCTTCTCGGCGGAGCAAACGCGAGAATGTGGAGGCTGAACTTCGGCCAGGCGCCTGTTTATGTGATCGGCTCGGACGATAACTATCTCGATACCCCTGTCCCTGCGGTGACAGCGACATTGCCGGGTGTCCGGAACATCGTATTCATCGCCCCCGGCGAGCGCTATGATGTCATAGTGGATTTCACAGGCCTCAACAACCAGACCATAACGGTTACAAATGACGCTCCGGTCCCGTTTCCGAGCGGTCTTTCACCTGTACCATTTGTAGACCCGATGGCATGCTCGCAGTATCCGAATAACCAGTGTCCTGCAGACCAGCCGCAGATGGCCCAGATAATGCAATTCAAAGTGGCGGCCAATGTAACCACAGCCGATACGAGCTGTAATCCGGCTGCAGCCGGACAATGCGCACGTCCGACTAAAATGGTAAGGCTTACCGATGGCAAGGGGAATATTGCACCGGGCGTGAAGATCGACAAAAGGAGACAGCTTGTACTTAAGGAATTCGAGGGACCTGGCGGTCCGGTTGCAGTGCTTGTGAACAATACTCAATACATGGGAATGAATTCCCCTAATATAGCCTCTATATTCATGGACGGTATCAGCGAAACCCCTAAGGTCGGGTCGACCGAACTCTGGGAGATCATAAACCTGACCATGGACGCTCACCCGATGCATACCCATCTCGTGCAATTCCAGGTGCTGAACAGGGAATCGTTTGCCGGTGATGGAAGCACCTTGACAGGCGGATATTATGATGCCTGGAGGTCTGCGTTTCCCGGCGATACGGTTTACAGCCCCAGCTGTACGCCAGGTGTCTTTTGTCCCGGCTGGGGTCCTCCGCTTCCCTACGACATTCCTAATGGCGATAATGCATTGGGCGGCAATCCGGCTTTAGGCGGTACTGTGGCCAGCGGCGGATACCTGATGGGCGATGTCACGCCTCCTGACCTTGCCGAGGCCGGCTGGAAGGACACGGCAAAGGCCTATCCCGGACAGGTGATGAGAATAGTGGTCAGGTGGACGCCGACAAGCACGCCGGTTGTGCCGAACAAGTCGTTTGCCGGGCACAATCTCTTCCCGTTTGATCCGACGAAGGGACCGGGCTACGTCTGGCACTGTCACATCGTCGATCATGAGGATCATGACATGATGAGGCCTTACAAGGTAACAAAATAGCATAATGACAGTTGCGGAAAGGGTCGCTCTTTAGCGGCCCTTTCATTTTAATTGTAAACGGGGGACTTGATGAAGCTCTTCTTTATTGCATTATTCATAACGGGATTGGTGGCAGGCATGTGCGGTGCCGATGACCGGGACCCTTTCAATGACAAACTCTCCAGAGAAAGTTACAGTCTGGGCTATCAGTTCGGGGCCAACCTCAGGACACAGGAAATACAGGTCGATAAAGAGATACTGCTGCGGGCGGTCCGCGATTCATTGGAAGGCAGGCAACCCCTGATGAGTCCGGAAGAAATCAGGGAAACCATGTTCGATCTGCGCCGCAAGGCAATGGTGATGCAGGATAAGCGTACTCGGGAACTTGCTGCCAAAAACCGAGAAGAAGGAAAGAAGTTTTTGGATGCCAATAAAATAAAGGAAGAGGTCAGCACTCTTCCCAGTGGTCTTCAATACAAGATCTTAAGGGTGGGCGACGGGCCCAGGGCAAACGCCAACGACATAGTCAAATTGAACTATCGCGGGACGCTTATAAACGGCACGGAATTCGATACTACTTATAACTCGCGTGGACCTGCAATCATTAAGGTCGACGACGCGATAAAAGGCTGGGCGGAATCACTCCAGTTGATGAAGGCAGGGTCGAAATGGCAGCTTTTCGTTCCTGCAGATCTGGCTTACGGAGATAAGCAATTCGGTCGTATACCGCCGGGAAGCACACTTATTTTCGAGATCGAACTGCTTTCTCTTGAAGACCCGTCTTCTTTAGTGGGCGACTTCTCGGGAACTTCTCAGGAAGGGTCCGAATCTACTATAAACAAATGATATCCGTGATAACTGGATTATTGCGGGAGGCGGGCTATGAAAAAATTGCTCATTGCTATATTTATATTTGCATTACTGGTTGTCGGAACCATTGGCTACAGCCAGGCTGTTCGAGTTCCATATTTCATGAGCAGGTATACGTTGGTCGCATGGAACGATCTGGGAATGCACTGCATGGATCGCGATTTTTCGGTCTTTGCGATCCTTCCGCCGTATAACAACCTGCATGCTCAACTGTCGGACAGATTCACGGGGAAGCTCATCACTTCGAATGTAACGATAACTTATGAGGCGACCAAAGACACGACGGGTTCTATCAACAGCACAAGCATAGGCAAAACAAATTTTTGGGACTGGGTCAAATCTCTTTTCGGCGTTTCACCGAGCCCGGATATGGGATTGGCGGGGAATCCGGTCCAGAACATGATTCCTGCCAAGATGTCTTATGATTCGGTCAACGGGTATTGGAAGGCTGAAGGAATACCTGCAACTCCGTATAACGATAGCGGAAATGCGAATTATTATCCCATGGTGAAGGTTGTTGCAAAAGACAGGTATGGAAATATTATTGCAACCACGAAGACGGTTTTGCCGGTCAGCGATGAAATAACCTGTGTACATTGCCATGCATCGGGCACCGGCGACCCGATGGCCCAGCCCTCTCCGGACTGGGTCTATGATCCCGACCAGGGCAAGGATTGGAAGAGAAACATTCTCCTGCTTCATGACAACAAGAATATCGACAACGCGACATTCCAGCAGGCGCTTGATAAACACGGATACAGTGCAGCAGGCCTGCTTGCGACCGCTGATTCCGGCAAGCCGATTTTGTGCGCCAGCTGCCATTCATCCAATGCTCTTGGGACTGCAGGATTTGCAGGAGTAAAGCCGCTGACCGAGGCCATTCATTCATGGCACGGCACCAACGCCATGGATGACAACACGGGGATGCCGATGGACCAGACGACCGATAGGAGCGTCTGTTATTATTGTCATCCGGGTTCGACCACTCAATGCCTCAGGGGCGTCATGGGGACTGCTAAGGACACGAGTGGGAACCTGCTGCTGCAGTGCCAGAGCTGCCATGGTTCGATGTCGAAGGTCGGCACGCCCGGCAGGAAGGGATGGGTTGATCTGCCGAAGTGTCAGAATTGCCACTACTGGTCCGATACAACCAATAGTTATGTGAGGGACACAAGCGTATTCGACGTCGAGGGGAATTTCAGACAGGCGGCAAGCATATTCACAACTGAAACAAAACTCTACAAGGTAGCGGCCGGCGCCGGCGGTCATGGCAATATGCAGTGCGAGGCTTGCCACGGCTCGACTCATGCCGAGTATACTACTTCAGAAGCCAATGACAATGTCCAGAGTTCATTGATTCAGGGACATCCGGGAACGATCGTCGAATGTTCCGCCTGCCACGCGTTGACGCTTACGGTTACCAGCAACGGCGGCCCTCACGGACTTCACACGATCGGCCAGATGTGGGTGTTCATGCATGGCCAATATGCCAAGAAGGACATCTCTCACTGTAATCAATGTCACGGTTCAACCCTCGGCGGGACTTCTCTGTCGAAGACATTTGTAACGAGGATTGTGTGGTCGTATGACGGGTACAAGAGCTTTCCTCATGGCCACGCAGTCGGCTGCGCGGACTGCCACTACGGCCGGTGGAAACTTAAAAAATAACAGGTTGTTAATACCGCCGTCGAGTAAAAAAAGAGAGACACGGCAGAAGCCGTGTCTCTCTTTTACCTCCACCCGCGGTGGCCGTACCACGGATCATGCCAAGGACCATACCATGGATCGTACCACCAGTATGGATATGGATAATAGGCCGGATAATACCTTGACTCTTCCCAAAGCCGAAAATCGACGATCTCGAAATAGGCATATGCATATTCCATTTCGTCCAGTTTTTCGATGCGCGTGCCCTTGTATACGCCCGCTATTGACATGTCCCTGTTCTTCCTGAAGATGAGAGGATCGAGAATGCCCCTGTCTTTCGGATAGAGGGCCATGAACCGCACAGACCTCACATAGTCCTTCAGATAGCCGCGTGAATCGACAGGTGCATAAATCGCTTCTATCAGAGATCCTTCCTTGGTGACCCGCGTGCTCACGATCTTACCCCCCAGTACGTAAAGCTTGCCTTCAAACAAAAGGGGGGCTGCATTCAGCTCGGACAGGGAGGGGTTCAGCGTGGCGTTCTTCATTATGTCTTCCCTGAATACGGGCGCGCAGGCTGCAATCAGGCCCAAAGCTATGATTAGAGTAAGCAAATATCTTTTCATATTATCAATATACCAATAGCGGACATTTTTTCATAACCGGTATCGGACTGCTAGTCTTCGGGATCGTTGCCAGGATCCGGCGGCCGTTCAGACGGCGGCGCTCCCCTGACTTCGAATCTGACTGTATCTATCACTTTATCTTGCATGTCCATTAGTGATAATTCATGCCTGCCACGGGTGGGCTTCCATGCGACCATCTCTGTGCAATCTCCGATTCTTATTTTATCCAATACCCAGTTGTACTCTCCTTTTTTAGTCGACTGGAAGAATATTGCGCTGTTATCTGCCGGTATATCCGGATCAATGGCAAATACAGTATCTTTGGGCGGGTAAAGGATCGATGGGGATTCGGCAGTCGATTGTTCAACGGGCTGGGTCGGCCTTTCGGTTCGGGTATCAAGAGGTTCTGTGCCGCGAATGAACCATTCCGTCCGGGCCGGTTCAATATACTGTGCAAAATCGACCTTTCGCGCAAGGACACCCGGCGGCGGAGCAGGCGCAGTACTGGTTTTGCTGTTGTGGAGGTAATTCATTATTTCAAGCCACGCCGGCGCGGCGCCCGACACGCCTGAGACATTCCACATGGATGCCCCTGAGAAGTTGCCGATCCACACTCCTACGGTGTATGCGGATGAAAACCCTATACACCAATTGTCCCTCATGTCTTTGCTCGTACCGGTCTTTACTGCGCTCCAAAAGCGGGTAGAAAGCGGGTTCTCATAGCCGAAGGTCAAACCCCTGGCGGTTCTGTCGGACAGAATGTCCGAGATAATGAACGCAGACTCGCGGCCTGTTGCCCGCCTTGCCGCAGGCTTCTTCCCGTCTGCCGCAAGCGAAGGTCGGCTCCATACGCCGCCATTGGCAATAGCTCGGTATGCATTGGTCAATTCAAGAAGACTCACCTCCACGGAGCCGAGGGCCATAGAGAGTCCGTAATAGTCTCCTTCATTGAGATCGTGGAACCCTAATGTCTTCAGTCTTCGTGCAAATGCATCCGGACCGACCTGCATCAGCGTTCTGATGGCGGGCACGTTAAGAGACGACGACAGCGCCGTCCTTGCACTGACCAAACCCTTGAAGTCATTATCGTAATTATGTGGCATATAGAGGCCAGCCGGTGTAGGCACATCTACCGGGGAATCGTCTATCAGAGAGGCTGACGTCATAAGGCGGAGTTCAATCGCAAGTCCGTACAGAAATGGCTTGAGCGTCGACCCGGCTTGTCTTTTGGCCATTATGCCGTCTACATGGCGAGCCGACGATTCGTCACCGGAATTGGCCACATAAGCAAGAATATCTCCAGTCCTGTTTTCGATCACCAGTACTGCGCCGTCATGGACATTCTGTCTGCTGATCGCACCCAGCTGACGGGTCAGCACTTCGGAGGCGAATTTCTGCAGCGGCCCGTCCAGGGTGGAGGTTGCAGTTAGTCTGCCGCCTGTCAGCAATTGTCTGGCAACATGAGGCGCCAGGTTTGCGTGCGGTGAGATGTGGTAAGGACGATTCAGTATCGTCCTGGCGAAATCATGCAGCCTGCTGCAATCATCATCTGCATCCGTTGCGCCGGCAAGCAGACACGCTCTCGATGCAACGACATCAGCCTTAGCATTTGGCGACCTGATCAGGGCCGCCAGAAGCAGAGATTCCCTTTCATCCAGTCCGCTGGGCTCTTTGCCGAACAATCCTCTTGATGCAGCGACAATGCCCTGCAGCTCGCTTCTGAAGGTGATTAGGTTCAGATAGGCCTCAAGAATCTGTTCTTTGGACCAATGCCGCTCCAGCTCCCGCGACGCGCTGATTTGGTCCCATTTTTGTGCAAATGAACGCTTGGTGCCTTTTGGTTTCAGCTCTTTTTCGAGCATGGAGACCAGCTGCATGCTGATTGTGCTTGCGCCCCTGTTGCTGTCCGAAAAGAGATGGCTGACCGCAGCGCTGCCCAGCGCGGTCCAGTCTACGCCGCTATGTTCATAGAACCTCTTGTCTTCCGAGCGGACGACGGACCTGATCAGGGACGGAGAAATGTCCCTGAGACTTGCCCATTCAAGCCTTCTGCCCTTTGCGTCCACCCTGAGCTCCTGAATGACAGCGCCGTGGCGGTCAAAAAGAAGGGCGTCCGAGCTCTTGTGCGAATCCCTGATTTCATCGAAACCGGTAACGGCGTGCGCGTACGAAGTAACGAAAAGAAATGTTATCGTCAGTAAGAGCGGGCCCAGTGAATCACCCCTATCTCTTCAGCACTTCGATCCGGCCTTTCATGCCGAACAGCGAATGCATGGGTTTGTCGCAGTAAAACAGGTACTCGCCAGGCTTTGACAGCTTTATACTTACCTCGACAGCCTTTTTTGCAGGCAGGTCCACGCTTTGCAATATCTGCCCCTCCGGGTCCTTGATAGTGATGTTGTGGGTCGAACCCGACACATTGTTTATGTTGAGGACCATGACGTCGCCCTCATACGCTTGTATGTTGTTCGGCGTGAATTTGAAACTGTCCGCTTCGATCGCTATCGACTTTTCGCCGCCCCCGGTGCCTGTCGTCACCTCCTGCTGCAACCCTGCACAGGACGCCAGAACTAAAATCGCACCAACATAAAGCGCTATCAATTTGAAGACCTCTGTCTGCATGATTGCCTCCGTTAAATTTAACGTTTCGACTGCAGATACGGCATGTCTGTCAAAATCATTTCTGAAAAAGCTTCAAGTATTGTCCGTAGCCTTCTTTTTCAAGGTTCTCTTTTGGAATGAACCGCAGGGCTGCGGAATTCATGCAATAGCGCAAGCCGGTAGGCTTTGGCCCGTCAGGAAACACATGCCCTAAATGAGAGTCTGCGTGCCTGCTGCGCACTTCGGTCCTCGTCATGAAAAGTTTACGGTCTTGTCTTTCAACGATTTTGCCAGGATCAAGAGGCCTGGTGAAGCTGGGCCAGCCTGTTCCCGAATCGTATTTGTCAGCCGAACTGAAAAGAGGTTCCCCAGATACGATATCGACATAGATGCCTTCCCTCTTATTGTCCGCGTATTCATTTTTGAACGGCGGCTCGGTGCCCTCCTCCTGCGTAACTTTGTATTGCAGGGGTGTCAGTCTCTTTTTCAGATCTTCCTTAGACGGTTTCACGTAGGTCCTCCATTTGCCATCCGCCCCTTCGCTGACGGATACGGATGGGACTATGTCAGCACCCTGCCTGGGGATCGGTTGTTCCGGTTTCTGAAAGCAGGAGTTCACCGCCGGCAGATAAGCCAGCACGGAAATCGCGGCAATGAATATGGTGAAGTTCTTTCTCATGATAGAAGTATATCAAGATGGCTTGTCAGCCAAAAAGTCGAGGCATCATCGTTTCAGGTCCAGCCAACGAAGTATTGCCCCGCAGACCTCCTCCTGAGTAAGACCTTCGCCGCTGATAGTTATGTCCGCATATTTGCGGTAGAGCTCCATTCTCTCTGCAAAGAGCTCTTCGAAAGACTGGTCTGGATGCTTTGCCAGGCCCCGTGTTTCATAGTTGCGGATTCTGGATTTAAGGGTTGCAATATCCACATCGAGAAATACGATGACGCCATCCTTCTTCAGGTGTTCCATCGCTGCCTCGCTGTAGACGGCGCTGCCGCCGGTTGCCACTACATGGTCGCGGCATTCGAGTTTCAGAAGTATGTCTTCCTCGATGTGGCGGAGTGCCATGTAGCCCTCGCGATCTACTATCTCTTGCAGGGCCTTGCCGGTCGCACGCTGGATGAGTATATCAGTGTCGATGAAATCCAGGGAGGCCAGCTTGGCAAGTATCACCCCTGCCGTGCTCTTGCCGCTGCCCGGCATCCCTACAAGTACGATATTCGACGGTGAGTGTCGCATGTCCGTCCTCCGAAGAACTTAGATACATAATGATAGCAGATTACCCGCATCATCGATGAATTTGCGTTAGAATAATGCATGAAACAGTTCAATCTCAGAGGCCGATGCAGTCCATGATTCTCGTGCATCCTCCGGTAGCCAAGGCCTGTGAGCCCCCTGCGGGACTTGCTGTACTGTCCGGCGCGCTCAATCATTACGGCGTCAAACATTTTGTGCTGGACGCCAATCTTGAGGGCCAGCTATTTCTTATGAACTCATATCGGGGAAAACAGGCGGTAAGGTCTGATACATGGACTTCCAGGGCCTTTCGCAATCTGGAGCGGAACATTGCCGCCCTGAGGGAGACTCAGACTTATAAATCTGTCGACAAATACAGTCGTGCGGTAATGGACATTAACCGTGCCGTCGAAAAGTCGGTGTCAGTTGATGACGTAACGGTCAGTCTTGCGAATTACCAGCATGCCGTGCTTTCTCCGCTGAGAAGCGGCGACCTTCTGTATGCAGCAGAAAATCCGGAGCTGAACCCTTTCTATCCCTATTTCGATAAACGCCTGCGCGCACTCGTAGAGGATATGCAGCCTGCAATAATAGGGGTATCCATTTCTTTCCTGAGCCAGGCCTTGTGCGCTTTTGCCATGCTCGGTCTCTTGAGGCGGGCATATCCTGCCTTAAGGCTCATTTGCGGCGGAAGCCTTATTACTTCCTGGCTTAAAGGGCCCGGACGGGAGGGCCGTCTTCAGAGACTGTTTGCCGGACTGGTCGATCATTTTGTGGAAGGGCCTGGTGAGCGGGAATTATTGCGTCTGGCGGGAGTAGTGGCCGACGGAGATTTGGTCTGTTCTCCGAACTATGAGTTCATCTTGCCCGGCGCATACCTCTCGCCCGGAGGCGTGCTGCCGTACAGCGCATCTACCGGGTGTTTCTGGAACAGATGCGCGTTTTGTCCCGAAAAGGCCGAAGGAAACAGTTACCTTCCGGCCGGTACCGTTAAGGCGCGTCAAGATATTTCATCACTGGTGAGGCAGACGAGACCTGCGCTGCTCCATCTGCTCGACAATTCGATAAGCCCGTCTTTTATGAGATCGCTTATTGATGATCCGCCCGGTGTTCCATGGTATGGTTTTGCCAGGATCGGTCGCGAATTGGCGGATATGGATTATTGCATGGCCTTAAAAAAGTCCGGATGCGTGATGCTTAAGCTCGGCGTGGAGTCGGGCGATCAGTCGGTGCTTGACGCTATGCGCAAGGGAATCGACCTGCAGACGGTTTCGGCAGCGCTCAAGGCTCTGCACGCTTCCGGCATCTCGGCCTATGTCTATCTTCTGTTCGGCACGCCGCAGGAGACGATCGACTCTGCGCGCAGCACTCTCGAATTTACGGAAAGGCATAGCCACGAAATTTCCTTTCTCAACGTTGCCCTGTTCAACATGCCTGCAAGCAGTCCCGATGCAAAGTCGCTAAAGACCGGGGCCTTTTATGAAGGCGACCTTTCGCTGTATGTCGGCTTTGAGCATCCGCTCGGATGGAACAGAAAGGATGTCAGGCAGTTCATTGAGGGCGAGTTCAAACGGAATTCAGCGGTGGCAGCCATATTGAAGAGGGAGCCTCCCTTCTTCACTTCCAACCATGCGCCGTTCTTCGTTATGCGTCGGGACTGAGAGAATTTAAACACCTTAAGGTTGCAGACGGACATGGCGATTCTTTGCACTGAGCCGTCTGTGATATAATCAATTAAATGAAGGATAGGGGGAGGTATTTTGGCCAGACAGGGTGCATATAAAAGCGAAAAGAGGAAGAAGGAACTCAGTCGCCTGAAAAAGCAGGAAGAGAAGAGGCAGAAGAGGTTAAAAAAGAATACCGAGGGGCAGCCTGAAGGTGAAGCATCTGATGACTCCAGCCCCGAAGCGAAGGAAACTGACGGCGGCCTGCCGGCTTAAGCCCGCCGTCGGATTTCCATATGGCGGAGATTATCTTCCTATCCCCAGTTTCCTGTTAGGCATCGCGCCGAACATCTCGGGAGCATAGAGCGCCTCTACCCTCGTCTCCGGAAGAACAAAGCTCCCCTCATTATTCAGTCGGACTGTATATTCGACAGTCCAGCGGCCCTTGGGCACATATTCATAATATGCCCTGAATGCCTCAAAAGAGCGTTCTTCGAAGGCCGGCCATACCCAGCCAGTCTTTTTTTCATCATTGGTAAGCATCTGCGAGTCACGGCCAAGGCCTGTGCCGAGTATGCTGGAACCTGCGGGCACCGGATCGCTGACCACCACCCACGTCATGTCCGCCTGCGCTTCAAGCTCCAGCTTGATCCTGGCGACATCACCACGGCTCCACCCGGATTTGTCCTTCTGTACAATCGGCGTTACCGTTTTTTTGATCTTGTAGCCGCTCGACAAAGGCTCCTTAAGCGGGATTGCTGCAAGACTCCGGATGGTCGCCCACGGCCTGCCGCTGCCCTGATGGGTGATGCCGAGGGAGGCCCTGTCTTTCGGCCAACCAAACATCATGTCTCCGCCCTTGGGAGATGCCGACCAGTCAAGATATATCTCTTTTTCATCCAGGGCGGCAGTGGTCTTTCCGGCAACAGGGACCGATTCGAATTTGCGTGAGAATTTCTCCAGCGCAAGCACACCCCATGCATTGGCAACGGTAGTGTTCCATCTCCCCTTATGCTGGCGGCCAACGGCGCCTTTTACAAGTCGCGGCATATCTTCGTTCCAGTTTTCCAGATCGAGTAGCGTCAGCACGCTTCTTACAGCATTCACGTCGGCAGATACCATGAGCCACCAAAGGTAATCGCTCTGTTCGGTGGAAAAGCCCATAGTGGTGCCCTGGAAGTTCAGCCTGGAACGCAATATCTGCTCGGCTTCCCTGAACCTGGCCGCCCTGTTCGGAATCGCTTTTGACCTGATAAGCAGATTCATCCAGTCGATCACAGCCGACGTCGGCCATAGATTCGGCTCTACGGAGATTGATCCGAGAAGCTCGGACCTGACTTCAACCGCGCGCGAAACGGCTTCCAGCGCAGCTATTTTCCTTATCGACAGGTCGGCGGTAGGCAGCGATGAGCGTCGCACGACCTTGCCGTTTACGAAACCGGTCAGTCCCTCGATCAACTTCTCCCTGAGATTATCGGGAAGCTTCCACCCTGCCTCGGACGAAATCGACAGGACGTATGCGGTGAGCGCATCGCTGCCCTCCTGCATCCCAGGGAAGTATTTCAGGAGCCCGTCCGAATCCATATGCGACGGCATCGAGCCGACCACTCTTTTCCAGAGCTCCTCATTTCTGAGAGCGACTGCGATTGACGTCCTCTGTTCAAGGCAGCTGTACGGATACCAGCGCATGTATTCGGTAATGCCCGAAACCTCAGCCGACAGCTTGGGGCTCAGTGTTACGTTTATTCCGCCCCTGCCGGGGACGGAATCCTTCGGCCTTTCAACCTGTACCGCAAGAGGGCCGGTTACTTGTGAAATGGTGGCCTGATAAGTCGCTCCCCTGGTTGCAGGGACCACTTTCTGCTTAACCCTGAGCCTGTCGGAAGCATCACCTTTCTTTTCAGCTGCCGAGATTTCCCAGGAAATCGAATCCGAACCATGCGGTACGGTTACGTCCCAGCCGATCTCTTTTGCTTCTCCGGGTTGCAGACTGACTTCAACAGGGTCCGGGGCCTTATGAGCGCCGGATGTTACGGATACGGCCGCATCAATCGAACGCTTTGAGGCGTTCCTGATTGTAAAGCCTGCTCTGAACGAGTCTCCCTCTCGCACCAGCGGCGGCAGCCCCGACAGAAGCATCAGGTCCTGCGTGGTGCGTATAGACGTCTGACCGGTACCGAAGAGTCCGGCGGAACGTCCGCGCGAGCCGTTCGCGATTGCCACTATCCTGAATGAAGTGAGGGAATCGTTAAGCGGGACATCTACCGAGGCTTCACCGTTTGCATCAAGCCTGACAACGCCTTTCCAGAGCAGCAGCGTGTCGAACAGCTCCCTGGTCGTTTGCTTGCCTCCGCCTCCGCCGTGCGGTAGTGCTTTCAACCCATAGTGGCGCTTGCCGACAACCTGCATCTGCGCAGTTGAAGTCTCGACTTCATGCCCCCTCTGGGACATCATTGCATCCAGCAGTTGCCAGCTTCTGTTCGGCATCAGCTCCAGCAGCCCTTCATCGACGGCAGCGACTGCAACCTCGCTCCCCTTCGGAGGCGCAGCGCCGTCGGCAGTCCGGACTTTGATTCTTACCTGCGCTTTTTCCCTGATTCGATAGACATCCTTTTGGGCGGAGACTTCGACTTTCAGCTCATGAGACTTCCAGCCCACCTTGATCTCGGACATACCCAGCTTGAATGCAGGCTT
>DATHDF010000011.1:0-2111 GCA_035319185.1 Dissulfurispiraceae bacterium | reverse complement strand
TCGTGACAACGGCCCTTCCCGCAGGCTGGCAGATCAAGGGAGGGAAGTTCAAAAGCAATTTCAGTCGTCTCGATGCTCAGCATCCTCATGCCTGGGATTTCTGGGATATAGCGCTTCCTTACCGTGCCTTTCTCGGCAATGAGGGTCTGGGCGGCGAAAAAGGAGTCCAAGTTACCTGGCTTCCTACCTTCCCGATCTATACCCTGTTCGGCGTGGAAGTGCTTCAGGGAGAGAACCCTCTATTATTCGGACCCGATGCGGCAGAAGGCCCGCATGCGTATTCATTCTTTGCTAAATGTTCGGTGGACACAAGCGATAACTCAACGCTGTACTTCGGGCCGTCCGTTCTTTTCGGAAAGACAAAGGGCCAGAATATAATCCCGGGCACTGAAGTCACTGCAAGCAGCGCTTTGTACGGCATGGAAGCTGTCTGGAAATGGAAACCGACGAACCGGGAAGCACTGACCATCCAGAGTGAATACCTCTACCTCGACCAGCGGGGCAACCTGGTGAATAATGATCCATTGCTCCGAAATCAGGACGGCTTCTATATCCAGGGTATTTACCGAAAGAACCGATGGGGTGTCGGGGCGCGCTACGACGTGCTGGATGTTTTTTCAGACACCTTCAAGGTAGCCGGGGCACAGCAGAATATTAGCGGGAAACCCTGGCGCGAAACTGCCAGTCTTGAATTTAACCCGAGTGAATTCGCCCGCCTCAGACTACAGGCCAGTCACGACAAATCGGACACATTGACAGGACGGACGAACGACGAAGTGATCCTGCAGTTTATATTTACCGTGGGTGCACATCCCGCGCACTCATTCTAGGAGGATATGATGAAAATAATCTTGTTGACCATTCTATTATTTACCGCTTGCGTTACACAAGCTTTCGCCGGTATTAATGTCGTCGCCACGCTGCCCTGGATCGGAAGCCTGGCAAAAGAGATCGGAAAGGAAAAGATCGATGTCACGGTACTGGTAAAACCAAACCAGGATGCGCATACGATAGAGGCGAAGCCGAGCATGATCCTTGCTGCCCGGAAGGCTGATATTATTATGTATGACGGCCTCGATCTTGAGATCGGATATCTGCCGCTCATTATAGAATCGTCGAAGAACCCCAAACTCATGCCCGGCCAGATCGGCAACCTAGACTGTTCCCAGTTCATTACGCCACTCGAGAAACCGACTAGTGTCGACAGAAGCATGGGAGATGTGCACCCGCTCGGTAATCCTCACTATCATTTTTCACCATCGAGAGTGCTCCGTGTTGCTGATGGCATGGCGAGGCTTCTTGCCGATGTGGACAAGGCCAATGCAGATTTCTATCTCGGTAATTATAAAGCTTTTACCGAGCAGGTGAAAGCAAAGGAAAAGGAATGGCATGCCGTTCCGCTCAAAGGGAAAAAATACGTAGCTTATCATAAATACTTCGAGTATCTGGCTAACGAATTCGGTTTTCAGATAATAGGCTATCTTGAGCCGAAACCCGGCATTCCGCCATCTGCGACGCATATCGAAGAACTTATCGTACTCATGAAACGGGAGATGCCGGCTGCTATTCTTGTTACCTCAGCATACGGAAAGGAAGAGGCTGAATCTCTTTCATCGAAAACTGGAGTGAAGGTAATAGTTCTGCCTAACGACGTGGGCTCGATGCCTGGTACGGATAATCTGATCTTCTTTTGGGATAAGGTGGTTACTTCTTTGAAGTAATTGGACAACGAACAAATTGCTGATTTCAAAAAGCCGCCGCTTTGAGTGGCCGTTGAATTTAGGAGGATTTATGGAAGCGCTTAATTTTCTTTTTTACCCTTTTCTGGCATGTCTCCTGCTCATCGGGATACACGCCTATTTCGGCATTCACATTCTGGAAAGGGGAATCATCTTCGTCGATCTTGCATTGGCCCAATTTATCGGTATCGGTCTTGCGCTCTCTTTTCTTCTGGGCGGGGAACAACATCTTCTCCTCTCCCTGGTCTTTGCCATGATCGGAGCGCTGATCCTTGCAACTGCAAAGAGGGCAGCGAAATTTGCGAATATCGAGGCTTTTATCGGAGTGCTCTACATTTTTTCAGTATCAGCAGCCGTCCTGATCCTCGACAG
>DATHDF010000010.1:0-29057 GCA_035319185.1 Dissulfurispiraceae bacterium | reverse complement strand
GCACCGCAATACTTTTTATCATACAGGCCCTTCATGTTGAAGTCGGGCTTGCTCTGCGCGCTCAGCGCCTCCATCTGAAAAATCTTGTCATGACACGCGTTGCAATCCAGGCCGATGGCCGCATGTGATTTGTGGCTGAACAGTACTGATTTGACGGGCTTTGAGTAGATTATCTCGCCGCCCCCGACCATTTCGTCCTCAGCTGTTGCAAGCCCCGCGTGTAAAGTCATTGCTGCCGAGGCGAAGACCAGAAGTATTAGTAATGTGTGTTTTATATGCATCGCCGGCCCCCTATCCTTTAGTATAAAAGACGTTGGGTTTGGCCCCGGCTTCAGGCCTCAGTACCCAAACTGTCTTTTCGAGATTATGCACTGACTGATACACTTCGCTTCCGGTATCTGACAGGTCTCCAAATATTCTCACCTTTGCAGGGCAGGCTTCTGCGCAAGCAGTCAGCTTTTCGCCCTTTGAAAGACGGGAGTTGAAGCAGAAGTCGCACTTGTCGACCGCGCGTGTCTCTTCGTTAAAATACCGCGCATTATATGGACAGGCAGCCATGCACGTCTTGCAGCCGATGCACTTCTTGGATTCCATCATTACGATACCATTCGACGCGTTCTTGTAAGTTGCTTTCGTAGGGCACCCCAGAACGCACGGAGGGGTATTGCACTGGTTGCAAAGGACCGGGATAAATTCCCGCTTCCTGTCCGCAGCCTTAGGGTCGTCTCTTTCGAGAATCCGTGTGCGATACCCATACGTTGGAACATTGTTGGTCTTCACGCAGGCTGTCATGCACAATTCACAGTCGATGCAGCGGTCCTGATGTATAACCATGCTGTAATGCGGTTTATACGGATATTTCTCCGCAAATTCCCTTGACGACGCAAATGACCTGTTGACTATTGACGTCGCTGAAAGAATACCGCCTCCCGCAAAGACACCTGTGATCAGAAGACCCATTTTAAGGAACTGCCTTCTCTCCATATCAGGTATTATCCCTGGGTCTTCCTTTTTCAGGCCTTCTGTTTTTATCCGTTTTAATAGCATTGATTGTTCCCCCTTTTCGATGTCCGGCTCAGTGGATTTCGCTTTTGTGTCCGCTGAATATTTTTTCGCCCAGCAGGAAAGTAAGCCCGACAAATGCGAGGCCACCTAGGACTATGACTATCTCATGAGCGGATGGGGCATACGAGAGCAGCTGCGTATATTCGTTCACGCCAAGCTCGTAGTAAACCGGCACCAGCTGTCCGACGATAACCAGATCGTATCTCATAAAAAATATCCCGAATATCATGAGCGCAGACGCGGTAGCTATCAGCTTCAGGTTCTGACCGCGTGACACGATAAAGAGTGCCAGCGGGATTACCATTCCGACGGCAACCTCGAGCACCCAGAAATTAAACGCGTAGCTGCCTGTCAGAAGCAGATCCAGGGCCGCTGTCTTGCCTTCTCCCCCAACAAAGCCCGTGATAAATTTCCAAGCGGTGAAAAAAAGGATTGTGCTGATCAGCAGTATGCCCACCTTGGTTGTAACTTCCAGCGCCCTCTTCATTGTTGCATCCATCCTTTCACCATTGGTCTTGTAAGCGAGCCAGGTGAAAAATATGATTGTTGCCGCACCGGACATCATGGCCGATGCTATGAAATAAATCGGCATATAAGGTCCATACCAGAATTCTCTTCCATGCAGCATGCCGAACACCGCACCCAGGTTGCTGTGGGCTGCGATACCGGAAATAACACCCATAAAGCCCATGGCTGTAGCGATCCTCGGCTTGTTCATTACAAGGAATGTAAATTCAACCGCCATGAAGAACAGGTACGCCCCGTACAGAGTCCCCATCCACCATATGTTTGAGGTCAGATTGGGAGAGATGACGTTGTAAACAGCCATTCTGAGCGGGTTTTCGATCTCGAATGCTATGACAAAAAACCCTGCTACAATTGTCATGATAGACAGAAAGACCGACCGCTTGGCTATGGGCATGAAGTCCTTGACTCCGAATACATGTCCGATTGAAGAGACAAGACAGAGCCCAGTTGAAGTCACGACAAAGAAGACATAGGTCGATATGAGAATGCCCCATGGTACCTCTCTCGAAGCCCCATAAGCGTGCATGGTTCCTATATATTTAGCATGAAGCCCCGCAGCAACCGCTGCAAGAAAAAGCATCCCCGAAATGATCAGCGCGGCATAATATCCTTTGCTTCCCTGAAGCGCCTGCAGGACACCCGCTCTTACGCCAGCCCAGCCTCCGGCAACAATTGCGGCTTCGGCAGTTTTAGTCACATCTTCGGCCATTATCTTACCCTCCTTATATTAGATCTCTACAGATTATTTCTTCTCTTTAGCAGCAACTCCGATTTGTGCCGTCTTACCCGCCTTGACTGCATCAACCAGAGTTCCTGCAAGCCAGCCGGTAATAGCTATACCAACTACAAATACAAATCCGGTTACGAGGACAGCAAGCACCATCGACAGGCCGACGAGCATTCTCGGGACCAGTTCCATACCGAGCGGCGTCCCGAAAATATGGCCGGCAATCTTCAATCCAAGTACCCCGCCAATAAATGAACTGGGCAGCAGACCGATTATTGCAAACAGGATCAACCCTAACACTGCCCCTACATATAGTCCTTTTTTGCCAAAGCTTCCAGTTTTCATGGCATACGCTCCTTTTCAACTTAAATTCTTAAGCAGACAAATGTGCCTTTCTCAATTTCATGTTGTAGGTCAGGTTGGCGACGCTCCAGCCGATCAGAGACGTCCCTGCGACAAAGACAAATCCTGTTGCAAATATCCCGACCACCATCGAAATACCTACAACTGCCCTGGACAAGAGCGCCGTTTCTACAGAAGTACCGAGCAGATATGAGGCTATCTTCAGCCCAAGCACTCCCCCGACGAAAGAACTCGGCAAAAGTCCGATAATGATGAATAAGACGAGGCCAACGGTCGCCCCTATGTATAAGCCTTTCTTTGAATAATTCGTTTTCATATCCGGCCTCCTTTTTTTATTCTTGATGATGATATTGCAGGTTCTATGCCAGTAGAAATAGTCTTGATATTAAAGACTATTTTACTTTGCAAAATTTGCGTTTCTGCAAAAAAAAGAGGGTGAAAATGCATCATCGCAAAAAGAGGCTCCGTTGAAAGGACATGAGCTAATGCCGGAAAAAATGGCTTAAGTGCAATTACTCGGCAGTCTTGAGATATTATGCTGAGCGAAAACTCTAGTGGAAGCCGAAGCCGTAGCCGTGATGCCTGCCGCCTGACCAGTAATTGAAATAATAGTGCGGGTAGTAATACGGGTAATAGTAAGGATAATAATATGGATAGTAGTAGGTCGACGGATAATTGTAATCATAGTCATATGGATGGTACGGATAGGCTACGCACCCGGCGCACACAAGAAGCAGGGCCACTATCAGGTATTTCATACATAAATTATACAGCCATACGAGCAACCTGCAAAATAATACTGACCGTAGCCGGGTCATCAAGTCCTGAGCTTGATGATACCCCTGGAGATCGCAAACTTGGCAAGGCCCATCCTGTCACGGATGTCCAGCTTTTCAGAAATATTCGTCCTGTGGGCGATTACCGTCTTGACGCTTATATTCAGACAGCCTGCTATCTCCTTGTGGCTGTATCCCTCGGCGATGAGCTTGAGCACCTGCTTTTCCCTGTCGGTCAGCTTTTCGTACGGTTCTTCCTCAGCTGCTACGCGCTTGCCGAGATAGCCAGCCACCACTTCTGCGGCAATCGACGAAAACAGGTACATCTCCCCTTTGTACACCGTTCTTATAGCATTGACAAGTTCGCTGCCGACCGCTTTTTTCAGCAGATATCCCGACACGCCCGCCTTCAGAAATCTGGATATATACTCCCTGTCGTCATACTGCGTGAGAATGATTATTTTGACGTTCGGATCGGTCTTCCTGAGCTCTACAGTGGCTTCGAGCCCGCCCAGCCTGGGCATCCCGATATCCATCAGGACAATATCGGGCTTTACAGCCCTGGTGCGTTCGATGGCTTCTATGCCGTCCGACGCCTCTCCCACTACTTCGATATCATTGCAAAAGCCCAACAGCGCAGCAACGCCATCCCGCATCAATGCATGGTCATCGGCTATCAAGACTCGAATTCCTGGCATATCATTCATGTGCCTCCAGTGGGACTGCTATACATACCTTCGTGCCCTCGCCCGGCTTCGAATAAATATAAAACTCTCCGCCGAGGAGCTTCGCCCTTTCCTTCATACCCATCAGTCCAAGGCCCCTTCCGCTTTCGATCGGCAACCCCATTAGCTTGTCGACATTGAACCCGGTGCCGTCATCTTCAATCGTTATGGTAAGAGTAGAATCTCCGACATTGGCCGAGATGAAAACATTCTCAGCCCTGGCATGGCGCGAAATATTTACGATGGCTTCCTGCACCATCCTAAATACCGATATCTCGACCTCTGGGGACAGCTGCCTTGCAAGCGGCGACTTGAACTCGAGATAACAATGAATTCCCCTTTCCGACAGATGTGTATTCAGTAACCACTTAATAGCGGCGTCGATGCCCAGATCGTCGATGAGGGTCGGCCTCAGATCCTTGATGACGCCATGTATGCTGTCGATATTCTTCAAAATTATATTCCGCATCTCGTCTATTTTTTCGACCGAGATGAGCCCGGGGTGAAGCCTGCAGATATCAAGCTGTATCAGGAACGCCGAGGCGTCCTGCAAGAGTGTATCGTGCAGCTCCCTCGCCACCCTTTTTCGTTCTTCTTCCTGAGAAGTAATAGCCTTGTTGAGCAGCCGTCTGACCATCTTCCTGCTTTCCCTGATCTCCCTGGTTCTGAGCGCCACTCGATTTTCAAGGGCAACATTGTGGTGGCGTATCTCTTCAAGCGACTCCGCGAGCTTTTCCCTCATCTTGTCAAAGCTGCTGCTGAGCTTGAGTATCTCATCGCTTCCGACATTTCCTACAGGGGTGTCCAGGTCGCCTGATGCTATCCTGTTTGCCGATGACGTAAGGGCCTGCAAGGGCCTTACTATCTTTTTGCTCATGAAGACCGAAAGGACCAGCGATACGCAGAAGAAGGCTACAACCAGAGTGATAAATTCCGTCTGCAGGTTGATGGCGGGTGCGAATATGTCTTTCTCGGCCTGCCCCAGGACGATGCCCCAGGGCGCAATGTGCAAGGGCACCATCGCCAGGATGTCGATCGGCTTTTCCTTTTCATTGGGGTGCGAGAAGCCGTGTTTGCACTCCACTATGCCGGACCGGTTCGCCCTGATCATCTTGCCCAGTACCGACCCGTGGTCGTGGTGCTGAAAAACGTGGGGGGTCTTGTCGGAGGCGACCACGATCTCGTTCGAGTCGATTATGTCCAGATAGGTGTTCTGCTCGATCACTGCGCTCTGCAATACGTTCTGCAGGACGTCGTTTGCGGGATTGAGAAGCCCGCCGGCAATGGCGATGATCCTTCCCTCCCGGTCCCGCAGCGGCGTCATGACAATGATGACTTTCTTCCCGACAGAATCTATCGTGTAGACATCTGATATCACGGTTTTCCCTTCTTCGAGAACCTGATTTACGCCCGGGATGTACGTCTTGTTGAAGAACTGTCCAATTTCGGCCGGATGGACCAGGACCTTGTTGCCGCGATCATCAAGCAGAAACACCCCTTCACTGAAAAGCGAATATTTGTAAGCTGTCTCAAGCATTCTCCTTTCGGGGACCCAGTCACCGTCATGTAGGTCTATCCTTTCGGACCTGGCTATATCGCGGAACCTGTTGAGGCTCCTGCTGATCAAAACCTCCACATAGTTTGAGATAACCCTGGCTAGGGCAAGCCTGTTCTGCAGTGATCGGTCTATACTTGCATGGATGGTAAGATAGCTGACTACGCTAAGCGTGACCGATACTATCACCAGATTAATGATAAGAACGATCAGGATCTTTCTCTGCATCTATCGTGAGGATACTACACAGGTATACTTCTGTCAACCTGATCCGCCGAGCCCTCTTCCCGCAGAGTTGCAGATTCCATCGGGTGCAGTCGCTTCATCTGTCTGGTCCCGATATATCCCGTAAAAATGCTCTTGTTGATAGGAAAGACATCCGGATTCAGCATCGAATCGTAAATATGCCACGTGACGACCAGCATGAAGATCAGCATAGCCTCGCTCGTATGCACCATTTTAGATAGTGGGACGAATATGCCCGGCAGATATCTTGTAAATGCTACGGGAAACCACAAGACCAGCCCCGTAATGATCATCTGGACACTCCCTATCAGGACAAACCAGTATATGCCCTTCTCCTTGTAGGTGTAGCGGCCGCATCCGGCGGGCTCGTGAGTCAGCCCCAGATAGTACCTCACATTCTGGAAGGAATCCTGAGCGTCCTTCAGCGTGACGAGCATGGACGGCTCCCAGTCCATGAATGTAACGCCCACGAAATTCACGATCACATGCTCTGCGGCTAGTCCGATGAAAAGCATTGCCGAAAGATGGTGCAGCAACCTCAGGTTGTCTATGCCGCCAAGGATCACTATTACCGACTGAGAAATGCCGAGATGATAAAACTTTTGCGGCAGGCCGGTCATAGCCAGCACCAGGAAAATAACAATCAGCGCCAGATGCTCGACTATCCTATAGGGGCCGAATCGCCTGATATGCTGATTCCCGCCTTTTTCTTCCATGGATTTCATGGTTCTCCTATGTTACCTGCTCCTGAAGTATCTCCAGATATCCAGCAAAACAAGGAACAGAATACCCGTGATAGTAAGCGGAAGCATTATCCGATAGAACTGTTCGGTAATGAACACCATCGGCGCAACGCCGAAACTCGGCCTGTAATGCGATAGCCATGCGTCAGGAAAATTCTCGGATGCACCCGGATGACATGAAGCGCATCTCTTCATCAGCTTGATCTTCATCTGCCCTATGTCCGAGCCGGAAACGCGGGCGATATCATGAGTGCCGTGGCAGTCGGTACAAACGGCCATGGCAGGGGGAGGACCATAGTGTTTCCAGGTCTCCTTTCTGTAGAGGCTCAGAGTCATACCGTGGAAATCGGAAAGATAGGTCTTGACCACATCTGTCGATAGGCCGTACTTGCCCATAATGACAGGGTTGGAATGACAGTTGCTGCATCTGTCCGGTATATCGTCGTGAAAATCGATGGAGGAAATTGCCTGCATATTGTGGGACGTATGACAGTCGGTGCAGATCGCCACATCCCTGTTGTTTCCATTGAAAAGCGCGCCCCCGTGCACGCTGCGGGAGTAGGCCGAATAAACCTCCTTGTGACATGCCGCGCATTTCCGGACGATTGACAGCCTGTCGTTGCCGAGCGAAGAAATGGAGTGGGTACCGTGGCAATCCACGCATGTAGGCGCATCCAGCCTTCCGGCGCTCAGCATGGCGTTGTGAATGTTTTCCGCAACCATGGCGTATTTGTCGTAATGGCAGCGGCGGCACATCCCCGCGGATGAATGCCTGTACTCACGCTCGGAACCGTATCTGTTATCAGGATGCCGCGCTGAAGAAAAGTCCGAATGACAGTCCGTGCAGCCGATATCTTTGTGCGGAGAGTTCAAGATATCGCCAGGGGTTACGAAGGTCGATACTGTCTCACCGTTGACGAACTTTTTAACTTTCTCTCGTGAATGGCATGCCAGGCAATGCTTTGTTTCGGACTTTGCAGCACTGCCTGCGCCCACCCTGGACATCATGTGAGCGCTGTGGCAGTTCGTGCATATTATCGCTTCGCCGCTCTTCTCTTTCCTCAACAGGGTCTCATGAATGCTCCTGGCGCCGATAACATCATCGGGATGGCACTGCCGGCATCGGCGGGACTCCACTGTCCGGTATTGAAGCCTGCTCCTGAATGACCTTTCAGGATGCGACGTGACCGTGAAGTCCTGATGGCAGTCATGGCAGGACAGCGAGGCATGCACAGACTTCGCAAAGGACTGTGAATCAATGTAAGTCTTGACAACGCTCCCGTCTGCAAATTTCTTGACCGCATCATCGCGGCCGTGGCAAGCAAGGCATTCCCTATTCAGTACAGCGCACGGTTCTTCCTGCGCGAAACCCTGATTTACGCCGCACGCCGGGCCAATGGCCAGTGACAGGACAAGGGCAGCGGCCACGATGCCTTTTGAGCGCTTCACTCATCCTCCTTTCCGGCGCAACCGGCGGCAGCTTAATGCATGCCTCTGTAATCCGGCAATTCCTTCATCACCGGGAACCTGTTCAATATCCATCTGAAAACGAGGATATGCAGTGTGATCATCGCAAGTATCATCATGACCTCGCCGGATGACGGGATGATCTTTTCGAAATGTCCGGGCAAGTTCCAGTTGAAGGCGATCAGGTTGACGTTCACTCTGTTAAGAACTATTCCGATTACAGACCATAACGCTGCGCCCCGCATTAATGCGAGACTTCCGCTCTTTGCGCCTGCCGTGAAAAGAACCATTGGCGCGGCGACAAAGCCGACGAGTTCGATAAGATACCAATATCCGAACGGCGTCAGGAGCATGTTCCATCGGTCATCCTGAGCCAGGGCCAGGACCTTCAGCGCGAAATAGACATACAGCGCTACAGATGCGCCCTTTCCGAGACTCATAGTCACCGACGGAATACTGGACAGAAAATCGCCGTCGCACCGGCTTCTGAAATAGCGTTCGGCTGCAAAGCCCAGGAGAATCGCAAAAGACATGGCTGCGTAAATAGCCGAGCTGAAAAATAGCAGCGGCAGGTAAGAAGAGTACCACAGGGGATGCAGTTTTCCGGGGGTGATGAGGTACATGGCCCCCAGGGCCGATTGATGGACTGTCGAGAGAATCACGCCTCCTATGATCAGGGCTACGGTTACCGATACGGCCCACTTGTGAAGCCTTCTTGATCCAAGCCACTCCAGGATAGCGGGCGAAAATTCCATCAGCTGGACCGCGCAGTACAGCGCCACATGCCAGGCTACAACAAAGAGCACCGACGACGGCCCGAAGTTTATCAGCATCGGATAATATATTCTCCACGGCCTGCCGAGATCGATCAGCAGGTATGAGGCTGCAAAGGCATACCCAAGCATGCCTCCGAGCACTGCGAGTCGAACCAGAGGACGATAGTCCTTCAGCCCGAAGAGATAGTACGCCGCAGCAACCACGAAGCCTGCGGCAAACAGCGGCTCGCCTGCAAAGATACCCCAACTGAGCAAGAGGCCCCATGGATATTCGTTATTTGCGTCCACAACATAGGCTAGCCCCTTGCCGTATCTTGTTATGAAGACCGGCACGGAAGTGGCGAGCACTGATGCTGCCAGGAGATTAAACGGCGTGATGAGAGACCTTGAATAATCCCCGATGCTCATGCCCATAAAGAGCTTATTTATGAACCATGCGCTGAACCCTGCGGAAGACTTGCTCCCAGCCGGATAGTCGATGTCTCTATTCATTGCTGTCCTCCCTGGGCTGATCAGGCTCCTCTTTCGGCGCCGACCTGTCGCGGTGGCGCATTGCGCCGTATACAAGGCCGAATATGGCCGGGAAGGTGGTGAAGATTACAGGCACTGATGAGAGGTAGCCTTCCGTAAGCTCGACCAGAGGTTTTTTCGGCAGATCTACAGGGAAACCGAGCTGCTCAAAAGGTACGCCCGAAATATACAACCATGAGGTGCCTCCAACCTCATGCTCTCCGTAGATATGGTCCTCATATTTCTCCGGATTATTTGCGATCCTCTGCCGTGCAAGCCTAAGGAGATCGTTTCTCCTGCCGAATGTGACAGCGCCGGTAGGACATGCCTCGGCGCAAGCCGGCAGTTGCCCTTTCCTGAGCCTGCCATGACACAAAATACATTTGACGATCTTCGGTTCAACGGCGCTCTCGTAGTCATACCCGGGTATATTGAACGGGCATGCAATCACGCAATATCTGCAGCCGAAACACAGGTCTGCATCATAGACGACAGCGCCCTCGGGGGTCTTCTTATATGCATGAATCGGACATGCGCTTGCACATGCAGGCTCCAGGCAGTGGTTGCACTGCACCTTGCGATATATGGGTTTCGACGGGTCCTTGCTATTTTCGTAGCGGTTCACCACAGTTAGAGCGATCGAGGAAGGCCATCTGCTTTCCTTGAATACGGAATCGTCATCAAAAGGTTTTTCCGGAGCGGGCATACCGTTTGCCCTGTTGCAGGCTTCTTCGCAGCTGCGACATCCGACGCAGAATGTGAAGTCGGTCAGCATCCCATAGCTCTTAGGCCACCCCCTGAATTCGTGCGAGGCCGATGCATTCATAGAAAGACCGAGCGCCGAACACCCGGCCAGAATCGATGTTGCAAGAAACCTTCGCCTGGATATCCCGCTTGATAATTTGCAGGACTCCCCGATCATATCTTGTTCAGCGCCGCCTTTTTTCTGTTCTTCTATTTTCTCCGCCATTTTCATGACCTCGCAATATGGATTTGACACATATCACTTCCTGGCATGGCACATCTCCGTGCAGCCCTTAGGCGAGGAGCCCAGCCCCCCCATCCCGACGTGGCATTGAAAGCATTTATTATGCAGGGCAACCATCAGGCCAGGAGTTCCGGGGGTATCAGCAGAGAAGTCCGTATGACATCCGCTGCAAGGCAGAAATCCCTGTTTTGCGGACGATCTAAATACCTGATCATTGATCTCATGGCACTCCCTGCACACAGCCCTTGACCTGTCATTATGCTGGTGGTGGCACTTGCTACAACCCTCAGCCAGACCCGCGTGCATCTCATGGTTAAAGGTCACAGTACCGTACTTCTTTTGAATATAGTCAAGGACGATGATCGCCGGTCTTCCGGACCCCGCTGCAATAACCTGAGGGCAGGCAGCGACAAGGAACCCTGCGTATGCCAGGCTTATGAAAAGATTCCTAATTGCACGAGCTTTCATATCCTCGCTCACTTTCGTTCAGAGCTCATTTCTGCGCACGAGGGGCTGATTTTCTGCCATGCCTGCGGCCTGTAAAATATGCCTGCACAGGACTAAAGCCGATCGCCGTAGTCGCCGCAATAATCTTGCTGCACAATACCGCGATGCCGTGTACGAAGAGCACCGGGACTGCGGCAAGATAAAAGAGCGCGCAAAGCGGCGCCATCGCCAGAGATTTGAGAAGACCCGCAAGCCTTCCGTCCGGAGCCGATTTTATGAAACCTATGTCATCGGCAACGGCCTTGACCAACCCCTGAAACGGCTTGGGCTTCAATATTTCTCCAAGGACCACGAATCCGAGCATGAAGAGCAGCCCGAGCGCATATTCGACCCCGTTCACATTGCTGATGAAATCAAAAAGAGTATGCATTTTCAGAACCTCCCTCGTTTATTGTGGCTTTTCTAGGGGCTCGATGAGCTTTCGGCTTTAGTGATTTTCTTCTTAGACCTCTTTATCTTCCCGTGACTTCCGGCGAAAAAAGAGAGGTTCGGTTTATATGTCGCAGACATATGCGAAATGATTTCCAGCATCAGGAATTCGCAGACAGAACACACCGAAAATAATATATTGTGAAGCAAACACATGCAGGCGAATATAGCCAGGCCGATACCATAGGGCAATGCCATGGAAAGCAAGAGCCCAACAAAAAGCACAGGTATCATTAGATAGCAGTCCGGGACCTTGAAATACACCTTGTTATCCAAACCGGGCAGATATCCGCTTGCCTTCATGATGACCCTTTCATCCCTCTCCGACTCCCAATAGATACCTTTCCCGACTATTTGTCCGCCTCTGAAGATATACATGTGACGCCTCCTACCCCTTGCCCTTCTTTCTTTTATGAGCTCCGGTGAAGGATGCCCTAAGAGGCCTGTAAGAACCCGTAAATTCCCTCTTCCTCGGAGATGCATGACTTGTCCTTGAGCTGCAGCAGATCCTGACCGCTGTCGAGGCGACCGTCGAAAGTGCCGTCGATACAAGCAGCATGCACAGGACCGCAAGCACCCCCAGTCCCAACAACGGCAGGAAAAATGCAAATGTCACCCCGAAGAGCGGAGCGATGAGCAGAAGAATAACGGGAGAAAGCCTGAGATAACTCCTGCCCCTGTCCCCCGGAAGTATCCCGCTGTCTCTCATATGGACGCGTCCGCCATCCAGCGGGCTCCAGTACATACCTTTTGCTACGGCCGTGCCGCCGCTATGCGTGAACATTTTCATCCTCCCCCGACCGGCCTTTGCCGGATGCGGCATGTGCGGCAAGTCTGCCCTCTTTGTCTTCGCAGACAGCGCTCTTCCCCGTTTTGACCATCTTGTTCCCCGCCAGATAAGTCGTCGTAGGCCTATAGCCGAAGGGGGCGGCGCTGGCTGGCATCCTTTTTATAAGTCTGAATAACAGATACGCAAACGCATAAGAGAATGCCGCCAGGCCGACAAGAAAGACAAAAACAGAGCTTTCGAGCCTCAATGGCAGTATCAGCGGCAGACATAAGGCGACCGACGATGCCAGGATGCAGACGCCTATCCGTATGATCTTTTTTCTTCTGCAAGCAGTCATCTCTCACCTCTATTTTTCGCCACTCCCGGTATTAAGCATCCTTCTTCTTTTCATCCGACCCCGAATCCCTGGCGGCCTTCCTGGTCTTTTTCCCTGTCATATACGCCGTCGTAGGGGCATAGCCGAATGTTGCCGTCCTGCCAAAGAGCTCTTTAAAAAGCCTGATGGAAGCCGATCCGGCGGCGTACAGCGCACCGCTAAGCGCTATCAGAACGATAAAACATACGAAACCGACGCCATAAGGAAATGCCATCGAAAGACCGAGGCCTATCAGGAAGATCGGAATCAGCAGATAACTCTCTGGCAGTTTGAAGTAAGTCTCCCTGCTCGTCCCCGGCAGAAGCCCCTCTTCCTTCATCACAATCTTTTCTCTCGTCTCAGGATCCCAGTAGGTTCCTCTTGTAACCTGATTTCCGCCTTTGTAGATAAACATCTCACACCTCCGTTTCGGTGAAAGCCTTGAACAGTTTCTTAAACCGCGTGGTTAAACCACTTCCTGCTTCGATTGTTCTGCGAACGCCTGAGGCGCCGCCTTTCGTTCTCTTGATTCAAGCGTACCACCTGGCGCAAAGGATTATAATCGGCAATAATTCCGATATTGATGGGAAAATGTACCTACTGCCGGGGGAAAATTATTCGAATGGTGCTGGAATGATGAAGAGAAAAGCGCTGCTCAGCGGATCATGCTTTCGGCCACTTTAATAAGCTCAAAGGGTGAGGATTTATAGAGAACGCAATAGTAGGCGTCGCCTTCCCGCCAGTTCAGTTCGCTGCACACCGTGTCTTCGCACGTGCCGACACTTAGTATCGCAGACCTGCCCTTCAGCAGATACTCGGTTCTCTGGCTGATGTCCCGAAATCTGATCCTCTGAAGTTGTTTGGAGACCTCGGACGAAGAAGCCTGAATGACAACAAGTGAGGTCCTTTCTGAGGCGGCATCGGAGTATTCCGCCACAAGGGCCTGATAGGGCCTTCTCTGGGCAACAATAAATGAAGGCGGCCACGAGATGCCTTCCGGGAAATAGGCAGGTATGAGGGCAGTCGCCAGCCCTGCAGCCTTCTTTGCTTCGTCCATGTTCTGAAACCGCCTTGCGTAATCTTTCTGAGACAGTGAAGGCAGCCAGTTGAGCACAGCCAGCAATGCTATGACGCCCGCTAAGACAGCGAGCATCCGGAACAGACCCTGCAATGATTTCATTATCGAGTTTACTATCGATTCCATGTCACACAACAAAGTAGTTGATGCCGATCATTAGCACTGCGGCTACCGTAACGGCCACTCCCCATAGCCGATCCTTCTGCCTGTCGAGAGCGATCCTCGCGGCCCTGCTCTTCAGAAGCGCATCATGACCGTAGTATTCTATAGTCGATACGAGACGCTCGGCGCCCGTGCGCCCTTCCGCGTCGCGATAGTCCTCGGGGCCGGGCCGGAGCATCTCGATTGCCTCCGACAAGACTGCAGGCCTTCCCGTCAATTCTACGGCGATATCATCGCATACCTTTTCTTCTTCATGAGCAAGCCTCCTGAACTCGATAGCCGCAACAGGATTGAAAAAAAGAAGGACCCTGAGCAGATATGCAAAAATGAGCATCGGCCGCCTGCTTCTTTGGATATGTGCGATTTCATGGGCGATGGCCACCTGCAGATGTCCGGGGTTGAAGGCCTTTATCAGGCCCGTAGAGACATGGATCATGGGCTTCAGCCCCGTAGACGAATAGAGGAGCATGTCGTCGTCATCGAAAATCTCAACAATGCCTTCATCTATAGGCAGGCCTTTGATCGCCTCGGAGACCCTGCTCTTCAGTTCCGGCGCTGCTGCGCCGTCAGTCGTCTGATCAGAACGACGCATTTGCACGAATATGCTCGAGAGGATAGGCGCCAGTTCCTGTATCATAAAGACGACCGCCGAAATCACCAGCACGACGGCAAATAGCGCCAGAAACGGCAGGATGCCCCAGCGCTCGATCAGAAACCATCTATTGGTATCCATAAGGCTGGATATCCTGAAATAGATGTTGCCTCTGTCGGGCGAAACAAGCTGGTACGCCGGATATGAGACGAGCGAGAGAAATATGACCGCAAAACGGAACCATTGTTTGACATGCGGGGCCCTGATCTTCCATGCGAAAATGGCGCCTTCTGCGATCGTTGCTGCCACCACGGAATGGACAACACTTTGAGCAACATACATTCCCCAATAAGTATTAAGGAAGGTCGCCATATGCATGTTGATCGCCATTCGACTAAAGTATCATATCATAAAAATAAACGCGGGATTGCATAATACCGGATCAAATGGATCGGCCTTACCTAAAAGATATAGACGAACGACCTCGGGTCTTTATAAGCATGGCATTTGCGGCAAAGCGCCTGGGCCTGTTCTTTCACCGTCCATGAGTGAGGCTTGTGGCAGGTCATGCAGTCGATTCCCTTTTTGGTATGAACCCCGTGCTGTCCAATAGTAAGTTGAGAACGATGACATTCCGACGTACAAGTCCTGGATGTAGGCTTTTCCTTGATATGAGGCCGGTGGCAGTAGTGGCATGAGAATGTGGCCATCGCGCCCTTATCGGGTAGGCCGGGATGGCAGATGGTGCATTTACCCCTCGGGGTCATTACTACTTCCCGCTTGGAATATCTGTGGCACTTCAGGCATGAAAAATCGTCAACAGTCAGCCCGTGTACTTCCTTATCAGCGTGGCATTTCAGACACGCAGCTTCGTCCGGCTTGAACCCATGCTTGGCACTGATATGGCAGATTTTGCATTCGATTTTTTTGTCAAGCACATGCTTGGCATGACCATACGACTTGGTCGGGGCCACGGCGCCCTGGGAAATCGCCTCTTCATGACAGGAACGGCATTTCTGCCATGGAGTCACTCGTCCGTGCGCAAGGGAGATGGGATTCTTTCCAGTGGCAAGGTATGTGCCGAGACGCTTGTTTTGCTCGATAATACCTATCTCATGGCACTTCTGGCATATAACATCCTTATGCCTGCTTTGCTGGATATCTATGTAGGAATCCTGGATTACATGGCATGAAGCGCAGAAATCCGGATCATTCTGGGAATACTGATAATACCTGTAGCCGTAGAGGAACAGGGAAAATACGATAACAGCCAGGACAAAACCTTTTATATTGTCAGAAAGCATCGGCAATGTCGATTGTTACTCCGACGGCAGCCAATCGGCTCACCATGCCGGACTCTCCGTGCCGCGCGACATACCCTCAAGAATCTTGAGCTTCGATATCTCACCGAGCGCGATCAGGGTGTCGCCTGGTTTTATTGTGCTGCGCGAAGTCGGATTGAACCTCATTTCACCGGTGCTGCGCTTTATTCCCACCACAATTACTCCGAGTTCTCTGCCGATGCCGCACTGGTCCAACGACTGCCCTGCCAGCTTCGAGCCCTCGGAAATGGTGACCTCCTCCATCTGCAGTTCGATGTTGCCGGTCTTGGTCGCAAACTCGATAAAGTCTACCACCGCAGGGCGAAGGATTGTATGGGCTATGCGCAATCCACCGATATGGTATGGGGACACTACTTTGTCGGCTCCGGCACGCAGCAGTTTCTTTTCGGAACCTTCTTCGCCGGCCCTTGCAACAATATGCAGATCGGGGTTCAGTTCCCTGGCACTCAGGACTACATACAGGTTTAACGCATCGGTTGGAAGTACAGAGATAAGGCCCCTTGCCCTTTCTATGCCCGCTTCCCTCAGGATGCCGTCATTTGTAGCATCGCCAGACAGTCCGAGCAGATCGTCCGGTTTGGCATGAAAGTCACCGTTCTTTTCTATGGCGATAAAGGGCACATGCTCGGCCTTGAGCTCCCTGCATATGATCTTGCCCATCCTGCCGTAACCGCACACAATATAATGGCCTTTCAGTTCTTTTATCTTCTTCTCCAATCTCTTCCTCCCGAACAGATCCTGAAGCTCTCCTTCCACTATAATCTGGGCGCCTGCGCTCAGCGCATACAGGAAGGTGCCTACACCCATCATCAGCAGGATCATCGTGAATATCATCCCGCTTTTCGACAATTCGTGCACTTCCCTGTAACCTACGGTTGTAAGCGTAATTATGGTCATGTACAGGGCGTCGAGAAAGCCCCATCCCTCAATAAGCTGATAGCCTACGGAACCGAAGGCGATGACCATAAGTATCAGTGCCAGGGCCAGCAGAAATTTTCTACTCAATGTCTTAAGCGTTCTCCGGTCTCTTTATGATTGCCTCTAATGTCGCATCCATCATCCTCTTGTGAGACCCCTCCCAATAAACTTTACCACACTCCCCGCACTTTAAAAAAGCGTCTGCATTCTGCATTATATGCTCAGGCGCGCCAGAGAAGACCAGATTGCGGTGCACGGACGACAAGGCACCGTTGCAGCGCGGACAACGTTTAGAAACCTGTATCTGGTCATCCGTAATGCCGCATTCAGACAGTACTTCTCTCAGTTGTTGCATTGTCTCATTGCTGCGGACGAGAATATGCGCTCCGGTCCTTTTGCTGCGGCATAGTGCATGATCCCTTGAAAGTAGAATCCGTCCCTGCTGTTTCCCGATCCTGATCAGTTCACCGTCTTCGATAACGCGAAAGTATAGTGTATCGAAGCCCATTATCCTCAGCCACCTGGCAAGACCGCCGAGCATTGCGTCGGCAATAAAACTCGGGTTGTTGCTCATAATATGATCTTAACAAAAAAAGGCCATGAAACGATCACTGCGGATCTGATCCATGGCCTTCGCTGATGTTATTATCTTATGCTTTAACTCTCTTCAGATGCGGCAGCCTTGGACTCCTCCTCTATCTGCATGGCATAGAAATCGCCCTCAATAAAGGTATCCCTGTAAACAGGCATGCCTGTTCCGGCGGGTATCACCCTTCCCATTATGACGTTCTCCTTGAGCCCGTTCAGTTCGTCCACTCCACCGCCGAGGGCAGCCTCAGTAAGGACCCTTGTGGTCTCCTGGAACGACGCGGCGGAAACCCAGCTTTCAGTGGCAAGCGACGCCTTGGTTATGCCCAACAGCAGCGGCCTTCCGTGGGCAGGCTTGCCGCCTTCCGCCTTGACCCGCTCATTCTCCTCGACAAACACAAGCCTGTCGATCTCGTCTCCGATGAGGAAGATGGTGTCGCCAGAATCTTCTATGCGGATCTTCCTCATCATCTGGCGTACGATGACCTCAATATGCTTATCGCTGATAGAGACGCCCTGCAGCCTGTATACCTTCTGCACTTCATCCACAAGATAACGCTGCAGCTCCTTGGGTCCGAGAATATCTAAAATGCTGTGCGGATTGACAGACCCGTCCATCAAGGGCTCTCCGGCCTTGACCCAATCACCTTCATGAACGGTAACATGCTTGCCCTTGGGGATCAGATACTCCCTGGACTCCTCACCACCCTTTACAACCACAACTCGCATGCCCTTGTGAGAGCCCCTAAACTCGACTATACCGTCGATCTCGGTGACGATAGCCTGCTCCTTGGGCTTCCTTGCCTCAAAGAGCTCTGCCACCCTTGGAAGACCTCCGGTGATATCCTTGGTCTTGGTCGTCTCTCTTGGTATCTTTGAAAGGATGTCGCCCGGTGCAACCTCGTCGTTCCTTTCCACAAGCATATGAGCGCCTGCAGGAAGCATATAACGCGCCGGATTGTTTGTGCCGGGAATTTTTGCAGTCTTACCGGCATTGTCTTTTATCGAAATCCTCGGCCTCATGTTGGCCGGATAGTCAATGATGACCTTGTGGGCCAGGCCCGTTGTTTCATCGACCTCTTCCTTAAAGGTTACGCCTTCCAGGATATCTCCGAGGGCGATCTTTCCGCCGATCTCAGTGAGGATCGGCGTGGAATATGGGTCCCACTCGACCAAGCGATGATTGGCCTCTACACGCTGTTTATCTTCGACAAAGATCCTGGCGCCATACACAAGATTGTACTTCTCTTTCTCCCTGCCCGACTTATCTACAATGGAGATCAAGGCGTTCCTGTTCAGGACCGTTATGAATCCCTCCTTGTTCTTGACCGCGTTAAGGTCTATGAACTTAACAAAACCGGAGTTCTTCGATGTCAGTACTGCCTGCTCAATGATCTTCGTCGCCGCGCCGCCGATGTGGAAGGTCCTCATCGTAAGCTGTGTGCCGGGCTCTCCGATGGACTGAGCTGCTATGATACCGATGGCTTCGCCTATCTCAGTCGCTTCGCCCCTCGTAAGGTCGCTGCCGTAGCATCTGCCGCATACACCGGTCTTTGAATGACAGGTCAGCACAGAGCGGATCTTGATCCTGTCGATTCCTGATTCGACAATTTTCTTCGCAAGCTCGTCATCGATCATCGAGTTTCTTTGAGCAATTATTTCACCGGTAACCGGGTCCTTGATTGTCTCGGCCACAGTCCTGCCGAATATCCTTTCTTCGAGGGTCTGTATAATCTCCCCGCCCTCTATCAGTGCCGATACACTTATGCCCTCTCTAGTACCGCAGTCTTCTTCTATAAGAATCACATCCTGGGCGACATCGACCAGTCTTCTAGTCAGATAACCGGCATTGGCCGTCTTGAGCGCTGTATCCGCCAGACCTTTACGAGCTCCGTGAGTAGATATGAAGTACTGCAGCGGCGTCAGGCCTTCGCGGAAGTTGGCTGTGATCGGGGTTTCGATGATCTCACCGGACGGTTTTGCCATCAGGCCTCTCATGCCGGCCAGCTGTCTGATCTGTGCCGTGCTTCCTCTTGCGCCCGAATCCGCCATCATATAGATGCTGTTAAATGAGCGGCTCTCCTGGAGTTCGTCCTCTGAAAGGGCCTTGCCGTCTTCGGCACCCAGCTCCTTCATCATCTCGTCCGCAACCTTTTCAGTCACGTTCGCCCAGATATCGATGACCTTGTTGTATCTTTCGCCCTGGGTTATAAGACCGTCAGCATACTGCTTGCTGACCTCCATGACCTCGTCTTCTGCATCCTTGATCAGCTCGGACTTTTTTGTGGGAACGTGCATGTCGTCGATGCAGATGGAGATGCCGGACTGAGTCGCAAAACGGAAGCCCATTTTTTCAAGCCGGTTAAGAAACACAACCGTCTCTCGTTTACCGATATTCCTGTGTATGAATTCGATAAGTTTACCGAGTTCCTTCTTGGTAAGCTCTTTGTTGATCATGGCAAATGGCACATTTTTGGGAAGAATCTCGCTGAAGAGCATCCTTCCAACAGTCGTTTCAATAAAGCCGCCATTGCTCCTGACCTTGATCCCCGCATGAACATCTATGGCGCCGGCATCGTAGGCGACCCTTGCGTCGTCAATTCCGGAGAATACCTTTCCTTCCCCGACAACACCCTTTTTCTTTTTGGTCAGGTAGTAGATGCCAAGGACCATGTCCTGAGTTGGCAGCACAATAGGCTTGCCATTGGCAGGCGACAATAGATTATTCACCGACATCATGAGGACACGCGCCTCGATCTGGGCTTCAAGAGAGAGAGGCACATGCACCGCCATCTGGTCGCCGTCAAAGTCTGCATTAAAGGCCGTACAGACAAGAGGATGAAGCTTTATCGCCTTGCCTTCGACAAGCATCGGATCGAACGCCTGTATGCCGAGACGGTGCAGGGTAGGAGCGCGGTTCAGAAGCACGGGATGCTCCTGTATCACTTCCTCCAGTGCGTCCCAGACTTCAGGCTTCTCCTTCTCGACAAGCTTTTTCGCCTGCTTGATCGTAGTCGCGTAACCCTTTTCTTCAAGCTTGTTGAACACGAAAGGCTTGAAGAGTTCGAGCGCCATCATCTTGGGCAGACCGCACTGGTTGAGGTCCAAGTCCGGTCCCACTACGATAACCGAACGGCCGGAATAATCAACACGCTTTCCGAGCAGGTTCTGCCTGAAGCGGCCCTGCTTCCCCTTGATCATGTCGCTCAACGATTTGAGCGCTCTCTTTCCGCCGGCCTTCAGCACCTTGGTCTTCTTGCTGTTGTCGAATAGCGCGTCGACCGCCTCCTGAAGCATCCTCTTTTCGTTCTTGATGATAACGCTCGGCGCCTTGAGCTCCATCAGTCTCTTCAGCCTGTTGTTCCTGTTTATGACGCGGCGATAGAGATCATTTAGGTCGGATGTGGCAAACCTGCCGCCGTCGAGAGGCACCAACGGTCTCAGGTCGGGCGGCAATACCGGCACGATATCGAGTATCATCCAGTCTGGCTGGTTAGCCGATTTTACAAATGCATCGACAACCCGCAGCCTTTTGGTGAGTTTCTTCTTTACACCGATAGATGAAACGGAATCTATCTTGTCCTTGAGCTCCTTTGCGAGTGTCGTGAGATCGACCTTCTTGAGAAGCTCCCTTATGGCCTCAGCTCCCATCCCTGCCTTGAATTTAGTTCCAAACTCGATAATCTTCTTCTTGTATTCCTCTTCGGTAAGCAGGTCCTTTTCCTTGAGCGTGGTATCTCCCGCATCGATGACGATATAGTCCTCAAAATAGAGTACACGCTCAAGCTGCCTCACCGTCATGTCCAGCAACGTGCCGATTCTGCTGGGCAGGCCTCTTAGAAACCAAACATGAGCAACAGGGGTCGCGAGTTCGATATGACCCATGCGCTCCCTTCTGACCTTCGACTGTATGACCTCAACCCCGCACTTGTCGCAGATGACGCCGCGGTGCTTCATTCGTTTGTATTTGCCGCAGAGGCATTCCCAATCCTTTACTGGACCGAATATCTTCGCGCAGAAGAGCCCGTCATGCTCCGGCTTGAACGTACGGTAGTTGATGGTCTCGGGTTTCTTGACCTCGCCGTGAGACCACTCTCTTATCTTTTCGGGCGATGCAAGCTTGATACGGATCGCATCGAAATCCCGGGGGTTCTTTGGCTTCTGAAAAAGGGCATAAATGTCTTCCTGCAAAGTTATCCCTCCCTGCTTCTCTTTTTCTCCAGCAGCTCGACATCAAGGCCGAGGCTCTGGAGCTCTTTTATTAATACATGAAACGATTCGGGGACTCCCGGTTCAAGCACCGGATCGCCTTTGACGATCGCTTCATACATGCGCGATCTTCCGCTGATGTCATCGCTTTTTACCGTTAAAAACTCCTGCAATGTATGCGCCGCGCCATATGCCTCGAGAGCCCACACTTCCATCTCTCCGAGTCTTTGCCCGCCGAACTGTGCCTTTCCTCCCAGCGGCTGCTGAGTTACCAGCGAGTAAGGGCCGATGGAGCGGGCGTGAATCTTATCTGCAACCAGGTGATGGAGCTTGAGCATATACATGCAACCTACGGTTACATGCCTCTGGAACGGCTCGCCAGTTCTACCGTCAAAAAGCTGCATCTGACCTGACGTCGGAATACCTGACTTCTTGAGTATCTCCTTTATCTCCTTTTCCTTCGCACCCTCGAAAACCGGGGTCGTCACATATATTTTCTGGTTATGCGCCGCCCACCCGAGATGTGCCTCGAGGATCTGTCCGACATTCATTCTCGAAGGAACGCCGAGGGGATTCAGCACAATATCAACAGGTGTCCCGTCAGGAAGGTAGGGCATTTCCTCCGACGGAAGGACCATCGAGACAACACCCTTGTTTCCGTGACGTCCGGCCATCTTGTCACCCACCTGGATCTTCCTTTTCATTGCTATGTAAACTTTGACTACCTTATTGACGCCCGGAGAAAGCTCATCTCCCTTTTTTACACGCTCTATCCGCTCATGATAGCGCGTCTCGAGGTAACGCACATACTGGTTGATTTCACCATTGACCTCGTCGACCTTCTCCCTTGCGTCAGGATCATCGATCTTGATCCGCAAAAGATGGTCGTCCTTAACCCTGAGCAGATGCGCTTCCGTCATCTTCTTGCCCTTGGTACAGATAACCTCTTTGGTCTTCGAATCCTTGATATCTTCAACAGGCTTCTGTCCGTTCAGTATCTTGCGTATGCGCGCAGCCTTTTCTTCCCTGAGTATTTTTATCTCTTCATCCAGGTCACGCTGCAGCCTGCTGATGTCGTCTTCCTCGATGCTCTTCGTCCTTTCGTCCTTTTCGATGCCTTTGCGCGAAAGCACCCTGACATCAACAATCGTTCCCTCGATTCCGGGCGGGACATAAAGACAGCTCTCCTTAACTTCCTCAGCCTTTTCGCCGAAGATTGCACGCAAGAGTTTCTCTTCCGGGGTCAGAATGGTTTCGCCCTTGGGGGTTACCTTTCCAACCAGGATGTCGCCGGCTTTCACCTCTGCTCCTATGCGGATAATACCGCTCTCGTCGAGGTCTTTAAGCGCCTCCTCTCCGACATTCGGGATATCCCTGGTAATTTCTTCGGGACCCAATTTGGTATCGCGAGATTCGAGCTCGAATTCGTCAATATGAATGGAAGTAAAGATATCATCAACAACCATTCTTTCATTCAGAAGCATAGCATCTTCAAAGTTGTATCCGCCCCATGGCATAAAAGCAACAATTACATTCTTTCCTAGTGCCAATTCGCCGAATTCGGTAGATGGCCCGTCCGCCAGAATGGCGCCCTTCTCGACTGTATCCCCGGGGTTGACCGTAGGCTTCTGGTTCATGCACGTGCCCTGGTTGGAGCGCTGGAACTTTACCAGACTGTAAATGTCCACGCCGCCGCCGTCTTCAGTTACCCTGACGACTATGCGCGAGGAGTCTACGCTCTCTACGATACCAGCCCTTTTCGCAATGACAATCCAGCCGGAATCCCTTGCCGCAAAGTGTTCCATGCCGGTGCCTACAACAGGTGCATCAGGCTTGAGAAGCGGGACCGCCTGCCTCTGCATGTTCGATCCCATGAGGGCCCTGTTGGCATCGTCGTTCTCAAGGAACGGGATCAGCGCAGCGGAAACACCGACTATCTGTTTGGGAGAAACGTCCATGTACTGGACCTCTTCCGGCGTAACAATCCTGAAATCATGACCGACCCTTGCCGAAACCGGCCCGAGAAGCATTCCCTTCTTGTCGACCGGCGAAGTCGCCTCAGCGATAATGTATCCCTCGCCTTCGGATGCCGAGAGGTACACTATCTCGCTGCTAACCTTTCCATTGACAACTTTGCGGTAAGGCGCCTCTATGAAACCGAAATCGTTTATTTTGGCATAACTCGCCAGGGATGTGATCAGTCCGATATTGGGGCCTTCAGGAGTCTCGATCGGACATATCCTGGCATAGTGTGTCGGATGTACGTCCCTGACTTCGAACCCCGCGCGCTCCCTTGTAAGACCGCCCGGTCCCAGCGCAGAAAGCCTTCTCTTGTGGGTGATCTCCGAAAGAGGGTTGGTCTGGTCCATGAACTGGCTCAACTGGCTCGACCCGAAGAACTCCTTCACGGCGGCAAGCACCGGTTTTGCGTTGATAAGATCATGAGGCATGGCCTGGTCCAGTTCAGTGATGGTCATTTTCTCCTTTATGGCCCGCTCCATGCGGACAAGACCTATCCTGAACTGGTTTTCGAGGAGTTCGCCGATGCCTCGAACGCGGCGGTTGCCGAGGTGATCAATATCGTCCACTTCCCCCTTGCCTGTTCTTAGATTCAGGAGATAGCGCACTATTTCTACTACGTCCATGTCGGTAAGGACCCTTACATCCAGCGGAGTGCTGAGGCCGAGCTTCTCATTCACCTTCAACCGTCCGACCGAGGAAAGATCGTAACGTTTGGGATCGAAGAAGAGGCCGCTGAAAAGCTCCTTTGCTGCATCTTCGGTTGCCGGCTCGCCAGGTCTCAGTTTCTTATAAATTTCCTTCAGCGCGTCCTTCTGAGAGGCAACCTTGTCGGTCAGCAACGTCTCTCTGAATGAAGGCAGATAGCTCACATTATCTATGAAAAGCAGGTTCAGAGACGTGATCTTCAGGGACGTGATCTTTTGAAGTATCTCTTCCGTTATCTCCTTATTGCTGTCGAGAACGATCTCACCGGTCTTGGGATCCACGATGTCCGTTAGGGTGACCCTTCCTACGATTTCACTCCTCGGGACCGGTATTTCCTTGATCCCCACAGATTCTATTTTTTTGAGGGCAAGCTTGGTTATCTTGCTCCCTTCCTTGACTATAACTTCCTTTGTCTGCGGAGCTATGATGTTGTATTTCGACCTCAGGCCGGAAAGCACATGGCTGACCTTGCGGGTAAAGTTTTCCCTGTCGACGATCCGTATTTCCTCTACCGGATAGAATGTCTTCAGGAGGTCTTCATTCGTGTATCCAAGCGCCTTAAGGACAATGGTTGCCGGAAGTTTTCTGCGCCTGTCTATTCTCACATATAAGATGTCCTTCGAGTCGAATTCGAAGTCAAGCCATGAACCCCTCACCGGGATAACCCTTGCAGTATATAAAAGCCGTCCGCTCGCATGTGTCTTGCCTTTATCCGGGGCAAAATAGACGCCCGGCGAGCGATGAAGCTGGCTGACGATAACCCTTTCAATTCCGTTTATGATAAAACTGCCGGTATCGGTCATGATCGGCATTTCGCCGATATAAACTTCCTGTCCTCTGGATTCCTTCAGGACCTTATGGTCCTTCTCGTCTCGTTCCCAAAGGTTCAGCTTGACCTTAATCTTGAGAGGCGCCGCATATGTTACACCTTTCAGTATGCATTCGCGCGGAGACACCTTCGGGTCCCCAAGCACGTAGGAAATAAACTCTATAGAAGTAGTGTCATTGTAATCTGTGATCGGGAAAACGCTGCTGAAGGCCGCTTGAAGGCCCTCATCCGCCCTTTGCTCAAAAGGCGCGTCCTTTTGCAGGAAGCGGTCAAATGACTTCTTCTGGAATTCTACAAGATAAGGCACCTCTAAAACGGGCGGCACCTTGCCGAAATTCATTCGCTCTCTCAAAAGCTTTGCCATAGCTCTCCTTAAATGTAGTTAATGGGTTGCAGCGTTACTGAGCAGATGGATGGAAGAAGCACCTTCCATCCATCTCTCCATGTCCCCATTGACGCTTACTTGACTTCTACTTTTGCTCCCTCGGCTTCGATCTTGGCCTTTATGGAATCCGCCTCTTCCTTCGATACGCCGGTCTTGACCGGTTTGGGCGCGCCGTCTACAAGGTCCTTGGCTTCTTTGAGCCCGAGGCCTGTGATTTCCCTGACGACCTTGATCACCTGAATCTTCTTGTCGCCTGCTGCGACAAGGACCACATCGAAGCTGGACTTTTCTTCGGCTGCCGGAGCTGCTGCACCCGCTGCCGGGGCTGCTGCAACTGCTACGGGTGCTGCCGCGGTAACTCCGTATCTCTCTTCGAATTCCTTGATGAACTGCGACATCTCAAGGATAGTCATATTGTCGATAAAGCTGAAAACATCTTCTTTGCTGATGGCCATGAATCTGTGTCCTCCTTTATTTTTTAGCTGTTATTGAGTTTTCTTATTTTTTGCCGCTTCAAGCGCATAGGCGAATTGCGCAACTGTTGCATTCAGGGCCGCCGCCAGCTTCGACGCCGGTGCCTGGAACGCTCCCGCAAGCATGCTGAGCAGTACGGTCCTGGACGGCAGCTTGGAAACCGCCTTGATCTCGTCTGTCGAATAAAGCTTACCTTCGATTACGCCGCTCTTGACCTTGAACTTTTCGTTCTTGCCGGCGAATTCAAGTACCTTCTTTGCCGCCGCGATCGGATCGTCATAACCGAAAGCAAGGCCGGTCGGCCCGGAAAGCACGTCTTTAGCGGCTTCGTAAGGCGTCCCCTTAGCTGCGATCGAGACGAGCGTATTCTTGAATACTTTGTACTCTGCGCCGGCCTCTCTGAGGCTTCTGCGCAATTCGGCAATCTGCGCAACAGTCAGACCTTTGTATTCCGTAAATACTATCGCCTTCGATCTGGACAGCTTCTCGGTTAATTCATCAAGTTGTTTTGATTTCTTCGCTTTGGTAATCAGAATGATCCTCCTTTCCCAGAGACTGCGTTGAGTAGGTAGTGATTATGGCGCGACAGGCGTCCTGAATTAGCCCTGAGCGCCTGTGTTGTTCCTTACCACCGTCTCGGCAGGCGGGGTCCTCCCCATTAAACAGGTAAAAGGCCTTTGCGAATCTCCCGGATTCAGCCGGGACTTCACACGACCATTAACCTAAGCTGTACCTACTGTCTCTGACGCTGTTGTTGCAGGCAAAGCCTGCTGTAAATTTAGAATGAATCTGCGTTCGCTTGCAGCCAATCGAACGTGCTGCAGGCAACGAGCACCTTATACGACCTTCAGTTTGGTAATATCCAGCTTAAGGCCCGGCCCCATTGTCGACGATACCGTGACCTTCTTGATATACTTACCCTTTGACGCAGCCGGCTTCGCCTTTGAAATCGATTTAACCACTGCCGAAGCGTTCTCGGTAAGTTTGTCCTTGTCAAATGAAGACTTGCCTATCGGCACATGGACGATCCCGGCCTTTTCCGCACGGTATTCGACTTTTCCTGCCTTAATCTCTTTGATAGCCTTTGCGATATCAAATGTGACTGTGCCGAGCTTGGGATTGGGCATAAGACCCCTTGGACCAAGCACCTTTCCGAGTTTACCCACAAGCCCCATTACATCGGGGGTTGCAACTGCCTTGTCGAATTCAAGCCATCCCTTCTGTATCTTCTCAACGAGGTCTTCGGCGCCCACTATATCCGCGCCGGCTTCTCTCGCCTCTTTTTCTTTTTCGCCTTTCGCAAAAACAAGGACTCGCACCGTCTTGCCGGTACCATGCGGAAGCACGACGGTACCTCTGACCATCTGATCCGACTTCCTGGGATCTACCCCGAGATTGAAGGCCATGTCGACAGTCTCATCAAACTTGGTGTAAACGCTCTCCTTAACTGTCTGAAGGGCCTCTTCAAGTGAATATTCTTTATTCGGATCAAGTTTTGCAATCGCATTGTTGTATTTTTTACCCATCACCGCCTCCTTAATCCTTGACGTCAACGCCCATGCTGCGGGCTGTACCCTTGATTATCATCTCGGCAGCCTGTATGGACGTCGTGTTTAGGTCAGGAAGCTTTGTCTTCGCGATTTCCGTGACCTGTGCCTTGGTTATCGAACCGACCTTTTCCTTGTTCGGAACGCCGGAGCCCTTTACAACGCCTGCTGCCTTCTTGATCAGCTCAGAAGCCGGCGGGGTCTTGAGAATAAAGGTGAAAGACCTGTCATTATAGATGCTCAATACCGCCGGGATAAGCGTGTCACCCATCTTCTGAGTCTGCGCATTGAACTGCTTGCAGAACTCCATGATATTGATTCCGTGCGGTCCAAGGGCCGGGCCGACCGGCGGCGCCGGATTGGCCTTACCCGCCGGGATAACGAGTTTAACCAGAGCTACTACCTCTTTCTTAGCCATCTATTTCCTCCAAAAAATCAGTTAAAGAGTTTAAGAGTTTAGGGTTCAAAAACTCTTTTTCTCTTTTTATGTTCTAACTCTTCAACTCCTGAACTCTTAACCTTAAACTTTCTTATGCTTTCTCAGCCTGCGCAAACGAAAGTTCAACCGGTGTCTGCCTGCCGAAGATACTGACCATTACCTTCAGCCTGCCGTGGTCCATATCGACCTCGTCCACAAAGCCGACAAAGTTGGAAAAGGGACCATCGGTAATCCTTACATTTTCACCCTTCTCAAACCTGGTTTTGACAACAGGCGCAGGGCCTTTTTCAAGCTGCTGAATGATCACATCAACTTCTTCTTCCGGTATCTGAACGGGCCTTGTGCCGCCGACAAATCCGGTTACCCGCATCGTATTCTTTATAAGATACCAGGTCTCGTCGTCAAGCTCCATTTCAACCAGGATATAACCTGGATAAAATTTCTTGTCGCTCTCCTTCTTCTTCTTGCCGCGCAGCTCGACAACCTTCTCAGTCGGAATTAGTATCCTGGCTATCTTGTCATCAAGCCCTTTCAGCTTTGCCTTCTCTTCAATGGCAAGCTTTACCTTTTCCTCGAATCCCGAATATGTATGGACTACGTACCAGTTCTTCTCCATCAGCCTACCTTAATACTATATAATTGACCAGCTTGCCCAAGCCCATGTCGATTATGCCCAGGAATACGGAAACGATCAATACCGTTATGATCACGACCCATGTCGAACCTATCAGCTCGTCTTTCGGTGGATAATTTACTTTTCCAGCCTCGACCTTTACTTCCCTGAAAAAGCTCTTAACCTTCTCTATCATCTGCCGTTCCTTTCAGCAGGCACTCGCTCAATAATGGCAGGCCAGGAGGGATTTGAACCCCCAACCCTCGGATTTGGAGTCCGATGCTCTAGCCGTTAGAGCTACTGGCCTATGCCTTCGTCTCCTTATGAGGAGTATGCTTTCTGCATTTTCTGCAATACTTGTTCATCTGCAGCTTGTCCGGTGTATTCTTTTTGTTCTTCATCGTCGAGTAATTCTTGCTCTTGCACTCTGTGCATGAAAAAAGTACTATTTCCCTCATCGCCTTACTCCAGGACCTCGGTGACAACTCCGGCGCCTACGGTCCTTCCGCCTTCCCTGATCGCGAATCTCAGCTCCTTCTCCATCGCTATCGGCGCTATCAGTTCCACCGTTATCGCTACATTATCACCGGGCATCACCATCTC
>DATHDF010000009.1:0-23480 GCA_035319185.1 Dissulfurispiraceae bacterium | reverse complement strand
TCGGCGGTCATTATGTTGATGCCGGGCTTGTTCAGGTGAAGCAAGGCCGAATAGATGGTTGTCGTCTTGCCGCTCTCTGCGGGCCCTGATATTATAACCATGCCCTGCGGCCTCTCGATCGCATCCGTGAAGTCCAGCAGTTGCGCCTGATCGAATCCGAGCTTGAAAACATCGAAAGGCATATGGGCCTTGTCCAGCACCCTTATCACAATCTTTTCCCCGAACATCGTCGGGAAGGTGGACGCCCTGCAGTCGACCTCCCTGTCCGCACCGAAACGGAATTTCGTCCGCCCTGTCTGCGGCAACCTCCTCTCGGCGACATCCAGATGAAACATTATCTTTATCTTGGCGGCCATAATATTGCGCATCTGCACCGGAAGCTTGAGTACTGGCTTCAGCACGCCGTCTATGCGGTAGCGCACCCTCAGTATCTCTTCGCTCGGCTCTATATGTATGTCGCTCGCCCTGTACTTCACGGCATTGATAATAATGCCCTTCAGCATTTTCTCGACATGGGCGGTCAGGTCTTTCTGCTCTTCTTCCTTCACAGTTTCCGATACCGTCACCTCGTCGATCCCTGCATTGAGGCTGCGGTCGACCTCTTCAATCTTGACCGTTTCCCGTTTAGGCTCAGGCTTTGCCTCTGCATTGCTTTTGGCTTTCTCTGTTTCCGGATAATTCTTTTCAATGGCATCCATTATCAGAGATTCCATGGCCACATAGACGGATATGTTCATCCCCGTCATGAACTTGATGTCCTCGATGGCGAAGTGGTTGGACGGATCGGCAATGGCTATCCTCAAATTTCCGCCCATCAGGGCCAGCGGGATCAAATGGTACCTCTTGGCTATATCGTATGGGATATACTTGAACACGGCCGGGTCGAACTTGAAATCTGAAAGGTTTATCGGCGGCACATTATACTGCCTGCTGAGAAAGGTGATAAGGCTCTCTTCCGAAACCGCTTCCAGCTTCAGCAGCGCCGAGCCGAGCCTCTTCCCTTCAGCCCTCTGAATGGAAAGCGCATCCTGAAGTTGTCCTTCGTTGATCAGCCTGGCTTTGACCAGGAGTTGACCCAGCAACGTTTTGTCCACACTATAGAGTTTACGTCAAATTGATTATTTTTAAAAGGGGGCAGATCACTGAAACCGGATCATCCGGCGTCTGAATGAAAATATTTCATACTAAAACCGGCATTCTGGATACATGCGGGCAAAAAGGGTTAAAATGAAATTTCAGCTTATTTCCCAAAAAGGACGGGCAAATGATAGACACGCATTGTCACCTGGAGATGATTCAGCGCGAAGAAAACCTGCAGGATGTGCTCGCCAGGGCGCGTGCTGCCGGGCTGGAGGCGCTTATAACGATAGGTTCGGATTTTGAGGGCTGCAAAGGAGCAGTGGACATCTCGTCCGGCTACGATAATGTGTTTTGCGCTGTCGGGATCCATCCTCACGACTCAAAGGATTTCTCTGAGGAAGTCTTCGGACAGATCAGGTCATGGGTTTATAAAAGCAGAAATGGCGCTGATTCGTGCTCTAGAGCTGCTGCGCCTAAAATTGTTGCCATAGGTGAAATAGGCCTCGATTATTACTATAATCATTCGTCTCGCGAAATCCAGCGGGAGGTATTTGCGAAGCAGCTCGATTTTGCAAAAGAGTGCGGACTTCCGGCCATAATACATAGCCGCGACGCATGGGAGGACACGGTTGCGATCCTCGATGAATCGGGCATGCGCAAAGGCGTAATGCACTGCTTTTCCGGCGACACAACCATGGCAGAGCGTGCGTTAGGCCTGGGATTTCACATATCGCTTGCGGGAACGGTGACATTCAAGAAAGCGCTCAACCTTAAGAGTGTAGCCAAAATGGTGCCGGACGAGCGCCTTCTGATCGAAACCGACGCTCCATATCTGGCGCCGGCCCCCCTCAGGGGAAAGCGGAATGAGCCGGCATTCATCGTCCATACGGCAAGACATATCGCGCAGCTTAGAGAAATTACCTTCGACGATATCAACAGGATGACTACGCTCAATGCCAAAAGGCTTTTCGGAATAGGCGCTGCGGATAAGGCCAGAATTGCGTATAAAATACGGGACAGCCTGTATCTGAACATCACAAACCGCTGCACGAACAAATGCTCGTTCTGCATACGCTATCAATCAGATTTTGTAAAAGGCCATAATCTTCGCCTCGAAAGCGAACCGACTGAGCAGGAGCTCGAGGCCGCTATCGGCGACCCGTCGAAGTACAGTGAAGTCGTCTTCTGCGGATATGGCGAGCCCATGCTTAGGCTTGATACGGTCAAAGCCGTTGCTGCATGGATAAAGGAACGCGGCGGAAGAGTCAGGATCAATACGAACGGCCAGGGCAACCTCATTTACAATCGCAATATCCTTCCTGAACTGAAAGGGATGGTCGATTCGGTGTCCGTAAGCCTGGATGCGCAGGATGAAGCGACTTACAATAAAATCTGCAAGCCTTCGTTCGATAGCGCCTTCGCTGCGGTTGTAAATTTCATGCGCGAGGCAAAAAAGTTCACTCCTGATGTGCAAGCTACAGTTGTAGAAATGGACGGCGTGGACATCGAAAAATGCAGGCAGATAACAGATGATTTGGGCGTCAAATTGCGTGTGAGAAAATTGGATGTCGTGGGATAGACACGAACGAGCCTTTAACTGAAAAGCGTACGGATATCAGAGACGGCTATCTCGCCCTGCTCTTTTTTCTTCAGGTTCTTCCACTGCACTTTACCTGATTTGAGCTCGTTTTCGCCGATAATGATTGCGATTTCTGCGTTCAGCCTGTCGGCCCGCCGCAATTGGCTTTTAAGGGAAGCGGTGCCATAGCTTTGCTCCGCCCACACGCCTTCCGACCTCAGCATTTCGACAACCCTGAAGCCTTCCAGCTCGGCCTCCTTTCCAAGCGTCGCTACGAAAACCCGCGGCGCCGGAGCGTCTGCCGGAGATATATCTTTCAGAAGCGTAACCAGACGCTCCATCCCTATCGCAAACCCTATAGCTGGCGTTGCCGGGCCCCCGAACTCTTCGACGAGACGATCATATCTGCCGCCCGCAGCGACGGCCTTTTGTGCGCCCAGATGCTCGCTCGTCACCTCGAACGTTGTCTTCGTATAATAATCGAGCCCGCGCACCAAATTAGGGTTAATAGTGCAGGACACTTTGAATGTGCGGAGGATCGATAGAAGCTCGTTAAAATGGTCCCTGCAATCCTCGCACAGATAATCCGTAACAACCGGCGTGCCCTGCCTAAGCTCGACGCAGCGCTCCACCTTGCAATCGAGGATGCGAAGAGGATTGGCTTCGTAACGCCTTTTGCAATCAGGGCAATACTCCTCAAGCTTGCCGCCGAAAAAATCCAGCAGCGCCCTGCGATATGCAGGCCTGCATTCAGCGCAGCCGATCGAGTTGATCTCGAAATTAAGTCCGCCCAGACCGATTTCCTCGAGCAGTTTTTTCAGAAGCATAATGAGCTCGGCATCCATCGACGGCCCGGCAACGCCGAATGCTTCGGCGCCGATCTGATAGAACTGGCGGAAGCGGCCTTTCTGCGGGCGTTCGTAACGAAACATCGGACCGGAATAATAGAACTTCTGAGGGGATGGCATCGTCTGAAGACTCTTTTCTACAAAGCACCGAACAACGGGCGCCGTGCCCTCGGGCCTCATAGTCACGCTGCGATTACCCTTGTCCGTAAAGGTGTACATCTCCTTTTCGACAATGTCCGTAGCTTCCCCGATGCCGCGTATGAAGATATCCGTGGCTTCGAGAATCGGGACCCTGATTTCATGAAATCCATACAGCCTGAAAATCCTGCGGGCGGCCGCTTCGACTGACTGCCATACCGCGATATCTGGAGGCAGGATGTCCTCCATGCCCTTGAGACCGCTATATTTCACTCGGCCTCTTCCCGTTCCTTGTCGAACTCGACCATCTTCATATGGCTTTCGATCAGGCGCTTGACCTCTTCCTTGAAGTGGCGCCGAATGCCTTTCAGCTCTACAATGTCTTCGTGTATCTTTACGGCCCTTTCCTGGGCGGCCTTGACGACATCGTCAGCCCTTGACTCCGCATCCCTGAGGATAAGTTCAGCCTCTTTCCTGGCATTGGCCTTGAATTCATCCACCATCTGCTGAGTCGTGATGAGCGTTTCCTTGAGCGTATTGTTCATGTTGTTATATTCCTGAAGCTGCGAGTCCGCCCGGCTGAGCTGCTCTTTCAGGGACGCATTCTCTCTGAGGAGCTCCTCCATTTCTTCCCGCACCAGTTCCAGGAACGAATACACCTCTTCCTGATCGAACCCTCTCAACATCTGCGTCGGAAAAGTCTTTTGCTGAATGTCCAGCGGTGTAATTCTCATCTTCGGGCCCCCTTCATTTAAACTTGTAGCCTAATTCTATAAGAGACGAAATAAGGAATTTCTGTATAAAGGTGATGATCAGTATAACAACCAGCGGTGATATATCGATGGGACCGAGCCTGTTGCCGATTATCCTTCTGATCGGGTTCAGTGCGGGCTCCGTCGCTCTGTATAAAAATCTCACGACAGGATTATAAGGGTCGGGGTTCACCCAGCTGATAAGCGCCGCTATTATGATTATCCAGAAATAGATGTCCAGCAATACATTGAGTATCTGAGCGACTGATATAATCAGATTGCCGAATATAAACACAGGTCCTCCTCCCGAATATAATTTATCATAACGCCATCTTAAATCAGGATGACGCCAGCTCTTCCGCCCTTTTTCTGGCTGCATCCAGGGCCTGGCCGACCAGCCCGAAAAGCCCGTTTTCCTCGAAGGCTTTTACACCTGCAGCCGTAGTGCCGCCGGGCGAAGTCACCATCTTCCTCAGCGTTTCAGGGGGCATGCCCGTTTCAAGCATCCTTGCAGTGCCGATCAGGGTCTGAATAGCGAGTTCCAAGGCGTTGTCCCTGGTCAATCCCATCTTTTCCCCAGCGGATATCATGGCTTCGGCAAAGAGGGCGAAAAAGGCGGGGCCGCTGCCGGAGAGCGCCGTAACAGCATTGATCTGCTTTTCCGGAAGGGTCAGCACCTTTCCAATGGAACTGAAGATGTCCCTTACCGGTTCGACGACGCTGATGGGAAGGCATGAGCACAGCGAAATCACCGACATGCCTTCCTGCACCAGCGCAGGCGTGTTGGGCATGACTCTTATGAGTTTATCGGTCTTGAGCCTGGACTGGAGGAAAGCAAGCGTTATCCCGGCAGCTATAGAGACGACCGTTTTCTCCGAAGTCACAGCGCCTGATATCTCGTTGAGCACGTCGGACATAATCTGTGGCTTCACCGCGAGTATGATGATGCCAGCCTTTTCTGCAACTTCTGCGTTGGATGCAGTAACATCAACGCCGTATGTCCTGAGAAAGTCGCGGCGGTCCCCCCTCGGCTCAGACACTATGACATCCTTTTTCCCGACCGACACTATCCCCTTGATCAAGGCCTCGGCCATATTGCCGCCACCGATGAAACCTATCATGCAGCTCTCCTTTCGCCAAAAATGGCTGTACCTATTCTCACAAGAGTCGCGCCCTCCTGGATCGCAACCTCGAAGTCATGCGACATGCCCATCGAAAGTTCCGGCAGAGCAAACCCCTTTTTGCCCAGCTCATCCCTGAGCTCCCGAAGGCGCCTGAAATAAGGCCGTGAAAGCTCGGGGTCGTCAAAAAAAGGAGGCATGGTCATCAATCCCTCAAGTTTTATATTACGGAGATTCGCCACTCTTCCGACGAGTGGGGAAAGCCCCTCTTCGGCAACCCCGCTTTTCGTCTCCTCCATGGATAGTTTAACCTGTATCAAGACTCGCTGGACCTTGCCCAGGCTGCCTGCGGCCCTGTCCAGATCTGCTGCCAACTCCTCGGAATCAAGCGAATGTATAAGGTCAAAAAGCCCGACCGCAGGTTTTGCCTTGTTTCTCTGCAGATGGCCGATCATGTGCCATTCGATTCTGATATCCGGCATTTCAGATCTCAGCGCAGAAACCTTGTTCTGCGCCTCCTGCACCTTGTTCTCGCCGAAGACCCTGAGCCCGACATCGCACGCCTGCCTGATCAGATCGATGCCTATTGTCTTTGTTACCGCCACAAGCCTGACATCCTCCGGCCTTCTGCCTGCGCGCATGGCTGCATGGCTCATTTTCTTGAACACGGCGGAGGTATTTTCAAGCAGCATAGTCTTTTATAGTAGTCTCTACCCGTAATTAATTGCAAGGCGTCGTACAAGGTCCAACTCCTTGAAATTCGTGACAATTGAAGGCATTGCGCCAAAACGCGCGGTTATGAAAAGCAGCATTCTTTCTGATATTATAAATCATGCTCAACAACTTCAAATTCAGCTTTTCCCTGAACCTTCGCCTGACTTTGATAATGCTCTTCCTGAGTTTCATACTGATATCGATACTCATGTTTCTCTATTCGGAATCGGAGAGGAAACTGTTCAAGGAACTCGAAAAGCAGACAACCGAACTCACCAAGGCGATCCAGATCGGCGTTGAAGAGGTCACTACCGGCAAGGGTAAATCCGACGAGGCCCGGCTCGCACAGTACCTGAAAAAGCTGAATACAAAGGGCGTCAAGGAGATATCGATCATAAGCAACGCCGACGAGATTGTAGCGAGCACGAACCCTCAGCGGGTCGGCGAGTCGATGACGCGAAAGAGGAAGGAGCTGATCATCAAGGCCGAGCTCGGTGAACCTGTATCCGAAGAAGGCAAGACTTTTAATGTCATCCTGCCGGTAGTCGCCGGCGATACGCAATACGGATATATTCATCTGAGGATCAACAAGGATGATTTTTCCGACGTGCTGCGATCAAACGCAATAAGCAGGGTCCTGGCAACTCTTTTCGTCTTTGGCATCGGCATTGTGTTTACGCTCATACTTTCGAGACAATACACCCGGCCTATTGAAAAGGTCGTGAACGCAGCAATGCGCGTTGCAGCGGGAGACCTGAACCAGCATATCAAAGTCGAAAGCAAGGATGAGATCGGGAAGCTCGCGGAAAGCTTCAATTTCATGGTTACTAAGCTCAGGACGGCCCGCAGCCTCGAAGAGAAACTGAGGGAGGCCGAGCACCTCTCCGGCCTGGGACAGCTGTCCAGGCACATGGCCCATGAAATCAGAAATCCACTCAACTTCATCAGCCTTAGCATAGACCATATCGCCACCAAGTACAGACCCGATGAAAAGGGCATGGATGAAAAATTCAGCAGCCTTATAAGCGGCATAAAGCAGGAGATAACCAGGCTCGATAAACTGGTGAACGACTTCCTCGACTACAGCAGGCCGCTTTCGCTTAACAGGCAGATGGTCAATATCAAGGAGCTGCTGGACGACATAATCGACCTGATCTGGGCAAAGGCAGATGTCGAGGGGATAAAGATCATCAAGGACTACGATACCCCGGTCGAGCTGTATCTCGATCCCGATCTGTTCAAAACTTGCGTCCTTAACGTTGTGACGAATGCATTCCATGCCATGGCCTCGCCGGAAGGGGAAAAGACACTGACGATAAGGACAGCGGTTGACAAAGATATTTTCGTGCTTACAATAGCAGATAAGGGCGAGGGCGTGCTTGAAGAAAACCTCTCCAAGATATTCGAGCCTTTTTTCTCTACCAAGGAAACGGGACTGGGTCTCGGACTGCCGCTGACAAGGCGCGTCATTGAAGAGCACGGCGGGCGCGTAGATTTCAGGAGCGAGCCCGGCAAGGGAAGTGAAATGACCTTCTCGCTCCCATTGAAAAAATATGCGGTACTGTAAGAAAGGACGGCCATGCCGGTCATAATTGTCATCGACGACGAACAGCGTCAGAGAAATATTCTGGAAACCATCCTATCGGACGAAGGATATGAGGTTTACGCTGCGCCTTCAGCTGAGAAAGGGCTGGAGCTGATCAAGCTGTACCATCCGGACGTAGTCCTCACGGACCTCAAGATGGGCGGCATGTCAGGCCTGCAACTTCTGGATGTATTGCCGGAAGGGTCGGTCAAGCCGTCGGTAATCATAATGACGGCATACGGTACAATATCTTCCGCGGTCGAGGCGATGAAAAAGGGTGCTTTTGACTATCTGACCAAGCCGCTTGAAAAAGACGCCATAGTCATGACGGTCCAGAAGGCGGCTGAACGAATGCAGCTTATACGCGAAAACATCAGTCTCCGAAATGCCCTTTATGAAAAATTCAGCATGGACGGCATCATCGGCAACTCGGTTAGGATGCAGGAGACCATGGAAATAGTGAAGAAGGTTGCGCCAACGTCGGTCACCGTACTCATTTACGGAGAAAGCGGGACCGGGAAAGAACTGATTGCAAGGGCCGTCCATTACAACAGCACAAGAAAAAGCGGGCCGTTTACTGCAATAAACTGCGCGGCAATTCCCGACACACTCATCGAAAGCGAGCTGTTCGGCTATGAGCCGGGCGCCTTCACCGGCGCGTCCCACAGAAAGAACGGGCTTTTCGAGGCCAGCAACAAGGGGACCCTGTTTCTTGATGAGATCGGCGACCTTCCTCTGCTGACCCAGACGAAGCTGCTGCGAGTATTGCAGGACAAGGAGATCAGAAGGATCGGGAGCCACGAAAACATCAAGGTAGATGTCCGCATTATCGCGGCCACGAATAAGGACCTCGAAAAAGAAGTTTCGGCGGGAAAATTCCGGGAGGACCTTTTTTACCGCCTGAAGGTGGTTTCCGTCAAACTGCCGTCGCTGAAGGATCGCAAGGAGGATATCCCTCTGCTGGTCGATCATTTTATAAGAAAGTACAACCTGGAGTTCGGTAGAAGAGTCAAGGGCGCCGGCGAAGGAGCAATCAAGGCGTTGAAAGAATATTACTGGCCCGGCAATATCAGGCAGCTTGAGTCCGTTGTCGAGCGGGCTGTTCTCATGTGCGACTGCGAGACGATTTCGCTGGAAGATATCAAGGGAGAACTAAGGGTACCCGGCACAGCAGGGGTATTCGATCTCGAGATACCGGATGAGGGCATCAATTTCGAAGAGATGGAAAAAATGCTTATCAAGAAGGCAATGGCCAAGTCGGGCAATGTCGCTGCCAAAGCGGCCAGACTGTTGGGCATGAGCTACAAGACCTTCTGGTACCGGCTTGAAAAGTTCGGGTTGAACGAAAATTCTGCAAACGGCGAAGGCACAGCGGATATAAAGTAGGACCCGTTCTCGGCTTGCCCTGACATCGAGATCTCCCTGCCCTTTTCTGATAACTACTCAAAATGCTACCATAACGTTGCCTAAAGGCGCAGCTCCAAATTAATCGCACAGGGAGGTCGTATCAATGAAAAAGCTTCTTGTACTGGTATTCGCTTTTGTGTTCGTCTTTTCGCTGTCCGTAGCAGTCGCCGCGGACAAGGCTGCAGAAACCAAGCCCGCTCCGGCAAAGGCAGCCAAGAAATCTGCAGCCAAGAAGCATCAGCTTACCGGAGAGGTAAAGGCAGTCGATGCGAAGGCTGCAACCGTGACCATTAAAGGCAAGAAGGAGATGACCTTTGCCGCCGATGAAAATATGCTGAAGGATGTTAAGATCGGTGACAAGATAGTCGTTACATACACCGAGTCTGACGGTAAAGCCACAGCTACAGGCATAAAGCCCGTCAAGTCGCCGAAGAAGGCGGAAGTCAAGAAAGAGGAAAAGAAGGTCGAAAAGAAAGCCGAGCCCGCGGCACAACCTGTTCCGGAAAAAAAGGTTGAGCAGGCGCCGCAACCGGCCACCGACAGCAAGCCTGCCAAAAAGAAAAAGGGCATCGAAGGCTGTTAACGCAAACAGTATCGTTTCATTAAAGAGGACGTCCTTCCGGCTGGGCGTCCTCTTTTCCCATCGGCTTTGACCTTTCGAATATAGCTGCTATAAAATATTAACTCTTGATAATAATTTCGGATGTCTTATAGCGTCAATATTTCTCAATATTTCGGAGGACCCGCATGATCAGGATCGAACTTGCCGACAGAGTAAAAAACCTGCCGCCCTACCTTTTTGCCGCCATCGACAAAATGAAGCAGGATGCGCTTGCAAAGGGAGTGGACGTCATCGACCTGAGCATCGGAGATCCCGATATTCCCACTCCTTCCCATATCGTAGAGGCAATGAAGAAGGCTGTTGAAAAACCGGAGCACCATCGATATCCGTCCTACGAAGGGATGCTTTCGTATCGCGAGGCCGTTGCCGGATGGTACAGAAGGAGGTTCAATGTCGACCTCGATCCGAAGACGGAGGTGCTGTCCCTGATCGGGTCCAAAGAGGGAATAGGGCATATCCCTTTTGCGTTCGTGAATCCCGGAGATGTAGTGCTGGTGCCTTCTCCCGGATACCCTGTATATCCGGTAGCAACCCTCTTCACCGGGGGACAATCGCATCTTATGCCGCTGACGGAGGACAACGCCTTCCTGCCGGACTTCAAGGCGATACCGGAGTCCGTGCTTAAGAAGGCGAAGCTGATGTTTATCAATTATCCCAACAATCCGACTGCGGCCGTTGCGCCAAAGGAATTTTATCGCGAGGCGATAGAATTGGCGGCGAAATACAATATCATCATCTGCCACGACGCGGCCTATTCAGAAGTATATTACGATGGTGAAAAGCCGCTCAGCTTCCTTGAAATCGACGGGGCAAAAGAGGTGGGCATCGAGTTTCATTCACTTTCAAAGACATACAACATGACGGGCTGGAGGATCGGATACGCAGCCGGGAATAAAGATGTCATCGCCGGATTGGGCAAAATCAAGTCAAACCTTGATTCAGGGATTTTCCAGGCGGTGCAGGAGGCCTCTATCGCGGCGCTGGCCACGGAAGATAGCCTGCTTGCCGGAATCCGAAATATCTATCAGGACAGAAGGGACCTTCTTTGCAGCGGGCTGAACTCAATAGGTCTCAGCGTAGGCAAGCCGAAGGCCACTTTCTATGTATGGACGAAGGTCCCATCGGGATATACGTCTGCGAGTTTTGTGCAGCATCTGCTTGAAAAGGCCGGGGTGCTTGGGACTCCGGGAGTCGGGTTCGGCGCGCCGGGCGAAGGATACATCCGGTTTGCGCTCACCCAGAATTCGGACCGGATAAAAGAAGCTGTGGCGCGAATCAAGAACGTCCTTTAATGGCTGTCGTCTATATCGGCATCGGGTCTAACCTCGGCGACAAAGAAGGCTATTGCCGGGATGCGGTTGAACGAATGGCGCCGGAAGGCGTCAGGGTCCGGAAAATATCAAGGCCATATTGCACAAAACCCTGGGGCGTCGAAGACCAGCCCTATTTCGTAAATATGGCCGTCGAGGCCGAGACCGACCTGAGTCCTGAACTGCTGCTGTCCGCTTTGAAGAAGATTGAAATCGAGATGGGGCGGCAAGCCGGCGAACGCTGGGGACCGCGTCTGATCGATCTCGACATACTTTTTTATGGAGACAGTATCATATCGCTACCCGAACTTGAAATACCGCATCCTCTTATGCACAAGAGGGAATTCGCCCTTCTCCCTCTGCTTGAAATCGCACCGGATTTGCTTCACCCTGTTTTGAAGGCGTCAATCAGACAACTAGTCAATAGTCTTGCAAAAGAGGAACGGCGATGATAATTAATCTGTCGATCACGACGAAGTCCACGACCGAATTTATCGATATTACGAAACAGGTAGCCGACGCAGTCAGATCAACCGGAATAAGCCAGGGCCTTTGCTGCATATACATTCCGCATACGACAGCGGGGGTAACTATAAATGAAGGGGCAGATCCTGCCGTTAAGCGCGACATCCTGGCCGCACTGAACAAGCTGGTGCCCTTCGAGGGAGACTACCAACACAGCGAGGGGAATTCGGCGGCACATATAAAGACAACCATGGTCGGCACTTCAGCCTCCTGTCCGGTTGAAAACGGCAAGCTTATACTGGGAACGTGGCAGTCAATCTTTTTCTGTGAATTCGACGGACCAAGAACGCGGCGCGCCGCCGTCAAGGTTGTCGGCAATGTGGGTTAGCCTTTTACGGTAACACGCTTTTTTGCAGTCTTTTTGGCTGTTGTTTTTTTCAGGGCTTCCTCAAGCGGGATCTTGGCCATGACTTCCGATGTAGTGGTTATGCCCATGCCGGCCTTTTCCCATGCATCTTCGAACAGCAGCCTGACACCCTCAAGACGCGCAACCTCTGCAACCTTGATCTCTGATGCCTCCTTGAAAAGCACGGTTTTTACGCCAAGGGTGACGGGCAGATATTCGTATATAGCAATTCTTCCAAGATATCCCGTGTTGTAGCAATATTGGCAGCCCTCTCCCTTAAATTGCCTATTTATGTGGGGCAATCCGAAGCTTTCCGCAAAGACCGACAGCTCCTCATCGACATCAACTTCGATTTTGCAGTGTTCGCATATCCTTCTTACAAGGCGCTGCGCCAAAACAGCGCTGAGGGCCGAACCCAGAAGATACGGCGCCACTCCTACATCGATCAGACGCGTAATGGTAGCAGCAGTGCTGTTCGTATGCAGCGTCGACAGGACGAAATGGCCAGTCATGGAGGCGCGCATCGCTATCTCTGCAGTTTCTCCGTCCCTGATCTCGCCGACCTTAATCACATCGGGATCCTGCCTGAGAACAGACCGGAGGATGTTCGCAAAGCTCCTTCCGATATCTTCATTTACCTGGATCTGGGTAATGCCTTCTATCTTGTATTCGACAGGGTCTTCTATGGTGACGATGTTGCGGCTCTCGGACATTATATGATTAAGGGCCGCATAAAGGGTAGTGGTCTTGCCGCTGCCGGTTGGCCCGGTAACAAGAAGCATTCCCTGAGGCCTGGCGACAACGCCTGAAATAGCGTTCCGCATTGCCTCCGGCATACCCAGCTCCTTGAACGAAACGATACCGGAACTCTGGTCCAGAAGCCTGATAACTACCTTTTCACCGTAAATCGATGGGATCGTCGATATTCTCAGATCGATTTCCTTTTCATGAAGTGTAACGTGGCTGCTGCCGTCCTGGGGCAGCCTGCGGTTGGTGATGTCGAGGCTCGATATTATCTTGATCCTTGATATGACCGATTCATGGATATGACGGTCATAAGTGAAAATATTCCTGAGGTCTCCGTCAACCCTGAATCTTACCTGCACCGTCCGGCGGCGAGGTTCTATATGTATGTCGCTGGCTCTCATCTTGATCGCCTCTGCAATCATCATGGCGACAAGCTTGACGATAGGCGGGGCCTTGCTCTTCGAATAAAGGGACTCGATATTTGAGTCGTGCTCTTCGCCCTTGGGCACCTCTGAGAACTGAATCTCTTTCTCCGCGCTGATATTCGAGCTGTACAGGTCGAGCAGCTCCGGACTGTCCGCGCCTTCGACATAATATCTTTCTATCGCGTCCAGAATCGAGTTTTCATACGAGATTATCGGTGATATCCTGAGCTTGGTGTTGAAAGATATGTCGTCTATCGCCCGGTAGTCCAGAGGATTGGCCATAACGAGCACAAGGGTCGAATTGCGCTTTTCGATCGGGAAGATGATCTTCTCTTTCGCCATCTTTTTGGGGATTATATTTTTCAGTTCCAGGGGGAGTTCGACATCAACATTGTCGAGGAATTCGATGATCGGCATCGCAAATTTCCTTGCCAGCGCCTCGACTATCTGCTCCTTTGTCACATAGTTGAGCTCAACGAGGGTCTCACCGATTCGCTTCTTGATCGTCTTTTGGTATTCGAGCGCCTTTTCCAGCTGCTCGTTGGTAAGCAGCCCCTGCTCCTGAAGGACTTCCCCGAGTTTCTTCCTGATTGTGATCATGCAATTAAATATAACATATTTCCGCAGGTGAAAAATGGCCGCTGTCCTAGAGTAGTTTATAAATGTTAGAATTAGGAAATCGTTTCAGGAGGCCGTTATGTTGAACATGAAGTCGGTGGACACCACAAGGCTGTCGACCAAAACCAAATTCAAATTCAGGTGTCACAAGGATATCGACTGCTTCACTAAATGCTGCAGCAATATCCAGATAATGTTGACTCCTTACGATATCATCAGGCTCAAGAACAGACTCAAAATGTCGTCCGGGGAATTCCTGAACGAGCGGACTTATACAGAAATAGAAGAAAAGTCGAACTATCCCTTCGTTTTCCTGAAGATGAATGAAGACAAGGACCTAAGCTGTCCGTTTGTCACGCAGGAGGGCTGCTCAGTCTATGACGACAGGCCCGCCAACTGCAGATACTACCCTATAGGCCAGGCGTCTCTCAAAAAGAAGGACGACTCTATCAATGAGCTTGTGACAGAAGAGTTTTATTTTTTTGTCAAGGAAGATCACTGTCACGGATTCAATGAAGACAGGGACTGGACAATAGGGGAATGGCGCGACGACCAGGGCGTAGACATTTACGACGAGATGAACCGCGGCTGGAAAGAGATACTATTCCGGAGGAACCTGCCGGGAAAGGCCTTTGACGAGAAACAGCAGAAGACCTTCTACATGGCCAGTTACGATATCGATCGTCTTAGACGGTTCATCTTCGAAAGCCCGTTCCTGCAGCACTTCGACATTCCGTCTGAACGACTCGAAAAGATCAGGGCCGACGAGATAGAGCTCATGAAGTTCGGGGTCGATTACCTTAAATATGTGCTCGGAATGGAAGAGACGCTGAAGGTGAAGAAGTAGATTTGTTCAGGGCGCAGTTGAGGTGCTACTTTTACATACAATAGCGGTCAATTGCCTCTTTGCATTGTCGGAAAGTCCGAAATCATCTATCTCATCCTTCATGTATTCGCAGGAGCCATACCCTCCGAGATATCCATTTACACGAGTCGCAGCCGACGATTTTAGCAGGCTTTTCATATCGGGGTAACGCTCGGTAAACTCTTTCATGATTTCAGGGAAAAATCTAAGGCTATGCTTCTGATGATAATCTTCGGCAATATAGAATTCCGAATACGGCTCTATTGCAGTGGCAATTTCACCATTCGAAAGACGTGCCACGGCATTTCGCGCTTCCACCGCAATAACCCTTTGGGTATCGCTATGATAGAATATTGCCGCACGATATTGACGGGACCACGATCTCCTGGACGGATCATGGCTTTTCCAAAAGATATCCACCAATTCCCTGTATGAAACACGAGAAGGGTCAATATCAATCTGAACGGATTCAGAATGATCCCCAAGATTGTGATAACTTGGATTTTTCATTGTGCCGCCGCAATAACCAACACGCGTAAGGATAACCCCCGGCAAGCTCCCGAACTGGGAGTCCGGTCCCCAGAATCAGCCAAGTGCGAATGTGGCTGTTTCATATTTATTCTCTGCGTTCATATGCAACTCCTCTCTTTCCAAAGTCCATGCAATCTGCAATGCTTTTGCATTTAGCAGCGCGGCGATCACTCCAGAATCTCATTATTACCTCTTTGATGTCTCATCTGCAAATATGATCAGACAGATTATTTCGCATTATCGACCGCCCAAAGCTGCAGCAATATCTTTGATTAACTGGAAATGCAGGGCATTAAAAAAGCCCCTCCGGTGCTTTGGAAGGGCTTTAGGGGTTGATCGGTTTAATACGATGTCGTTCTAGCATGAGCACTTTCCGAGAATCACAGGATTTTCAAGCATGTGCTTGATTATCGCTGCATCTTCCGGCTTTTGAACGTTGACTTTCACTGGTTTGCCGTTGATCTGTACCACAGCTTCCATGAATCGGCCCTCCTCTCAATGAATATTATCAGCATTAATAATGCTCAGCTCCGGGGCGCCCGGACCAGAAATATCTTGTCCATCTAAATTATTAATGTCGGGAAAGAAAAGATAAACTTTAGTTCCGGACGACTCTTTGCGGTTGTTTTATTATACACCGGCTTCAGCTTCCAACGCAAATTACAATTACATTACAAGAGAATTCTTCACCAAATATTGAGTAGAAGAAAGGATATCACTTCGCTGTAATAAATTCACCGTTGTGCTACCTGCGCGACTGGTCGGTCTGGAAGTAGGGCGCTTCCCTGAATCCCTGGGATTTGGCCGCATTGATGCATTCGAAATAATTCCGCGTGTCTTTCGCCCAGCCTGACTCGCACGTCACGGTACGGCCCTGGGCATTGATCAGTGTAGTTCTATAAGCGGTGCAGCCCACAAGGATCAATACGCCTAAAGAAGCGATCAGAAATATCTTTCTAAGTTGCATAAATTTGTTGTCATCCTGATACCATTACATACCCCTTACAAATTGTCAATTCAATTTACAATTTGTAAGAATAGTAGGGCGGCTTTATTCTCCATATCTCGCCTTCAACTGGCCGCACGCGGCAAGTATGTCCTGTCCCTTGCTTTTTCTGATAATGACGGTCAGATTCGCATCGGCAAGTATTTCCTGAAACCGCAGGACGTTCGCGTCGTCAGATCTTGCGTACTCGCAACCGCCGTATGGATTGAACGGTATAAGATTTACCTTTGCCGGGATGCCGTGAAGAAGACCGATAAGCCTCTTTGCGTCGGCAATCGAGTCGTTGATGTCTTTCAGCATCACGTATTCGAAGGTGATCCTCCGTGCCGGAGGCAACGGAAATTTGCGGCAGGCTTCGAGCACCGCCTTTATCGGGTGGGTCTTGTTTATCGGCATGATGCGATCGCGCACGGCATCGGTCGTAGCGTTTAGCGAGATTGCGAGATTGACCTTGGGCCCCTTTCTTCCCAGTTCCGCTATCTTCGGCACGATGCCCGATGTCGAGAGGGTGACCCGCTTCGGAGATATCTTCATCCATCCTGTAATTCTTCCCAGCGCTTCTACGACATTGTCAAAATTGGCGAGTGGCTCGCCCATGCCCATCAGGACTATATTCGTGATGCGCCGGGGAAAAATCAGCCTGCTCACGCTGATAACCTGGTCAACGATCTCGTGGGCATAAAGATTACGCTTTAATCCGAGCTTGCCTGTCAGGCAAAAAACGCAGCCCATAGCGCATCCGACCTGAGAAGATATGCAGAGCGTCAGTCGGTCCTCGTCTGGAATAAGAACGCTTTCGATGGTCTCGCCATCTTCGAGCCCGAACAGAAACTTCTCTGTGCCGTCCTCGGAAGTCTGACGGTCAAGCAGTGCCAGGTTGCTTATATACGCCCGCTCGGACAGTTCTTCGCGGAGCTTTTTGGACAGCTCCGTAATTTCTTCGATCGACTGCACGCTGCGCTCATATATCCAATGCAGGATCTGACGACTTCTGAAGGCCGGAAGCCCGGTATCCTTAATGAACAACGCGAGTGCGTCTTTTGTAAGGGATTTAAGGTCGGTCTTCTGCATTAAAAGGGATCTTCTGCGACAATTCTCACTTGAAGGCGCGCCTGCATTGAGCCATATTTAAGTTTCTCATCAGACTTGCATTAGATAACAGTTCTTCTTATTCCGCTGAAATTGTTCCGTCATTTCATTTTAGGCCACTATCTTATCCATTTGCAGATAAGAAACTTCTGAAATATTGGCCTTCTCTTGTGCATGCTCAATAGTCATGCTGACAAGGTTACCACTGACGTCCATGTCTATATAGAGATTCTCCGATATTTCTTTCGTCTCTGTGATCGGCTCGTTCGAGAATTCAATCAGAGCGGTATCAGTATCAGCAAAATAGCGGATTTTCATATGGGTTCCTCCTTAAAACTTCTGTCGAAAAAAGCGTTATGAACTGTCTCTCCATCTTCCAATAGAATCACTCTCAGATATTTCCCGGATTATTCTATGAACCGCCACCTTCTTATTCTTCCGTCAGATTGAATTTCCTGCCTCAATGGATCCTCTATTGTTTGCAAAATCCATTCATCTTTAATATTTATTCTGTCGGGACGACTTTTCATGTAAAGAAAATATTGCGTACACTTCATATAATTCATATTATACGACATTTTTATTGCTGCTTGACGCAGCAACTGTTATTCTTCTATAGTTAAAACATGAAGCGCACATTCCTTTCGGCCGATCGACTTAGCAGCGCAGCGCGCCAATTCAGGGCCCGGGCCGGGAGGATACTTTTAGTCTTTTAGCAAACAGAGATAAGATCATCGAAGGCCGCGGGCTCAATCCGCGGCCTTTTTATTTTGGATGTGCTCAATGAACAAGATGCCTGCTCACAAATACCGTCCATATCCGATCGTCGATCTGCCGGACCGCAAATGGCCTTCGAGGACCATTACCTCTGCTCCGCGCTGGTGCAGTGTGGACCTGAGGGATGGAAACCAGGCCCTCGTCGTCCCGATGAGCGTGGAAGAAAAGAAGGAGCTCTTCGGGCTCCTCATAGGCATGGGCTTCAGGGAGATAGAGGTCGGCTTCCCCTCGGCATCCAAGACGGAATACGACTTCACCCGCTTGCTGATAGAGGAGGATCTCATCCCCGAGGGTGTCACCATACAGGTTCTTACTCAGGCCAGGGAGCATCTGATAAGAAAGAGCTTCGAGGCCCTCAAGGGATGCAGGAGGGCCATCGTCCATCTCTACAACTCCACGTCGGAACTGCAGCGCAGGGTAGTGTTCGGCCTTGGAAGAAAAGAGGTCATCGATCTGGCTGTTAGGGGAGCCGAATGCATCCGGGAGGAGGCAATCTTGATGCCTGAAACGGAGTTCCTCTTACAGTATTCTCCAGAGAGCTTCACAGGCACCGAGCAGGAATTCGCGGTCGACATCTGCGAGGCGGTCATGGACGTATGGCGTCCTTCAGTCGAAAAGAAGGTAATCCTCAACATCCCCGCCACGGTCGAGATGGCGACTCCAAACGTCTATGCAGACAGGGTGGAGTGGTTCTGCCGGAAGATTATGGACAGGGATAGAGTGATTATAAGCGTCCATGCCCACAACGACAGGGGTACGGCAATAGCCGCCACCGAACTGGCCCTGCTCGCGGGTGCCGACAGAGTCGAAGGGACCCTCTTCGGAAACGGAGAGAGGACCGGAAACGTCGATCTGCTGACGGTAGCCATGAACATGTATTCCCAGGGGGTCGATCCTAATCTCGACTTCGGAGATATCGACAAGATTGCCGGGGTTTACGAAAGATGCACCAAGATGCCGGTCCATGCCCGCCATCCATATGCCGGGGAGCTCGTCTATACGGCCTTTTCGGGCTCTCATCAGGATGCCATCAACAAGGGCATGAAGGCACTGGGTGAAAGGCCGGATCTTTGGGAGGTTCCATACCTTCCGATAGATCCTTCGGATGTCGGCAGGACATATGAATCCATCATCCGCATCAACAGCCAGTCCGGAAAGGGTGGGATAGCCTATCTGATGGAGAAGGATTTCGGAATAAAGATTCCCAGGGAGATGCAGCCTGAGTTCGGCCTCGTCATACAGGCGATAACGGACAAGACAGGGAGCGAGTTGACACCTCCCATGCTTCGGGATGCCTTCAAGAAGGAGTATATTGAGGTTGACGGGCCTTATAAACTGATGAAATTTGGAATCTGTCAGAACGCAGGGGAAGAGGTGGAGGTCCATCCGATTATCCTGGACGAGGGTATCGAAAGAGGGTTATCCGGAAAGGGAAACGGTCCAATCGACGCCTTCAGCAATGCCCTGAGGGATCATCTGGGTATCGATCTCAAACTTCTCTCCTATTTCGAGCATGCTATCGAGAAGGGCTCAGATTCAAGGGCTGCAGCTTACATCCAGATAGAGTATTTGAGCAATATATGGTGGGGTGCCGGCATCGACACCAATATCGACAGGGCCTCCTTCAAGGCCATATTGGGCGCCATAAACAGGGCAAAAATATCAACATAGGTTCATGGACTCTGTTTCCAAATATCGGTCCCGCGGGATTGCGCACACCGCGGGGCTGATATCGAATAAAGCATCTCCGCAAGCCCCTAAACTGATCGCTTGCAAAGTTTTCCTCCAATTGCTATATTATTGTGTTTACTTATAGTAGTAGAGTGATTACTATCCAAAGCAGTATTGTTATTTTTATGTCTTCTTTTGCGGCCATTGCCTTTACCTTAAATTATCCTAACTAGGAGGACAACATGAGAGGTTATTTGGCTATGCTGGCTATCAGCTGTTTATTAACAGGATGTCTTGCGGGACATTCAACCATGGGCACTCTTAAACCGGAGCCATTTGTCATTGAAGGGACTGATACAGTAAACATTGGCTTCTCGGGTTTAAAGGATAAAGGGTACCATGTCAAGGTAAGAGAGACGAAAGAAACTTGGGAACTAGTAAATATTTCACTTGCTCCGTTAAAAATAGATTCTGACAATGAGGAACTGCTTTTTTTTAACAAGAATCTTACTTACGTCCAGCCTGAATTTATATTATGGAAGGAGTCACAAAATTCTCCAACATATCCCCATTTCATCTGCAGTCCATCAGATGGCAATTTAAGAAAAGCAAGCAAACAGAACTCATATAATCCGTGTAATTCAGCTCTGACATCGTATTTGCTCATAGCAGATGTATACATCAACAAAGAAAAAATTGCCAATATCATTAGACAAACAGGTCTTTTACCCAAACTGCATGAATGCAAGACGCAGCAAGCCAAGGCAATGGAAGAAATGGATCGTTTATTAGTAATAGAACCACAGATCTTTGATAAAAGCGGCTTTTATCGAGGGAATGAAAATATCTTTTCTGTTTCGAAAAAGGTCGTTAGTAGTAACGATTGTCCGTCTGATATTGAGTACTCAGTACGTATCCGTCCCATTAAGAGTGATTATGATACAGACATTGAAACCGAGACATATCATGCCCGATTTAGCTCAAACGTTCAAAAGTTGAAACCTGTCATTCTCATAAATACAAGAGACTTCAAAGATTTTTATCCGGACTATGTGAACGAGGATTCTGCCCTTATGGTGGTGCTAAATAACGGTAAATTGCATTTCTACAACAAAAAGGACCAATTCATTCAAATATATTCTATATCTGTACGTTATAACTCTGAGGTTTCAAATATAGATTTAAAAGAGGCAAATCGAATTGAAATCCCGCCTCTGTCACGAACAAAAGACCCATATGAAATCAAGGATATTATAAACAAGAATATTATCGAAAAAGCTCAGTTCCCAAAACTAACCAAAGAATTGGCCATGAAACGTACCATTCGGTTTGGGTTTGCCGTCAAATACCGAACGCTAGACCAGCATATAGATAAAACACTTTACAAGGAGAATACTTATAATCTTTACTCTGCAATAATGGACAGCGATAATCCTCAAGTGAAGTAGCGCTGTAAAATACTAAGATTGCTCCATTAGCTTAACGCTGGAGGTGAACATATGAAGCATTCTTTAATCATTCTAAGCGTCATCGTATCATTTTCGAGCGGTTGTGCAACGCGATTGGGCACGGTAGGCAACGGTGTCAGCAATGGCCTTTCGATGAGCTGTATGACCGGCAATCCACTTGCTTGTATGCTGAATGCACCCTTTGCGGTAACCGATGCTTTAGTCACGGCTTCAGATATAGTGCGATCCTCAAGGCAAACACCAGATTATGCAGAAATACGCGCAAATAATCCCGAAATAGGCAACACGAATCGTGAACGTGCAGGCGTGAAACCAATTCACATAGAACTTAGTGATGGAAATTTGCTTCCTGACAATTCGGAGATCCCGACCGCAATTCTAAATTCCAGTGCTAAACAGCTGGAGAATTGAGCTAGCGCTGGCGCCACCTGCTTTTATTTCAGCCCGTCCATTCCCGATCCTCTCCACCCCTGCCGTCCTGTTTTTTTGTATAATTCAACTTATGACTCAGGAGACTCTTGACATCATAGGCAGGGTCCACCAAATACTCACTAAAAAGGGTATCTCCATCTCCGTTGCCGAATCATGCACAGGAGGGATGCTGAGCCACTTGCTTACGCTGCTTCCGGGATCAAGCGCCTTCTTTGCCGCCGGATTCGTGGTATATTCAGAGGAAGCGAAGAACCGCATCCTGGGCGTATCCAGCGATACACTTATAAGGTGCGGAATGGTAAGCGCAGAAACGGCGATTGAGATGGCCGAAAGGGCGAGGGTATTGGCCGGCACCGATTATTCCATTGCGACTACGGGTAATCTCGGCCCGGATGTCCTTGAAGGCAAGGAGCGTGGACTGATATACGTCGCGATGAGTGGGAAATCGGGCTCAATAGTACAGAAGTTCAGACTCGACGGCGACCGCCAGGCAAACAGGAAAACCGCATGCCTGCGCGCTCTTGAGCTTTTTATCGAGGAACTTGAGGCGGTATGAAAATAATCCCTTCTTCCACAAAAAAAGAGATCCAAAAACTTACCGATGATATCAACTATCACAACTACCGGTACTACGTTCTCGATTCCCCCCTGATTTCTGATGAAGAATACGACAGACTGTTCCGGCGGCTCCAGGAGCTCGAGGATAAGTACGATTATGCCTTGCCGGATTCTCCGACCAGGAGAGTCGGGGCTGCCCCGCTGGAAAGGTTCAGGAAGGTCAAACACTCCGAACCCATGCTGTCGCTCGGCAATGCGTTTTCTTATGAGGAAGTAAGAGAGTTCGACAAACGGGTGCGCAAGCTTATTGACAATGGAGCAGAGATAGCATACACGGTCGAGCCGAAGTATGACGGTCTGGCCATAGAGCTGACATACCGCGACGGTCTGCTTGACAGGGCCGCGACGCGCGGCGACGGATATGAGGGTGAGGACGTAACCCAAAATATAAAAACAATAAACGCCGTGCCGCTTCGAATCGAGTCATCCGGCATTGCGCCGGAAGAGATCGACATTCGCGGAGAGATTTACATGAACCTTGACGAGTTCGAGAAGCTGAATCGCCAGAGGGAGGAAAAGGGCGAGCCTATGTTTGCAAATCCGCGCAATGCGGCGGCAGGCTCCGTAAGGCAGCTCGATCCGTCGATCACGTCGGGGCGCAAGCTTTTCCTTGCCTGCTACGGGATCGGCGCCGTAAAGGGCGTAACCTTCAGAAGCCAGTGGGACCTGATCAGCTGGCTCAGGGAATCACGTTTCCCTGCCCCTGTAGCAGTTTCGAGGGTAGCGGGCATCGAGAAGGCGATTGAGGAGATCAAAAGGCTGGAGGAAACCCGCAAGGATCTTCCCTTCGAAACCGATGGCGCTGTAATAAAGGTAGATGACTTCGCGCTTCAACAGAAGCTGGGGACCAAGACCCGCGAGCCCCGCTGGGCTATAGCGTTCAAGTTCAAGGCCCATCAGGGCACGACAAAGATCAGGGACATAAGAGGAAGCGTCGGCAGGACCGGTGTGATTACGCCCTTTGCCATATTCGAGCCGGTAAGGATCGGGGGTGTCACGGTCTCCCGCTCGACATTGCACAACTGGGACGAGATAAAGAGAAAGGATATCAAAATCGGGGACACTGTCGTGGTTGAAAGGGCGGGCGACGTCATTCCGCATGTGCTCATGGTCATAAAGGAAAAGAGAACCGGGCAGGAGATGAATTTCCCGGTACCGGAACTCTGCCCGGCCTGCGGCTCTGCAGTATCGAGGGAAGAGGGAGA
>DATHDF010000008.1:0-3210 GCA_035319185.1 Dissulfurispiraceae bacterium | reverse complement strand
TTGGCAGCCGCGACCATCTTCATGGCCTTGGTTATCTGCTTCGTACTCTTAACGGAGGTTATCCGTCTCTTTATTTCCTTTAATCCCGGCATTTATCGTCACCTTCCCCGGTTAAGCTATAAACCCTTTTTTAAACTCCCCGATCGCTGCCACAAGCTTGGCCTTCAGCTCGTCGTCGATTGCCTTTTTGTCTGCAACCTCTTTGCGGACATCAGCCTTCTTGTCTTTCATGAAGGCGATAAGTTCTGCCTCGAATCTCCTGATGTTCTCAACCGCGACGTCGTCCATGAAACCGTTGGTTGCGGTGAAGATCGCAATGACCTGGTCTTCGGCCGGGACCGGAACATACTGGCCCTGCTTCAGGAGCTCGACCATTCTCTTACCTCTTTCGATCTGGGCCATGGTGGCCTTGTCGAGGTCGGCGCCGAACTGGGCGAATGCTGCGAGTTCCCTGAACTGTGCTAGTGCAAGTCTCAGAGTACCGGCAACCTGTTTCATAGCCTTGGTCTGGGCCGCACCGCCGACGCGGCTGACAGAGAGACCGACGTTAACAGCAGGTCTGACACCGGCATAGAAAAGGTCAGGCTCGAGATATATCTGGCCGTCTGTAATCGAGATAACGTTGGTCGGGATGTACGCGGAGACGTCACCGGCCTGCGTTTCGATAACAGGCAGTGCTGTAAGGGAGCCACCGCCGAGCGCGTCGCTCACTTTTGCAGCTCTTTCCAGCAGTCTTGAATGGAGATAGAATACGTCGCCGGGGAATGCTTCACGTCCCGGAGGTCTCCTGAGGAGCAGCGAAAGCTGCCTATATGAAGTAGCCTGTTTGCTAAGGTCATCGTAAATGATAAGTGCGTGCTTGCCGCTGTCCCTGAAATACTCACCCATTGCGCATCCGGTGTACGGTGCGATGTACTGCATCGGGGCAGGTTCGCTGGCGGTGGAGGAGACAACGATTGTGTGCTCCATTGCGCCGTACTCTTCAAGTGTTTTGACAACGCGGGCAACCGAAGCCCTTTTCTGTCCGACTGCGACATATATACAAATGACGTCGCCGCCTTTCTGGTTGATGATGGCGTCAAGACCGATTGCCGTCTTTCCGGTCTGACGGTCGCCGATGATAAGTTCTCTCTGGCCCCTTCCGATCGGGATCATGGCGTCGACGGCCTTAACACCCGTCATCATCGGCTGGTTAACAGGCGACCTGTCGATAATACCCGGTGCGACAACGTCAACTATCCTGGTGGTCTTGGTGTTGATCGGGCCCTTGCCGTCAATTGGCTGGCCAATAGCATTGACAACGCGGCCGACCATCTCCGGTCCTACAGGAACGGACATGATCTTTCCGGTCCTCTTGACAACGTCGCCTTCCCTGATAAGTGTGTCTTCACCGAAAAGAACGGTTCCGACCATGTCTTCTTCCAGGTTCAGCGCCATTCCGAAGACGCCGTTCGGGAACTCGAGGAGTTCGGATGACATGCAATTGTCAAGGCCGTAAACTCTCGCGATACCGTCACCGACGCTGGTGACAACGCCGACTTCGCTAACGTCGACGCGCTTCTCAAAATCCGTAATCTGCTTCTTGAGGTACTCGCTGATCTCTTGTACTTTTATTTCCATCTTTTCACCCCTCTATGAACTTATCTCTTAAAAGCCTTAACTGGCCTTTTATACTGCTGTCATACATCGTGCTTCCGATGCGTATCCTTACCCCTCCAAGAAGGGCCGGATCGAGGATGAACTCCATATCTATGTCCCTGCCGGTCACCTGCTTCAGCGACTGTTTGAGTTGAGCTTCGAACTCACCGCCAAAGGGCACCGGCGATGTCACAATTGCCCGCGCTCTCTTCTTCATTTCGAGATAGAGCGTCTTGATTGCAGCCACTATCTCGGGAAGCCCGCCCATAACCTTTTCATCAGAGATGTAGGCAAGATATTTGCCGACCTTATCGGATATTTTGATCTTATCCGAGATGAAGGCAAGGGCTTTTTGCTTCTCGTTTCCCGCAAACAGGGGGCTTACGAGAAAAGTCCTGAAGCTCTTGTCCTTCTCCATCAGGCCCGCTATGGCTTCCATCTGCTCTATGGCCTGAGGGATTTCAGCCATTTCGACGTTTGACAGAAACTTCTTCGCGTATTTTTTTACTCCCGTTACCTTTTTCAATTTTTACCCTCTATGAGTTTGATGGATTCTTTCAAGAGCCGCTCCTGCTCCTGCGGCGTCATTTTTGCCTTGATCTTTTCTTCTGCCAGTTTAATCGAAGCCTCCACCGCCTCGGCCTGTATGGCTTCTTTTGCCTTCTTCAGCTCGAAGTCGATATTGGTCTTAGCCTGCTCCATGATCTTGACCTTCAGCTTCTCACCCTCTTCGATAAGTCTGGCCTTCTCACGCTCACCTGATTCAACCGCAGATGAGATAATATCGGCCACTTCCTTATCCTTGAGCTTAAGCCTTTCTTCAACTTCGGCAAGTGCCTTAGCCGCAAGGGCTTTGGCTTCGCGGCCTTCATTGATGCTCTTTTCGATAAGGTCCCTTCTCAGCTTCAGATGCTCCTTGATGGGCTTGGCAAGGAAGTACGAAAGGACTCCAACCAGGATTCCGAAATTGACTATCTTCCAAACCCAGTCCATTACGGAAGTTCCATGATGCTCACCCTCTTCGGCTGCGAGGACAAGAGATGGGAACGCTATAAACAGGAGTGCGACGGCTGCGACAAGAATTAATAATTGATATACATTCTTCTTTCTCATAATTATACCTTCACCAGTTTTCTGACAATCTCTTCGGAGAACGCCTCGACATCTCCCTTTAGCGCGGCCCTGGCCTTCTGCGATTCGGTCTGCAGCTCTTTTCTGGCCTTCTCGATGATTTGCACTGCCTCGGCTTCTGCCTTTGCAAGGGTGTCTTTCTGGGCTGCCACGCCTTCGTCGCGAAGGGCGTTCTGGGATGACTTTGCCTTTGTCCGCGCCTCCATGATATCAGCGTTCATGGCAGCAACAGCGCTGTCCTTCTTCGCGGTGAGGTTCTTGGCCTCTTCAAGGGCCCCAACGGATGCCGTCTTGCGCTCCTTGAATACTTCGGCAAGAGGTTTGAAAAGCAGCGCCCTCAACGCAAAAAACAGGATTACGAAGTTGGCAAACAGGATTAAAAAGTCTCGCAAATGAAATTCCAGCATAATACCACCTTCTTTATCAGTTATGTTTGTCTTT
>DATHDF010000007.1:0-24459 GCA_035319185.1 Dissulfurispiraceae bacterium | reverse complement strand
CTAACAACTTCAGGTTGCTTTAACGTCTAATTTCAGCGTAGCGGAATCGTAGCGATTAACGTCAAAAAAGGCCTTAATTCGCATACTGGTTGTATAAGTAAAAACCCGCTCTAATCAAGTATTAGAGCGGGTTTGCGTGGTTTTGTGCTACTGTTAGTTGTGCCTTGACACGGTAGAGGTCAGGGGTTCGAAACCCCTCGTGCCTACCATATCCTTTCACAAGAATCGGATTATAATTGTTATCAGATGCTTGTATTTGGAAATTCAAACGCAAGCAATAATCTCATGCGGCTACTTAGCGCCAGGTTGGGAATTGATCTGTCCTACGGTTTCGCCTCCGTGACCGTCCGATACTTTGACCTTTACCGGGAGGGCCTTACCATAGTCTTCTTTTTCAAAATGCCATCGTATATTTCCATTTTGATCTACAGTCATTCCTTTTGGAGCATCTACCAAAGAATAGGAAAGTGTATCTCCGTCCGGATCAGAAGCTAATACCTTGTAGATCAGATCTGAATCGTCCAACGATATCTGTTTTATTTCAGAGATTCTGGGCGTCGTATTCATAACCTCGGATACAAAAACTCCCGGTTCGCCGTCCACTTTCCCGTCAAAAGGCGTGACCTTAACAGATAGGCGATCTCCGCGCTTGAGTCCAACCACTTTATCGTCATTGCCGGCAGGTTGCCCATTCTTAGTCCACTCGTACCTAAAAGTGATTGCATTTCTTTGACCTTTTACCGATGGTATTACTTTAATAATGTCATCGCCTCCGGCGTTTTCGATAGATAACTTTGCCCCCGTCAAAACTGGCTGAGACGCGGGATCGCCCTGGACAGCTGCCTCATTTATTGCAGCCGGCTGAGCAGAGATGTCATGAATATCTGCACTCGATCCGGTATTAGCGACCTGGTGGCGTTCTGACGGGCGCAGATAGTATGCAGTGGCTGCCGCCATAGCAATAAACAAAATCAGCATTAAAATATTCTTTTTAGACATTCTTAATATAAATAAAGACCTGTCAAATTCGCTCTCTCATCCGGGCTAGCAGAACGTTGGGCCTGTATTTCTATCTGATGCTTATAGGGCATTGATGGAGGAGAGGTCACTCCGGAAGATGATCCTGAAGCAACGGCGTTTCCGGAGTCCAGATCATTTCCACTGAGATTGGAGTTGCCTGGAACAGTAGAAACAATCTTTACAAATACATCAAAGTTAGCCTTAGAAGCAGTGCCTTGCAGCGTTATACGAAAGTCGCTCGTATTAGCCACATCCAGAGATGAACTGCTGCAGCCCCAATCTGCGGTCGCCAATAATAATTTGTTATTGAAACAGGCATCAGTAACATTTGGGAAAAATGAGTTATTATAGTTGCCTAAAGCACTCAACTGTGTACCAGCTATTACCCTCGCAACTATTTCTTTTGTACTAAACTCAGCTCCACCAAAGGCTGCCTCGTGGGCCGTATGATATTGCCTTGTCAAGCTGGAAACCGTAGTTCCGCGAGTGATTAAGTATAGCACAGCGACGGCTATAGCGAGAGAAATAACCATCATCAGCAAAGCCGTTACCAATGCTACGCCTTTTTCTTCCTTATGATAACAATACATGGCCATTTTCCCCTATTGCAGATTTTTGGGCGTTACCACCATTGTGATAACCTTCCATCTATAGTTCTGAAAGTTGGCGATTGCTGCCAAATCAAAGTTCCTGCCGCCGTAGGTATCTCCGACTCTGACACTAGTTCCGCCGCCCGTAAAGTCAGAAAAAGTGAATGACGGGTCCATCCTTCCTTCGTGCAATAAAATATATACCCTGACCTCTTTAACCATTTTTCTTATCTGCTCCGGGCCATAAGTTGCTGCGGGCAGGCTGGCTAGCCACTGATCGATAACATTGTCAGTATTAGTGTCCAGGCCGAATGAAACCTGAAAATCAGCCACGCAATCGATTACGGGGAATGCCGTCAGCGAGCCGCCGTTATGGTTCACCGTGTACTTGGTAAGCACACCGGTTCCCGCAGCGCAGGTCGAAGGAATGCTGTTTAAGGAGATAAAATAGTCAGCGCGGTTAAATGGCATCCTGACAGGAGAAGCGTTGTCGATGCCGTAGACCATGTAGCTCTGTGCCGGCTCTGTAGCATCGCCGGGATGCTCCATCGGCGGCGGAGAAAAGTTAGTATTTAGTGGTTCGGTATAACCTATAGAAAAGGCTGTACCATACATATGAAGCTGCCTGAATGTTTCGGCAGATCTCATCTCAAGTACTATTACCCCCTGTCCGATTTGAGGCCTGTCACTTCCCAACCCTGTAAGTCCGTCAATTGTGCCTTGTACAGGTTTATTGGATACCATTGTCCATCTTTGAGACTGATCGTTCATGGCAACATTGGCAGCTCTGATTACGAAATATGACGATCCTAAAACATTAACGCCGACCTGATCACCCGAAAACGCGCGCGGTACCCCTCCCCATGGTGCATTAACTTCATTAAAGTTATTGGCCGGATCAGCAGCGGGATTTACCTGTGCCTCGGAATAGACAATTCCGCTGACAGAAGGTACAGACCAAGGCAATCCGTATCCTGCATGCTCGATGTCGGATCTTAACATCTCAAGACCCGGCAGATTTTCAAGTTGTGTTTCAGCTATCCTGCCCTGCTGCTTCGATTGCCCGAGTATACTGGTGAACATGCTTGCGCTGACAGCGATGGCAAAAACCAAAATAGCCATCACCACCAAAAGTTCTATAAGGCTGAAACCTCTCTCATTAAACGAAAAATTCCTTGTCTTTCGATGATTCATGTCATGTCTCATTGGTTTATTCACCTAATCCGTAGCTAATTTCGTAATAAGTGTTGAAATCCCATGCTGATATCGCCTGCCAGTCGGGGGTATACCTGCGACATTGCCGCCCTTGTAATTCCAACCTACCCACACTTCTGCCAGAAAGGCATTGCTGTTTGCTCCCTGCTGCGTAATGCGCCAGCACATGGAGTAATCCCTGCGCACACCCTTTGAATCCCTAAGGATGAACCCCGGCTGACAACTAGCGGCAGCCGATGTCATGGCTGCAAGCTGATTCCTGGTGCGGCTTTTCAGGCTCGGCCATGTACTAAGCGCATTCCCGTTGATGTCTGTAAGCTGAAGAGTACCGTTAATCCTCTCATCGGCGATCTTGACAGCTTCATCGCGCAACAGGTTGCCCATATTGGCATCAATCGCCATAACAGCCACATTGGCCATGGCGAGCATTCCTATGATGCTGATAACCATAGCTATCATCACTTCAACTAGAGTAAATCCACTGTTATTTCGCAATACAGTTAATAACCGCACACCCACCTCCCAGCAGTTTGCCCATTGACACCCTGGACTGACTGACAACCAGGCAGTTGTAATCCGGGTTGGCATTTGAATTCACGCAGATTACTTCGGTCTCTCCCGGGTTAAAGCTCGCAATGATGCCCCTGGAATCGAAATTAATAGACACTGGGATACCAATGCTGCTAGTAAGCGGGTAAGCCAAATTTTTGGTCATGATAACAGTATCATTTCCCGTATTTGCATTACCGTCTCCAAACGCAGCGGGGTCTGTGTCGGCAATTACCGTGTACGATGTACCGGCGGCGCCGATTTGAAAGAAATGCATCCTGTTTCTGGTCAGCGCACCCGCGCGTGAGCTCATGATATCAGCGTATAACCCCTTTATTTCAGATTCAACGTTATACTTTGTATTCCAGTCAACAAAAACCAAGGTCGCAATGCTCAACAGAAGCACGATAATTACTAAAACTATAAGTAATTCCGTCAGCGTAAAACCACTCTCGTTGGACAATGTTCTCATTACCGCTCCTTGATATGCATGAACTTCTTAACAGCATTCGGCGGTGAAGCAACACTGGCAGGGCCCGGTGCGCCACCGGCAAAGGACCCGCTTCTGCGGCCGCTCCCGAAGGTATCGGCCAATCTTCTTTCTTCTATGCTGCCGGTCGTTGACTGGACCAATACTTCACCAATAAGTGATGAAGATGATAATTGCCCGCCCGTATTATATTTAACGCCCCATATAAACGACCGCCCCTCGAGGGCGCACACATCTGTTGAAGGCTCATATGTAATGAAGAACACAGCACCAGATGTTGCAGCTACTGGATCAGAAATAACCCTTTCAGCCTTGTAAGTAGTTGACGAAGCTTCCAGGCCGATCTTCCACCCTGTAGCCGTATCACCAACACCGCCTATCGTCGTTGTCTGATTTACCAAGCTGCTTTCGCTAACAGATGTCGTGCATGCAGGATTGAGCTTGTTAAACACAGAGTCATAGCAGGGCTCTTTGACACCATACAACGATCGCAAACCGTCCGCATCATCGATATTCGTCCCCACTTTGTAGAAATACCTGCCGGTGCCAAAATACAGCCAGAATTTGCCGTTATTCAGGGCAGTTCTGTCCTGAAGCTTGGCAATTCCGGATGTTACCGGCCCGATGTTATCAATCACTGTACTCAATGACCAGCTATTTGGATCGGTACTCTCATTAGTGACCAGCCTAAGAACACCGCCTTTAGTCCAAGTGCCCGTTGCAGTATCCTTTTTGGTATATCCGAAATATAGAACATCATCCTGATTATTACCGGGCGCCGACGGGTTCCATCTGTCAGGATCACTGCCTGCATTAGTCAGCGATCCGGCAAATGCCCTGGCAATACCGGTGTCTATCGTCCTCAGAAGGGTCCCTGTCTTGAGATCAAGGATAAAGAGTTTCAGATTCTGATTAGATGTCCCAAGAAACTGATTGCCTGACAGAGGACCTGTTGGACCGGATGCCAAAACTACAAACCATCTGCCATTATTATATTTGCTGCCTACCCGCATGAACGCCGGGCCGGGTGACGAATATCCCAGCTCTGGGTGTGAAAACTCCCATAGCAGAACCGGATTGTTCTGATCAGTAATTTTCAGAGCAAAATATGATGACAGGCCAAGCGCTTTTGTGGCATCAGCCGGGTCCCACATCGGAGCTTTTACACATTCTGTAACAGAACTGCAAGCGTCACCAGGATTCTTGGAAGCCCCGCCAAACCCCATGCCGCCAACAAGCACCGTTTCCCAGCTGGACGAGACTAAATTCTGCGAGGATCGATTGATACATGTTTGTTTAGGGCAATCATAGTATAGACCACTTGTGCAGGTCGCAGTTGCCGGCACGCACAATGTGCTCAAATCACTACTTTGATATGTAGGTATGGTTATGCTTACATCGTTTAGAACCGGACTCAGATTGACATAGAACAAGTGGTTATAGTTAGGGTCTGTCAGATATGTCAAATACGGCAACACATTCTTAGGTATAAAAGCCCATTGTTCGGCACCCATGTTGGAACCTGTAAGCTGTGCTTTTTCACTTTGCCCCTGCCCCGTCCATTTTTCTTTCAGCAGGCCCAAATTGAATGCGTGCAGCATGCCGTCATTTGCACCGACATAGACCATTCCCCTGCCCTTATAATTCTGAGAACCTTCGAACAATGCATACGTAGAGTCGGCATATCCTGCGGGAGAGTCGAGGTGATAGTTATCCAGGGGCGTTGCTGCAGCAATCCGCGGAGTTGATGAGATTATGTCTCCCAGTTTCCAGACCTTCTCCGATGATCCATTAATTGCAACAGTCCTGTCTCGATACAGAGGTGGCTGACTGACGTCATTCCTGTCAAGACCGCGAATATAGTTTATGATGTATCCGGATTCAGTACTGCTTGGAGCCTGCAGATAAGATTGAAGCGTTGCAGCACTTGCGCCGGAAAAAGGTATCAGCGTACTGCCGGTTATGGAAGTGTAAATTGTTCTATCCGCGTAATCACGCTGCCACAGGAGTTTGCCTGCCTGCCACAAGCTCTTCAATTGTTCAAAATCTACTGTAGTTAAACTGCTGGTGTCTCTCGATCCGTTTCCGGCATCGTTCCATAGATGAACTCTCGCCCTCTGCTCCGTCGTGTCATAAAAGAATTCGGCTATGCGATCGTTGGAAAGGTTAAGTATATGGTCCTGAACGGTATCCTCTCTTATGGAAGGGTTTCTCAAATAAGGATCCAGATAGTACCAAACGTCCTGCATCTCGCTCGTCCACGAAATTTCCTTCAGGTTATCGTAGACCTTCTTCGGATAAAAGACCGCCTGCAGCAGGTTGGCGCCGCTGCCTTCACTTGAAGAAAGGATGGAGACAGCTGTGCCTGATGAAACACGCCGGAGCGTATCCATTACGGAATTAATGATTGCATCTTTAATCTCCAAGGCATCTGCAGTCTTGTAAAACGTATCCGGAGTGTTGTTCCCGTCATAGTCCCAGTCGGTTGATGATGAGGGTAAAGGCGTACAGCCGCTTCCTGCGCCGCTGCCGCAATCGTCCATGGAACACGAATTGGTCGGATAGCCAGCCAGATTCGCGGGCCATGTGCCATGCGCAAGATCATATGACCCATACATGGCTATGTTTTTCATAGCCTGCTCACCGGTACCCCCCATGAAAAGCCCAATGGTATAAACGGAATTAACAGTTGTCGCCACAGAGGTTTGAGCGTTAGTAAACCCCTCGTGCATGAGATATGCCGGCACGACAGGATCTGCCGAAGTGTTACATGACGGGGTATTCCACTGACCGTCTGAAAGCAGCATTACAAAGTTTTTTGCGCAAGGTACCAGCTTGCAATTGGCCTTTGCATTGTCACAGACGTACATGGGATCTCTCCACTGATAGTTCGTTCCCGACTGGACCGCAAGCCCGCCATACAGAGGTGACACCTGTTTAAAGTAATTCATGGCATCGTTCATGGCAGGTCCAGTAGGCGTAGTTCCTGAAGGGGCAGCTGAATTTATGGAAGCTATAACGTGAGTATAAGGATAAGTGGCATTAGCGTTATCAGTTGAAGTGTAGTCGCCGGGATATACCTGGCCTGTGCTTCTTACGGAAGCTCCGCTGAAAAGCATGACGCCCATGCGCGGACGAAGCGCCAAAGATTCAAAATTAAACGCGAGACCTTCATATACTCTTCCCCAGGGAACCCTGATCAATGACCCATCATCATCTTCAAGAATGCATCCGCCCGTTACTGTACCGCCCGTATCTATAGTGATACTATTATTGCAGACGCTACCCACCTTTGTACTATTTCCAGTCTGACTCCATAGCTCAGGATCGCAATAGTTCGGATCGTTCGTCGAACACGAGGAAGGTGAACCGCCGGTCATTGCCCAACGAAGTAAATCTATCCTATTCATATTTGCATAATTCAAATAATTGCCCGAATTCTGCGGGCAGCCAGGTCCGACGTTTACATACCTGCTGCAGCAGCCATAATTCCTGCAACCACCGCCATTAAGCACGCATCCGCCCGAGTTATTGTTACGACAGGTCCATCTGGCACAACTAGGTGTGCAAGCGCCAGTTCCCGTAACCTCCGTCCAGATGCCATTTGTGTCCTGCTGATAGTGCTTTGCCGGATTGAAATAACCCTCATAGATTAAATTCGGATTATAATCGTCGAGCATCCCATCGCTGTTTGAGTCGCTGTCACCATAGGAGTAAGCTTTATAAGACATGCTACCGCTTGCATCCACAACAAACAATAAATTGGGGGCAACCCCTGCGTTGACGAATGGCGGGACCTGGCAATAATCAGACATTACTGCCGCAAACGAATAAGGTAAGAAAACAGCTCCTGCAACAATCATTAAGATGGATAATATAGCTATATTATTTTTCATTGACTTCACCCTTAGAAATCATTTTTGTTATTTTGTAAACATCATTTCCGGAACAGCTCGAACTGTTAATGAAAAAAGAGACTATTTTCCCCGATTGACTGTCAAAGATAGCAATATTGTCGGATTTAAATGTTCTGATGCCTTTACACGAGCGGGATTTGACATCGATAGTTACGACGCCAGCCCTGGCATCCACTTCCTTGACTACCCCGGTCAGATTAAGCTCATCAGATGCTAATACGACAAAAGGCAGCGTCATAACAATCAGCACTCCGATAATAAACGACATATTAGTTAACAATCTCTTATGCACCATAATCACCTCTCACGTGTTGGATAGCGTACTTTCGAAAACAATTACTTCTAGAGGTAAGCAATTTTAATACCATTTATAACTTATTGATAATATTGGCAATGACTCCGGAAAAGATGTAAATAGTGACATAATAACTATGTAACCATCTTCACAAAATCACTTTGTGCGGCAGTTTTCAGAACTACAGACATCATCCTGCCGAATAATACAGCCTATATTGATTCGTGCCCTGTGGACTACGATGCAATCCGCATCCGGATGGACCTCAGAATAGACGCATATCGTGCGGGTCTGGTTAAGAGGCGTGAGGCCGCGCGCATTGAAGGTAATTGTTGAAGGCTGGTTGATTGGATGAATCAATGCTGTTTCTGCCAAAATAACCGTATCAGCAGAGGTATTCACTCCGTCGCCGAACGGCGACGGATTTGTATCATCAATTATCGAAAAACTACCCTCTTTGAGCACGACAAAATGCGTCCGGTTTCTAAACATCGCGGTGCTGCGGGATTTCAGCAACTGCGCGTGCAGCATATAAATCTGTCGTTCTATGTCATACTTTTTTACCCACGTGCTGAATTCAAGCCACGCAATGCCGAGCAGAATCATTACGATGCCCATCACGATCAAAATCTCGATCATGGTCATACCTTGATTAATAAAACGCAGCCCTTTCACCCAAAATGCTTTCATAAACACAACCCTTCGACGTATTAATTGCAACTACTTTACTATGACTGGTTGTTTTAGTCAATAACTATTTCTTACTTTGGTTGTGCTCTGACAGGTTGCTTTTTGCCGCTGCTATCGATAGTATCGATAAGACTGGTATGACTGCCTTAATTTTGCAATAAATCAGCGAGAGGATCGAATATCGTATTCCTTTATCTTCGTCAGCAGGGTTTTATAGCTGACCTTGAGTATTTCCGATGCGCGGCTCTTGTTGCCGCCGGTCTTTAGAAGCACCTCTTCGATCCTGGCCTTTTCAGCAGCACGGGCGGCAGTCTCCGACACTACATGAAGAGGGGCATCGGCATCGACAACAACCCTTTCGTGCGGTATCTCTGCGACATTGAAGTGCTCTGTACGCAGGTGGGAACCTTCGCACATTATAATCGCCCTTTCGACAACGTTCTTCAGCTCGCGGACATTGCCCTTCCAGTCATAATCCCGCAAAAGTTTCTCCGCATCATGTGCAAGCAAAGGGACTGGCTTGTTGACCTCTTTTGAAAAGTATTCGGCATAGTGATTGACCAAAGGTATTATGTCGTCGGTCCTTTCCCTAAGCGGCGGTATGATTATTGGAAACACATTCAACCTGTAGAAAAGGTCCTCGCGAAAACGTCCTTCTGCCACTTCCCTTCTCAAGTTCTTGTTGCTTGCGGCTATAACCCTGAGGTCGACCTTTATTGTACGTGTGCCGCCAACCCGCTCGATCTCACGCTCCTGTAACACCCGCAGCAGCTTCGCCTGAAGCGGCATGTCCATGTCCCCTATCTCGTCGAGAAATATCGTTCCCTTGTCCGCCAGCTCGAACCGGCCGGGCTTGATGTCCTGCGCGCCTGTATATGCCCCTTTATCGTGGCCAAAAAGCTCGTTTTCGATCAGGTCTTTCGGAATGGCGGCGCAATTGACCGCAACAAAGGCCTCTTTCGAACGGGGACTCAGGTGGTGGATCGAACGCGCAACAAGCTCTTTTCCTGTCCCGCTTTCCCCGAGTATAAGGGCAGTGGTTCTCATCGGCGCAACCTTGCGGACCTTTGCCATCACTTGTTCCCAGGCCTTGCTGACACCAATAATGTCAGGCACTTCAAGAAAGCGCGAAAATTCCTTCTTAAGCAGGATATTCTCTTTCTTCGACGCGCCCTCGGCCAATGCACGCCTGATGATAATAAGCAAATGCTCAGGGTCGAACGGTTTGGCAATGAAGTCGTACGCACCTTCTTTTACAGCCCTGACGGCCGTTTCAATGCTGCCGTGCGCCGTCATGAGGATAACGGGCATAAGCGGAGAGCTCTCCTTCACTGCTTTGAGGACATCGATTCCGTCTCCGTCCGGAAGCATCAGATCTGTAACAACGACATCCATATCTCCCTGACGCACCAGTTTCTTTGCTTCTTTAACGCTATACGCAGTCAGAACTGCAAAGCTTTCGGCATGAAGGGTCTTGGAAAGCATGTCAACCATGCTCTTCTTGTCGTCTATTATAAGAACCGTATTCATCATATCTTATTTGGGCAGAAAGATACGAAAGGTACTCCCCTGCCCTTCGATGCTCGACACATCTACAGATCCGCCGTGCGCCATAACTATCTTCTGGACAAGCGACAGCCCGATCCCCAACCCGTCAGGTTTTGTAGAATAAAAAGGCTGAAATACTTTCTTCAAATGATCGGAGGAGATTCCCTTGCCGTCGTCCGAAACCTCTAAGTATGCGCCTTTCTTTCCGGATTGCTGACCTTCAGCGACAACCACAGTAGCATGCCTGGCTGCATACAGCGCATTGTTAAGGAGGTTCTTTATCGCCTGTTTGAGCAGGGTTTCGTCTCCATTTACCAACACGGCGCCGGAGCTTTTGCATGAGATATCTTCTGGTCTTGCCGTTTCCATTGCAACATCGCCTGCCAGTCTGGCCAAATCGATTGTGGTCTTGTTAAGGGGCTCAGCCTTCGAGAATTTCAGCAGCTCATCCATTACCCTGTTCATGCCATCGATCTCTTTTATTATCGATTGAACTATCTCGCGCCTGGCGTCCCCTTCATCAAGGTCCTTGAGGAGCAGCTTCGCATAACCCATAATTACACCCATGGGGTTCCTGAATTCATGGGCGATGCCGGCGGAAATCTCGCCCAGGCTGGCAAGGCGCTCCTTCAGGACAAGCTGCTCTTTCAACGACTTCAGCTCGTTGCCGAGCATCTGAAACGAGTCGGCTATCATATCAGATTGAACCGTACTGGCAGGCTGCTCTTCTTTTTTCTTCAGCAGCTTGGGCAGCAAAACAACAAAAACTGCCAGCAGCGCAAAAAAGAATCCGATCGCAATCAAGCTTATCAGATTAGGATGATTCAGATGCCCCCTCCGGCACAGGATCTTTAGTTCTTTTTCTTTCCATCAATCAATTCGATCAGCTGTTCCGCAGTCATCGAGCCAGAATGCATCCTGCCGCTCGAAAGTATTATTGTCGGGGTACCGGTGATCCCCAGCTTCTCCCCAAGCTTGACGGTGCTGTCGATTTCCTTTGTCTTGCAGTCGGTGCGCGGAATCGGCTTCTTGGCAAAGTTGTCGTCCATCATCTGCAGGGACCGATTGCACATTATGCTGGTGGACTTCCAGTAGGCGTCGGGGTGCATCTTAAGAGGAAAGAGCTTTATGAAGAAAACGATATCCTTTCGCTGAGCGACTACCTTCTTCATCTCCTCATGCAGTCTACCGCAGAAAGGGCATTCCGGGTCCGTAAAAACGATAACCCGCTTCTTCGCATTCTTGTTTCCGAGCACCAGCGCGCCGCTCAAAGGGATCTTTGAAACATTGACCCTGCGGCTCTCCTGCAGTTTCCGGTACTGCTCGCCTGTCTTGTCGGCGCCGGTGGCAATCTCTATAATCTGCCCCTGCACTATAAACCGCTTGGAGAACGGCACATAAAAAACGCCCCGCTTGCCTTGAGAATCTATGGACACTTCCCAGAGGCCCTTGATTGGGCTCATCTTCACATCCAGCACTTTGACATCCGGCACTTTCAGCTTTTTTATGATCTCGCCGGCCTCTTCTTTATTTATGGAATGGCACTTATTGCAGTCCCCATTGCATCCGCCCTGGTCGAACGCATATGTACGCCCGCCTCCAATTAAGGAAAGAAGCACAACAATGCCAAATACGCAACACGCATAGATCGCCGATCCATGCCAATTTCTTCTCACAATCATCATAAACTCCTTATAACGCGCTTGATTTGCTGCCATTGGATATGCCCTTGTTGAATATAACATTTTTTGCAATTTATTGCCTCTTCTGTTATACTTATGCGACATGGAAAACAGCAATGCCATAACTGCGTCCATGCCCGAGGAACTATCACAGGTTGCACAGAGCGATATCGAAAGCGGGCCTTCTGAAAAGGACAAGAACAAGGCGATCATCGAAGCGTTGCTCTTCGCAAGCGGCGAACCGCTGACGGTCGGGGCCGTAGCAAAGGCCACCTCTTTGACTGAGCAAGGCATCAGGGAGCTCTTTCGCGAGCTGATGAATGATTACAGGGAGAGGGGATCGGGTATTGTTATCGCCGAGATAGCGGACGGTTTTGAGATGGCGACTGCCCCGGAGCTGGCTGCATGGATAAGAAAAATGAAAAACATCAACGTTTCAAACAAGCTTTCCCAACCTTCTATAGAGACGCTCTCAATTATTGCATATAAACAGCCGATAACTAAAGTTGAGGTAGACCAGCTGCGCGGGGTCAATTCCGATGCGGCGGTAAAAAGCCTTCTCGATAAAAGACTTATAAAGATCGTCGGCAAAAAAGAGTCGCCTGGCCGTCCTTTTCTATATGCGACGACGAATGAATTCTTGCAGTATTTTGGCCTAAAAAATTTAACGGAGCTGCCTGCTATACACGATTTTTTCAACACAGAAGCTGCATGATGCATTGCGGCGTGAATTTCGCGTCCGGCTAAATCCAGACATGCGGAGACTGGCGATGAGATACATTCGTAACAAAGGCTGTAAATGTGCCGCTTTAGTCGCATTCTTTCTTTTCTTCACTACTTTCGGAATTGCAGAGGCAACTACTTATTATAAAGTCAGGCAAGGAGATAGTCTTGCAAGGATTTCCAAGAAATTTCATGTCCCGGTCGACAGCCTTAAAGAGGCTAACGATCTTGATTCCAATAATCTATCGGTCGGCAAGAAGCTGAAAATACCCGGAAAGGCATCTGCAAAGGCTGATAAAACAAAGAAACTTTCTAAGGCCAATAAAGCCGTAAAAACAGATCGGTCCGAAAAAAGCGAAGCTGCAACGTCTGTAGAAAAATCTGCCGGCGAAAATGTGTCGGCCAAGGCATCCCTGGAGAACAAATACCATACCGTCAGGAAAAGGGAGACCCTTGCAAAGATAGCTCACAGATACGGCCTGTCTGTCGCTGAACTAAAGGAACTCAACAATATCCAGGGCAACAGGCTGAAGGTAGGCCGGAAGCTCATTGTCGGCAGGTCCCAGGCTGCACCCGATCAGGCCGCCGACTCAACCGCCCAGAACAGGCAAGTCGTTGCTTCAGCTTCAGAGAAAATAGCCGAGGTAAAGGCCTTGTCGCAGTCCGATGAACTGTCGAATCTATCGGTTAAGGAGAGGCTTATCCTGTTTTCAAAAAAGATGATAAACCTGCCTTATAAATTCGGAGGCAACAGCGCGGTTGGGGTCGATTGCTCGGCATTCGTTCAAAGGGCGTATAGTTTGATAGGCCATTCCTTGCCGCGTAGCGCGAGAGAGCAGTATACAGTCGGACAGGCAGTTGACAAGGATGAACTCCAGACCGGCGACCTGCTGTTTTTCAGGACCTATGCATCTTTTCCGTCCCATGTCGGGATATATCTCGGCAATAATCTGTTCATCCATGCTTCATCCAAATCAAAGAGGGTACAGATAGACAACCTCGGAATGCCCTATTACGTAAAGCGTTTCATAGGCGCAAAACGACTGATTTCTGAGACCGAAACAACCGCCGCTCCTGAGTTACAGACACACGAATCGGTTATGCCTTAAGAACTTCCGGATTGGTATGGGGAAGGAACATAGCTGCTGGAAACTCCCGCAGGAAATCCCCCTCAGTATTCATTTCACGATATGTTATCAAAGACGTTATCCTTGTTATCTCTGATAGCAGATCTCCGTTGAGCAGCAACTCCTCGGCACCCGCAAGTGAAGAGTTACCCAGTACTCTGAATTTCTCCCTGCCGATGTCGGGCAGCATCCCTATGCGGACGGCCTTTTCTACATTGATATGAGCCCCGAAGGCGCCGCAGACATATACAGCACCCAGATCTGCAAAGCTCAGACCAACCGATTTCACAAGGAGATGTATGGACGCAAACAGGGCTGCCTTCGACCTGAGAAAATTCTCGATTTCCGTCTCTTTGATCAGCATTCCGGCCCCTTCGCCCTCTTCTATAATAAATGCCTTGACACCATCTTTTTCGACGATTCTGCAGGACCATGATGACGATTCCGTGAACTTGCCCTTCTGATCTATAGCTCCGCTGCCGAACAGTTCAGACACCAGCTCTATCATGCCCGACCCGCATATGCCGACAGGCTGCTTGCCACCCACAGTTTCATATCTGATTTCTTCGCCCTTTTCGCCGCAGATCATGCTAAAGGCGCATATCGCCCCTTCAACCGCCTTCATACCGATACCGGCGATATCGCCCTCCAGCGCTGGGCCGGCAGCTCCCGCGCCCACAATAATCCATTCGTCGCACCCAAGCACAATCTCAACGTTGGTCCCGACATCGATAAGGAGCGACGGCTTCTTCCCTTTCGACATGCCCGAAAAAAGTATTCCGGATATGATATCGCCGCCCACATAGCTGCCTGAATTCGGAAACAGATAAAGAGAAGCGCTCCGGTTTATTGAGATTCCAAGCTGCTTCGGGCTGACAAAGCCGACATTGTGCGCCGCCGGAATATATGGTGAGACAGGTATATTTTCCACAGGCAGGTCGAGAAAGTAGTGGGTCATTATGGTGTTGCCGGCTGCGGCAACTGCAAAGACCCTGTCCCGATCGATGCTGTTAGCCTTGCACAGTCGCACTATCAACTCATTAACACCCTCGATCATCAGACTGTGGAGCCGGCTTCCATGCCCTCTCATCGACTCATGAATGCGGGACAGAACATCGGCAGCGACTTCTGTTTGGAGATTGACAGCATCCATCGAGCCGATGAGCTTCGATGAATCCAGGTCGAAAAGTGAAGCGACCAAATTGGTGGTGCCCAAATCAAGGGCCACTCCGTAACATTCTCGATGCCCGGCGTCAACAACCTTAAGATGCTCCTTCTGCACAGCTATTATTACAGGCAGCGCATAATTATGGCTTCTGAGAGCTACTGGAAGTTTCCGGAGGACGTCAAGATCAATATCTACAAAGATGCCGGCACACGCGAAAAGTGAAATGAAATCCAGGAGCCGCTCGCGGTCGGCCTTTTTGTCATTGTCCGACGGAGGCTCCAGGACAGCATCAAGTGAGAATGCAAGAGGTTTCAACTTTCGTAAAGAACTTTCCCCATATCTTTAGTGTCGTAACCGCCGAGGGCCTGGACCGTTTCAATGAACTCACTGTCCTCTCTGATGATCCTCAGCATTCTCTGTATCATCTCCGTATTAATGAAGTCGGCGGGAATGGCTATATCGTACCTTTCCACCGCAACCGGGATGAAATCCAGGTCAAGCGCCTTTGCAGAAGAATATACTGCCAGTCCGGTATCAGCCAGTCCGGTAAGTACGGCAGAAGCGACCGCCATGTGCGTATATTCGTCATGGTCATATCCCTTAATAAGCTGCGGGAGGATGCCAAGCTCCCTGAGATGCTTGTCAAGCAGAAGCCTCGTGCCGGACCCGGCCTGGCGATTTATATATATGACATCGCTTCTGACAAGATCGCCAAAGTCCTTAATGTTTTTGGGATTGCCTTTCCTGACGACAAAACCCTGCACCCGATAAACAAGATTTACAAGGACGATCTTTTTTTCGGGCAGCAATCTTTTTATATCCGACACATTGTATTCACCTGTAGCCTCGTCAAGCAGATGGGTGCCGGCCATGTGGGCCTCGCCCTTCTTGAGCGCTATCAGGCCGCCCATAGAGCCGACATGGGCCGATGAGAGGCTAAGGTCGGGATAGTTCTTCTTAATCGAATTTGCAAGAACGTCAAGACTATTGTCATGGCTGCCAATGCATACTATCGTGTTCCTGAGGTCTTCCTTGCTGCGGATAAGTTCAACCTCGACTTCAGCGCCGGCTGCAAGGCCCTCTGAACTTGCAGGCACCTTGATCATGCCGTCGCACCTGACCAGAGACATCAGCAGCCCGGCGCCGCGGCCTGCCGGGGTCGCAATATGTTTGTCTCCGACCACACCAACTTTAACCCTGATAAATTCATCTATACCGAAAGCCGACGATATCTGTCTCGAAATGGTTGCCCTGATCGAATCTCGTCCGGCGGCCCTGACCGATAACATGCGCTCTATAAGTGGTTGCGCATAAAGTCTGAATGTCAGGAATGCAGACACAGGGTACCCCGGGATGCCAAGGACAGGGGTATTGCCGATGATTCCGGCGATGAAAGGCTTGCCGGGTTTTATTGAAACACTGTTGATTGCAAGTTCGCCGAGTTCGGCGATCGCAGCAGCTGTAAAGTCTTCTGATCCCCGCCCTGATCCTGCATTTACGAGAACAATGTCGGCTTTCGCAGCTGCCTCGGAAATGACTCCCTTGATCTTTTCAAAGTCATCCTTGATGATCGGATAGATAAGAGGCTCGGCGCCAAGTTCGGCTGCCAGACCTGACAGCATCGCAGAGTTGTATTCGATAATCTCCGGAGGAACAGGCGCGCGGCGGCGCACCATTTCTGGCTCCACCAGTTCGGTCCCTGTCGGAATTATTGCCACTACAGGCTTTCGCACAACCGAGACGTCGATATGTCCGCTCGCAAGCAATGCACCGATATCCATCGGCCTCAGAACATGGTTTTCGGGCACAATCAGCTCGGTGGCCACTATATCCTCACCGATCGGCCTGACATGCTGATATGGCGTTGCGGGCGCGTATATTTCGATGGAATCCCCGGAACGGTTTACGTCTTCGATCATAATAACCGCATTGAAGCCTTCCGGCATGGGATCGCCCGTATCAACCGGGACAGCCTGCGATCCAATCTTCAGCAGGGCCGGCTGCTGTTCAGAAGCCGTAAGTGTTTCAGCAAAACGGACGGCAAAACCATCCATGGCCGCCGAGTGGTAAAAAGGCGAGGAATATCTGGCAAACACCGGCGCAGCGGTTATCCTGCCGAGCGACAGTTTCGAGGGGATTGTCTCTTCCGGGAGCCTTCCGATACCGCGAGTTTTCAGCAATTCGGAAAGGACCCGCAGTGATTCTTCAAGAGAACGGCTTTCAAGAAAGACCTTTTTCATGCGGCGATACGCTTTATTGAGCAGCAGCTTCGCCCGAAAAGTCGATAAGCTTAGCGTCGCTGCCCTGTGTAACCGATCTGCCCATAAACACGCCGCCCTCTGCAATTACAAGCTTCTTTGACTGGATGTCTCCATAAAGATGGGCTGAAGGTTTAAGCTCTACGAGATCATCAGCCTTGAGCGTGCCTTCGATCCGTCCGCCTACGACTATGCCGTTGGCGCTCAGGTCTCCCTTGACCAATGCCTGCTCGCCTACGACAATCCAACCCGCTTTGATGTTGCCGGTCAGCTTTCCGTCGATCCTCAATGTGCCGCTCACCGTTATATCGCCCTTGAACTCCGAATTTATTCCGATGAAAGATTCGAGTTTATCACTTTTTTTCTGAAACATTACTCGCTACCTCCAGGTACTGTTTAGGATTTACCGCCTTGCCCTGCTGCCATACTTCATAATGCACATGCGGGCCGGTAGAGTTGCCTGTCGATCCGGAATAGGAGATTATTTCACTGCGCTTCACACGCTGGCCTACCTTAACCTCAATCGAGCTGTTATGGGCATAGGCAGTGGAGTATCCAAACCCGTGTTCGACCACTACCAGTTTTCCGCTTCCGGCGTTCCAGCCTGCAAAGCTGACAATGCCGTCTGCTGTCGCCTTTACCGGAGTTCCTTTAGGCGCCGAGATATCAATCCCGGTATGAAACTGAAGACCGCCTCCGTTCGGTGCTTCCCTCTCTCCGAACGGAGAGGTTACACGACCGCCCACAGGCCAGCCGTGCGGGGTCGACAAATAGGCATCTCGCTGTTCTTTCAGAAATTCCTGAACAGCAGTTACGGACTCCGCGCTTTTGCGCATCTGCTCCTTTAGGGCTTCCATATCTATCGAACCGGTATCGGCTTCAACCTGGTTCTGACCGATATTCTCCAGTATTTCCTTTTTGCCCCCGCGCGACAGTAGACCCTTGAACTGCGCCTCTGCCTGTTTGAGCATTACCATCGTGGACTTCATTTCAGTGAACTGGGCTGCATAATAATCCAGCGAGTTTTTCATACGCTGGTATTCAAAGGCATCGATGGCGATTGATACAACATAGATCGATCCAACCATCCACAGCAGTATCGAGAGCACGATGCCGATGGACGGGACCTTCACGTTTATCGTCTTTTTGCTGTCATGAGGCACCATCATGATCGATACCGGGGTGAACATTTTTTTGACAAACCACTTGATCTTATACATAGCGCACCTTCTCGTTGCCTCCCTTCTCGATAAATCCGATCAGATAAGCAGGATAGCCGGCTTTTTTAAGCAAGTCTATGGCAGGGACAGCCTTGTTCTTTCCCAGTACTATAACATATCCGATGCCCATGTTGAACGTCCTTTTCATGTCGGGGTCCGGAACTCCTCCCAATTCCCCGATAAGACTGAACACCGGCGGGACAGGCCATGATCCTTCATGAATGACTGCGGAAAATTTTCCTCTGAAAATTCTGGGCAGGTTTCCGGGTATGCCGCCGCCAGTGATATGGGCCATTCCCTTTATCGTCAGCTGCTCTCTTAACGCCTTAAACGCGTTGACGTATATGCGGGTTGGCCTGATCAGTTCATCCCCTATTGTCGAGCCGAGTTCGGAAATAACAGTGCCTATCTTGAGTTTCCGTTTTTCGAAGAAGACCTTGCGGGCAAGCGAGTAGCCGTTGCTGTGAAGGCCGCTCGATGAAAGCCCTATAATCGCATCTCCCTCCCTGATTGCAGAGCCGTCTATGATGCGGTTCTTCTCTGCGACGCCGACTGCAAAACCGGCCAGGTCATATTCATCCTTTTCGTAGAAGCCCGGCATCTCTGCTGTCTCACCTCCGATGAGGGCGCAACCCGCCTCTTTGCAGCCTTTGGCAATGCCCTTGACCACATCTTTCGCCCTGTCGGCATGGAGCTTTCCGGTCGCAAAATAATCCAGGAAAAATAGCGGCTCAGCCCCGGAGGTAAGGATATCGTTAACACACATCGCAACGAGGTCGATGCCGACGCTGTCATGCCGATTCAACATAAATGCGATCTTGAGCTTTGTGCCCACGCCGTCCGTTCCGCTGACAAGCACCGGGTTCCTGTATTTCTTTAAAGCGAACAGTCCTCCGAATGACCCTATGTCGGTCATCACTTCGGGCCTGAAGGTCTTTTTGACCAGTGGCGATATCATCCGCACAAAACGGTCGCCCTCGTCGATATCGACGCCGGCCTTCTTATAGGTCAGTCCTGACATTTTTCCCCCTTCGAAAACATAGCGAACCCAGACGACTACGAAGGTGACTTATCTCATCACTTTGACATCAGTGTTTCCGGACACTCAAAATCTTCATGCTGATGTCTACCGCCCTCGCAGAATGGGTAATGGCGCCGACGGAGATGATATCCACCCCGCTTTCAGCAATGTCCCTTACATTCTCAGGCCTTACATTGCCGGATGCCTCTATCAGTATCTTTTTGTCGTGTGCACGAATTGCGTGTACAGCCTTCTTCATCTCTGCCGGATCCATATTGTCGAGCATGATTACGTCGGCCCCTGACTCCATTGCTTCGCGCATTTCATCCAGATTCCTTACCTCGACCTCTATCCTGAGCAGATGATGGCCCTGTTTAGCGCGACTTACAGCCTCCCTGACACCACCAGCAATGTCTATATGATTGTCCTTAATCAGGATGCCGTCGTACAGCCCGAACCTGTGATTAAAAGCACCGCCGATTCTCACAGCGTATTTTTCCATTGCCCGCATGCAGGGCTTTGTTTTACGGGTGTCCACTATCCTCACGGGCAAGTCCTTAACCCTATCGGTAAACGCGCAGGCAGCCGTCGCAATACCGGAAAGATGCTGAAGAATATTTAAGGCAACGCGCTCTCCGGCAAGAAGACTCCTGGCCCTTCCCTCGATGCGCGCCAAAACATCGCCTTTTTTTACACGACTGCCTTCGCTGATATTTATACTTATCGAAACTTCGGGGTCTACGATCTCAAAGACTTCTTTCACAAACGGCATACCTGCCAGGATGAAATCCTCTTTTGCGATAACATCGGCCCCGGCAATCTCAGTGCCGATTACCAGCGAAGATGTGATATCGCCATGCCCGATGTCTTCAGCGAGCGCGGCGCGGATGAACTCTATAGAACTGGAAAACATTAATACAACTCTCAGCTGCCTGATGAAACAGGCCTATTTTTTCCTGAAAAGGGAAAAAAGTCCGAATATCCCGCCTGCCACAGCGCCCACGGCAAGGGCCGAACGCCAGTCGAGAAGGGTTGTCACATTGCCATTAATGTTTCTGCCTATCATGAGAATGGAAGAGCTGTTATTGGAGTTGATCTCCCGGGCAGCCAGAATTCCTACAGCGCTCCTGTTGGCAGCGGCATCACCGGCTGCTACGGCTATCGGCGCCGCTGAAAAATTAAGGTTGGTCTCGCCCCCCGCCGCCACCAGCCCGATGCTTTGGTTCAGCGAGAGGCTGGTGCCTCTCATCATCACCGCTGCGCCCTGAGTCACCTCTACGCGCTCGCCGTCAATGCTGAGCGACCCGACCTGCTGCAATTCGATATGCCCGCCTTCAACTGACTTGATCGTGCTATGCCGGACCTTAATGAATTCAGCTTCTATGAAGTCCAGGTCCCTGTCTTCCATTTCCATAATATTCTTTTCCATCGAATGCCCCCTTTGCTATCGGTCGATCGAACGCAGAAGCGTCAGATTTTCGGCCATCTTCTGCTCCCTTTGCACGAGGTCGTCAAACTTGGCCCGCTCCTTGTCGACGACATCTCTCGGCGCATTGTTAATGAAATCGTCATTCTGCAGTTTCTTGTTGATAAACGCCATGGAGCTCTCAAGCTTCGCAACCTCTTTCTCAAGCCGAGCTATTTCCGACACAACGTCAAGTAGTCCCTCCATCGGAATATATATTTCCATTCCGTTTCTGACGGAAACAGCTGAGCCCTTGGGCTTCTTTATTGCCGGCCCCACATTGAAGTCTTTGCATCTGGCCATCTTCCTGAAGGTCTCGCCGTTGTCCTTCAATATGCTTTCAACATCAACCTGCATGGTTTTGATGTCGGCATGTAACTCTACAGAGGGCGATATGTTCAGTTCTCCCCTGATGCTCCGGATGCCTGTCACGGCGTCGATAAGATGACCCATCTTCTGTTCGGCATCAAAATCCCGCACCAGCCCTGCATCATAATGCGACAGCATAATGCTCTTATCCTTGTCGAGCATGGAATGCCAGAGCTCCTCGGTCACAAACGGCATAAAGGGATGAAGCAGCTGCAGCACTTTTTCAAAGACAAAATAAAGACAATTTATTACCGCTTCCCTTTCCGCGGTTTCCTCACCATACAAGATCGGCTTCGACATCTCGATGTACCAGTCGCAGAACTCGTGCCACAGAAATTGATATACGCTGTTGGCAGCGTCGTTGAATCTGAAATTCTCAATATTCCTGTGCATCTCGTCCGTAGCCTGTGCAAGCCTGCTCAATATCCAGCGGCTGCCGAGATCCAGGACTGGGTCACCCACAGCCGCGCTCCGCCCGGTCCACGACTTCTTATAAGTGAGGATAAACTTAGAGGCATTCCACAGCTTGTTTATGAAATGGCGATATCCTTCCACACGTTCTTCTGAAAAGCGCACGTCACGGCCCTGCGCCGCAAAAGCGGCAAGCGAAAATCTGAACGCATCCGCTCCGTACTTGCCTGTCATGACGAGAGGATCTATGACGTTGCCTTTGGATTTGCTCATCTTTTGGCCTTTTGCATCCCTGACGAGTGCATGTATGTAAACATCCCTGAACGGCACATCGTCCATGAACTTCAGCCCCATCATGATCATCCGCGCAACCCAGAAGAAAAGTATGTCGAAGCCGGTAACAAGCACGCTGGTCGGATAGAAAATCTTGAGGTCCGCCGTCTTTTCAGGCCAGCCCAGCGTTGAGAACGGCCACAATGCGGAAGAGAACCACGTGTCTAGAACATCCGGATCACGGATTACATCTCCGCCGCAATGAGGACATGATTCGAGATCGGCGCGGCTGCATACCGGCGAGACACTGCGGTGGATGTGGACAATCTTGGAATTGTCGATTATATCTTTTCTGGACAGGCCTAGCGTTCTCAGCTCAGCATACGTGCCCGAATGCACCGTGTTGCCACCGGACAACTTTACCGGCTCGAAGAAGATATGTTCTATCAGGCTGCCGTTCGGGGTTCCGTCAGCGGTCTTGCAGTCAGTGCAGTACCATACCGGAATGCGGTGTCCCCACCATATTTGCCGGGATATGCACCAGTCCCTTATTTCCCGCATCCATGCAAAATAGTTATTTTCCCATGAGTCCGGAACCAGGCTGATCCTCTTCTCCCTGACAGCATCAACAGCCTCCGCAGCCAGGGTTTCGGTCCTCACATACCACTGAATGGTGAGCAGCGGCTCGATAATAGTTTTGCAGCGATAGCAATGGCCGACAGCATGCCTGTGCTTCTTTTCGCCTTCCAGCAGGTCGAGCGCCTTAAGGTCTTCGAGCACCTGCTTACGGCAGGCGTACCGGTCCAGCCCTGCATACCGCTCTCCGGCGTCGAGTCCCATGCGTCCGTCTTCGGCAATTACACTTATAGACTGCAGGTTGTGCCGTTTTCCGGTGGCCTCGTCATTAAAGTCGTGTGCAGGCGTCACTTTAACCGCGCCGGTGCCGAAGGTGGGATCGACCATCACATCTGCTATTACCGGGATACTTCTTCCGGTCAACGGAAGACTGACATCTTTACCGACGAAACGGCGATATCGCTCATCCTCGGGATGGACAGCCACGGCAGTATCCCCAAGCATCGTTTCAGGCCTGGTAGTCGCAACGGTCAAAAAATGAGCGCCGTCGCCAAGCGGATATTTTATGTAATAGAGCTTGCCGTCAAGTTCCTCATATTCAACTTCAAGATCAGACAGCGCCGTATGGCATCTGGGGCACCAGTTTATCAAACGGCTGTCGCGGTAAATAAGGCCTTCTTCAAACAGCCGGACAAAGACCTCCCGTACGGCACGGGACAACCCATCGTCAAGCGTGAATCTCTCACGGGACCAGTCACAGGAGGCGCCTATCTTCTTCAGCTGGTGGATGATCCTTCCGCCGTACTCTGCCTTCCATTTCCAGACCCGTTCTATGAACGCGTCACGACCTATTCGATGACGGTCGAGACCATCTTTTGACAATTCCCGCTCAACCACATTCTGGGTCGCAATTCCCGCATGGTCGGTTCCCGGGAGCCACAGGACCTTACGTCCCCTAAGGCGGTTCCATCTTGCAAGGACGTCCTGGAGCGTAGCATTCAGCGCATGCCCCATATGGAGCGACCCAGTCACATTTGGCGGTGGTATGACTATGCTGAAAGGTGCTCCTTCTGCGTTGTCATCTGGCTTGAAGTAGCCGTTTCGTTCCCAGTATTCATACCACTTGTCTTCAATATCTTCAGGACTGTAGCTTTTCTTCAATTCCATCATATTCCCATAATTAATCAATTTTGCAATAGGAAGGTATCGGCAAAAGCAGCGGGTAACTCAGGCCGGTCCCGTTATGTAAGCTCGGAGGTGATTTTCTCTATTTCCCGCTTTATTATTGCGTCTGCGAGGCCCGGCACAACCTTTTTGATCTCGTCGTTGATCGCGCTACGGATATGGCCTGACATCTCGTTGATAGTTTGCCTTAACGCCTCTTCAAGCAGATTGGGCACTGTATCAGTCACTGCCCGGTCCACAGACTCCCGGACTACAGACGGCAGTATTGAGCTTATGCTTTCCATAACTGCAGCGTTGATTTCCTCCCTGGAGATCGCTGCTGCCGGCCTGGCTTCCTCATGCGAAACGATCACAGGGGCCGCTGGTGCAAGCTCATGATGTTCTACTGGAACTGCTGCGCTGTATAAATGCTCGACGGGTTCCGCCGGCATATGCTCTTCAGGAGCTGTCATGGCCTCTTTAACCATTTTTGATATCTCATCAATGGAAATATCGTCCTGCGGCGCTATCTCATGAGAGCTCAATTCAGGCGCCGCTTCCTCAGATTTTTCGGGTTCAAGAAGACCTTTTTCATCCAACTTCTCGATGCTCTCCTGCAGTTCCTCATCAAAAGACTTCGTTTTACCGGATTCTGCAGCAGCCACGTGCTCGGCGGACTCAAATGGTT
>DATHDF010000006.1:0-2321 GCA_035319185.1 Dissulfurispiraceae bacterium | reverse complement strand
GTGGTAGACCACCACGTCGATAGGCTGGCGGTGTAAGTGGAGTAATCCATTGAGCTTACCAGTACTAATAGCCCGTGCGTCTTGACCACTTCCTCACCTTCCCCTTGCACCACCTCTTTATTCCCTTACTTCACCCCCGTGTCAAGAACAGGCTTGCATTTTATTCATTCTTTCTGATAACATAAACACTCACGCGGAAATAGGTTTTCCGGTGGTTATGCTGGAGGGGTCACACCCGTTCCCATTTCGAACACGGAAGTAAAGTCCTCCAAGGCCGATGGTACTTTGCCCGCAGGGGCATGGGAGAGTAGGTAGCCGCCGGATTAATACAAAGAAAAGGCTCGATCGAAAGATTGAGCCTTTTTTATTGCACTCGTCTCATTTGGGCTGGTGCTCTGACGGTCTCTTCTGATAGCATAGAGCAGCAAAAAGTGAAAATCTCCATGAAAATAATTAGCGCGCTTCTTGCGGCATGCCTTGGAGCGTCCGGCTGCGCCAGCGTTATGCTGACCGGTGCCAGCGGCGGCATTGCGTATACCTTGACGAATGTCGCTTATAAAACGGTGAGTTATCCGATAGGTGCGGTCGAGAACTCGGTGCATCGTGCCCTGCAAAATATGGGCATCGACGAGCTGGAGCGCAAAGGCGGGGATGCCGGGGTCGAGATTATCGCAGAAACACGCGAGTTGCGCATAAGCGTCGAACTCGACATCGTTACCCCGAGAACCACTAAAATAAGCGTTGGCGCAAGCAAGAAGGGGCTGTTCCCTCTCATCAAGGACAAGGCAACCGCTACAGAAGTCATCGAACAGACGGTCAAGAGCCTCGAAAACAGCAATTTGAACCTCTAAACGCCGCTCTCCCACTTCAGTTCCGACATTTCATAGCCGATAAGGAGTATACAGTGCAGCAAAACCGGCTCTGCGCAGGCTGCGGAAGCCAATCAGGCAGGTTGTTGATGCCCAGCTGTATAAGCATAAATTATATGTGATATTAGGAAAAGTTGAAGATAAAGCCTGGGGCGTATTCACTGCGCACCATGGGCGCAAAAAAAAAGATTTGTCCTAAGGAGGGCCTTAGAAATGCGTATGCAGCTTAAGGATTTGCTCTATTTCAAGAATTGGCCCATGTTCTGGAAGATTTCGGTGCCGCCTATTATGGCCGTCGGCCTTGTTATCATCGGATACCTTATATATATAGTTCCCTCGACATTCGACAAACTGACCAGCATAGAAAAGAACAGCCTCGCGGATATGGTTCAGGTATCGTACAATCTTCTTGCAGAATATGATAAGCGTGCCCAGACCGGAGAATTAAGCCTTGAGGAGGCACAGAAGCGGGCGCAGGCGCGACTCGGTCAAATGCATTTCGGGAAAGACGGCAAGGATTATGTCTGGGTCAACGACCTGAATCATACAATGCTCGTCCATCCAAGTCCCGATCTTCAGGGAAAGGACACCTCTGACCTGAAAGATGCGAAAGGCAAGCCGATTATTATCGAAGCCGTCAAGATCAGTAAAGAGCAGGGTGAAGGGTTCATAGACTATGTATGGGTTAAGCCCGGTGATTCCAGCCCGTCTCCGAAGTTGTCCTTCGTCAAACTGTATAAACCATGGGGCTGGGTCATCGGGACAGGGGCTTACGTCGACGACATTAAGGCTTCCATTATCAAAATGATAATTGCCATGGCTATTTTGCTCACTATTGTATCGATTGTCGTTACCTCTTCGACGTTTTTTATCGGCGGCAGATATGTTAGCGGTCCGGTGAAACAATATGAGTCTCTGATGCAGAACTTCTCAAATTCTTTGGACCAGAGCAAGGGAGACCTCACGGGAAGGCTCCAGGTAAAAGGAATCGACGAGATAGGACGGCTTGCCCACGATATCAACAGGGTTATGGACTCCTATGGGATGATGGTGGACAAGAATCTCGTCTCGACCGGGCGTATATATACGACGACCGTTATGCTGAAGGAAAATGCCGAAAAGATGTCTGACGGGGCAAAAACGCAGGCCGAAAGGGCGCATCAGATCGCCGTTGCAGCCGAGGAGATGAGCCAGACGATCAACGACATTGCCCGCAACGCTTCAACGGCGTCCGAAACGTCATCGAACGCCAGATCAATTGCAAGCTCAGGGAAAGAAAAGGCGCAGGAGGCGGTCGACACGGTAAGCCAGGTGCATGTATCAACGACCGAGCTTGGCGATATGATCGGAAAGCTGAATGCCAGGGCTACCGAAATAGGAGATATTGTCGTCGTCATCAAGGATATTGCGGATCAGACGAATCTCCTCGCCCTGAACGCTGCAATTGAGGCG
>DATHDF010000005.1:0-30962 GCA_035319185.1 Dissulfurispiraceae bacterium | reverse complement strand
AGTATCGTAAATATAGCGAACATCAGAAGCAGTGCAATTCCGACCAATGAGGCCCTGCGCCTGCCCTTCTCGCCGCGATCAATGTACGGGATGAAGAGAAGAAGACATACATACATTACCGGAATAATCACGGTGCCGATGATTGCGGTCCTGCCCGGGAAATATCCAATTAGCTCGAAGAGCCAAAGAAAGTACCATTCGGGTCGAGGTTGAAACGGCTTCAGAAAATCGATCTGCCGTCCGATCGATGGTGGATAGAGCAAGGCGAGAATGATCACTATCTCAAAACAAATGAAGATGGTCGCGATAATCTCTGATAGATAGTCGGGATAAAAGCGCTTATCGCCTCTTTTTTCGCTTCTTGCTTCCACGGTTTCATGATTATGTTCATCAGTATTGTTCATAGGTTTCTGGATATGCCCTGCCTCTTCACCATATGGAAATGCGCCCAAAGAAGTGCAGAGATTGAAAGAGGCAAATAAAGTATATGCAGACTATAAAATCTTACAATGGTTGCGCCGCTTACTTCAGGGCCGCCTCTGAAGGCATTCATGATATCGACTCCGATGAACGGCACGTTCGTGGCCATTGCCGTCCCCACCTCGGTCGCCCAGTACGCCTTCTGGTCCCACGGCAGCAGGTATCCAGTAAACCCTGAAAACATGACAAGGACGAAAGTCATGGCGCCAATCATCCAGTTCAGATCGCGCGGGGGCCGATATGCCTTCGACACAAAAACGCGCATGGTGTGAAAGATTATCGAGATTATAAAAAGGGAAGCCGACCACTTATGCAGGCCCCGTATAAGCCATCCCATCCTGACCTCATTGGTTATCATAACTATGCTGCGAAATGCTTCCTTCTCCGACGGCACATAATAGAGCGAAAGGAGAAGCCCCGACGAGGCGAGCATTAGAAAATAAGCGAACGCCATCCCACCGAAGCAATAAGTATAGCCGAGGTCCGATGGCACCCGCCGCTGAAGGAACCTGGCATGCGGCTTCTTCAGCCCGAAGCGATAGTCGAGCCAATCGAACACCTTGCCCACTAGACTGTCACTCCAATATAGACCTTGCCGGATTCTATCTTTACGGGAAGGCGATTCAGAGGCTTGGGAGGCGGACCTGCAATTACGCGACCGCTGATATCGTACCGCCCTCCATGGCAAGGGCAGAGGAATTCCTTTCGGTTATTGTCCCAGTTGACATAGCATCCAAGGTGAGTGCATACAGGAGAAAAGATGACAAGTCCGCTTTCACCGACAACCAGGAATGCCCTGTTGAGCACTTCATTATCATCAACGGCATATTTGAATTCGACCTTGCGGACGCCGCGCCTTGGCAGCTCATCTTCATCGATCGCGAAGACGTACTGCAAGCGGCGCTTCTTTGACACGGAAGGATAGACATACCACAATGCAGCAAGCACCACTGCAACCACCAATGCCGAAAAAGACTTGATAATGCCTATGAGAAACGCCCTGCGAGTCATGAACCCATCCTGACGGGACGCATGAAACGGGCGCGCTTCCTTATTCTCCCCGGTTCAGCGCATGATGAAAAGGCTTGCCTATTTTGAAGTGGAGTGCTTTCTTGGCCGGCACCTGCACCTTTTCACCGGTTTTCGGGTTCCTTGCCACCTTGCCGTCGCGTTGCTTTAGCCTGAAATTTCCAAACCCTCGGATCTCTATCTTTTCACCGCGCGCAAGGGCGTCTTTCATACCGTCAAATACGGTGTTGATAATTGTTTCGACCTGTTTCTTGGTCAACCCTTCTACCTTCTCGGTAACCTTTTCGATCAGCACTGATTTTGTCATTATCTTTCTCCCCCAAAAAAAGTCGCGCAATATTTTCAGTGAGCGGTCCAAATCTAAATCCGGCCGGCCCACGCGATTTACGGCATATACATATAATACATGTATTTAAGATGCAGGTCCGGCAGCACATGGGAAAGCCCCTCGGGTACCCTGCCATCCAGGAATTTTAATATCATCCCCTTCTCTGACTTCGAAACGACTTCGGGCTCGCCTTCTATCCCGGCCAGTTTCCCAGCTGCCTTGACCGCATCATCCAGATCGCCTATTTCATCCACCAGCCCTATACCAATCGCCTGCCGACCCGAAAAAATCCTTCCGTCCGATATTTGGCGGGCTTTATCAAGAGGCATCTTACGGCCTTCCGCCACTGCGGAAATGAACTGCTCGTGGACATCGTCCATTACGCTCTGAATTATCCGGCGCTCGTCCTCCCCGATACCCCGGAAGACAGAAGCAAGGTCTTTGTTCTTCCCGCTCTTGACGACTTCGGTCTTAATGCCCACTTTGTCGAGGAGCCCCTTAAGATTCGGGACCACCATGATAACCCCGATCGAGCCGGTAATCGTCCCTGGATTGGCTATGATACGGTCAGCCGGGGCAGATATATAGTAACCTCCTGAGGCAGCCACCGAGCCCATCGAAATTACCACTTTCTTGATTGCCTTCGCCTTCCTGATCTCATCATAGATCTCCTGCGACGGCACCACGCCGCCACCCGGACTGTCGACGCGCATGACAATGGCCCTGACAGAGGTATCCTTTACATATCCCTTGATTTCGTCCACTACCGTCTTTGCCTCGACTATCGGCCCTTCCACCCGCACAAGCGCCACCTTCTCGCGTGAGCCCTTGCTGACAAGCGTAAATATAACGCTGATGAAGAGCAGAAAGAAGACAAAGAGAGAGCCAAAGAGTATCGCCCTACCTGCTTTCATTGGACCTCACGTTCTTCATGCTTAGGCCTATCTTGCGCTCCTCGACGTTCATCTTTATGATCCTTACCCTGACCTCGTCCCCTTCGTTAAGCTCACGGGCGGTGTCTATTTCGGATGAGTAGATCAGGCCTTCCACACTATTATCAAGCTCCACAAAAATCCCGAAGTCGCTCTTACGCAGCACTTTCCCCACAAATTCCTCGCCGAGCTTGAATTTCACCGGAATCTCAGCCTCCCATGGATCACCAGTCAGCTGCTTGATGCCCAGGGCCATGCGCTCACGCTCCGGATCGAGACTGAGGATTACCGCTTCAACTTTTTGTCCCTTCTTCAGCACCTCGGACGGGTGTTTTATATGCTTGGTCCAGGACAGGTCGGCAATGTGTATCAGACCATCCACCCCCTCGGGCAACCGCACGAATGCTCCGAAATCAGTAATTGTTTTCACCTTGCCGACAATCTTCTGGCCAATCTTGTAATGTTCTCCGATAAGCTCCCATGGCTTCGGCCTGAGCTGCTTAAGGCTGAGCGAGAGTCTCTTTTCCTCTTTGTTCACATTGATTATCTTGGTCTCTATGGTCTCACCAGCCGACACGTACTTAGACGGATGCTTCTGGCGCGGGGACCAGTCCAGCTCCGATATATGGATCAGGCCCTCCAGCCCTTCCTCTACCTCTACAAAAACACCGTAATCCGTAATGTTCACAACCTTGCCTGTTATCGTCATGCCCGTCTGATATTTCTGTTCGACGGACAGCCACGGATTCGGTTTCTTTTGCTTGTAGCCCAGGGTGACTTTCCTTGACTCTTCGTCATACTTCAGCACGATAAATTCCTTTTCATCGCCGACAGCAAAGAACTCCGAGGGATGATTGACCCTTCCCCAGGAAATATCGGAGATATGCAGAAGCCCGTCTATGCCGCCCAGATCCACGAAGACGCCGTAATCGGTTATATTCTTTATTATTCCCTTAAGGATAACCCCTTCCTTGAGATGCTTAAGGGTCTCCTCTCGCAGCACCTTGACCTGTTCTTCAACAATGGAGCGGCGGGAAACGATCAATGTCATGCCGGCGCCTGCTCCGGGGCCATGCCCGCGTACAGGAATCATTTTCAGGATTTTGAGCGGTACTGTCTGTCCGACGTAGGCGTCCAGATTCTTCACCGGCTTTATATCGATCTGAGAACCCGGCAGAAACGCCTTTATGCCCATGACGTTGACGATCAACCCGCCTTTGGTCTTTTCCGTAACCTTTCCTTCGACAGTGAGGTTCTTTTCGAGTGCTGATGTAAGCGTCTCCCATGCCTTTATTCTTGAGGCCCTCTCCCTGGAAAGATATACGACTCCCTCCTGGTCATTGATCCTCTCGATAAATACATAAATTTCATCATCGGCCTTCAGGGTCTTCAGTTCCTCGGCGCTAAACTCCGACACCGGTACAGTGCCCTCCGATTTATATCCAATGTCGACGACGACACCATCCGATTTGACAGCAATGACACGCCCTTTTACCACCTCTCCGCTCTGGATCCTCTGGAGGGTTTCAGCATACATCTGCTCAAGTTCTTTGGACTCTTCGTTCGTCTGCATGTTCATACTGTTACGTTCCTCCTAAATGTCGGATTCTGTCCGCAACTTCGTCTATTATCCAGTCGGGCGTCGAGGCACCCGCGGTAATACCGACCTTTTTGACATGAGCAAACCATTTATCCTTGATCTCGGAAGCAGTTTCTATATGATACGTCGGCACCGACATTGAAATACAGTAATTTGCAAGCTGAGTAGTGTTGGCGCTGTTTTTACCTCCGACAACAATCATTGCATCCACCTCGCGCGCCATTTCCCTCGTCTCCTTCAACCTTAGCGCTGTAGAGTTGCAGATAGTGTTGAAAACTTTCAGTTCCTTGACCCTGTCGATTGCCTCATCGACAAATTTCCTGAGCGTGCCTACTGGCTGAGTCGTCTGCACTACAACGCCTACTCTAACTTTCAGCCTTGGCATGGTGTCGTCCTTGTTGACCACCACTACGTTCGGCCCCGCATAGCTCATAAGCCCCTTGACCTCAGGGTGCTCCCTGTCCCCGATTATCACCACCTGATACCCCTCTTCATTGAGCAGCCTGGCATAATTCTGCGCCTTCTTTACAAAGGGGCACGTAGTGTCGATTACCTGATACTTCTTTTTGCCAAGGTTATCGGATATCTCTTTCGGCACTCCGTGGGTTCTAACAATCAGCGTCTTGATCTTCGGGCTGTCGATCGATTCAACCGGCCGCACACCCTCGGCCTTCAATCTCTCGATCACCTGCGGATTATGTATTATCGGTCCGAGCGTAAAGACTCGCTCGCTCTTTTTCGCCGCATCGAAGGCCATGTCTACAGCTCTCTTCACGCCGAAGCAGAAGCCTGCGCGTTTCGCCGTGATCACCTTTATTTTACCCGCCAACAGACACCTCGCAATGAGACCCGAGACTCAAAGGGACTAAACTCTAAGATACAGAATTTTGCACATAAATTCAAGGATATATCACTTGGCCATCCGTACGATCAAGTCAACGACCTTCTCAATAGACATATTTGTTGAATCTATGTAGACTGCATCATCAGCCCTCGTCAGCGGCGCAATATCACGGTTCTTGTCTCTGAAGTCCCTTTCCCGTACGTCTTTCAAGGCTTCTTCCATGGTTATCGACATACCATTTCCATTAAGTTGATGATAACGTCTAAGCGCACGCCCCTGCTCTGAGGCATCAAGATAGATCTTTATAGCCGCATCCGGAAATACAACCGTTGTCATATCCCTTCCTTCTGCAACGATGTTGAAGTCCCGGCCCGCCGCCTTCTGCATGACAAAAAGATATTCCCTTACGCTTTTTCTTGCAGAGAATACAGAGGCAAAATGCCCGGCATCGGGTGTTCTGATGGCTTCGGATACATCCTCTCCGTTCAACAGAACCTTCTCTCCCTCCAGTTTGATGTCAGCGTCCTGTGCCGCATCCGCAATGACCGAATCGGCGGCGTCGGCGCCGACCCCCTTTTTTGTCAGGTGGAGGGCCAGGGCGCGATACAAGGCCCCGGTGTCAAGATACTGATATCCCAGCCACCCGGCAACCAGTCGCGAGACCGAACTCTTCCCTGCGCCGGAAGGACCGTCTATCGCTATGACCTTTGACAGACTATGCCTCCAGTCCCCTGAGTTTTTCAAAAAACCCCGGAAATGATATGTCCGCGCACGATGCGTTGTTTATAACCGTCGGACCATGAGCAAGCAGGGCGGCGATTGAAAGTGACATGGCTATCCTGTGATCGCCATAGCTTTCGACGCGGCCTCCGCTGAATTGAGCATTCCCCGTGATATCCATCCCGTCGGGATATTCCCTCACCTCGACGCCAAGCTTTGCAAGTTCGGTTGCCATGGCCTTGATCCTATCGGATTCCTTGACCCTCAGTTCCTGGGCGCCCCTTATCTCGGTAACGCCGTCAGCACAACTGGCTAATATGCAGAGTATAGGGAATTCATCTATAAGCGAGGGGACTATGTCGCCGCCGATTTTTACAGCCTTGAGCGCGGGGGCCGTAGAACAGACAATGTCTGCAACAGGCTCGCCGGAAACATCCATCGAGTTCTCTATTTTAATTTCAGCTCCCATGTCAGCCAAGACCTTAAGCAGCCCGGTTCTGGTAGGATTCATGCCTACGCCCCTGATTAAAACCTCTGAATTCGGGACGAGAAGCGCGCCGGCAATGAAAAAAGCTGCGGAAGAGAAATCCGACGGGACAGCTACATCAGTTGCCCGAAGCCTCGCATTTCCTTTTACTGAAACCCTCAGACCGTCCACGCAGATTTCAGCCCCCATTGCCGCAAGCATCCGCTCTGTATGGTCCCGCGATTTCTGAGGCTCGCTGATCACAGTGACGCCGTTTGCAAAAAGCCCTGCCAGCATTATGCATGACTTCACCTGAGCAGATGCAACCGGCATAGTGTAATCTATCGCTTTAAGCCCGGCCCCCCTTATCGCCAAAGGCGGATACCTATCGCCGCCCCTGGCAAAAATCGACGCGCCCATCTGCTTGAGCGGATTGATGACGCGGGCCATAGGCCGCTGCTTCAGGGAGTCGTCTCCGGTAAGGACGGAGAGGAACGGATTGCCGGCAAGCACTCCTGACAACAATCTTATAGTTGTACCGGAATTGCCGCAATCCACAACATCGAAGGGCTCTGCAAGGCCGCGAATCCCTTTACCCTCAATGATAATTTCCCCGGATGCGTCTTCGATGATATTGACGCCGAGCATCCTGAATGCCCTTATTGTGCTTAACGGGTCTTCAGCCCTAAGAAAATTCCGCACGACGCTTTTGCCTTCGGCAAGCGATGCGAACATAATCGTTCTGTGCGAAATGGACTTGTCAGGCGGAGGTACGACCTCCCCGCTCAATCCGTTTGATTTTGTAAGCTCAACTGTCTGCATTATCGTGCACCTTCAACCTTCATGATTCACCAGCATATATAACGAAAAATCGTTAGATGCTCATCCTCAGCTTCTGCGCCCTGGCAAACTCTCTTTCGACTGCGGCCCAATCGTTTTCAGCCATGCACTTTTCTATCCTATCCAGGTTTTCCCTGAAGAGTTTGAGGACCTTACTCAAGTTGTCGCGGTTCATCATGCAGATATCCCTCCACAACTCCGGCGAACTCGCAGCAATCCTAGTTGTGTCCCTGAAGCCGGCCCCGCTGTATTTGATGCATTCAGGATCAATGCTCTCGACTGCATTAACAAGGGCATAGGCTATGACGTGCGGCATATGGCTTACAAGTGAAAATATCTCGTCATGTCTGAAAGGGTCCATCAACTCGACAGATCCGCCTATAGCCTGCCAAAGCAGGACGATTCTTTCGACAGCTGCCCTGTCTGAGCGCCATGTCGGCGTGATTATACATCGAGCTCCGACAAACAGGCTGCCGCGTGCATCGTCGATACCCGCCTTTTCGCTGCCTGCAATAGGATGTGACCCTACAAAATGGACGCCATCAGGCATGAGCTCCTCGATCTCGCCTACCATCAGGCCCTTAATACTGCCGACATCCGTGACCAGCGCACCCCGCTTCAAAGCAGGGGCCGTCTCAGCTGCCATATCCTTCAGAATACCCACCGGAGTGCACAGGACTACCAGATCGGCCCCTGCTGCAGCATCGGCAGCATCCAGCAGATAGTCGTCGATGATGTTGCGCTGCCTTGCACGCCTGAGGTTCTCCTCTTTCCGCCCGCAACCTGTAATTGTGCCGCATAATCCTTTTTCTCGCAAGGACAAAGCAACTGATGCGCCTATCAGCCCGACGCCGATGACGGCTACTTTATTGAAATATAACTCCATGGATAGATTCATCCGATCTTCAGCAAATTCGCAGACTCTCTTTCAGCGCCTCGACGTAGCGCCTGTTTTCCCCGGGCAACCCCACTGTTACCCTTATCTGTTCGGGTCCTACGGGCCTGACGATTACTCCTTTCCTGAGAAGCGACTCGAACAGCTCCCGCGAGTCTCTGCCGAGCAGCATATAAATGAAATTGGCCTCTGTTGGAACATATTTAATACCGAGTGAGTCCAGCTCCCTTGAAAGATAGTGCTTGCCTTCTTCGTTGATGTCTATTGAGCGCTTCAGGTGCTCCTCATCTTCAAGCGCCGCCAATGCCGCCTCCTGGGCCAGCGCATTGGTGTTAAAGGGCTCCCTGATCTTGTTCATCTCGTCCAGTATCTCCCGCCTTGCAATCCCATAGCCGATCCTCAGTGACGCCAGGCCGTATGCCTTCGAAAAGGTGCGCAGGATTAAGATATCCCTGCCCCGCGCAAAATACGAGATCGAGTCTACATATTCAGCGTCGCGAACGTACTCGAAATAGGCTTCGTCCATTACAACAAGCACCCCTTCCGGCACCCTTTTCATGAAGGCCTCAAATTCCGCCTTCCTGTTAATCGTGCCGGTCGGATTATTCGGATTTGCAATGAAAACCATGCGGGTCTTAGCCGTAATTGCATCGGCCATGGCAGACAGGTCGTGGGCATAATCCCTCAGAGGGGTCTCAATCGCAACCCCTCCGGAGGACTGAACGCCCATAGAGTAGACGACAAACGAAGGCGCTGCCATGATCGCCTCATCCCCGGCGCCGACAAATGTACGTATCGCTATGTCGAGCAGCTCGTTGGAACCGTTGCCAAGCATAATCTCGTCCGGAGCCACTTTACGGCCGTCTGCCGACAGTTTTTTCGAAAGTGCTGCCTTCAGATAATATCCGTTCCCGTCCGGATAACGGCAGAGCTCGCCGGCGTTGTCGAGGCACTTCTTCAGGGCTGCCACAGCCTTCGGAGATGGTCCGGAAGGGTTCTCGTTCGATGCAAGCTTGATGCACTCGGTTATTCCGAGTTCCCTTTCAAGCTCCTTAATAGGCTTGCCGGGAACATACGGCTTGATTCGCGACACATATTCAAGAGGTTTGGGCATTGCGAACTCCTCGATTTTATCCGGAATGCCCAGCCTCACCCGATGCCGGACCATGCAGACCCTCCCGGAACAGGCTATCTCTCGTCGACCGGGTAAGATCCAAGGTGCGTCAGGTAAAGACAGTGTTCCTTGACCCTTTCAATAGTCTTCCGGACTTTCTCATCGTCTATATGGCCCTCCATATCGACGAAAAAGATATATTCCCAGGCCCTTCTTTTTGAAGGTCTCGACTCTATCTTGGAAAGGTTTATTCTGGTTTCCTTGAAGGGATAGAGGACGTCATAGAGGGCTCCAGGCCTGTTCTTAAGAGAAAACATAATGGAAGTCTTATCCGATCCCGATTTGCCGGGCGATTCCTTGGCTATTACGAGGAAGCGCGTGAAGTTGTTCCGTTTGTCCTCTATATGGCGCCTTATGAACTTGAGATCATAGAGCTTTGCGGCAAGTTCGCTCGCAATGGCAGCCGCCTCATCGTCGCCTGACACCATCTCGGCAGCCTTGGCTGTGCTGACTGCAGCAAGGACCGGAATGCCGGTCATATTGGTCTCAAGCCAACCCCGGCATTGAGCGAGCGCCTGCGGGTGCGAATATATTCTTCTGACCCTGCCTTTTTCTCCGCTTTTGGAAAGCAGATTATGCGAAACCTCAAGCAGGACCTCCGCAGCAATCTTCAGGTCATAATCCATGAACATGTCGAGCGTATGGCTGACAACACCTTCACTTGAATTCTCTATCGGGACGAGTCCGTAATCCGCCTCTCCGTATTCGACAGCATCGAATACGGATTTTATGCTTTCAACCGGTATGTATTTTGCCGAGGAGCCGAAATGCCGGATCGAAGCAAGATGCGTGAATGTGCCCTCCGGTCCGAAATAGGCCACCCTCAAAGGCTCCTCCAGCGCCAAGGATGCAGAAATGATCTCCCTGAAGATAATCTTGAGCGCATCGTTTGGAAACGGCCCCTTGTTCATGGTAACCAGCCGCTTGATAATAGCGGCTTCCCGTTCAGGCACATGAAATTTCTGTTTTGCCTTGCGCTTGACGCCTGCTATCTCGACCGCTACCGCCGCACGCTTGTTAAGAAGCTCCAGCAGAGACGCATCTATACGATCAATTTCCCTTCTTAATCCCGTCAGCACGGAGGCTCCATCTTTCTTTCGCATAGAGATTTAATATACAAGATTACCCTTATTTTTTCAATATTTACAATTAGCGTAGGGGGTTCTATCCAAAGCCCGGCAGCCCAAAAAAATTCTCTAAATTTAAAAAAACTCCTACAATTCAATTAAAGATGTTATTATTAAAGCATTAGTGTTGAATTGCAGCTGGGGCATTTCTCATTATAATGCTTATTAAGGGAGGCGCTGCAGTTCGTTTCGTCAACCGTCAGCACTGAATGGAAGATATCCGACCCATCAATGACAATCTGAAAACGGCCACTATTCTTGCGGTAGACGATGACCCGTATGTACTGGAATATGTCTCGTCGCTCCTGGGTGAGTATGGCTACAGTTACATCGCGTGCAGAAACGCGGAAGATGCATTCCAGAAGTTTATGACCGTCTCAGTCGATGCGGTGCTGACCGATATTAAGATGCCCGCTGTCTCAGGGATCGACCTGCTTGAGAAGATTTGCCTTGTGCGGTCCGACATACCGGTGATCCTCATGACGGCGCATGCCGAAATAGATATCGCCGTCGATGCAATCAAGAAAGGGGCTTTCGACTTCATAATCAAGCCCTACCGCTCCGAACAGCTGATCCATTCGGTCGAGAAGGCGGTCAAGTATCGCCGTCTGACAGAAAAGGAAAAAGAGTACAAAAAGACGCTTGAAGAAACCGTCGAAAGGCGAACCCGCGAATTGCGAGAAGCCCTGACCATGCTCAGGAATATGAGCGCAGAGCTTATAGACCGCCTTACCGTCGTGGCTGAATTCAGAGATACCGGCACCGGCTTTCACAACTCGCGCATGGGGCGTTACGCCAAAGAGATCTCCCAGGCACTGTCGATGCCGCCTAAATTCACCGAAGCGGTAACCTTCGCAAGCCCGCTGCATGATATCGGCAAGGTCGGCATCCCGGATACAATATTGCTCAAACCTGCATCCCTCTCAAAGCCGGAAGTGGAAATTATGAAGAACCACACATCAATAGGCGAAAAAGTCCTCGCCGGCTCATCATATCCATTTATTCAGATGGCTGCTTCGATTGCGCTTAATCACCACGAGAGATGGGACGGAACCGGTTACCCCCGCGGGCTTAAACAAACCGATATACCTGTTGAGGGCAGAATAGTCATGCTCTGCGATCAATACGATGCTCTAAGGAGCAGCAGACCTTATAAACAGCCCTTGTCGCACGATGAGACGGTTCACATCATAACCGTCGGCGACGGCCGGACATTGCCGGAGCACTTCGACCCTGACGTGCTGAACATCTTCAGGAAAATCTCCGACCGCTTCAACGAAATCTTCAGCGACTTCAAGGAATAGCTGATCATTCGTCTCCAATATTCTTATCGCCGGGTCTGAGCTTTCTGTTGATCTGGGTGACAATGCCGTGACACATGGCGAGTTCCCATTCGGTCAGCCCGGCCCTTCCGATAAAGTGTTTGAGGTTCTGCATGATCTTCTTTTCAAGGTCACGGTCGCCCCTGGGGATGTATTCCAGCGCTTTCAAGGTAGCAGATATTTTTTTGTACAAGAAATTCATATCCTCGTGAGGGACAAGCCGCACCGGCTTTGTATCCGGCTCTGAATCTCTGTAATCGGCCCTCGAAAGCTCATACGCCACTATCAGCACCGCCTGGGCCAGATTGAGCGAAGGCTGCTCGCTGCTGACGGGTATCGACATAAGGAAACCGCATTCCTCAACTTCTTCATTGAAGAGCCCCCTGTCCTCCCTGCCGAAGAGTATTGCAACCTTGTTCTCCTGAGCCAGTTCGCGGAGACTGCGGGCTCCACTGTCAACCGGATAGATAACCCCCCTTCTCTTGCCCTTTCTTCTGGTTGTGCCTGCAACAATGGTCTTGTCTCTGAGGGAATCTTGCAGGGTATTATAGATGGCTGCAGATTCGAGCACATCAAGGGCGTTGTGTGCAAACCATCCTGTTTCGTCGGTCATAGGAGGAGGCGATACAAGAGCGAGCCGTCTGAAACCCATATTTTTGATCGCTCTGGCCGATGCGCCGATATTGCCTGGTTCGCGCGGACCGACGAGAATAAAGGTGACGTTATCCTTCCAGTTTTTCATAGTACAAGCATTATGCAACTATCTCCAGTCCAAAAAAAAGGCGGGACCGATGTCCCGCCTTCAAGGTTCGAAGTGATTAGCAGCCTTCGACTGCCTTCTTCTTCATGACCTTTCCGTCTTTTACGGTGACCTTATCGCCCATCTTACAGGTCTTGCCGTCGCCCTCAGCGACGACCTCTTTTCCGTCAGCACCCTTCACGGTGATCTTGTTTCCGTCGATCTTTGTAATCGAGCCCTTCATATCGGCTGCGAAGCCAAGACCGGCTACCGTGAGGGTGAATATTACGGCTACAATCAGTACCAGATATCTCTTCATCAACTGCACCTCCTGTTTGTTTGAAGATCAGCCCGAATCGGGCTTTTCCTGCTTATTAATTTTACAATATCGACAGCTTTTTCATCCAGTCCGACTTAATCCTGCATCGGCTTGATGAACATAAAGTACACCATTGTCCAGTTGCCAAGGATGATGAAAACGGTTGCTACAATGCTTTGAAGCGCCAATCCCGACACACCTGTCAGGGCATGACCGACCGTTCAGCCACCGGCAAGGGCACCACCGATTCCCATGACAACACCGCCGAAAAACACCCTCAGCAATTCGGCAGCCTCCCTAGGGGTAGTCAGCTTGAACTCGCCAAGTCCTTTGGCGCTGATGAATGCGCCCAGAGGAACCCCAAGAATGTAAAGCGAGCTCCATGATATTGCGCCGTAGCCGAATATGCTGAACAGCTGGTCATTCTTGGCACCGCTGTCTCCCGTAAGGAAAAAAAACATCGACTCAGCAAGAGGTCCCGAAAATGAAAGCCCTCTAGCGCGCCCGCCCCACTGATAAGAAGTCCACCATGCGCCGATGATTACCAAGCCGACAAGCAGGCCGCCGAGCGACCAGGACCATCCCTTCTTGGGCTGCTTTCCGAAGGGTTTCCCTTTGATAATTACGGGCAGCATGGCCACCACAATTACCGCGATAATGATCCATTTGTACTGCGGCCCTCCAAAGATGTCCCAGAGGGCCGGATTCATGATCGCATCATCTCCGGTACCGATTGAAACCTTATAGCCCTTCAGAAACTGCATGAGGGGCTGAAGAGGTCCATGATAGCTTGCTATAAGCGACAAGCCAAAACCAAGCATGGCGACGAATGCAGCAAAAGTTCCTTCGCCTTGTTTATACAGGACGCCACTTCCGCACCCGCCGGCCATTACAATGCCCAGGCCGAAAATATAACCTCCGACAACAGCGGCTATCGGGGCAAAAGTCTGCCTCGTCAACCCATCATCGCCTAGAAGTCCCAACGCCTCCAGACCGTTTGAGCCTACTATAGCAACAGCAAGCGCCACCAGCCATGCCCTCAACAACGTAATATCGTTTACAAAGATCACGTCTCTGAATGCTGAGTTCATTCAATATCTGCCGCGTTGCAGGACGAAACCGAAGACTAGACCGGTGAGAATGCCGCTCAGGATAACCATTATGGTCGCCGGTTGGACTTCCATGAACAAACCCTCCTTTATTATCTTCGCTATAATCATGGCCCAAGGCCTTTCATACTGACCGAACAGTCGCGCGGAAAGATCGTTTTAAGAGGCTTCAGGTTATTATTTTGCACTTCCTCTGGATAAAAGTCTTATCTGAAATTTTTATAAACCTATTAAGGGTTATCGGTTTATCGATAACAAGAAGAAAAGGAGAATTGAAATTGTGGGGACGCCGCTACATAGTGTGATAAAGATAGACCACCAGGAAGAGACCTATTGCCAGGACGGAAAGAGTTAGCAACGCGTCGAGTATCTTCGACGGATTGTATGTGCCTTCCTCAATCTGTCTCTCGACTTTTTTAAAGCGCACAAAGGCAAGCAAACCCATCAGGGCGCCGAGACCTACCAGTGCGACTCCAAGGAAGGATGAAACTCCCTGGGAAGGCGGCGAGATATGCTCGGCGGGTAAAATGCTGTAACGACCGCTGACCTCCGCCGCACTTATGAAATGAGAAAATTGCCTGACGAATAGCGCAAACTTCTCGACCACGAAACCAAAGGCCATAATGCCGATACTCGTTCTGATCCAGGCAAGAAAGGTCCTTTCATTAGCCATATGCACGCGGCGGTTGCGAACACCGGCACGCGCTTTGTTATCTGGACTCTTTTCGATTAACGGCTCCATTCATAAATTATAAGGTATTAGAGCGCTGGTTGGAAGTTGTATGATGAATCGCAGGGTGACTATTCAGGACTTGACTATTAAGACAGGGCATGGGGCGAGGCCTATTACCTTGGCGGCCACGCTTCCCATCAGGAGTCTGCGCAGCCCGGTCCTGCCGTGAGACCCCATGCAGATGACGTCGGCTTGCTTCTCGACAGCCAGCTTCGTAAGAGACAGGGCGGAATCGCCTTCCATAACCACTGCATCGGCTTTAACACCCTTGGCGACGGCCTGGGCCTTTATGCCTTCCGCATAGCCTCTAGCCTTCTCAATCATTTTGTCGACGGTCTCAGGCGATTCTCCGTAGAATTCCGGCGGGACATCAACCACGGAAGCGACTTTTAGCTCACCGTTGTATGATGACGCAAAATCGATAGCGCGCGCCCCGGCTGCAGTGCTGTATTTGGAGCCGTCCGTGGCCACTACAATTGTCTTCCAGCCGGCAGACGCGCCCTTTGGCACTACAAGAACATCTTTATATGTATAACCGATAACCCTCGCAGTTACACTGCCGACCAGGGCCCTTTCAAGATTGCTTTTCCCGGTCCTGCCCATTACTATGATATCGCAGTTTTCGGCATCGGCCAGGTCTATGATCCTCTCAAAGGGCTCGCCCTCTTCGCACACCGTCTTGATAAGTATGCGCTCTTTCTTGGCCATCTGGTCCGCAATAGAAAGAGCCCGCTCAGCGGGCTCTTTCAGGGCTTTTTGGACATTGCCTACGGCAGTCGTAGAAAGGTCTCCCTGATAGGGAGGGGCTACCGATGTTACCGTAATCCAGCACTTCTCATCGATCGCCAGTTTGAAGGCTTCCTGAAGCGCATGAAAGCCTGCTTCGGAGCCATCTATGGCAACCAGTATCTTGCGGTATCTCGCCACTCTATGCCATTACCTTAACTGTTTCGGCTGCAAGCTGCTGACGCTCTTCCTTGCGGCCTATCCACATCGAGCGGAGCACTATAAAGGCCCCAACCGCAAGTGCGAATATCATTATGGCGAAGCTTGTGCTGCTCAGCATCTTGGAAGTAGTTTCGCCAAGCTTTCCGATCAGACCCAGCTGGGACATATATACAGGCACCATCAATGCACGACTGAAAAGCACTATCACCATTATAACACCCATTACGATCTTAATCATGAAAGGCTTGACATATGTCGTACCTATGGCCCCAAGCTGAATCCCGAAAAGAGAGCCGGCAAGTATTATCATAGCAAGACGAATATCAACCAGGCCATGCATGGCAAATTTGAACGAGCCGCCCAATCCCATGACAAAAGCGATTACAAGTTCTGTGGCAGAAGCCATCAGGCTCGGCGCCCCAAGCACGTACATCATGGAAGGGACGCCGACGAACCCGCCGACGGCGATTGTGGATGCAAGGATTCCAGTAGCAAACCCGAGAGGGATTGTGAAAAGGACTGAGATGCGAGCATTCAGAGATTTGAAATATACCATCGTTCCGGGGATATTTACGGACTGAATCCACTGGGCTAGCCTGGTTTTCGTTTCCGGGGCGTTCTGTGCGCCCGCACGCCCGGTCTTAAAGGCATCATAAAGGACGAAGCCTCCTACAACGGCCAATACAACTACAAAGCACGCACTGACATAAAGATTTGACCCGGCGTCTCCAAAGGCAGCCTTGATTTTCTCCTGTATACCGGCACCATACAGAACTCCGGCTTCAGCCGAGATGCCCAATACTACGCCCAATTTGACGTCGACCTGACCGTACTTGGCACGTTTGAGCGCCCCGACCAGAGATTTAGGGAATTTATGGCACATGTTGCTGGCAACAGCAACCAATCCCGGGACTCCAAGGGACATCATAGCCGGAGTTAAAACAAAGGCCCCTCCGGAACCTATGAACCCGCTTACGAGACCACCAACGAATCCGACCAGAAAGAGATAAACAATATTCAGTGTATCAAGTGTGATAAAATTAGCTGCGTGCTGCGCTATATCATGCATTAGTGTGTCCCCCCTTTCTTTGATGCCTCAACGCCGAGCACACTCCAGAAGCTGCCGGTGAATGAGCCGTGAACGAATGAAAAGAGAAAAGCCGCCGCTATCGGCAGGAATGCAAAAAGTCCGCCCCTTGCGAAGTTGTTGTTGATCGTGTCTTCATAAACAAACAGAAGCAGGTAAAGCGCTAACGAGAGCGCGCCGAATATGGCGGCTTTCACTGCCGGTTTCCTTTTCTTGCTGCCCTTCGTTTCCATACTGTTCATCTCCTCCCCTTTTTCCAGTTTTATTTTTCGCGTGTCAGGCCCCGACTACAACGAGCGGGCACCTGACAATATCCCTGACATCCAACAGCGCATTCGCCTGATTGCCGCACCCGGCATCCAGGTCTTGATAAGAGCCGACGACCACATAGCGAATGTCCGATGCTGCCGACGTAATATCCAAAACGGCTTGCTTCAGGCAGCCGTCAGTTTCATCAATTTCGTAATTGATTCCTTTCGCGCGAACCTGTGCGAGTAAAAGCTCGGCTTTTTTCTTCGAGCCGGCCGGGCATAGCACTTCAAGCTTTGCTTTCATGCGTTCGCAGAAGTTCTGAGCATACTTGAGGGATTTCGCATCACTTTCATTGCCGACAAGCACCAGAAGCACCCTTGCCTCCGGCTGCATCAGCTGCCGCGCAGCCTCATATTCTCCGGCTTCGGCAAAGGCGGAAGCTGTAAATGCATTCTCAACCCGTGCCATAATCTCCCGCATATCAATTTTCTTTCTGTCCATTTGCAGCCTCCTGCTTCCTGGTAAGTCAACAAATATGCCACCAGAAAAAGAAGGCTTATTGCATTGTTTTTATTGATTATTTCTCGCAAGAAGGGTGGGCCGGGATAGAGCTGCTTGTTGCATAATGCAACTGGGGAAGACTGCAGTGAGGCTTATATGCGGAAATTAAAGGGATTGGGGCGACGTTGCAGACAATAGGGCAGATATTTCAATTTGCAACATATGGGACTTTTAGTAAAAGCGACGGGAGAAGGGGGTTTAAATCAGGACTCTGTCGACCATCTCTTCAATACTCTCAGCAAAGAAGAATTCGAGGTCTTTCTTCATATTAGGGGGCAAGTCGTCGATATCAACCTTGTTCTTCAGCGGCAGGATCACTTCCTTGACGCCGGCCCTGCTTGCGGCAAGTATCTTTTCCCGTGTTCCACCGACAGGCAATATGCGGCCGCCGAGTGACAGTTCACCAGATACGGCAACACCCCTTCTGGCGGGTCTCGCCATAAGCATTGAAAGCAGAGCCATCGCTATTGTAGCACCTGCAGACGGACCGTCCTTTGGAATGGCGCCTGCCGGAACGTGGATGTGTATGTCATGGTTTTCGAAAAAATCCTCCGGCAAATTGAAAACAGCCGCATTGCTCCGTATATAACTCAGCGCCGCCTGGGCGGACTCCCTCATGACCGTGCCGAGCGAGCCCGTCAGGATCAGTTCCTTGCTGCCCCACATTTTGGCAGCCTCGACGAAAATTATGTCGCCGCCGGTCTCGGTCCAGACCAGCCCTGTCGTAACGCCCACCCTGTTTTTCGCAGTAGCGGCCTCGAAATAATATCTCCGCGGCCCTAATAGCGTTTCAACGATCTGAGGAGTAACGAGTCTGCTTTCTGCGGTACAGGCATTGAGGACAATCTCCTTGGCGATCTTACGGCATATAGTCGCGATCTGTCGCTCAAGCCCCCTTAATCCGGCTTCCTTGGTATATGACTGAATAATGCTCGCAAGCGCGTCCCTTGTGAACTCAGGCGGGCAGTGAGACAACCCCTGCTGTCGGATCTGGCGCGGAATAAGATACCGCTCCGCTATCATCTCCTTGTCCTCTTCCGTATATCCCGGAAATTCTATAACTTCCAGCCGGTCAAGGAGAGGCTCATATATATTGTCGGCAACATTGGCTGTAACAATAAACATTACGCTCGACAGATCAAAAGGGGCATCAACGTAATGATCAATGAAGCTATGATTCTGCTCGGGATCAAGCACCTCCAAAAGGGCAGACGCAGTATCCACCCGCGACTCGTTATGCATCTTGTCGATCTCGTCCAGCATGAGCACCGGATTCGAGGATTGCGCACGCCTTATCTCTTCGATAATCCTTCCTGGCATTGCCCCTGCGTAGGTTCGGCGATGTCCCCGTATTTCTGCCTCGTCCCTGACGCCGCCCAGCGATATCCTTGAGAAGTTCCTTCCGAGGGCCTCTGCAATACCCTGCCCAAGCGACGTCTTTCCGGTGCCGGGTGGACCCGAAAAGCATAGAACAGACCCCTTGATAGACAAACTTGATGCCTTTTCAATCGCAGCCTTAACAGCCGATCTAACCTCATCAAGCTTGAAGGGCTTCGTTATGTAATTGAAAGCCCCTTTTTTTATCGCCTCGGTTGCAGACTCGATGGTCGCAAAAGCGGTGATGACGATTACCCTGCTCTGGGGATAGGAAGCCCTGATCCTTTCAAGCAGCTCGATGCCGCCCATCTTCTGCATCCTGAGATCAGTCAGCACAAGATCGAAAGAGGAGATCTCCATTTTCCTGAGAGCTTCGGCCCCACTCAGCGCTGTTTCAACAGTATAGTCTTCTTTTTGAAGAACGTGTTCGAGGTTCCTGACAGCTACCTCTTCGTCATCCACGACCAGGATATGGGGGAGCTTGCTCTGAGAGAGAAGCAGTTTCTTTACCGCGAGGTGTTCGAGTATTCTTTCCTTGACGTTGCCAAGTCCGAAATGCCTTTCGCTCAGGATCATCTCGGCACGACCAAGATCCAGGTGATCTTCGGTTTTCCTGTCCCAGGGCAGACTAGCCAGATATTCGATATACGTAAGCCCAATTGAATATTCAGCCATCGCAGGGCTTATCCGGGAGATCGCGCCAAGCTCGCCCTCTGCGATCTCCCTGACTTCAGCCGGCATTTTCGCAGCTTCGATCTTCCGCTTCAGATCGTCTATTGCAGCTGACTGTGTATTATCCTCGCCCTTTCGAAAGAAGCCCATTGCTTACATTATTACACAATTGTCTATTCCTGCCAACACCTCAAAGGGTTATCTTCTTTTCAGTCCCGGTGCCTTGAGTTCCTTCCTGGGTCGTACCGTCGGAATTACCCGGTCGAACTGCCTTGGCCTGTCCTCGTCCCTCAGATATTCACGCGCTGTTTCAAATTCGCCGGCTTCCGCAAATGTGATAGCTACGAACAGGTCCTCAATCTTCTTACCAAAAGCTTTCATGTCATTGCCTCCTTTAGCATCCTCAGCAGCTATGAAATATGTCGCTCGATCTGCTTAGTTATGGAGAAAAGCATTTATCGTGCCAGTTCATTATCAATGAAAAAGCTTGAAAATCGAGCCTTCCGCCATCGGGGTTAATATCCATCCGCTTCAAATTGAAACGCAGCTGAACACCGGCGACCGCAAATCGGCCCACCTGAGGGGATAAACCGTTGCGGACAACTTGTTGCAGGAAGCCAAGCAGTGTTGCTATTTGCAATAGCAACTGCTAGAATTATCGTATGTTCAGATACAGAAGCAGCATCAGGCAGAAAATCGTCGTCGGCTATTACGCGGCTGTTGCCGTAATCGTAGCAATAACGGTCTTTACCTTTATTACGCTCATGTTCCTCGAAAAAAAGATCGTCTTCAGCACGGTCATCACCGAACTTTTCGATACAACTCTTGAGATCAGGCGCTTTGAAAAGAACTTCTTCCTGTATGAGAAATCGGAAGATTACCAGGAAAATATCCGGTATGTTAGCAAGGCCCAGGAGATACTGGACGCCAATATGGAAAGATATAGAAGCCTTGCGGTATCCCGTCAGCTCTTCACTCTAAGGGAGAGCCTTAAATCATATAAAGACCTGATGGAACATTTCGCGGCGCCGGACGAGAAGCCTGCCGCCCGGAAAAAAATCTCGGAGAGCGCCATAAGAGAGAAAGGAAAAGAGATAATTACAATTGCAGAAAACATATCGACCATCGAACGCGAGCGGCTCCGCGGACTGCTTGGTCAGGCTGGCCGGTATCTTATATATGTAATCGCTTTTCTCTCGCTGGCAGGCATAGCGATAGGTCAAATCCTGTCAAAAATAGTCGTCAAGCCCCTCAAATCCCTGGAACGGACCATGCAATCTATATCAGACGGAAAGTTTCACACCGTCTCCATAGATTCTGCTGATCAGGAGATACTCTCACTCGCCGATGCCTTCAATACGATGCTTAAGGAACTCGAGACCCGCCAGAAAAGCCTTATCCAGTCCGAAAAACTTGCGTCCCTCGGCACTTTGCTTTCAGGGGTGGCGCACGAACTGAACAACCCCCTTTCAAACATATCAACATCGTGTCAGATCCTGTCTGAAGAGATGGATGAACTTGATCCTGACTACAGGCGGGAACTTCTCGCTCAGATTGAGGAGCAGGCCGACCGGGCCAAGAACATCGTCAGGTCCCTTCTTGAATTCTCCAGGGCCAGGGACTTCAAAAGGACCGATCTGGCACTGGCAACCCTCGTTCTTGAAACCATACGGTTTGTCAAAGGCCAGATACCCCCAAAAGTGGAAATAGTCACGGACATACCGGCCGATATCTCTATCTTTGCCGACAAGCAGCGGGTGCAGCAGGTGTTTCTGAACCTCATAAAGAACGCCATCGAAGCCGTCGGAGAGGAGGGAAAGCTTATGATAGCCGCCCGCATGACAAAGGGAGGCAAACCGGATGGTTTCGACTTTGCCCTCTCTGAAGAGTGCGCCCGCATGCTTCCGCGCTTTGCGGACGGCGACGCGGTCTACATCAAGATAACCGACACGGGCAAGGGGATACCTCAGAATATTATCGGGAAGATATTCGATCCTTTCTTTACCACCAAGGATGTCGGCAAAGGTTCCGGACTCGGCCTGTCCATAGTGCACGAAATCATCGAGGAGCATGGCGGCTGCATCGGGGCGCACAGCGAAGTGGACAAGGGCACGACTTTTCTTATCAGGCTGCCCGTGTCACAGGCGGGCACTGATCCGGCAGCCAGGAGAATTGCAGCGCAGGATGGAGGGAAAGCTTAATGAACGGTTCAGCCAGAATACTGATAGTCGACGACGAACGGGTTGCCCTGAGGAATCTGGATCATGTCATGAAAAAAGAAGGGTACGATGTCACCAGCACCCAGAGCGGAGCCAACGCCCTTTCCCTTCTTGAAGAGCGCCAGTTCGACGTCGTCCTCACCGATCTCAGGATGGAAAAGGTGGACGGCATGCAGATCCTGAAGAAATGCCGCGAACTCTATCCCGACACCGAGGTAATCATGATCACTGGGTATGCAACGCTCGAATCTGCCGTCGAGGCGATGAAGGGCGGCGCATTCTACTACATAGCCAAACCATATAAACTCGACGAGGCCCGCAAGGTCGTCAGCGAGGCGGTCGAAAAGGTGATGCTCAAGCGCGAGAACAGACAGCTGCGGGAACAGATCGAGACCTATCAGGGCAAGGTAAAGATAATCACGCAGGACCCAGGCATGACACGTTTGCTGGAGACTGCGAAGCAGATCGCGCCGACTGATTGCAATGTACTGTTGAGCGGAGAAAGCGGCACAGGCAAGGAACTATTCGCGCGGTTCATCCATTTGAACAGCTCGCGCTCGGAAGGCCCCTTTTTTGCTATCAACTGCGGCGCATTCAATGAAGAACTCCTCGCAAACGAACTCTTCGGCCACGAAAAAGGGGCGTTCACAGGGGCATTGACGATGAAAAACGGGCTGATCGAGATGGCATCCCAAGGGACACTCTTCCTTGACGAGGTCACCGAGATGTCTACCTCCATGCAGGTGAAACTACTGCGGGTAATACAGGAGAAAGAGCTGCTGCGTGTGGGAGGAACACAGGCCATAAAAGTAAACGTGCGCATTATAGCCGCGACGAACCGGGACATTCAGCACGCGATCAAATCCGGCAATTTCAGGCAGGACCTCTATTTCAGGCTGAATGTGGTCTCACTCCATGTCCCGCCTCTTTCCGAACGCAAAGATGACATACCCCTGCTCAGCTATTATTTCCTGAATAAATATGCTTCGCTTATGAAAAAGAGCGTGACGGAAATTTCGGGAGATGTCCTGGAACTGCTGATGAACTACGAATTCCCCGGCAACGTGCGCGAACTCGAGAACATCGTCGAAAGAGGCGTTGCATTGTCCGGCGGAAACTCGATAGAGGTAGCTAATCTTCCGGACGACCTGAAGGAGTTGAATATCAAGATATTCCGGAAAAAGGACGGCAGGATACCTTCGCTGGAGGATCAGGAGAAAGATTATATCAGATGGGTACTGGCAGAGGTGGGCGGAAACAAGACACTGGCAGCCCAGACGCTCGGCATCGACCGCGTCTCACTTTGGCGGAAGCTGAAAAAGTACGGACTGGAAGAATGAAATAAATGTCGTCGGATAACTGCACCTTCTATTTGTGATTGCAGGCAGTTAGCGGTATAATTACTGAAACGGCATTCCCTGTAAAGGTGATCGATTGAATACCCGGAGTGGCATGTTGACCGAAAAGAGATCTTGTCAGCGCGCGGCGATCTGGAAGAAAATCAGATTCACGGTCGGCGCCAAGTCATACACCGGATTGATCGGAGATATTTCGATCGAAGGGATGTGTATAGTCTCGAAATACCGGTTTATCTGCGGGTCCATCGTTGATCTGAAGATCCCGCCGATGACAGGCACCGTCCAGTATTGTGTACCTTATCGAAACGACTTTTTCAAGACGGGTTTGAGATTGCTGAAAAACAATTCTTAATTGCAGATCCGAAGGCCGGCCCTGCCTTCGGCCATCCAGACTACCGTTGCTTTTATCTTGGGGTCGGCAATGCTCAGGATCTCTCCGGCCCTCAGGGCCGCACTCGATACGATGCCAACGCCGCGATAGCTGATATCGATTATCCTGCAGGTCCAGAGATTCCCGCGGGAATCGTGGCACTCCGTATAATAGCTGCATTTGAAGCGCGGCCAGACCCGTTCTTCTTTTGCCAGGAATTTCTGGAGATGGTTTTCGAGCGTACCCACGATATACCCTCTTTACGGATGTCCTGGTTCATAGTATAAACGCTGTGTAAAATTATCTCAACCTGCAGTAGTTTTACAGATTGATATGTGCCCGCCTCGCTCTGCTACCTATGGACGTGAGGATTTCATATGGTATTGTGCCTATCCTTTTTGCAAGCTCGTCAGCCCCGATAAATTCCGCCCCCTGCCGGCCAATGATCGCAACCTCATCATTCTCGCTGACGTCCCCGATCTCGGTAACATCTATCATCGTAAGGTCCATGCAAACCCGCCCCACAACCGGGGCGCGTTTTCCTCTCAGCAGCACCTGGGCGTTGTTGGAAAAACGCGTATTAAACCCATCGGCGTAACCGACCGCAGCAACTCCAATGAGGCTTTCTCTTTTCGTGACAAAAGTTCTTGCATAGCTGACCGGTGTGCCAGCCCTCAGCCTGCGGACAGAAATCAGCCGCGTATGGGCGGCCATGACCGGCTGAAGGTCTGCAGCTGCCACGCCGCCGGCGCAGGAAGAATAGCCGTAAAGCATAAGCCCGGGTCGCACGGCGTCAAGTCTCGCTTCGGGGATATTCATAGTTGCCGCACTGTTTGCGATATGGAACATTTTGACATGCAGACCCTTTTGAAGCAGCTCCGATTTCAGGGTATTGAACGCACTCAGCTGGCCCCTGGTAAATGAAGGGTCGGACAGATCGGCTTCGGACAGGTGACTCATTACACCCTCGACAAGCAGCCATTTTTCAGCGGCGACACCAAGAATTTCCTCTACCGGACTACCGGTCAGCCCAAGCCTGCCCATACCAGTATCGACCTTGATGTGCACCGGTATTCGTACCTCGCGCCTCTCGGCCTCAAGCGCTAGAGCCCGTGCATGTTTTCTGCTGGTCAGAACCGGAATCAGATTGTACCTGACGACGTCTTCCGGATCGGAATCAAAAAGCACGATTATCGGGGCCGTTATGCCCGCCTCACGCAGCGTTGCGGCCTCGTTGGTGAAAGCCACCGCAAGATAATCGGCACCTGCAGCCAGTACAGCCCTGGATACTTCTGAGGCCCCGTGACCGTACGCATCCGCCTTGACAACCGCAATCACCGAGCTTCGCCCGGAAAGGCCTTTTACCGTTCGCAAATTGGCTGCTGCTGCCGCCAGATCTATTTCTGCAACGACACCTCTATGCATGCGGGCCGCACCAGCCTATTTCTTTTCGTCGGGCTTGTCGGACTCCACAGGTTTCTTCGGAGTTACATCAACTTCATCCGGCTCATTTACGGCTTTCTTGAAATTCCTGATGCCTTCGCCGACGCCTTTGGCCAATTCGGGTATCTTCTTTGCTCCAAAAAGAACCACAACTATTCCGGCAATTACCAGAATGTCCTGAGTGCTTAACATGCTCCCTCCCGTATGTTGAATTCCCGGCGTTCCCGGCCGTCACTGAATGCCCTGCCTTGCCTGCACATCACCACGTTAAAATCAGCTTCGGTATTAATATTGATAAATGACCGGCCTTCCGGATCTACTGCACGCACGTCGGACTCATCTATATAATGGGTCCTTATCTCGCCCAAAAAGGGTTTCATGGCGGCCCTTTCGGTCAATATGCCGCTTTCAAGGACCGGCAGAGCGGTATCTCGGTATATACCTAATAGAGGCTGCGGCTCGCCGTTGAAAATCGGGATCGTCGCATCGCAGCACTCCTTGATAGCCAACGCCTCGTGTTTATCGCAAACCAGGGACATGACGCCCGGATCGATAAAAGGCATGTCGCAGGCAACAACAAAGACAGCAGCACCGCGCGAGTTGATCAGCGCAGTATAAATGCCGGACATCGGCCCGTTCGAAGGAAGCACGTCTCCAACCAGCGGCGCACCAAGATAGAAATATGCCTCAGGCATGTTAGTGCTGATCATGACCTCCCGAAAGAACGGCCTCATGATAGAAATGTCCCGTTCGATTATCGCGGCGCCGTCTATCCTGATAAAACCCTTTTGAATCGGGAACCTGGTATTGCGACCGCCGGCAAGCACGACCCCGGCTATATCATCCCTTTTTCTGAATCCGGCATTTACCGTCACTTAACGATGATCCCCGCATATCCGACAACGCGTTCAAAGTCGCCGCTGGTCTCCCCGGAAGTTGCATACTTGACAAGTCTCGCCTCACTCGCACCCAATTCCAGGGCCGCATAAAGCATGACTGTAGCCGGGATGATGCCGCACATGGATATCTTCTCCCTCATTACAACCGAGTAAAGACCCTCGGGGTTGAGGTCGAGGATTTCTTCGATAGCCATCCTGTCCAGTTTTCTCGCGACAGAATCCTGCTCATAGTGGCTCATGTCGGAGCTGGCCACGATTACTACTTCGTAACCGACAGACCTGACAGCATCTGCAATGCCCCTGCCGACAGCTGCGCAATCATCTATTGTGGCCCTCATGAAAGTTACCGGGAGTATGCGGCAATCTCCAGAAGAGTGCGCTATAAAAGGCAGTTGCACCTCAAGCGAGTGCTCATACAGATGCGCCTGGGTATCCTCGCTGACTGAGGGCACCCTTGCCTTGATCTTCGCGGCCAGTTCGGAATCGAGTCTAAATGTAGCGGTAGGGATTTCCCATTCGCCTGCGCTCATCATTGAAATGCCGGGCCCCAGCCCTGAGTGGTTCGGGCCGAGCAAAAGATAAGTCTTTGGAACTTTTATCGCTGAATAAACAGCCCCTGCCACATGGCCGGAATACATAAGGCCCGCATGCGGCGAGACAATGGCCATGACCTTTTCTTTTATCGAGTCATGGATCATGTACTGCTCAACCTGCCTTGCAAGACGATCCGGACTTCCGTTATAGAACTGTCCTGCAACCGCCGGCATGCGCTTCATCAGTAAACCTCGGCTTCCTGCTCATAAGTCAGGTTGGAATGATCGTGGAATCTCGTGCAGGATGCCTCGAACGAAAGCTTCACCGTGCCGGTAGGCCCGCTCCTCTGTTTCGCGATGATGATGTCCGCTGTGCCGCGGTTGTGAGGGCTGTTCTTGTTGTATACCTCGTCCCGGTAGAGGAAAATAATGACGTCCGCATCCTGCTCAATGGCGCCCGACTCCCTCAGATCGGCAAGCGTCGGTATCTTTTCATGCCTCGATTCAACGCTGCGGTTCAGCTGACTCAGAGCAACGACGGGCACCTTCAGCTCCTTTGCGAGGGCCTTTAGTGAGCGCGATATCTCGGATATCTCCTGCTCGCGCCTTTCAAAGTTTCCGCGGCTTCTCATCAGCTGCAGATAATCGACTACCACAAGGCTGAGTCCGCCGTGCTCCATCTTGAGCCTGCGCGACTTCGCCCGGATTTCCAGTACTGTAAGCGCCGAAGAGTCATCGATGAATATAGGCGCTTCGGCCAGTCTGCCGGCAGCACCGGTCAGCTTCGGCCAATCCTCTTTTCCTATAAAACCCTTTCTGACCCTCGCCGAATCAACCATACTTTCGGAGCAAAGCATCCTCATGACAAGCTGTTCCTTCGACATTTCAAGACTGAATACAGCGACGGGCTCTTTCATATTTATTGCAGTATTCTGAGCAATATTAAGGGCAAAGGCCGTCTTGCCCATACCAGGCCTTCCACCAACTACGATAAGGTCCCCCGGCTGAAACCCTGAAGTGAGTTCATCAAGATCCTTGAAGCCTGATGCAACGCCGGTGATTGCCTCCTTCTTGTCATAAAGATGCTCGATCATTTTGAAGGTGTCTTTTATAACGTCCTTCATCGTGGCAAAAGAGGTCTTGGTCCTCTGTTCCGCTATCTCAAAGATCATCCTCTCGGCATTGTCCACAAGCTCATCAGGATCGGAGCTGTCCTCATAGACCCTTGCAGTAATGTTGGTCGCAGTTCTGATAAGGTGTCTCAGCAGGGCCTTTTCACGGACAATTCGAGCATGATATCTGATATTGGCTGAAGTCGGAACACTGTCAACCAGCGTAGAAAGATATGCCACGCCACCCACTATGTCAATGTCACCGCTTTTGCGCAGATAATCAGAGACTGTGACGATGTCAATAGGGTCGTTCTTTTCGAACAGATCCAGGATGGCCCGGTATAACCGCCTGTGCGACTCCCGGTAGAAATCATCCTGAGCGAGTATCTCAAGCGACTTGGGCAGGGCCTCGTTGTCCAGGATAATAGCTCCGAGGACAGCCTGCTCCGCCTCGATATTCTGAGGGGGCAGCTTGGTGATCGTCAGGTCTGCATCTTTCAATTCAAGTCACCGGTAATGCTGTTAACAAAGTGCAGCGGCCCTATTCGGGCACAACCTGCACATTAAGCTGGGCCGAGACTTCCGCATGGAGCTTGATCGTGACTGCGTAATCGCCAAGCCTTTTGATCGGTTCTTCAAGGACAATCTTCTTTTTGTCCACCTCTATGCCCGAAGCCTTCAGCGCATCAGCTATATCCATGGACGTCACAGAACCAAAGAGCTTGTCCTCTTCACCGGCCTTTGCATGTATGGTCACTTTGGCAGCTGCAATCCTTTCGGCCATATCGGAAGCTCCGGCCATGACCTTCTTGGCCAATTCCTGAATCTTTCTTTTTTCGTGTTCGAACGCCTTCAGGTTCTTGGTGTTGGCTTCCGCTGCAAGACCCTGGGGCACCAGAAAATTGCGGGCAAAACCATCCTTAACGTTAACGACCTCGCCCATGCGGCCAAGGTCTTTGACATCAGACTTGAGAATAACCTTCATAAAACCTCTCCTTGCAATCAATGATTTTCGATGAAAGTATAGTATACCTAATCGCCCAGGCAAATGTTAACCCGGCTAAGGACCGCAGATTCAGCGATCACATAAGACTTTTCTTGCAGAGAAAGTGCCTCAGATTTCCGTTGTAATCCCCGGAGATGATGTCAAACATGCCGTGGTCTAACTGGACGAAGGGTGAACTGTGTTCATTCATCCGCACATTTGCAAGCAGGGCGGTTTCCTCGAACTTCAGAGATCTGTAACTTGCGGGCTTGTCCCCAATACTGGCCCTGAAAGTCCTTATCCGGCCATCCTGCTGGCCGACGAAGAGGTAAACCGTATTTTCATCCCGAACGATAGTCGGCACAGAAAAACCGTCAACCCTTATGTCGCTGAAAGCACCGTCGATCTGCTCCCAAACCGGAAGGCCTTTCTTCAGGCCGCTGATGCGGAATGCGTAAAGCCTGCCGTCAACAGCGCCCGACACGAGCTGCCATTTCCCGCTGCCGTCAAGATCGAATATGGCAGGAGAGCTGTGCTCCTTAATCCTGACTCCCTGGAAGAACCCGGCCTTTTCCTTCCAGAGCGGACTGCCGCCTTTTCCCATATTCATGAACGCTCGCAGCCTGCCGTTGCCCTGGCCGGTAATGAGCATTTCCCTTCCTTCCCAGACCGTAAGAATGCCGCGCGAAAAGCCCTGAACCCTTACTCCGTTCAGATATCCGCGCTTCTCCGTCCATGGAAGGCTCTGGCTCGACTGGCTTTTCTCAAACAATCTGAGAGTACCGTCCATATTTCCGATAACCATATAAGTCTTGCTGCCGATGCACGCTATTGTCGGTGAACAGACCGGCCCCGCAAGAATCCTGTTATTGAAAAGATCGTCTCTCTTCCTTAACGAGCCGAAATCGCCGCTGAGGTTTTCATAGTAAGATATGACTCCGTCGCCGTCGGCAACTACAAGGTCAGTCCTGCCCTTATCCAGAAGATTCGCAAATGCCGGGGATACAAATGATTTTGACGTGATGCCCAGCTTCAGCTGCCTTGATGACCCATTCCTGCTTATTTCGAACATAAAAAGCCTGCCCATGCTATTGCCGACCACAAGATATACCTTGTCGCCGATTTTCTTTGCAGCAGGCACGGAATACATGCCGAAGACGGTCCTGACCGGGGGGGTCGCGCTTTTTTCAAATCTCAACTGGCCGCCGGCCGATACATTTCTGAAGAAAAAAATCTTCCCCTCTGAGTTGCATGCTATAATATCCGGCCTGCCGTCAAAATCGTAATCAACTACCGTCACAGCTGCATCGTTGCCTACAGACAGCACCGGATCGCTCATTTTTTTCCACGAGGGCGCCTTGGCGGTGCCGCCGTTTCTAAAAAAGAAAATCTTGCCGGAATCCGACGAAAAACCGCCTGTGCCGACAATCAGCTCAGCCCTTCCGTCTCCGTCGAAATCTCCCAACGCAGGCGACGAAAAGGCGCCCGCCTTAACTCCGCTGAAATATCCCCCGTCCAGTTGCCACGGACTGCTGACAGGGCTGCCCGAATTTCTGTACAGGTAGACAGAGCCAGTCTTGTTGCCGACTATCATATCTTGAACACCGTTGGCCTGAATGTCTGAAAATGTCATACGCATAAAAGGCATTGTTTCGATGCCGCTGCGGTTGATGCTCTTCGAAGTATATTCCTCACAGGCTGCTTCCCTGGGGGGCGCCGGCTTTTCGGGCAGTCGTGCGATCTCCGGTTGTTTTGTTTCAGGCGTTACCTTCGGAACAGACACTGTTTCTTTTTCGGTAGCACATGACGCAAGGAAAATCAGGGGGAAAACTGCAATCAGGGGTAAAACACGGATAGAAGATATCTTCATAGCGGACCTGCCTTGAAAAAAAAATAAGGGGCGGGAAGAATCCCGCCCCTTCCCTTCCGTATTATAACTTATTTAACGACAACCTCGAAATGAACCCGTCTGTTGGACTTCATGCACTCAGAGTTCTTGTTCTTTGCTGTCGGCTTCTCTTCGCAAAGAGGCCTGGTCTCGCCATAGGAAATTGTTGACATCCGGGACTCCTCGATTCCGCCTTCCTTGACCAGATACTCCTTTACTGCATTGGCCCTTCTCTCACCCAGTCTCATATTGTACTCATCGGTCCCGTGCTGGCAGGTATTGCCCTCTATCCTCACTGCGATTCCGGGATTGGCCTTGATTACAGCAATATTCTTCTTCAGTATCGCCTTCGCCGCATCTGTCAGGGTCGCCTTGTCAAAATCAAAATGTACGTCTTCCAGTACAACCGGTGCCGGTGCTGCCTTCGCCGCCGGCGCAATCTCCTTCGGTTCAGGCTTCTGAGCAGGCGCTGGAGCCGGGGCCGGCGCAGGCTCTGCCACAGGTGCCGGTGCTGCCTTTCCCTTGCCGCCAAGGGCTATTACAAGACCGACTGTCAGCTCAACATTATTATGCTTCTCATCAAACAGGTATATATCCCTCA
>DATHDF010000004.1:0-40111 GCA_035319185.1 Dissulfurispiraceae bacterium | reverse complement strand
GACGAGCATGGAGCGCGAGAGCATTTATTCGTATCTGACGCGACGAGGCGTGTCGCGCAGAGATTTCCTGAAGTTCTGCGCAACAACAGCAGCAACTTTGGGACTCTGTTCTTCGGGGGCGACGCAGATAGCTGAAGCCCTGGAGAAGAAGCAGAGGCCGTCGGTCGTATGGATGCATTTTTCAGAATGTACTGGAGACTCGGAGTCGGTACTGCGTGCGACGAAGCCTACCATCGCCCAGATTGTACTTGACATCATCTCGCTTGATTACCACGAGACATTGATGGCTCCTGGCGGTTTTGCTGCTGAGAAGTCCCTGCAGGACATTCTCAAGAACAAAAAAGGCCAGTACATTGCTGTTTATGAAGGCGCCGTTTCCTCGAAAGATGGCGGCGTATATTGCTGTATAGCGGGTAAGTCGTCCATGCAGATATTGAAGGAAGTATCGGCCGGGGCGATGGCCAACATAGCGGTCGGCAACTGTGCATGTTACGGCGGACTGGCAGCAGCCAGCCCGAATCCCTGCGGATATGTCGGCATACAGGAAGCTATCGGCGGAACAGTCGTGAACATAGCCGGGTGCCCGATGAATGTCGAGAACTTCACTGCCACCGTTGTTCATTTCTTGACCTTCGGCGCACTGCCGGAGCTTGACAGCAACGGCCGTCCGAAATTCGCCTTCGGCAAACTGATCCACAACAACTGTGAGAGGCGTCCGCATTTCGACGCAGGCCAGTTCGTCAAGAGTTGGGGAGACGAGGGCGCCAGGCAAGGCTGGTGTCTGTACGAGATGGGCTGCAAAGGCCCTATGGCCCACCAGAACTGCCCGACAATCAGATGGAACGGCGGTACGAGCTGGCCGGTAATGGCCGGACATGGATGTATCGCCTGCGCGACCCCAGCTAACTGGGACGCTGCATATCCTTTCTACAAGAGAATGCCCAAGGTTCCCGGTGCCGGAGTGATGGCCAATGCCGACAAGATAGGTCTTGGCGTAGCGGCCGTTGCAGTGGTCGGCGTAGCGGCCCATGCAGCTATCAGGACCGCCACCAAGGGCAAAAATAAGGAATAGAGGGAGGAACCAAGGATGGCTAAAGTAGTTGTTGATCCTATGACAAGAATAGAAGGTCACATGCGCGTTGAGGCCAAGGTTGACGGCGGAAAGATCTCTGATGCCTGGGTCGCCGGCACCATGTGGCGAGGCCTCGAGATCATGCTTAAGGGCAGAGACCCGCGGGACGCATGGACATTCGTGTCCCGTATCTGCGGAGTCTGAACGACCGTTCACTCCACCAGCTCCGTGAGAGCTGTTGAATCCGCACTCAACATCAATATTCCGGATAATGCAAGGATTATCCGCAACATCATCAATGCATCGCAGACAATTCAGGACCACGTAATCCATTTCTATCATCTCCATGCCCTCGACTGGGTTGATGTTGTAAGCGCCCTCAAGGCAGATCCGGCAAAAACGGCTGCCCTCGCTTCGTCCCTGTCGGACTGGCCGAACAATAGTTCTGTCGGGCACTTCAAGGATGTGGCTGCAAAGCTGAAGGCTTTTGTTGAGAGCGGCCAGCTTGGCATATTCGCCAACGGATACTGGGGACACCCGGCATATAAGCTGCCGCCCGAGGCCAACCTCATGGCTGTTGCACACTATCTCGAAGCCCTGGACTTCCAGAGGGACTTCATCAGGATACACGCCCTGCTTGGTGGAAAGAACCCGCACCCGCAGTCATTTATCGTAGGCGGCATGTCGATACCTGTAGATCCGAACTCTCAGAACGCCCTCAACGCGGGCAGCATCGCTCTGATGAATGAGCTCGCCCAGAAGGCGAAGGATTTCGTCATGAAGGTTTACATACCCGACCTTCTCGCGATCGCGTCTTTCTACAAGGATTGGGCTGCAATCGGCGGCGGCGTAGGAAGCTATCTCTCCTATGGTGAGTATCAGAATTCCAATGAGCCCAATACGGACAAGACATGGTTCCCGCGTGGCTATATAAAGAAGAAAGACCTCAGCAAGCTCCTGCCGGTCGATCACATGAAGATGACCGAAGAGGTCTCGCGCGCATGGTACAAGTATAAGGGTGGAGACGAAAAGCCGCTGCATCCTTGGGTCGGAGAGACCGAGCCGAACTATACCGGCCCGAAGCCGCCCTATGAAGGACTTGATCTTGACAAGAAATATTCCTGGGTCAAGGCAATCCGCTATGACGGCGCTCCTGTCGAAGTCGGGCCACTGGCCAGGATGCTCGTCAACTATGTTGCTGGACACAAGGAGACAAAGGAAGTCGTCAATATGTGTCTGTCCAAGCTTGGTGTAGGACCGGAAGCGCTCTTTTCCACTCTGGGCAGAACTGCTGCCAGAGGTATCGAGTGTGCACTAATGGCTCAAAAGATGCCTGACTTCATCGGCGAGCTTGCGGCTAATATGAAGAAGGGAGATCTCAAGACTGCAAATACCGACAAGTGGGAACCTTCGTCCTGGCCGTCAGAAGCCAAGGGTTACGGCTTCCACGAGGCGCCCCGCGGCGCCCTGTGCCACTGGATAGTCATCAAGGACCAGAAGATCGACAACTATCAGTGCGTAGTCCCGGGTGGCGTAAACGCTTCCCCGAGAGACGCAAAGGGGCAGAGAGGTCCGGACGAAGAGGCCCTCATGAATACACCTATTGCCGATCCGAACAGGCCTATCGAAATACAGAGGACGATCCACTCGTTCGACCCCTGCATGGCCTGCGGCATCCATGTCCTTGATGCTTTCGGAAAAGAAGTCACGAGCATAAAATTAAGATAAGGAGGCTGCCATGAGTCGAGTCTATGTTTGGGAATTTCCCGTGCGGATAGCTCACTGGCTGATCGCCTTGAGCATAGTCGTGCTTTCCGTGACGGGATTTTATATCGGCGCCCCCTTCCTTTACGGAGACGCCGACACGCTCATTATGGCGTACATGAGGTTCGCCCATTTTGTAGCCGCCTTCGTCTTTACGGTATGCGTTGTCGTGAGGATGTACTGGTGGTTTGCGGGCAACAAGTACGCCCGTCTCAACCAGTTCATTCCGACCACAGGCGAGAGGATAGAGAACACCCTCTGCACGGCGTTGTTCTATGCCTTTTGCAGAAAGGATCTCCCGCACTCTCCGGGTCACACCGGTCTGGCGGGCCTTTCGTACACCTTCCTGTTCGGCTTGTACATAGTTGAGATCGTAACCGGTTTCGGCATGTACAAGGTTGCAATGGGGGGCGGTGCTCTGTGGACTCTGCTGGGCGGCTGGTCGCTCGGCCTCATGAGTGTTGCATATCTCAGGCTCATCCATCATCTCGTAATGTGGGTCATTTGGCTCTTCGTGATAGCTCACGTTTATATTTCATGGCACAATGACCTGATCGAGAAGAACGGCCTGATAAGCTCGATGTTCAGCGGTTACAAGAACATGGAGGATGGTCACTAATTTGTCTACGTTGCTGTTGGGACTCGGCAACATCCTGATGAAGGATGAGAGGCTCGGGGTATATGTGGTAAACACCGTCAAGGAGAGGTATGATTGCCCCTCCGATCTGGAGATCATAGACGGTGGCACATTGGGTCTGGACCTTCTGCCACTGTTCGAACAGTACGACAGAATAGTTATAGTAGACGCAGTCAATTTCGGCAGGGAGCCTGGTTATATCGGGATACTCGAGGATGACCAGATCCCTGCCGTAATATTTTCGAAGCTGTCAGTTCATCAGATCGGTCTGGCCGATCTGGTTTCAGCTGCAAGGCTGAAAGGCATAATGCCGTCCAAGCTTTGTGTAATCGGAATGCAGCCTTCCTCCGTCGATTTTTCCTTCGGCCTTGAAATGTCGGACGTGGTTAATGCTAATATAGAGAAACTGATCGACGTTACGATAGACAAGTTAAAGGAGCTTGAACTGGAATGTGTCTTGCGGTCCCCTCAAAAATAATCAATATAGATGACCTTTCTGCGACGGTGGACGTATTCGGCGCGCGCAGGGAGATCAGCCTGCTGCTCCTGCCTGAAGAGGCCGGCGTAGGGGATTATGTCCTCGTCCATGCCGGTTTTGCAATTCAGAAAATAGATGAAGCGGTTGCCCTGGATTCAATGAGATTGATACGGGAATATGCGGAGGCCCTGGAAGAGTACGAGGACAGCATGCCCGAGCAGCCGCGAAGCATTTTCGGCGCCTGATTTAAATCTTTTTCGATTCTCAGCCGGTTCTTTTTTTCATGACAGGGAGGAGTTGTGGTCAAAAACGACAGATGGATTCGCGAAGCGGCGCGGGCGGGCATGATCGAGCCTTTCAGCGATGCGCAGGTTCGCACAGGGGTTATTTCTTACGGCGTCAGCTCTTACGGCTATGACATGCGCATTGGTGAGGAGTTCAAGATATTCACCAATATCAACAGCACATTTGTGGACCCAAAAAAATTTGATCCGTCCGGTTTCGTGGATTTCAAAGGCGAAGTTTGCATCATACCTCCCAATTCCTTTGTGCTGGCCACTTCCATAGAATATTTCAGGATACCGCGGGACGTGCTTGTCATCTGCCTTGGCAAGTCTACCTACGCAAGGTGCGGCATGGTGGTAAACGTCACGCCTCTTGAGCCTGAATGGGAAGGGCATGTAACCATCGAGATCTCGAATACGACACCGCTTCCTGCCAAGATTTATGCTAACGAAGGCATAGCCCAGCTGATATTCCTGCAGGCTGCGGAGCTCTGCGAGACGTCGTACAAGGACAAGGCGGGTAAATATCAGGCCCAGAAAGGGATTACCCTTCCGAAGCTTTAATAACATGGCGTGGAAAGATAAATTAATAATAGCCCTCGATGTGTCGAGCGCTGACAAGGCCCTAAGCATTGTAGATATGCTCGGCGGCGATGTCAGCACATACAAGGTCGGCTTCGAGCTGTTTGTAACCGCAGGGCCTTCCGTGATCGAAAGACTTCACGAAAAGGGCAAGAGGGTCTTTCTCGATTTGAAGTTTCACGATATTCCAAACACCGTCTCAAAGGCAGCCGTTGCTGCGGCCCGTCTCGGCGTTTATATGTTCAATATTCATGCTTCCGGCGGCGTAGAGATGATGAAAAGCTGCAGGGACAGGGTGGAAGAAGTCTGCGCAAAAGAGAATCTGAGACGGCCAAAGATTATCGGCGTCACGGTCCTTACGAGCATTGACAGCGAGATGCTAAAGAACGAGCTTTGCATTCCGCATGGAGTAAAGGCCCATGTTAAACACCTTTCTATGCTGGCACAAAAGGCGGGTCTGGACGGCGTCGTGGCCTCGCCCCAGGAAATATCGATAATCAAGAACGCATGCGGGAAGGGCTTCTTGGTAGTGACGCCGGGTATCAGGCCGTCGTGGACGCCCCCTGACGACCAGCACCGCACTGCAACTCCACAGGCTGCCTTCAGAGAAGGGGCCGACTACATTGTCATGGGAAGAGGCATTCTTAAACACGAGGACCCCATCAGGGCCCTTGAGCTGATATCTCTGGAAATCCTTACCGCCTAGCGGCTGTTTGAAATCATCTTTATTATTTCATCGGCAGAGGCCCTGACCTCGGCGCTCAAGCCTTCCCCGAAGGCAATGCTTTCATACTGAATCCCGACGAACCAGACCTTTGCGCCGGTGTCTTCGGCGATCAGGCGCGAGACTATATTGAGCGGGAAATTATGCGTGCTATGGATGCAGTCCGGGACAGAACTCTCCGGGATTATGCGCGCTTCTCCTGGTCTGCCTCCGAAATTGGCGGCATCTATAATGACTGCAGTCGAGGGATTAAGTTCAATGGCCTTGAAGACGATATTCTCCGGCCTTTCCCCGGCATTCAGAATGGCAATGTGACTGAGCGGATTCTTCAGACCGCCGGCTATGTAAGGACCGACCCCGTCGTCGGACCTGTACTCGTTGCCTACCGTTATAATCAGGACGATGCCGCTATCAGGCGGAGAAAACAGCGCCGCTAAATCAGACGAACTTGACATCCAGAAAATGCGTCGAACATGAGATGCAGGGGTCGTACGCCCTGACGAGCATTTCCAGCCCCAGCGTTATCTCCTCCTCGCTCTTGTCGATTATCTCGGGCACGAGTTTTTCCAAGTCGCGCTCCGCGTTGTTCAGGTTCTGATTGGTCGGAATAATGCAATTGGCGTTGGTAATCAGCCCATTGTCGTCAACCCCGTAATTATGAATGAGGATGCCCCTGGGCACCTCCACGGCTCCGACGCCGTTTCCCGCCTTAACGGGAATCTTCATCTGCTGATCGAGATCTATCAGTATCTGCTCGCTGAGATCGACGCCGCTGCGTATCAGGCCCTCCAAGATGTCGATTGCGTCATCAAGACAATGGACGCACTCGATCAGCTGAGCAGCAGTGTTTAAGAAAGGATTGATGCACTTGGGCTTCATCCCTATAGCATAAGCTACCGACTTGGCCTCAGGACGCAGTTTCTCGAAATTGAGGTTGAACCTGGCAAGGGCGCCTACCGCATAGGAATCACGGCTCATCTTCGCATGTTTGGCTGAAGAATGAGGCACTATGAATTCGTTTATAGCCTTGAGATAATCCTGCCGGTGCATTCTGACTCCGTCGGTCGAGCCGATGTCGCCGGAAAGAAGGGGATACTCGGCCTCGTCGCTCACAAGGGCTACATATTCGGTGTCGCGCTCGAACTCCGGGAATTTAAGGCCTGCTGCGAGTTCCACCGTCGCCTCCATGTCGGGCTTCATGCCCTTGAGCAGGCGCATCATGGCTTCCAGATCTTTTTCGCGAGGCAGCTTGGTAAAGCCGCCGACGATTGCCGATATGGGATGCACATGGCGCCCGACAAGTATCTCGCATACGTCATTGCATGTCTTTTTCATCCTGAGAGCGCGCCTTACCACTTTGTTGTGGCTATCGATAAGAGGGACAAAGCTCTTTACGCCGAGCAGGTCCGGCGCCACTAGCAGATAAATGTGCAGCAGGTGGCTGTCAAGAATCTCAAGGTGAAGCAGGAGTTTGCGCAATGAGACTGTCTGCGCCGAAGGAACTATCCCCAGGGCATCTTCGGCAGCGCCAATGGATGCGAGCGTATGCCCGCAGGAGCATATCCCGCAGATACGGCAGGTGATATGCTGGGCCTCGAAAACAGAGCGCCCCCTGAGCATGCCCTCGAACAGGCGCGGTGCCTCGACTATATCAAGTCGGCACGTCTCAAGCTTGCCGTCTTTCACATTGACGACAATATTTCCGTGGCCCTCGACCCTGGTGAGATATTCTACGTTTATGTTCACGTTCTGTTTACGCATGTTTGTCTAGCTCCCTGCATTTGTTGTACATATTCATTTTGTTCATAATCAATTCCATGGACACGCCGTTCTTCGCCAGCACGTCCTGCGCGCCCTTTTCATTGGGGTTGGAAACCATTCCCCGGCATCCGTAGCAAACATTGCCGTTGTTTATACACCATGAGTTGCATCCTGCCTTGGTAACAGGACCAAGACAGGTGACGCCCCTGTCGTACATACAGACGTTTTCGTTGAGCTTGCACTCGCAGCAGACGGCTCGGTCGGGGACATGGTACGGATATCCGTGCAGAGCGCACTGCACCACATGCAGGAGTTCGGGCTGGTAGATCGGGCAGCCGTTGACCTTGTAGTCAACCTTCACTACCTGATGCACCGCCATAGTCTTCTGCGTCGGGAAAAATTGAAATGACGAGCCGTATACGTATTTCCTTATCTCGTCCAGGTCGAAGTTGTTCTTCATCCCATTGACACCACCAATGGTTGCGCAAGCGCCGATGGCTATGATGATCTTCGACCTGTCCCTTATCTCTTTGATGCGATCTACCGCGTGTTCGTTCGTAATGCTGCCTTCTATGATTGCGATATCCAGGTCTTTATCCCACTTCTCGGACATGACCTCCCGGAACTCGACCACATCAATAAAGTCCAGCACGTCAAGAAGGGTCTCGCCGAGGTTCGCTACCTGCAGCTGGCAGCCTTCGCAGCAGGCAAAATCGAAGAAAGCCGTCCTTGGTTTTTTCATATCACAGGGCCTCACTTAAATGTTTGATATCGTCGTAATTGAAAACCGGCCCGTCCTGGCAGACATACAGGTTCTGCATCTGACAGCGCCCGCACTTGCCCAGTCCGCATTTCATGTGCCGTTCAAATGAAACGAGAATGTGCCGTTCGGGTATGTTCTTGGCCAGAAGCTCTCTGATTACGAATTTATACATCACGGGCGGACCAACCACCACCGCAAATGTTCTTTCAGGCTCCAGGTCCACGCCAGGAATCAAAGTCGTTATAACGCCGACATTTCCGGCCCAGTCAGGCGCGGCCTTGTCGACAGTGCATTTGTAGTGGACGTCCATGCGCTGGTTCCAGTTTTCTAGTTCATCGACGAAAAGCATGTCCTGAGGGGATTTGCAGCCCAGCAGTATATGCACCTTGCCGAAGTCGCGCCGGTTTACGAGCACATAGTTGATGAGGGACCTAAGAGGGGCTATTCCGAGGCCGCCGGCTATTATCAGCAGATCATTGCCTTCCAGGAGCCTTATTGGGAAGCCTTTTCCATATGGTCCCCTGATGCCGACCAGGTCTCCGGCCTCCAGCTTATGCAGCGCATCCGTGACCTTTCCCACCGCCCTGACGCAAATTTCAAAAGAGAGGCGGTTGGTCGGAGCGGATGTCAGGGATATCGGTATTTCGCCTATGCCGAACACGGATATCATGATGAACTGACCGGGCTCGTAATCCAGGCCGTCTCCGTCCTCGAAGGCCAGTTCGAAGAGCTTCTCGTGCTCAGTCATCCTCCTGGTCTTGAGGATCTTCGCTATTTTGACGGCGAACTTCGTCTCTTTTATTCCCAATCTCTCCATAATTTTGTTGTCTTCTCCTTTATCAGGGCGTTTAAGGTGTCCTTCAGTCTTATATCGGCCATACATGTTCTGCTGCATCTGCCGCAGCCTGTGCAGAAAAACCTCGAAAACTTCAGCACCGGGTATTTGAATTTCCGGTAATAACGATGTCTTTGCCGCGCCGCACGCGTCTGCCGAAAATTAACGCCGCCGGCCACTTTGGCGAACGGTTCGAGCTGGCAGGAGTACCACATCCTGTACCTGTTGCCGGATTTGGCGTCCAGGCTGACCTGCTCGCGTATATCAAAGCAGTAACACGTAGGGCATACATTGGTGCAGTTGCCGCAGGCGAGGCAGCGCTCTCCTACTTCAGCCCAGACCTTGCTTTCGAAAGCGCCTTCGAATAGCTCAGGGATGTGGCGCGGTGCCAGAGGCACTTCGTTCTTGAATATCTTTCTCTTGCTTTCCCGCAGCTCCATCAGCTCATAGAGATTGGCCTTTTCCGACGGTTCGAAGGACTTGGTAGCGGCCACTATCTCCTCTCCGGCCTGTGTATTGACGTGGACGATAAAGTAATCTCCGAGGTCCGTAAAGAAAAGATCATAGCCGCCGTTCGGCAGGTTCGCGTTCACCAGGCCGCAGCTGGCGTGCTCATCGCAATAGTTATTGCATTCGAGACCGATTATAAGAATATCGGGCTTTCGCGTGAGATAATTGTAATCCTTCGGACGCTCTGAAAACACTGCATTAAGACACTGGATCCCGGCCAGGTCGCATGTGTGTATACCGAAAAGCACCATCGGCTCGCTGTCCATAACCGTTTCAACCTGAATCCCTTTGCCGATTTGATATCGCAACAGGGTCTCATGCTGCGGCATGAAATATTTTTTCGGGGGAAGTATAGTCGGCACGTAATTCAGGGTTATACCTTTTCCAGAATGCACCTCCTCGAACGCAAAGTTATTGTATCCCTTCGCTACAGGGGCCATCACCTTGCGCATGCCCGACAGTCGGTTGACGAATCCCTCCAGGTTTTCCTTTTTGAGCAAGGCATATTGATACTGCAATTCTTTCATATGGTCCTCTTTCCCGGCATCAGTTCTTTTACCCCCGGTTTATAAACTTGGCAGAACTTTCTTTCCAGCGCCTGATATAGAAGCAAATGGCGTACCATTGCACTGCTATGTCCCGCGCTCGAAGTTGCGAAACGGCCTTCCGCAAGGGTTTAGATGGGCCGTAACCCTACCGGAAATTAACCAAAACCGACATGTTCGCATGTCCTTCGACCCATCATAACATAAAATTGCTTGCAATATACAAATATGTTTGTATATTATCTTCCAATGAAGCAAAATGTCATGTTTGCCTGGATAGGCAAGAACGATCTTATTGCATGCGGAAGAAAAATCGGGCAGAACCTCGGCCCCGTCGGAGAGGCCGTCACTCACCGCAATTTCACGCATGTGGTGCTGCTGTCGGTTTTCAGCGAAGAGGAGGAGCGGAGATACATTGAGTGGCTGACCTCGGTCACCAGGACAAAGGTCATTAAATATCATGTCGAGTTTTCCACGCGAAACCAGTTCAGGGACACATACAACGCTGCGATTTCAGCCATCAAGGACGTAAAACAGAAGCTCGGCAGCCAGAGCATCCGAAAGACCTTTCACCTCAGCTCCGGCTCGCTCGCCATGGTTGCAGCCTGGATACTTCTTTCCAAGACCTTCCATCCGGCCGAGTTGATCCAGACGTCAAGGAAGGAGGGCGTGCAGACCGTTTCGTTGCCTTTCGATATTTCCGGGTCTCATGCCTTCGACGAGTCAAGATACAGCGACGAAGAGATGCTGAGGCTTACCCAGGGGCTTCCTCCTGAGGCGCCGGAATTCGCCTCGATAATACACCGGTGCAAGCCGATGGTTCGCGTTATAGCGCGTGCGCGAAGGCTGGCGGTGCACGAGGTGCCTGTGCTTATACAGGGAGAATCCGGCACCGGCAAAGAACTGTTTGCCCGGGCGATACATAAATCCAGCACGCGACGAGACAAACCGTTCGTAGCCGTCAACTGCGGGTCCATTCCTCCGGAACTGGTTGAAGCCGAATTTTTCGGCCATACCAAAGGCGCTTTTACCGGGGCGTCGAGCGCACGCGACGGATATTTTATAGCAGCCCATGAAGGAACACTGTTTCTCGACGAGATCGGTGAACTGCCGCTGGCCGCCCAGGTAAAGCTGCTAAGGACAATCCAGGAAGGGACTGTAACCAAGGTCGGATCGAGCAAGAGCCAGGATATCGATGTCAGGATAATAGCCGCCGCCAACCGTAATCTCATAGAGGAAGTTTATGCCGGCCGTTTCAGGGATGATCTTTTTCATCGAATCGCCGTGGGGGTACTGCATCTGCCGCCCCTTCGCGAACGCAGCGGCGATATAAATCCCCTTATTGATGACGTTCTGGCCAAGATCAACGGGCAGTTTGAGGGACGCCCGGGCTGGCAGAAGAAGGTGCTGTCGGTAGCCGCCAGAAATATCCTGCACCATCATCCATGGCCTGGCAACATACGCGAACTGTTCAATACAATATCCAGAGCCGCGATCTGGACGCCCGGCAAGACCATCGATGCAGAGGACATACGGTCGGCGCTCTTTCCTGTCAGCGGCGAAGGGAAGGGCAAGCGAGGGGTCCTCAGCCACGGCTTAGGGAACGGCTTCAGCCTGCCTGATCTTCTTTCGGAGGTAACGAAACATTATCTGAAACGGTCGTTTCAGGAAGCGAGGGGCAACAAGACCGAGATGGCGAAACTCCTCGGACTGCCTAATTATCAGACCCTTTCGAACTGGATGAAGCGGTACGATGTGGAATAAGGTGAAGTCAATTTAAGATTCAGCTATCTGCCGATAGGGAAGATACTGTCAATACGGTGTTACTTCTATTATTGATCAGCTTGGCAGATGCGGTACGCCATCAAACCCGGACAAGGGGACCGGTATGATTTCATGAGGATGCTCGTAATCCACCGTGGTGAAGCTGCTGACCCCTATCGATTGCCTGTGGGCATAATCCGGGAAGGCGATGTAAATTGCAGTCGGGTCCAGATAGAACCAACGCTCCCCGACATAGACAGCAACATAAACGTGGGTTGCGGTCGGCGGCGCACCGTTTTCAGAGTGGTGTGCTTCCGCTATGGCAAACCGATACCGCGGATAGATCACGCGGCCCAGAAGTGTTGCAAATAGATGGGCTTTCGAAAAACATGCTGCCCATACAAGCTTGCCGTGGACTTTATAGTACCTTGCATAGTCAAGTATTGACGGCCATTCGCCGGGGATGGAGGATATGGTAATATAACTGGCGGGATCATAAATCACCTTATTTTTTATCCATGTCCAGACCATGCCTATGCGGCCCCATATATCTTCCTCATTCTCTGCCTTTCTCCAAGTGAAGCCAATGTCCTTTAGAAGTGCGTCGGTGTCCGAGTTGGCGCTCTCATAATCCCTGAAGAATCCAGTAGATTGGGCATTGGCATCAAACCCGGCCCTGACCCAGAAATTCCATAATTTGTAATACAGCACGTCACCCTCATGCTTGGTGGTCATTCGCCGCCAAACGGGGCTTTGAAGTGTTCTGAATTTGCCAGTGTCTATTACATGGGGATGGACCTGCCAGTCACGGTAGGTCACTTTTTCAGCAGCAGCTCTATTTTCCAAAGATGCTTTCTTCTCTTTACCTTCACCGGCCTGTTTCTTTTTCATAGAAATCATAGTATCAGTTTATGCGAATGTTGTCTATTGTGAAAAGTACGTATTTGACATTGCTGAAACCTTTAGCAATGAATTCGGTTACTCTTCAGGCAGGAGGCCGTGGTGCTTCATCTTTGTGCGGAGCTGTTTGCGTGAGATGCCGAGGGCTTCAGATGCCTTTGTCTGGTTCCATGATGTCTTTTCGAGGGCGCGCATAATAAGGCGCTTTTCTGTTTCAATCAGGTTCAACCCTTCACCGAAGCCGGCCCGGGCTGCCTTGATGTCTCGGATGGCGCGCGGAAGAAAGGGTATGGTTATGGTTGGAGACGGGCAAAGCACAACTGCACGCTCGATAGTGTTCTCGAGTTCCCTTACGTTGCCGGGCCAGTCATAGCCCAGAAAGGCCTCTATTACGTCGCTGTCAATAGAGGATATTGTCTTGGCATTGGCAGAGGCGCACTTTGACAGAAAGTGTGCTGCAAGCATCGGTATGTCCTCTTTTCTTTCACGCAGCGGCGGGACATGGATCCTGATTACGTTCAGTCTGAAAAAAAGATCCTCCCTGAAATTGCCCTTCCTGACTTCCTGGTCGAGGTTGCGGTTCGTGGCCGAGATGATCCTGACGTCGACCTTGATCCTGTTGCTGCCGCCGACGCGCAGAAACTCCCGCTCCTGCAGAAAACGCAGAAACTTTTTCTGGACTGAAAGGGGCAGCTCACCGACCTCGTCAAGGAACACCGTCCCTCCGTCGGCATATTCAATCTGGCCGGCCTTGCGCTCGTGCGCGCCGGTGAAGGCGCCCCTTTCGTGTCCGAACAATTCGCTCTCGAGAAGTTGTTCGGGCAGGGACGTGCAGTCTATCGGCATAAACGGTTTGTCCGACCTTGGAGATTCGTAGTGAATGGCCTTGGCGACCAACTCCTTGCCGGTGCCGCTTTCGCCGGTTATAAGTACGTTCGAGCTGCTGGCGGCAACGGTTTCGATGAGCGAAAAGAGTTCTCTCATAATGTCGCTTTTGCCGATGATGTTTTTGAAATTGTATCGGTCCTTGAGCTGCAACTTGAGGGAGATATTTTCCATCAGCAGGCTATGCTTTGCAACGGCCTCGCGCATAACGGTCAGCAGTTCGTCGGGATTTACCGGTTTGGATATGTAGTTGAAGGCGCCGATCTTCATGGCTTCTACAGCCATCTCTATCGAACCGAATGCCGTTAGCATTACAACCGGTATATCGGGCTGCTTTTTTCGGAGTTCCTGCAGGAGCATGAGCCCGTTAATGCCGGGCAGCCTATAGTCGGTGATTGCCGCATCGAACGGGCCCTTCGACGCCTTGTCCAGCCCTTCTTCAGCCGTGCGCGCAGTGGCGACATCGTAGCCGCTGTCCTTAAGAATGGCCGACAGCACCTTCAGTGTATTGATCTCGTCATCGACGAGGAGTATCCTGCCTGCGGTTGCTGTCATGACTCACGTTCCATAGGCATCGATAGAATGAATTCGGTTCCCTTACCTTCCATACTGCGCACTGTCACATTGCCCTTATGGTCCCTGATAATTCTTTCGACGCACGCAAGACCCAGTCCTGACCCCCTCGTCTTTGTCGTGTAAAAGGGCTTGAATATATCAGGCAGAATATCCTTGCCGATGCCCTGCCCGTTGTCTGTAATGATAACATCAACCGAACCGTTGCGTGATGCCGTTGCAATACTGATCGTGTCTCCGGGCCGCGTCGCGTCAAGCGCATTGACCAGTATGTTCAGCAGCGCCTGCTTGATCTGCTGGAGGTCGAAGTCAAAAAGCTTCAGTGCGGCATCAAGCTCGGTAACGATTTCAACATTGTTCTCCGTTGCTTCCTGCCGGACAAGGCTGACCATATCCGCTATTGCGCTGTTGAGGTCCGCCCGTCCGATCTTCAGCGGCGCCGGCTTTGAAAATACCAGGTATTCAGTGACGATATCATTGAGCCTCTTGGTCTCCTGCTCTATGATGGACAGAAACTCGCTAAGCACCTCGCCTTCGAAATTATCCTTCAGGTAAGAAACAGCGCCCCGGATGGCATTCAGCGGATTTTTCACCTCGTGCGCCACAGTCATGGACATCTCGCCGAGGGCCGAGAGTTTTTCGAGCCGGGCCTTTTCCCTGTTGCTTTGTTCAAGCTCGCTGAGGCTTTCTCGAAGACGTATGATCATATCGTTGAAGGCTTCTATAAGATCTCTTATTTCGTCTCCGCTTGTCTTTCTGTATACTTCGCAACCCCGGCATATGTCTATTTTATCCTGCACGCTGTTTTGCGACATGCCGAAGCACCTGGTGCCTATTATGGTCCAGCAGCGCTTTTTGCTGAAAGCCGGGCAGTCCGACCGGTCGCACTTAAGTACGTCACGGCAATCCGGCCCGATCTCCTCTACGTCTATATCAAGTGCTCCCGACCTCACCCGCTCCATCTTCTGTTTAAGATGGCGCATGGGCGTTGTAAGCACTCTTGACAGGAGAAAGGCGCCTCCGATACCAGATAGCAGCATGATGCAGGAAATCACTGCGACGTAGTGCTCTAGTCCCCTCAGGCTTTCGCTGATCAGCCCTCTCATCCTCTCTCGCGAAAAGCCCGCCACAACCGTGCCGATCCTTTCGTAGCCTATATCCACAGGCAGTGCTATTTCCTTTATCTGGGCTTCCGGTTGTCGCTGAGCGATTCCTGTTTTTTGGCTTCGACCGGCAGCCGTTGTATCACAGGCATATTGAGTCAGCACCGTGCCAAGCTGCTTTCTGTCGGTGTGCGCCACAACCCTGCCGGTCCGGTCGATCACCATGGCATACGTGCAGCCCGGCGTCTGTGACACAACCTGCAAGTGCTCGTCCAGGCTGAGCGGGTCCAGGAACATCAGGGGTTCGGCATTGTCTTTTGCGAAATTTCTGATGAGGACGAGCTGGCTGTTTTCCATCTCATCCATAAGGGCATTTTTTTGGTAAGTGATGATCAGCGCGTTGACTGAAACCATGATGACTATGATAAGAAGGACGACTGAGACAGTGAATTTTTTGGCGATTGGAAGCCTTCTGAAAAAAGATAGAATGCGTTCCTTCATATTCAGTATTTCTTCAGCTCTTCGAGCTCCGACTCGTTGGCCGGCCTGAACCTTCTTATATGGGCAGAGCTCAATATTGCAGTGTCATCAAATCCAATAAGCAGCTGCCTGACCTTTGCTGCAAGTTGCGGATTGTTGCCGTGTGTTGACGCGACGGGCCAGTTCGGAAGCGGACTTGTGGTCGTCAGTATGAATATATTTCTCATATCTATCTCGTCTTTCAATACCTGCAGGGCCGCCTCACGGACGAAACCGGCATCGGCCAATCCGTTGTAGACGCCAAGGATAACCTTTTCCTGCCTCTTCGCATCGATGATCGTCAGATCGCGATCCACATTTATACCTATCCGGGACAGGTATATCTTCTGCGACAAAAAGCCGCCGGCAGATTTCGGTGAAACGATCATCACGCGTTTTCCCTTCAGGTCGTCCACGCTCTTGACGCGGCTGTCCCTTCTCGCAATGATCACGCCGCGAAAGGATTCGTCTCCGCCGGTCTCCTCATCAGGCCGCCCTACCGATGAAACAAGGGCCCTGATGGGATATTCGCGGTCTATCTGCGCAAACACATAGGGATTTTGATAGGAAAAGTCGACCTTGCCGCTCTTTACCACCTGCGAGAATTCCTCGAAATCCTTTGGGATTACCAGCTTGAACTCGTAACCGGTCTTGTCGGAAAGGTATCTCATCAGCGGCTCGTAGCGGCGGTATATCGTTGTCGCAGGGTAGAGCGGCAGAACGGCGAAACGCACGGTGCGAGGGCCGTACTCGATATAGTCACTGCCCGTGAGGTTCTTGATCATTATCCTGACGAGGTCGAAGTCCCTGTCCTCAGCCGGTGCGAATCCTTCGAGGTCTCGCTCTATCGATGCAAGTATGCCTTTGTCTTTTAACGCGACCAGGCTTTTGCCGAGGGCTTCAAGTTCTTTCTTGGGAATCTTTGCCGAAGCGCACAAGAAGAGCTGCGGCACCGGATCGGACCGCTTTATTATCCTTAGCCCGTCGGCAGCGTACTTTTTTGCGACTGCCTCGCTGAGGCCGCCTACATCGTGAGAGCCGATAAGCACCGAAAGGGCAATCCTGTCTTCCTGCTGCATGTAATCCACACGTGCGAAATCGGCTTCGTTGATTCCCACGTCATGGAGCATGGCCAAAGGGATAAGGTGGCTGAAAGAAGAACGTTCGCTGCCGAGTGCCAGCCTTTTGCCCTTCACATCAACTATTTTCTCGATGCCGGCCAGGTCTTTTGCGACAAGCACACTGCGGGATGCGGCGCTGTCCGCTGCTACCGCCCGAACCAGGGGTATCACTTTTCCTTTATGCTTTGCCCTCGCCACACAGTATGCGGCGGGATCCAGGTAAGACAGGTGCACCGCGCCGCCTACCAGGCCTTCGATGGCAGCGTCGTAATCTCGTGCAATTGTAATTGTTACCGGCCTTCCCAATTCCCGTTCAAGATAGTATTTAAGCGGAAGGAACTTTTCGAACATCGAACGCGGGCTTTCAACCGGCAGGACCGATATAACCAGCGGGTCTCCGTTAAGCACAGCTGCCGATTTTGGTGGATCAGCCTGCCGGGTCGCCGGGGATTTATCCTGGCAGGAGATGCAGAAAAGGAGCAGCGAACAGGCAATTGACACAATGATCTTCACTATCAATAGTGTACATCAAAAGAGGGCGGCGGAATCTAGTCACATCACTTAATGAGGACCATTTTATGTGCAGAAAATATTTGATATGCCCCAGTCTCATTCATTTCGCGGCATGCTTCTTATCGGGTTGACATTGTTCTGCGGATTAGGGATAAATATCGATACGTTCTGGGGGGACTGGAAAAGCAATGCAGGCTGTCCGTAATTTTCATGAGCTCATCCGTTATACATAGGCTTCAGACGATCAAGTCGTGGCACTTTGTCTTGATCGCAATATTAAGTTCTGAAATACTCACGGCGCTTCTGAGCGTCTCGATCAGTTACGCGTTATGGGGGTCTGTTTCCCGCAGGTTATTGTTTGTCGGTTGTATCGACTCCTTGGTCGTTTCCTTTATCGTTGCTTCCATTTCTGTCTACCTGCTTAAGAAGGCAGCCCGGCTCGAAGAATTGAGCCAGATGCTTCAAGCCCAAATCGATAGCCGCATAAAGGCGGAAGAGACCCTTCGAATGAGCGAAAGGCGTTTTTTGCAGATGGCAGAAAATATAAATGAAGTGTTTTTAGTCACGTCGGCGGATTATGGTGAAGTACTGTATGTCAGCCCAGGTTACGAGCGGATATGGGGCTGCTCCTGCGAGAGTCTGTACAGAAATCCGGAGGTTTGGTTTGACGCTATCTACCCCGATGATCGTGAGATGGTCCGGGCAGTCATCGATAAGACGAAATCCGGGAAGGCGAACTTTTCGGTAGAATACCGGATCATGCGTGCAGACTGTTCCGTACGCTGGATATACTGGCGAGGATTTGTTGTCGGCGATGAGAGCGAAGGGTACCGGATTACGGGCATTGCCGAAGATACTACGGAACGCAGGGGCCTGGAGGACCAGTTGCGGCAGTCTCAGAAACTGGAGGCAGTCGGTATTCTTGCCGGCGGCATAGCGCACGAATTCAGCAATATCCTGACAACTATAAAAGGCGCAATGTATCTGATACGGAAGAAGTTGCTTGATGGAAATCAAACGGCGAAATATGCAGAACAGGTAGTTAATGCGATCGACAGGGCCAACAGTCTCAGTCAGAGTCTTCTGGCATTCAGCAGAAAGCAGACAATGGTGCTGTGCCCAGTCGATCTGAATGAGGTGATCCGCAGGGCCAATACTCATCTGCTGCAATTTATTGATGAGCGCATAGAGCTGGTAACAGAGTTGGCTGCGGACCCGGCAGTTATTATGGCTGATATGAATCAGATCGAACAGGTGCTTATCAATCTGACTACAAATGCCAGGGACGCCATGCCCGAAGGCGGGCTCCTGACCATACGAACCGATCTGGCGGACATCAATGATGCCTCTGTGACTGACAATGGCTGCTTCGCCTCCTGCCTTTACGTCTGCATGTCCGTGCGCGATACCGGAGCCGGTATCGATGCGTCTATTCGGGAAAAGATATTCGAACCTTTTTTTACGACAAAGGCGTCCGGCAGCGGATCAGGGCTTGGACTGGCAGTAACATACGGGATAGTCAAACAGCATAACGGTTTCATTGATTTGCAGTCAGACTCTTCAAACGGGACTGTGATACGGGTCTATCTCCCGAGGGCGGAAAAGGAAGTCAGGCGGCATCTCGAAGGGGGTTTGTCGAGAAGCGATGCCGGTATCGAGACCGTCTTGCTGGCGGAGGATGACGATGATACAAGGTCGACTATAAGAGAAATGCTCGAAATTAACGGCTATATTGTGCTGGAAGCGCGCGATGGAGAGCAAGCAGTGGAGATCTTTGCCGGGAGAAGGGAAGAAATAGATATACTCGTCCTGGATGTGCGGATGCCGCGGAAGAACGGCATGGAAGTGTACGAAGAGATCATGAAGATAGGGGCTGAAAGCAAAGTGCTGTTTATGAGCGGATATACGGACGACATAATAAACAGTCACGGTATAAATGAAGAGGGGTACAACTTTATTTCAAAGGCGGCATCTCCGGATGAAATCCTGGACAAGATCAGGGAAGTCCTTGATGCAAATGTGAGTGGTGCATCAAAGTAGTCCGCCTATGATGCCTTTGCCGGTCATCTTCAGCGGGTCGATCAGCTTCTCTATCTCATTCGGGGTCATCTTCAGCTCTTCCGCTGCAATCTCGTTTATCGATTTTTTTTCAGCCCTCGCCCTTTTGACGATATCTGCGGCCCTGTCGTAACCAATTTTCGGGGCCAGCCCTGTGATCAATATGGGATTGCGCCAAAGAAGCTCGCTCAAATGACTTTCGTTAACTGTAAATCCGGCCACCGCCTTGTCAGCCAGCATTGTGACGGCATTGGCGAGAATAGTTATTGACTGCAGAATGCCATACGCGATCAGCGGCATGCCTGTGTTCAGCTCAAAAGCGCCCATGCCTGCGCATATCGCTATGGTTGTATCGTTTCCGATCACCTGCGCGCAGGCCATCAATGCAGATTCGCATACGACCGGGTTCACCTTTCCCGGCATTATGCTTGAACCAGGTTGCAGATCGGGCAGGGATATCTCGCCCAGTCCTGCGGCAGGCCCGCTGTTCATCAGCCTGAGATCGCCTGAGATTTTTATCAGGGCAGAAGCCGCCGTCTTCAGGTGTCCGCTCAATTCCAGTATTGTGTCAGGGGATGCCTGGGCTGCGAAATGGTTTTCGGCTTCAGCAAAACTGAAACCTGTACGTTTATTCAATATGTCTATTACCGACTTGGCGAAATCCGGATGCGCGTTAAGGCCGGTGCCCACGGCCGTGCCGCCTATGGCCAATTGTGACAGGCGGGCGCAGCAGGATTCGATCCGTTCGATACTTTGCGATATCTGATATGCCCACCCGTCGATCTCCTGCCCGAGAGTGACCGGGGTTGCATCCATCAGGTGCGTCCTCCCGGTCTTTACGATGTTCCTGCAATCGCGTGCGCGTTCGAGCAGGGTGTTATGCAGATGAGAAAGCGCCGAAAACAGCAGGCTATGCAGCTGCGCTAAGGCGCTCACATGTATGGCCGACGGGATAATGTCGTTCGACGATTGGCACAGGTTTACATGATCATTGGGGTGGACCTTCCTGGAACCGATATCGGCGCCAAGCATTTGTGCAGCCCTGTTTGCGATGACCTCGTTGGCGTTCATGTTCGTAGATGTGGCGGAGCCGGTCTGAAAAACGTCCACCGGGAAATGCCCGTCCCACTTGCCTTCGGCTACTTCTTCGGCAGCCCTTGCTACGGCGTCTGCAATATCATTGCGTAATAGGCCAAGGCCAGCATTGGCTCGGGCGGCCGCGGATTTGATATGCCCCAATGCCCAAATGAAATTGCGCGGCATTCTCAATCCGCTGATGCTGAAATTCTCGACCGCCCGCTGTGTCTGGGCGCCGTAAAGGGCGTCAGAAGGCACTCTAACAGACCCGAGAGAATCCTCTTCCACGCGATAATCATTCATGCTAACCTCCGTGACGTCAATGTTTAGATTATCGGCGCTCAGACGGTTAAAGTCAAATGAGTCAGTGACGGCAACGGTTTGCCTTGACGATCGTCGTCAAACGGCAAGCCTGTCTTGATAAAATATAGTTTATGAGATATGATTTAAAAAGGCATTAAAGGGCAAGGAGGATGAATGATAACAAGGGAAAAGGTCGAAGAGGTTTTGAACAAGATAAGGACCGGGCTCAAGTCCGAAGGCGGCGATATAGAACTTGTCGATCTTAAGGATGAAGCAGTCTACGTAAGACTTAAAGGGGCCTGCGGCACATGCCCGATGTCGACGCTGACGCTCAAGAATTATGTCGAAGCGACGTTAAAGAAAGAGATCCCGGAGATCAAAGTCGTAGAGGCCAGATGATTTTTTCTCTCTGCAAGAAGGCAGGGCTGCCGCTGACGGTTGCGGGGCTCCTGCTTTTTTCATTTTTGCTGGGTTCCCCCACAGCTGTCCACAGTGGAGAGCTCGCTGTCGTTAGAGATGTCCGTCACTGGGAAAATCCTGATTTTGTGCGGTTTGTATTTGAGCTGTCAGCTCCTGTTGAGTTTACCACCGGCAGGCTGTCCAATCCTGATCGGCTCTTTATGGACCTGAAGAGAGTCAGGATTACAAAGGGAATCAGGAAGAGCATCGAAGTCGATCATCCGGCTATTAAGTCGATGAGGCTGGGCCAATACAGCGCCGAAACCGCGAGGATCGTCTTTGATATCAAATGTCGGTCATACAACTTCAAGGTGATAAATCTCGAAGACCCGGCCAGGCTGGTAATCGATATTTTCCCCGAAAAGGATAAGGGAAAGGGCAAGCACGATATGCGCGCAGAGACAAAAAACGACGATACCTCGCTGCCTCCCAGGTCTTTGCCGAAGCCTGAAGCCCGCACACAGACGGATAGACTTATCAAAAAGACGGTTGTCATTGATGCCGGACACGGCGGCCATGACCCCGGGGCCATAGGCCCTACGGGGCTGTATGAAAAGAATGTCGTCCTCGATATCGCGATCAAGGTAAGAGATATTATGAAGAAGGATTATCCTTCATATAATATTGTACTGACGCGAGAGTCGGATGTATTCATCCCTTTGCCGCAGCGCGCTGAAATTGCCAATAACAATAATGCTGATCTTTTCGTATCGGTCCATGCCAATTCGAGCACTAATCAAAACGCAAGGGGAATAGAAACATATCTGCTTAACTGGTCGAATGATGCCGAGGCCCTGAAGGTGGCGGCCCGCGAAAATGCCATATCAGTTAAGAAGATGAAGCAGATGAAGAGCGAGCTCGGGGTTATCCTGGCATCGCTGGAAAGAGAGAGCAAGAGGGACGAGTCTGTTAAGGTGGCCGGCAATATTCAGACTTCGCTTTCCTCTGCCGCTTCACGGAGATATCCGGAGGTCAACGACCTGGGCGTAAAACAGGCGCTTTTTTATGTCCTGGTAGGCGCGAAGATGCCGTCGACTTTGGTGGAGGTCTCATTCGTTAGCAACCCTAAAGAGGAAAAACTTCTGGCGAGCGATGCGTACAGACAGTTCCTTGCGAAATCGATCGCCGACGGCATCCATACTTATTTTTCTTCTCAACCGCCGCCTCAGGTGACTTTTGAAGAGCAGGGCCGCAATGGCAGCTCTCCAGAGACGAGGCTTGTGAAGCATACAGGAATCAGGAGATAAAGAGCAGGCCCCCGGCTGCACGTTGCCGGCGCCTCAAGCGCTGCATTAGAATCTTTCAGGTCGCAAATTAATATCACCGAGGATTGCATGCTCGACTATCTGATCAAGGACGGCGATGTTATTGACGGCAGCGGCTCTGCCCCTGTAACTCTGAATGTCGGCATAGAGGGCGATCGTATACGCTATGTCGGCAGAGCGCATAAAGATGCGCGACATGTTATAGATGCGGGCGGATTCGCGGTTTCGCCCGGGTTTATCGATACCCATGCCCATTCCGAGTTTACTATACTGGCTGACGGCAGGGCCGAAGGCAAGCTGTCGCAGGCGGTTACCACCGAGATCAACGGCAATTGCGGCCTGTCGGCTGCACCTTTACTTGCAGAGGCATTCGAAAGACGGGAGGCGGACCGGCGAGAGGTTGGTATACATGAAAGCTGGAACACATTCGACGAGTATTTCAATCTTATAAGCAGAAACGGCATAGCTGTCAACTATGCTACCTTGTGCGGCCATGGTAATCTGCGCGCTTCCGTCGTGGGATACGGGGACGGCCCTCCTTCGGAATCAGAAATGGCTGAAATGAAAAAGCTGCTTGCCGACGCACTGCGCGCCGGTGCGAAGGGACTTTCCACAGGCCTGATATATCCGCCCGGTGTCTATTCTACCAGTGATGAGATCATCGAGCTGGCGAAGGTGGCGGCAGTCGAAAGACCTGGCGCTCTTTACGCTTCCCACATGAGGAGCGAAGGCGATGCCCTTGAGGAATCTATTGAGGAGACCTTGAGAATCGGGGCCGCAGCCGGGCTGCCGGTGCATGTCTCTCATATAAAGACTTCGGGCGAGAGAAACTGGCACAAGATAGATTCCGTGATCGGGATGATCGAGAAGGCCCGCGCCGAAGGATTTCAGGTAACCTGCGACCGTTATCCTTATATTGCATCGAGCACCGACCTCGACACCGTGTTTCCTTCATGGGTTTACGTCGGCGGAGTAAGGGAGGAATTGAAGCGGCTGAAAGATCCTGAGACATGGGCGAAGATAAGGTCGGAGTTGGGCGGCTGCACGGATGAGTATTGGAAAGGAATATATATTTCATCCGTATCTGCGACCGGAAATAAATGGATGGAGGGGGAAAATGTTTTCGATATTGCGGCGAGAATGCACCTGCATCCTGCCGATGCCGTGCTGAATATTACCCTCGCGGAGGAGGCAAGGGCAGGAGCCATATTTTTTTCGATGTGCGAGGAAAACCTGCGGCGCTTTCTCTCACTGTCTTATACGATGATCGGCTCCGACAGTTCCGTCAGATCGTTTTCAGGACCTACCTGTGCCGGGAAGCCGCATCCCAGAGGGTTCGGCAGCTTTGCGAGATTTATAGGCAAGTACGCCAGGGATGAAGGCGTTGTAACTCTTCCTGATGCAGTGCGCCGGCTGACATCTCTGCCGGCGGCTATATTCGGCATAGGGCAGCGGGGCCTGATAAAAGAGGGGTATTATGCCGACATCGCTGTTTTCAATTATCAAACGATGGAGGATACGGCCACATTCAAGGATCCGTATAAAGTTGCGCGTGGTGTCGAGCATGTCTTTGTCAATGGCAGACTCGCTTTCAGCGGAGGTTCGTTCAGCAGGGAAAGGGCTGGAAGGGTACTTCGGTGAAACCGCTTATAGGCATAACGGCCGGACACGAGGGTGGCAGCCTATGTCTGAGATATGACTATGTATCGGCTATAGAGAATTCCGGTGGAATACCGGTTGCTTTGCCGGTATTCAAAGGGCCTGCAGATTTGTGCGGCAATATCGACGGGCTCCTGTTTACGGGCGGCGCAGATATTATGGCTGATTATTATGGCCGTCGGCCTTTTGTGCCTGAAGAGTACATAAAGCCCGAGAAGAGAGAGAGAATAGAATTCGAGATCGGGCTGATGAGAGAATCAATTCTGAAAAAGGTGCCCATACTGGCCGTATGTTTTGGAATGCAACTCCTGAATGTATATCACGGGGGGACCCTCTTTGAGGACATAAATTATCAGCTTGCCAATGCAGGCGATCATCGCAGGGGATTGCACGAGATAAATATTGTTGACCTCCCCGGCGGCACTGCGTTAAAAAAAAGGTATACTGTCAATTCGTCCCATCATCAGGCGGTGATGGACGTGGGAGAGGCGCTCTCGGTGTTTGCATCAGCGGACGACGGCATTGTTGAAGGCATTTTCAAAAGGGATTATAATTTCTGTGTGGGGGTTCAGTGGCATCCCGAGAGGATCTTTTATGACCCGCTTTCGGTATGGCTTTTTGATGCCCTTATAGACGCTGCATCCGGGACGAGGAGGGACCGAGGAAGGCAGACCATCGGGCCGGCAGGGTGACATCAAAGAGATTTTATTCCATAACGCTTTTATTTATAGTAGTTGTCCTGGGCTACCTTACGTTCCAGATACTCAAGCCATTTCTGTCGCCCATCGCATGGGCTGTCGTGATAGCGCTGGTGTTCTATCCTGTCTATGCCTTTACCCTGAAGTTCGCTCCATGGAAGCCTGTCGCTTCCATGATCACCATAATCGTCATCGTCACTGTTCTGATCGGCCCGTTTTCTTATTTCATAGTGTTGCTCGTAGCGGAGCTCAAGCATCTTTCCGACTATCTCGACAGCGACAAGCTTAGCTCTCTCAAACAGGGGCTTCAGAATCCTGCGATAAGCAGTGTCGTCGAAAGAGTCACGGATATATTCGGGATTACGGAGCCGGACCTGGATGCGGCCATCATTGACTATCTGCAGCGTGTCGGCAAGGATCTTGTGTCGCAGATTACGAAGGGCGCCGGAAACTTCATCGCCGTAGCCGTGAATTTCATATTTACAATCTTTTCCGTTTTCTTCATGTTCAAGGACGGCGCCGACTTCCTCAGCAAGATCCGAGACTACATGCCTTTTTCTGACGAGGAGAAGAGTCTGCTGGCTGCTCAGATGCGGGACATTATAATATCGACGATATACGGAGGAGTGCTGGTGGCCATCGCCCAGGGCATTGTCGGCGGCATTGCCTTTTCGCTCCTGGGCATCCCGTCGCCTGTTTTGTGGGGCTTTGCCGTATCTATTGCCTCTTTTATTCCTTTGATCGGGTCGCTGGCCGTCTGGGGTCCTGCCGTAATTTATCTGTTCCTGCATGGTTTGGTAGCTCAGGCTTTTGGGCTCATTGCCGTAGGAATATTCGGCATCAGCATGATCGACAATTTGCTCAGGCCGGTCATTATCGGCAGCAGGACAAAAATGCATGTGCTGGTGATACTATTCAGCGTAATCGGCGGAATTCAGCTGTTCGGGATAATAGGGCTTGTAATGGGACCGTTGGTGCTGGCGGTCTTTATCTCGGTGATTAAAATATTCAGAAAGGTCGAAACAAATACTGACGGTCCCGCAGCGGCATAGCAGGACTATTTTTCGCGGAGCTTCTCTTCCTCTTCCTGTTCGGTCTTGCAATCGATGCACATCGTGGTGACCGGTCTCGCTTCAAGCCGCTTGAGGCTGATATCCTGGCCGCATATTTCGCAGATTCCGTAGGAACCGCTGTCGATCTGATCTATGGCTTCCTCTATCTTCTTGAGAAGCTTTCTTTCGCGGTCTCTAAGACGCAGCGTGAAGTTGCGATCGATCTCCGCCGACGCCTGATCTCCGAGTTCAGGGAAAATTGTTTCATCGGGCAGGGCATTGCGCGTAATGCCGGCGCCGGAAAGAAGCTCCTCTTTCTGCAAAAGGAGTTTCTTTCTGATTTCCTGCAATTTCTTTTCCTTTGCGGTCATCTCTTTATCGGTTTTCATAATGATAGGCCAGTCCTCTTCAAGGTTGATAAAGCTTATGTATACTCAGAATACCAGAAAGAGTTTACACGAGTCAAACCTCAGAAAGGCCCTTTCTCGGGGTAAAAACTGACGGGCAAACCGGGCTGCATCAGGGCGAAATACAAAATACTTGCAAGGAGTTATCAAAGTAGGATAAAATTATTCTGCCTTAAGCGCGGGCCTGCACCGACCGCGCTTGAAAGCGCTGATTCAGATGAATGGGGGAGGTTATGACAAAAGCTGACATCGTGAATTTATTGTTCGAAAAAGTCGGGCTTCCTAAGAACGAAACTCAGGATATGGTTGAAGTCCTGTTCGAAACTCTCAAGCAGACCCTTGTTGCAGGAGAGTCGGTCAAGGTATCCGGTTTCGGGACCTTTACCGTGCGCAAAAAGAGCGCTCGTGTCGGAAGAAATCCCAAGACGAAGGAAGAGGTGGAAATAACCCCCAGGAAAGTCGTCACCTTTAAGGCGAGCGATCAGCTTAAAGAGGCGATAGAGAAGGCATAGAGGCAACGGCAAGTGAACGAAGCTTTTCATAGGCCGCAGGTTTTGAGGCTTTTCCCCGAAAAGCTGTTTTACAAAATTGGAGAAGCGAGTCGGCTGGTAGGTGTCGAGACGTATGTGTTAAGATACTGGGAGTCGGAATTTCCCTTTCTCAAACCGAGAAAGAGCAAAGCCGGACAGCGGACATATACAAAGAGGGATGTTGATCTCCTCCTGCTGATCAAGAGGCTTCTTCACGAAGAACGCTACACAATCGACGGGGTAAGAAAGAAGCTCGGCGGAATGCTGCCGACGCCCGAATCGCAGATTGTGGACGAAAGCCCTGATCAGGTCCTTGCCAGGGAACAAATCCTCGACATCGTCAAAATGAGGCTCAGGCTGATGCTTGAGGCCTTGTCTTAGCCGGGGCGTAGCGCAGCTTGGCTAGCGCACTCGCTTGGGGTGCGAGAGGTCGTCCGTTCAAATCGGATCGCCCCGACCATTTAAAATAAAGGGTTTGTCGAAATACGGCAAACCCTTTATTTTTAGAAGATGAGATAGAAAAGGAGGTCTTGCATGGCAGACGACGAGAGCAGAAAGAAATCGCGTGTCAGATTCAAGGAGAGCGTAACCATAAACAAGCAGGTTGTGGCTCATAGTGCAAATATAAGCAGCGGGGGCCTTTTCGTCTATACTCAGCAGGCTGCAGATCCGGGCACGCTGGTTGAACTCTCTTTCCCGGTCGACAACATTACCATGAGCCTAGAAGCCTCTGTTCAGCACCATCATAACGGTGTGGGCATAGGCGTGATGTTTGTCGATCAGACAGACGAGCAGCGCAATATGCTTGATCGCTTTATTGAGAATCAAAAGGTCAAACAGTCCGCCGCACCGAAACATACGATTCTCCTTATTGATGATAATGAGGCAAAAAGAAAACTTTACAGGACAGCCCTTACCCAGTCGGGGTTTTCCGTGCTCGAAGCCAGTTCGGAAGAGAAGGCATTCGAGATGTTGAATTCATCCAAGATCGATATGGTGGTTTTCGATCCTTGCATCGCGCCGCTTGGAAAGGGCTTCATGTTGCTGAACAGAATAAGAATGAACCCGCAGTGGAGGAAGATTGTGCCCGTCGTTTTATCGTCGAGGCCGCTGCCTCCCGACAAGATAAAGAAGTTCTTCCCTGCAGTGCGGCACATACTTATGAAGATGACCACTTCACCGTTCAGGCTGCAGCAGATTGTCGACCGATCTCTGGAGACGATCAAGTAACCGAATAATTGTCATGCAAAGCATTGAATATCTTAAAGGGATAAAGCTGTTTTCCGGACTCAGCAACGAAGAGATCGCTGAAATCGGCTCGTGCGTTGAGCGCAGGAGCTTCGGAAAGAAAGACATAATCTTTTCTGAAGGTGACCCGTCAAACTGGTTTTACATACTGGTCCTGGGGAAAGTCAAGATTACCAAATTATCCCATGACGGCAAGGAAATCATTATCGAGCTTATATCGTCTGGTGATTTTTTTGGGGGCTTTGCTGTGTTGAAAGGCTTTCCCTATCCTGCCAATGCGGTGGCTATGGAGGACTGCGACACCGTCAGGATATCCCGCCATAACCTTTTGGCCATAATTGAACGTTTTCCGAATTTCATGTATGACATTACGGCCAATCTTGGCGAACGAGTCCGCGAGTTTTCTGATACGTTGAAAAACATCGCCCTGGAACGTGTAGAATCAAGGATTGCGTCGCTGCTGTTGAAACTGGCTGAAAAAACCGGAGAGAGAACGGATTCCGGCGCAGTTGAGATCGCCATGAAGCTAACAAAACAGGACATTGCCGAAATGGTCGGTACAACTGTTGAGACATCGATAAGGGTAATGAGCCGCTTCAAGAAATCCCGATTCCTGCGCGAAGCAGACGGCAGGATAGTGATCACAGATCTGAAAAGCCTGAAGAAAATAGTAAATCCGGAATAACATTTTTGTGCGTTGAGAGCTGCTGAATTCTTCACCGAGCGAAACGAGGGGAAGAACGCCGAAGCTTACCGGCGGAGCGAATCGGAGTCCAGTGGAGTGATTCGTTATGTGACAATTATTTTCAGATTAAGATATTTTTCCATCGGATCAAAATCTCTGTCATCATGTAGTAGCGTTAGATGATAATTGAGACAGAAAGTCCCAATCATTACGTCAATGGTTTTCCTTACAGTCACACCATTCTTTCTGAGAAACCGATAATTAATTGCGCTCTTTATTGCCAATTCCTGCCCTACCATTGCCATAAAAGGAAAGGCTAAAAGTAATTTTCTGGCTGTTTTGAAATCATTATCGCTTTGAAACCCCTGGAGTACTTCAGCCAGAATGAGGTCACCCACGATTATCTGCTCACTACCGATAGCCGAATCAAGCCAATCGGTTCTAGCTGTTTTTCTGCCGTTGAAATAATCGATCCATACAGATGAATCTACTAATATCATTTGTCTGTCCGCATCTCATCAAGGTTGCCAGACCACTTGAGTTTCCCCCTAAACTCTTTGATATTTGCCTGCCGACTGCATCGCACAAGTAATTTTAATCCTTCCTCTATGGCAGCTTTTTTCGTCTTAAGACCGGATAACTTAACAGCGGACTTCATCAGGTTATCATCAATAACAACGTTTGTCCTCATTGCAGCCTCCTATGTGTAATCTTAAGACTTATTATACACATATGGTATTATTCCGGCAACTTTATAGAAACGGCCAGAAAACCCCAGGTTTTTAAACCTGGGGATGAATGGTCGCCCGGAGCGAAGCAGTGGCGGAGCGGAGGCGTCTTTTGGCATAATCTGGCATGGCCAGATATTGGACTGGATCTCATACGAAACATCGGCTACGCGTTCACTTGGTATGGATACCCAAATATAGAAAAAGGGTACTACGAGGGGAAATAGCCGCAAGAGTGAAGCAACTACTTCATCAAGCGTGCAATGTAAATCGTTGGATGATGTCAGAAGTTAGCGTGAGCGAAGATCACGTGCATGTTTTGATACAGATAAGTCCACGAGAGAGTGTCGCGGAGGTAGTAAAAATATTAAAAGGCGGAACAAGCAGGGTAATCAGAACAGAATTTCCAGAACTTGAGGAGTTTCTGTGGGGTGATAGCTTGTGGGCTGACGGCTATTTTGCCGAAACCGTAGGCAAGGTAGACGAAGAAGTCATCCAAAAATATATCAGGGATCAACAACGGTAATGGCATGACAGGTTATGCCAGAGGACTGAAACCCCGGGCTTCAGCCCGGGTGAGTGGTTTCATTGCATTCCCTCCCGGAGCGAAGCGGAGGGAGGGAATGAGGAGCATAACCCGGAGGGGTTAACGCCTTAATTAAAAATCAAAACAGCGTTAACCCCTGTCGGTGTTGATGCTGTTGTTATACAGGAGGTTTTATGTCTTATATAATTATTCCTGACCTGGTAAATTCACCTGAATATGGGGAATAGCAGGGAGGCGACTGCCCACCTTCTGGGAAAGTGTCGCTCCAAGATAGTCCTCAACGCCGTCAAGATACTCAACAATAGCTGAGTGTGACATCTGACACAAAAGAAATGCGTCGGTATCATTTGCATGAAGACGCATGTGCAGGAAGCGCTGTACGAGTCGTCAGCCTATATTTCTCAACCGATACATTGACAAGTCATGCGATTGCGTAGAAGATTCGAGAATCTGCCCGTCTTTGGCATAATGAAGAGAATGAATATTGTCCGTATGCAGAAAGCATTCCTCAATATTTGTTATCAGCTGCTGCGTTATTCTTTTTGATAATCCCTGAGATATATATTGTGTAAGTGAGTCCGGTTTTTCGGCCCCTTGACCCCCGATTGGCTTTCCTAAAATACTGAATTCATGAGGAAACAGGTCATGAAAGCGAATGGCAATCTGGTGCGGCGTAAGAAACGGTCTACTGGATCGGTGTTTTTTGTCATGGCATTGCACATCAAGTGCCTCAGATATCTTTGAATCCATGCGTAAATCATCCCATTGTGACATATAAGCACCTCCCGCATTTTCTCTTATTGATCGCTCTGCTGATAAGCTTATAATAGCAGGAAATTGCGGAAATAGGTGACAATATAATCCCGCCGAATATGCCTTTTAAAGAAAGATTCAGCAGCATCTGTTTTTGAGCTTACTGGCATTTTCTATTGTATTTTTTTATTTATCGATTAACAATGCTTGAGCGCAGACAGTGCGGCAGAAATGGCGCAAATCGTTGCTGCACATGGCATTGCAGAAGTCTATAGAGAGAGGCCGGACGTGTCGATTGATGAGTGAGGGAATATTTCGCTGCGTTTAGGGTCTTGCGCAAGTTGCAACTGATGGATTAACATTACCCAAAATTATTGAGGTTCATCATCCTTACGATTAGAAGACCCTAGAAATAAGTCTGCTCCCGAAAACCGGCACCACGCGAAGAGCTGCGTGCAACTATTACAATAGTACTGGACTGCAAAGTTACAGGGGTGCGGGATGGCCAACGGCCGCCGACTATCACATTTAGCTACCGTTTTGATTCTGCTCCAAGACATCCATCTGAATTCGCTGAACCCACCGTTGCCTAACACCAATAACATTATTCTGCATAATAAAGCCGCGCGGGGAGATAAATTATGTCATCGCAGACTCTAACTATGGGGACTGAAGCAATTGGGTCATTGTCGGCTGAGGTTGCGGCCAGATCGGGCCAGAACCTCAAGGCGTGTTACCAGTGCAGGAGGTGTGCCGCAGGCTGTCCAGTGGGGGACGACACAGGTGTTACTCCAGATCAGCTGATACGCATGATAATTTTAGATTTGAAGGAAGAGGCTATGAACAACCTTCTTGTCTGGAAGTGCGTCGCATGTTATACCTGCGGGACGAGGTGTCCGAACGGCATCCATACCGCAAAGATAACGGAGACATTGAAACACATGATCAAGGAGCAGCATGCCGAGCCTCTGAATGCGAGGATCGCTAACTTCCACAGCGCCTTCCTTACCTCTACATCCCACTTCGGCCGGGTAAACGAGATGGAGTTCATGGGCATATACGATATGAAGACGGCTGCCGACGAGATCAAGAAAGGCAAGGGGTTCAAGGGCATTATTGATGACCTGAAAGACCAGATGCAGCTTGGCAAGGTAATGATGAAGCGCAAGAGGATGCATTTAGGCTTGGGTAAGATCAGAGGACTCGGCGAGGTGAAAAGGCTCTTCGCTAAGGCCTCGAAGAAGTGATAAGCAGGCGGCCATACCCGCCTGAACAACGAGGTGCATATATGGAAATGGCCTATTATCCTGGATGTTCGCTGCACGCTACTTCGGCATTTTATGATGTGCAATGCAAGGACGTACTAAGCAGGCTCGGCGTTGACCTCAAGGAGATCAAGGACTGGAATTGCTGCGGTGCGACGTCGGCTGCAAAGACCAATGAGTTTCTGGCGGTGGCGCTGCCTGCAAGGAACCTTGGTCTGGCGGATGCAAGCGGTTATAAGGAGATGATGATCCCGTGCGCGTTGTGCTACAGCCGGACGCTGCTGACTCAAAGAGCGCTTGAAGGGGACAAGGACCTGCGGGACAGTATCAATGCAGAGCTTTCGGAAAAGGTACAGGGTAAGATCAAGCTGCGCTCTATCCTTGATGTTCTGGCAGCAAAGGTGAAATCGGGTGAGCTTGCAGCCAAAGCTGAAATAAAGCTTGCCGGGTTGAAGCCGGCCTGTTATTATGGCTGCCTCCAGACACGCTATCCCATGGATATCGACATAGGTGACAGCGTGGAGAACCCGCAGGGGATGGAGACCGTATGCAGGGCCTTGGGAGCGGAGGCAATACAGTGGGGATACAAGACTGACTGTTGCGGTGCATCAGCGTCTCTGAATGATGCGGACGTTTCGCTCAGACTGATGTCAAATATATTGAAGGACGCCGCGGCAAGGGGTGCAAATTGCATTGTTACGGCCTGCCCGATGTGTCAATTGAATCTTGACGCATACCAGCCGAAGGTTAGCGAGCAATACGGCATCAGTGAAAGACTCCCCGTCTTTTTTATTACGGAAGTGGTCGGCATCTCAATGGGGATAGGGGCTGCCGAATTGCAGATCGACAGGCACGTCATAGAATCAATAGAACTATTGAAAGGATTAAATCTGCTATGAGCGACAAGAAAGGTTCAATTTTGATCGTTGGCGGCGGCATTGCAGGAATGCAGGCTGCTCTGGATGCGGCGAATTCGGGATATTATGTCCACATAGTTGAGAAGTCGCCATCTATTGGCGGCGTCATGTCTCAGCTGGACAAGACCTTTCCTACCAATGACTGCGCGATGTGAATAATCTCGCCCAAACTGGTCGAGGTCGGCCGGCATCCAAACATAAAGCTCCATACGCTTTCAAACATCAAGTCAGTATCGGGCAGCGAAGGAAACTTCATTGTGAAGATAATCGAAAATCCCCGCTATGTCGATATGGAAAAATGTATTGCATGCGGAGATTGTGCTGCCAAGTGCCCTACCAAGGTGCCTGATGAGCACAACGAAGGGCTTGGCCCAAGAAAGGCCATCTATGTTAAATACTCCCAGGCGGTACCACTTAAATATGCAATAGACAAGGAGCATTGCCGCATCCTGGGACTCGGCAAAAAGTGCGGTGTCTGCGAAAAGAAATGCCCGACAGGGGCGATCAACTTCGAGGACAAGGCAAAGGAGGTCGAGGTAAACGTCGGATCGGTCATCCTCGCCCCTGGCTTCAAGCCCTATGACGCAAGGGTCCGCGAAGAACTCGGACTCGGACGCTGGAAGAATGTGGTGTCAGGCCTTCAGTTTGAGAGGGTCCTGTCACCGTCCGGCCCATATCAGGGACATGTTACAAGGCCATCAGACGGCGGCCATCCAAAGAAGGTCGCCTGGGTGCAGTGTGTAGGCTCAAGAGATCCGCACAACGCAAATCCATGGTGCTCCTCGGTATGCTGCATGTATGCCACCAAGCAGGCAGTGATCGCAAAAGAGCACGATGCGCATATAGAGCCCACAATTTTTTATATGGAAATGAGGGCTTACGGCAAGGATTTCGATAAATACGTCGAGCGCGCCAAAAAACAGTTCGGCGTGCGATACCAGCGGGCCATGATCTCTGCCATTCGGGAAGATCCCGGCACCGGAAATCTCATTATAAGGTATGCCGATGAACAGGGAAAGCTTATCGACGAGACCTACGATATGGCGGTGCTTTCAGTCGGGCTCGATGTGCCGCCGGAGACTGTAGTGCTTGCAGAACAGATGGGGATAGAACTCAATCCAAACCATTTTAATAAGGCATCATCTTTCAAGCCTGTCGCCACTTCAAAACCGGGAATATATGCATGCGGCGCGTTCAGCGGCCCCAAGGATATCCCCGTTTCGGTCATGGAGGCGAGCGCAGCGGCGTGCGCCGCTACCTCCAATCTTTCGGAGGCACGCAATACGCTGACAATAAAGCCGGCTGCCCCTGAATTGAGGAACGTTGCAGGGGAGCCGCCAAGGGTCGGCGTTTATGTATGCAATTGCGGCATAAACATCGGCGGTGTAGTGAAGGTCCCGGAATTGGTGGAGTATGCAAAGGGGCTTCCGCATGTAGTGTATGCCGAGGAGAGCATGTTTACCTGCTCGCAGGACACGCAGGACAGGATAAAGGAATCGATCAGAAAGAACGGCATCAATCGCGTCGTGGTTGCAGCATGCACGCCGCGCACACATGAGCCGCTGTTTCAGGATACGATGCAGAGCGCGGGCCTTAACAAATATCTGTTCGAGATGGCCAATATCAGAAACCAGGACTCCTGGGTCCACTCTGATACGCCTGGACGTGCTTCGACAAAGGCCCAGGACCTCGTCCGCATGGCTGTAGCCAAGGCGGTCCTGCTCGAGCCGTTGAGTCAGACCGTGCTGGGAAATACTAAACGTGCCCTGGTCGTGGGCGGAGGTGTTGCGGGCATGAACGCCGCCAGGGAACTGGCAAGACAGGGTTATGAAACCGAGCTTGTTGAAAGGTCTGATCGTCTCGGAGGACACGCGCTCAAGTTGTTCCAGACGACCAGGTCGGAGCAAGTCGCTCCATACGTTGAAGAGCTGAAAAAGAGCGTCACCACCGATCCCCTGATAAAGGTGCATCTGAATTCGGTAATATCAAAGGTTGACGGCTTTGTCGGCAATTTCAAGACCACCTTGAGCAAAGTCGGAAACGGCGAACAATCGGTTGTAGTAGAGCACGGGGTTGCAATTATCGCAACCGGTGCTTCGGAGCTCAAACCTTCCGAATATCTTTACGGGCAGAATCCGAAGGTGATGACCCAGACCGAGTTCGACAAGCTTTTAAAGGACGATTCCCCTGCCTTCAAAGAGATGAAGAATGTCGTATTCATCCAATGCGTTGGATCAAGGGATAAAGACAGGCCCTATTGCAGCAAGGTCTGCTGCGCCCACTCCGTGCAAAGCTCAATTGAAATCAAGAAGAGAAACCCCAAGGCGAATGTCGTCATCATCAACAGAGACATCAGGACATACGGGGAGCTCGAAGACCTTTATAAGGAGGCCAGGGACCTTGGCGTATTCTTCGCCAAATACGATGAATCCAGAAAGCCTCTGGTGAAGGATGACGGCGGCACTATAGGCGTCACCTTTACCGATCACATCCTGCAGAAGGAGATCAAGGTTAATGCCGATTATCTGGTCCTGGCATCAGCCATAGTTTCAAACCGTGAAGAAGATCTTGCCCAGCAGTTCAAGGTTCCGATGGATGCCGACGGCTGGTTCCTGGAGGCACACCAGAAGCTGAGGCCTGTCGACTTTGCGACCGACGGCGTCTTTTTGTGCGGATTGGCCCACTATCCGAAGGCCATCGACGAGACGGTAGCCCAGGCGCAGGCCGCTGTCGCCAGGGCTGTTACAGTCCTTTCGATGGACAGCATCGTTGTCGGAGGCAGCACATCGAATATAGAGAAGAGGCGATGCGCAGGGTGTGGCGTATGTGTCAGCCTCTGCCCGTTCCAGGCGATAAAATTAGACGACAAAGGGAAGGCCGAGGTCAATGTCGCATTGTGCAAGGGCTGCGGCGTTTGTGTCACGTCTTGCAGGTCGGGAGCCCCGGATCTTAAAGGTTTTACAACCGGCGCGGTCATAGCTCAGCTCGACGCACTGGAAGGAGTGTTTTAACAACCGTAACGCAACGGGGCCTTCATGACGCCCGTTGTATTAACTGAATGGGAAGGATATCCATGTCAAAGTTCGAACCGACTATCGCGGCTTTTCTGTGCAACTGGTGCAGTTACGGAGCAGCTGACCTGGCTGGTGTCAGCAGGATGAAATATCCTGTGAACATCAAGGTCGTGAGGATTCCCTGCACGGGACGTATGAGTCTAGAGTTTATCATGGACGCGTTTCGCAGGGGAGTTGACGGCGTCTGGGTATCCGGCTGACATCCTGGCGACTGCCACTATATCAGTGGCAATCTGATCGCCCGTCGCAAGTTTGCGATTATGAAGAGCCTTCTTGAATATGCGGGTCTGGAGCCCGGCAGGCTTCATTTCTCATGGATCTCCTCGGCCGAAGGCGAGAAATTCGCCAATTTCGCAACATCGGTCGTCGAGAGCGTAACTGCGTTGGGACCGATAAAACGTTTTGCAAAAGACGAAGTTTCTGTCGGCGACAGAGGTGTCGAATTATGAATGCCAGAACAACTAAGCTCAGGGAAATAGCAAAGAAACTGCTCGACAAGCAAAAAGTAGATGTCGTGATCGGCTTCAAGAAGGGCACTATTCCGCTGAAAAATACCCCATTTTTTGCGACGAATTCTGAAGAGGCTGACCTGCTCCTCTGGGATGGCAACTGCATCGGCAATCTGGCCGCCTATCTGCCCAAAATGGCAGGCAAGCGCGCTGCCATTGTCGCGCAAGGATGCGTAAGCAGAAACGTAGTAGGCCTGATTCAGGAGAAGCAGGTAGACAGCAATAATATTTATATCATTGGAATGCCATGCACCGGTATGCTCGATCCCAGAAAGATCATTGCAGCCGTCCCCGGAGAAATTACGGAAGCAGTAGAAGATCAGCTGTATGTTACCGCCAGAGGAAAGGGATTCGAGATTACGTTGAATCGCAGTGACGTGCTGAACCGGAATTGCGACCGCTGCACCGTCAGAAACCCTGTGCTCTTTGACGAAATCGCTTCGGAACCGAAACCCGAACTGAAGGACCCCGTCCGGTACGAAAAGATAAGGGCGATAGAAGCGCTGCCTCCCGAAGGAAGGGCGGAATCAATCGATGAACTCCTGAGCCCGTGCATACGCTGTTACGCCTGCCGCGACGCCTGTCCGCTATGCTACTGTCCGGAGTGTTTTGTGGACAAGTCCAGTCCTCAGTGGTGCGGGAAATCTCAGGACGACAGGGACGTCCTGTCCTATCACCTGATCAGGGCCTTCCATACTGCGGGGCGATGCACCGAATGCGGGGCATGCGAGGAGGTCTGCCCGATGGGAATAAAAATCAGACTGATATCGGGCAAGGTGGAAAAAGATATCAGGGAAATCTTTGACGGTTATGAGGCATGGAAGGACCTGAAGACTCCTCCTCCGCTCACAGTCTTCCAGCGAGACGACCCTCAGCCGTTCGTGAAAGAGTAGGTGGCCGAATATGGAATACATGAGACTGAACAAGAAAAATCTGGCAGCATTTATCGAAGAGCTGAAACAGAAATGCGAGGTCTGGGGACCGGTCAAGGAGGGCGATCAAGTCAAGTTCGCGCCTGTTTCTAATGTATCTGATGTCGACCTGGAGCAGTTTAAGAACACGACCATGTCGCCCAAGGAAATCTTCTTTCCACAATCAGAGATAATGCTTTCATTCAAGCGGGAGGGAGAAGGCGCCAATATTTACAGGGATGAACAATCCGTTCCCTCAAAGAAGGCCATCTTCGGCATAAGGCCCTGCGACGCGCGGGCCTTCCGCATCCTGGACATGATCTTCAAGAATGATCAGTTTGCCGACAACTACTGGTTGACCAAGCGGGATGCAGTTACTCTTGTAGGGCTCGGCTGCAAGGAACCTTGCAGCACATGTTTTTGCACATCGGTCAATTCACATCCTTTTGACGAAACCGGGCTCGACGTCATGGTTACCGATCTCGGCGAACACTACCTCTTGAGGGTCCTGACCAAGAAGGGCAGGGAGCTGCTTGCAGGCAGTCACGTCTTGAGAGAACCGAGCGAGGCCAATATAGAGGCCTATAAGACCGTCAGAAAGAATGCCGAAGACGCCATGACTGTCCAGTTCGGCACCGACAAGGTAAACGGCAAGACTGTGCTCGAACTCTTCAATGAAGATTACTGGCAGAGAATATCCGAACCCTGTCTCAACTGCTCGACCTGCTCCTATGTCTGTCCGACCTGCCATTGCTTCGATATACAGGACGAGGTGTTCAGAGAGGGAGGGCAGCGGATACGCAACTGGGAGTCGTGCATGTCGTGGATATTCACCGTTCATGCAACGGGGCATAATCCGCGGCCCGGCAAGAAGGAGCGTGTAAGGCAGCGGTTCATGCACAAGTTCAAGTATATCCCGATGAAGAGGGACGGGGAGATCGGATGCGTCGGCTGCGGGCGCTGTGTAACCATGTGCCCCGTGAATATAGATGTACGCGAAGTGGTCAAACAGATGAATTCCTGAAAATAAATACGACAAGAGCGAGAGCGACATATGAAAAACCCATATTTGCCTTATCCCGTAAGGATTGAAGAGACGGTAATTGAAACTGAAGACAGGAATATCAAGTCCTTCAAGCTTGCATTTCTCAAAGAAGAGGACTGCAAGGCCTTCGATTATACCCCGGGCCAGTTCGCGCAGCTTTCGGTTACTGGCAAGGGGGAGATACCCATCGGTATAGCTTCGTCCCCGACCGAAGGCGACCATCTGCTTTTTACCGTAAACAAGATGGGAGTGGTAACTACGGCCCTCCACAATCTTTCCGAAGGATCAATAATGGGGGTGAGGGGCCCGCTCGGAAACTCCTATCCTTTCGACAAGATGAAGGGAAAGGATGTTACAATCATCGGCGGAGGTTATGCCTTTACGACCCTGCGCTCCACAATTGTGTATATGCTCGACGGAAAGAATAGGGCTGATTTCGGGAAGATCACCCTTATTTATGGCGCTAGGACCCCGGGGATGCTGCTTTACAAAGAGACCCTGGAGGAATGGTCCAAACGGGACGATATAAGTTATAACGTAACTGTAGACAGGGATGCGCCCGGCTGGACCGGGAGGGTCGGATTTGTGCCGGCGGTAACCGAGCAGGTTGCGCCTTCCTCGGAGAATGCGATCGCAGTGATCTGCGGACCTCCGATCATGATCAAGTTTACTCTGCCCGTAATGGTTAAGCTGGGATTCACGCCGGAGCAGACGATCACTTCACTTGAAAACAGGATGAAGTGCGGCATAGGCATATGCGGCAGATGCAACGTAGGCCCGGAGTATGTCTGCAAGGACGGTCCGGTATTTTCGATGGCCCAGTTGAAGGAGATGCCCCAGGAGTACTGATCTGAGCAGAAGGCTGTTCTGCGAAGCATGAATTAAGCGTCCGGTCGTGCATGATATTATTTCACATCACCTGTCGATCGGCACTATCAGCTTTAATGAATTTTCCGCGACGGTTATCCGTGCAGGAGTCTTGCCTGCATAGTCGCCGTCTATCTGAATATGACTGTCGCCTTCTATCTCTATGCTGTCGGCTTTGAAATAGGTTGTGTCCTGCAGCTCAGCTGCCCTGTCGCTTATTATTGCTCTCAAATAACGCATCAGATTGATCCGGCCCCGCTTATGCGAGATAAATATGTAAAGCTTGGGGGATGTCAAACTGGCCTCAGGCGTTATCTTCATGTCTCCGCCATAACAGGCTGACTTGCTCGCTACGATTGTATAGCCGGTGGCTTCAAGAAACTCCTCATTTAATGAGCAATGCCGCGTGTTGACATGAAATCGTGCCCCGGTAATATCACCGCTGCCGCTTATTGCCGCCTTTATCCTCAGCAATCCAGGATTGTATTTTATAAGTGCGCAGATACCGCTTATTATATAAGCGAGTTTTCCGGAGTATTTCTTCAACCGTTCATTGACGCCGTAGACTGACTCGCCGTCGTATCCGATCCCTGCCATCAGCAGGAAGTATCTTGTGAAATAGTCAGAAGGGGCGGGGGACGGTGATGCAGTCGCCGACCCATGCCTGCGGCAGGATATCTTTCCCAGATGCGCCTGCATGGTGGTCCCTCCGATTGCAATA
>DATHDF010000003.1:0-8643 GCA_035319185.1 Dissulfurispiraceae bacterium | reverse complement strand
GCCAAGACCGAGATGGCCATTCTGGGCGGCCTGGCCGGAGCGCTGGTAGGAGGCGCCATCGGGCATTATGCGGTCGATCAGAAGAGAACCGCGCAGGAAACCAACAGCAGGTATAGCTATAATTCCACGGAGGTGTCGGTGAGAATTGAGGAGACATCCGCTTACCCTGCGTCGGTCAATGCCGGAGACAAGGTTGATCTCAGGGCTACATATGCCGTGCTTGGTGCATCTTCGGGCAGCCAGGTTGAGGTCGTCGAAAAAAGGGAGATCACCCATGCGGGCCAGGTTGTCGGCAACCCTGAAGTGAAGGTGACAAGAGGAGGCGGGACCTTCCAGTCGGTCGTGCCGCTTTACTTGTCATCGGATGCGAAGCCGGGCACATATACTGTAAGAACTACAATTATTGCGGGTAATACGAGCGACTCCAGAGAGGCAACATTCAAGGTCAGATAGTTTAATTGAAGGGGCGCGATTTATCGCGCCCTTTTGAATCCCTCAGGGATATTTTTTCAGTGGGATCATCTTGGCCGTAGCTTCGGCAACCAGAGTCCCCGATATGCTGTCGGTGATTCTCGACCTCGCTTCTATCAGCCTGTCCGTCTTCCTGATCAGTTGCGCCTCGACCGTCGCAGCCTGGCCCGCATTGAGCGGCTGCTTGAAACGCACGGTGATCTCGGCTGTAACCGGGTTAAGCCCCTCGGACATTGCTGCATAGATCATGGCTTCGTCGAGTATGGCTGTTACCAGGCCGCCGTGTATGATATTCCTGTATCCCTGAAACTGAGACGCGAGGACGAATTCAGAAAGGCTTTTCCCGCCGGAAGACTTGAACGACAATTGCAGACCGCTATGGTTGTCCTTGCCGCATACGAAGCATTGACCGTCGTCGATAGTGGCCATCGGAAGGGGGCGTTACTTGTTCATCATTTCGAGGAATTCTTTATTGCTCTTGGTACCCTTGAGTTTGCTGAGCAGGAACTCCATGCTCTCGACCGTGCTCAACGGGTTGAGGACCTTTCTGAGTATCCACATCTTGTTCAGCTGGTCAGAATCTACCAGGAGTTCTTCCTTGCGTGTGCCGGAAGCGTTTATGTCTATACTTGGGAATATTCTCTTGTCGACCAGCTTGCGGTCGAGATGAAGCTCCATGTTGCCAGTGCCCTTGAACTCTTCAAAGATGACGTCGTCCATCCTGCTGCCGGTGTCGACAAGAGACGTAGCCATTATCGTAAGGCTGCCCCCCTCCTCGATGTTTCTCGCTGTGCCGAAGAATCTTTTCGGTCTTTGCAAGGCGTTGGCATCGAGTCCGCCGGACAGGACTTTGCCACTTGCAGGAGTAATCGCATTATATGCTCTGGCCAGCCTTGTGATGCTGTCCAGAAGTATCACAACATCCCTTTTCTCTTCGACAAGCCTTTTTGCCCTGTCGATAACCATCTCCGACACCTGACAATGCCTCTGGGGCGGCTCGTCGAATGTGGAGCTGATGATCTCTGCGGTGCTTACCTGCCTTTTCCAGTCGGTGACCTCTTCAGGTCTTTCATCGATGAGCAGGATGATAAGATGTATCTCAGGGTGGTTTTTCTTGATGGCTTTTGCAAGCGACTGAAGAAGCATCGTTTTACCGGTCCTCGGGGCCGCGACAACGAGACCGCGCTGGCCTTTGCCTATCGGTGTGATAAGGTCCATTACCCTCATCGAAAAATCGTTCGGCATGTATTCGAGGTTGATCTTTTCTGTTGGATAGTAAGGGGTCAGATTGTCGAACAGCGGACGGCTTATGTTCTCTTCAGGCGATTCCGTATTGATAGTTTCGACCTTGAGCAGGGCAAAATAGCGCTCGCTCTCTTTAGGCGGCCTTATCTGACCCGAAACGTAATCACCGGTCCTGAGAGCGAACCTTCTGATCTGAGAGGGCGAAACGTAGATGTCATCCGGAGAGGGCAGGTAGCTGTAGTCCGGCGAACGCAGAAATCCGAACCCGTCCGGCAGTATCTCCAGCACCCCTGATCCGTAGACATTGCCGGCCTTCTCCGACTGCGCCTGGAGAATGGCAAATATCAGCTCCTGTTTTCTAAGGCCGCCCGCGCCGTCAACATTGAGCTCTTTGGCAATAGCCGTAAGGCTGTCCACGCTCTTCTGTTTCAATTCGGAAATTGAAATGTAGTTTTCCATTAGTCTCTTCCTCTCTCGATGTGTGTTGGGCGGTGTCGCTGATCGTTGCACGTTTGGGCCTGCGGAATTATTCCTTAATTAAATAGATAGCCTGTTGGTAAAATTAATGATTATGATTTAACCCTGCAAAGGGGGGAATCAGTGAACTCATCAATAGAATACACAATGTCCCGGCCTTTGTCAACAGCGTATGCAGGAACATCGGGCAGGCAGAATCATGACCCATATTCCTTCTCCAGCTGAGCCAATATCAGCTCGACATCATCATCGGATACGTCTCTTACAACGATACGGCCCTTCCTGTCGTATTCCAGCTGGGTAATACCCGGAAATTCCTTTTCGATCAGTTTCAGGTTCAGCGCCTGTTTCTTTATGGTCTCAAGCAGGCGGCTGTTTTCTTCCTCGAGATCAAATTTTTCGACAGCTGTCTTTACTGCAAAACGCAGCTCGAAATCGTCCCAGGGTTTTGTAAAAAAACGATAGATCTCGCCCTTGTTTATTGCTTTGACTGCAGCTGCCAGGCTGGCATGCCCCGTCAGCATTATCCTGATAACCCTGGGGAAATTGCTGCTCACCTTCGCCAGAAAATCGGCCCCCGACATGCCGGGCATCATCTCGTCGCTAATTACGACCTTTGTCTTCATGGCGGACAGCAAACGCAAACCTTCTTCCGCACTCTGCGCCGAATGAATTTCGTATGGGTCATCTATGAAAGACCTCTTGAGCGCCTCCAGCACACTTTTTTCATCATCCACGATAAGTATGTTGCTTGTCTGCATGTACGGCCTCCTTTATGCTTTGGTGGCAGGACGCTTTCGCGTACCGCACGATGGACATATTTCCCATCCCGCTTCGAGCGGGGACTTGCAGTTTTGACAGATATTCTGCCTGAAGACCCCGCAATGTGGACAGAACAGAAATTTCTGCTCTATCAGCATTCCGCAGCTTTCGCACGGTCGTTCGTATCGGTTAGGGGGCCCGATTACCCTCACCAGCTCGTCAAGCGTAGTAATGCCGTGGCGCACCTTTTCGAGACCGTCCTCCACAAGCGTCCTCATACCGCCGGTACGAGCCAAGCCCCGTATCTCCGCTTCCCTGTAATTGGAGCTGATGAGCTCCCTGAACTCCTCGTTCATGATAAAGATCTCGAAAATGCCTATTCGTCCGAGGTAGCCGGTGTTGTTGCATTGCTGACAGCCTGTGCCAATGGCTGTCTCGCCGAAGCTGTCTGGCGGAATCTTAAGGATGTCCATGAGGGTCTCGTCGGGCTTTACAATGGTTTTGCAGTGAGGGCAGACCTTTCTTACAAGCCGCTGCGCAATGATGCCTTCGATCGCGGAGGCTATAAGGTACGGCTTCATTCCGATGTCCATCAGACGCGTCAACGAAGCCACGGTGTTGTTTGTGTGCAGGCTCGTGAGCACCATGTGGCCGGTAAGGGCAGCTTTGAACGCGACATCAGCTGTCTCACCATCGCGGATTTCGCCCACCAGAATAACGTCCGGGTCCTGACGCAACGTAGAGCGCAGCACGGACGCAAAGGAAAGGCCCACGCGTTCGCGCACATAAATCTGACTCGCCTCCTCGAGAAAATATTCCACAGGGTCCTCGATGGTCTCGTAATTCTTGGTAGAATTTAACATCTCATGCAGGATCGAATACAGCATCGTGGTTTTGCCGCTTCCGGTCGGTCCCGTAGAGATCACAATCCCCTGCGGTTTCTTGATAAGCAGCTGCAGCTTCTTCAGATCGTCTTCCAGCATGCCGAGTTCGGAAACCTGCTTGAGTGCCGCGCCCTTGTCGAGGATTCTCATTACAATTTTTTCCCCGCTGATCGTAGGCATGGACGAAACTCTCACGTCTACTACTCTGGTGCCTGTTTTCATCGTGATCCTGCCGTCCTGGGGCTTTCTGCGCTCTGAGATGTCCATTTTCGACAGGATCTTTATGCGCGAAACAGTAGCCGCGTGAAGGTGCGAAGGTATCTTGATCTTTGTGTGGAGCATGCCGTCTATCCGATAGCGCACGATCGTATACTTCGTCTTGGGCTCGATATGAATATCGCTTGCCTTATATCTGAGGGCCTCCATTATTATGGCGTTGACGATCCTTATGATCGGCGGAACCCCAGAAGAATTCAGGAGTTCCTGCGTGCTTACGTCGACTTCGTCGTCTTCAATGACGACATCTATTTCTTCAAAGGGGTCCCAGGCATCTGATTCATCTGAAACTTCCATCATGGCATCAGCAGGCTCTTCTCCATAAACCATCTTAAGCCTGGAGAGGATCGCGGACGATTTGGCCACGACCGGTACGACCTTAAATCCGGTCATCATCGCGATATTGTCTATTTTCAGGATATCCGACGGATCGGCCATTGCAACGTGCAGTTGCTTGCCTTCCAGACGCAGGGGCATAAGGCGGTTTCTCTCGCAAAGCTCCCTTGGCAGAAATCTTACGATCGTGGGATTGATATGGACCTCATTCAGGTCTGCATATGCAAGATTCTGGTGCTTCTGGAGGGCCTCTACAATATGGGATTCGGTAGTAAAGCCCAGCCTGACAAAAGCATCCCCGATAAATTCGTCCTTGCGAGCTTCTTTAGCAGCCCTGGAGAGCTGTTCGGACGAAATACGCCCGCTCTTCAGCAGTATCGAACCGAGGATACCGCGGTACTCGTCAAAAAGATTGGAATAGTTCTTGAGCTTCAGATGCTGGTCTTTTGCAATGTCTTTAAGTTTTCTATTTTCCTGCAGCAGGCTGTACTGCTGAAACGCAAGGCTGACAGTCAGACGCAGGTCGTCGTCATTCCATGGCTTTGTAATAAATTTGTATACAGCGCCTTCATTTACCGCACCCATGACCGAGCTGACGTCCGCGTGGCCGGTGAGCATTATTCTAATTGTGTGGGGCCAGAGTTGCTTTATCTGCCTTAGAAGTTCGGCGCCTGTCATGCCCGGCATTCGATGGTCGGAGATGATCAGATGTATTTTTTCGTTTTCCATTACTGCAAGCGCATCTTTGGCCGAGTTTGCTATATGGATGTCGTAATTTTCCTCGATAAATACACGCCTCAGGGCGTTAAGGACATTCACCTCGTCATCGACGAAGAGCAGGGCGAAGCGAGAAGGCTCGGCAGGCTCATCGGCACCAGCGTGGGTATCCGCATCCCTGGTCTCTCTACAGCCGGACCTGAAGATGTCAGCGTATTTCGACATGTGTCGACTCCATAATTAAAAATAGCTGTATCACTTGAAGTCCTGCCCCGACGGAAATGACAGTGACAGAGTGGTCCCTCTGCCATCTTCGCTGCTTACCTCGATGTCACCGCCGATGGCGGAAATGATTTCGTAGGATACGGTCAGCCCCAATCCAACTCCTCTGCCGACATCTCTTGTCGTAAAGAAAGGCTCGAATATGCGGCTGCTGACTTCTTCGGGCATCCCGCAGCCGTTATCGGTAATCGTCACAACTACGTTATTTCCGGACAGCCCTGTAGAGAGAGAAATCTCGAGTCCTTCTTCACGCGACTCCAGGGCATTGATCAATATATTGAGAAATGCGAGGCTGATGTCAGCCGGGTCTGCCACTATCTTTGGGACATCGGAGTATGCTCTGACAACATTGACCGATTTTTCGGCAATCCTGTGAGAGAGGACATTCAGTGCCTTATCGAGCTCGGACGGTAGGTCCACCGCTATATGCCTCGAATCGTCCACATGCGCAAAATCCTTCAGGTTCGAAACTATCTCCTTTATTCTGTGGACACCTTGCGCACTTTGACCGATAAGGTCAGCGGTATCCTTCAGTATGAAGCCTATCTTCAATTTTTCATATAGGGCCTCGGTATCCGGAGAGGCGCATGCAGGAAGTGAACGGTAATAGCAGATCATCTTGCCGAGGTTGCCGACATATTTGGAAAATGTGTTGAGATTGCTTGATATGAAGCCTGCCGGGTTGTTGATCTCGTGGGCCATGCCTGCTGCAAGCCGCCCTATCGAGGACAGCTTTTCCTGTTTCAGCATGCGCGTGAAGGCCTTTTTGAGCTCCTCTGTCTTTTCATCCACCCTTGCCTGCAGCGTCTCGGAAAGCTCCCTGTATTTCTTTTCCGAGGCCGAAATCCTGCGGTTAGATTCCATCAATTCCTCAAAGGATCTATTCACAACCTCCCCGTGTATTTCCGTGGTCATTATGCGCCTTGAATTGGCTCGCACCAACGAAGCCAGCGCTGCCGAAACAGCATCAATCGTGGGGACCACGGACTCAAATTGTGATGTGCCGGACAGGCCTGACAGACAGATAAACAAATTGCCTATTACTTCTCCCTCGTGCATCAGCGGTGCGCTTTTCAGGCACTTGCCGGCCGTCTTGCCGTGCGTTACATAATCGGCGACGGAGACCCTGGCTGCACCGATATCCGCATCTGCGCAGTCTATCCACAAGATTTCTCCCTTGTCGTCGGTAATTGCCGCGATACTTGCTTCCGCCGCTACAAGCGCCTTCAAAAGCGGGGTAACATCTCCAGCGTCCAGAAGGTCGCCCAGCATGAGCTCTCGCCCCACGACTTTATCAGATATCTTTTCTCTCTCCTGTCTCATCGTCAATTGCCGGCTGCCTGCCTACCGGGGCGGAGCAGACGACCCAGGAATTCCTCCCGCGAAAGGCCGTGCGCAGCATGCAGTCCGAGCCGCTCATCAATTGCGTCGTAAGTCTGCCCGGATAACTCTCTGAAAGTTTCCATTACTCCCTCTCCATAAAGCGCCGAAGCCATAATGACAGGCAGGCCGGTTCCGCCCCATGACGCGCAGACCTGATCTTCGGGGATTATATCGGGAAGGTCTCTTTTGTTGAATTGTATTGCCAGCGGCATTTTTTCGATATCGAGGCCGACGAAGGCAAGGTTCTTTTCCAGATTGTCGAAGCTTTCGGCATTGTTGTGCATCTCTGAAATGCGCGAATCGGCTATAAACGCCACTCCGTCAGCCCTTGTGAGCACGGCCTTGCGAGTTGAGTCGTGCTTGACCTGGCCGGGCACGGTGTAGACCTTCAGCTTTATCTTCAGCCCGCTGGGACAGGCGATGAAAAATGGCAGCAAGTCGAAATAGATCGTCCTATCGTCAGCCGTGTCCAGCATCATCAAATCGCCGCGGCCTGACTTGTCGATCAGGTCGTGAAGGCTGAGCAGATTGGTTGTCTTTCCAGACATGGCCGGCCCGTAATATACCAGCTTAAGCACAACCTTTTTTTCCCGTTCGTCGTATTCGATCATCAGGCGCCTTTTTTTCTTGTGACGAATATGCCGCTTTTTGAAGGGTCGAGATATACCGCCCTCCTCAGCGTATCGATATTCTTGTCATTCAGCGCTGTCCCTTTTCGAAGGAGGAGCAGCCCGGTGCCGCTGCTTACGTCCCGCGTCAATACCATGCCGGCGGCGAGGTCCCTGGCCTTTAGTTCAACCTCTACGGAATCGGTCTCCTCTTCAATAAGAGACATGAATTCCTTTGCAGCCTTTTCCAGCGGGCCGAAAAGCGCGGCATCGAACCTCTCAGCAAGCGCCGTTTTTATCCGCTCCAGGGCCGCTCCAGCCGTATGCAAACCTCCGTGGGCAGCCCTGTCGAAACCGTCGGCGATGGAGATTATGCGCGCCCCGACTGGTATCTGATTCCCCTTCAGTCCATCCGGAAAGCCCTGGCCGTTATACCACTCATGATGGTGCCGCACAAGAATGCCGGCATCTCTGAGATCTTCGATACAGTCGATGGCTGCCTGTCCGCGCACGGGGTGCTTGATGTATTCAGCACGCTCATCAGGCGACAATTCGCTGATGTCCTTAATCAGCACAACGTCCGGGTCTCCGATCTTTCCGATATCGTGGAGCTGCGCGGCAGTGGCGATCGTCTGGATCTCCGTCTCAGGCAGCCCCAGTTCAGTCGCCATGGCCCTGGCAATCACAGCAACATTGTTGGAATGGTTGCGCATCGACCTGTTTCGCAGTTCTATCAGGCCCGAGAGCGAGGCAAGGACTTCCGGGACATTTTTTTTCAATTTTTCGTTCAGTTTTTTCAGCTCTTTGTTCTGCTTCGTCAGGTCAATCGTGTGCTGCTGAACGTAGAACTCGAGCTCAGTGCTCCATTTTTTGAGCTCCTCATTCTGCTGCCTCGTCAGCTCGGTGAGATACTTATTTTCCTTGAGCAGGCGATACATCTCGAATGCATCTTTAACCACGAGCAAAAGATCGCTGTCGTTCCACGGCTTCGAGACATAGCGGTAGGCGCCTCCCTTGTTGATGGCGTTAATGGCTGCTTCTACATCGGCATAGCCGGTCAGGATGATCCGCACCGAGTCAGGGGAAAGGGCGCGCGTCTTTTCGAGAAAATCGGCCCCTGTCATGACAGGCATCCGCTGGTCGGAGATGATAACCGGTATCTCATTGTGCTTCAATATTTCCAGTCCGTCCGCGCCTGAAGA
>DATHDF010000002.1:0-5843 GCA_035319185.1 Dissulfurispiraceae bacterium | reverse complement strand
CTAGTTGCGCTTTCTAGCGGCCTGGGGTGAATAAACCTAGAATCTGAAAGATAGAGGGTTGTCCATATCTGCTGCCTTCTTGCAGGCGGCTATGCAATCGCCGCAGTTGTGGCAGAGCGGATATATCCTGCCGCCCATCGGGTTCAGTCCGAGCTGACATGCCCTTACGCACGCTCCACACCTCGTGCAACTGTCGCTCTTTTTCGCATAAACCACCTTGAGGGTCTTAGGCATCCTGAATATGCCTAGCAGCCCCCCGACCGGGCAGACGAAATTGCACCACACGCGTCTGGCGACAAGGAACTCTATCAGGACAATCGCGCCGATGAGCGAAACTTCTGCACCGACCATTCCAGCCATTATGTACTCAGATATCTGAACTGAAATAATACCGGGAGCTGAGATCAGATTTGCCACCGGGAACCCGAGGAGCACGGTCAGGCCGAGCGTCGCGGCAAGGACGGCATATCTCGGGACCGGCGACTGGCGCAGTCGCAGCGGCCTGTCGATCCTGACCAGAGACCTGAGATAATCAGCCGTTTCGCTCAGCAGATTCTGCGGACAGATCCAGCCGCAAAAGGCCCTCCCGAAGACAAGCGAGAACACTATCGGCAGTAGTATCGAAAGCAGAAGTGTGCCGTCTGCCGAAAAGGTGGTCAGCATGACCTGAAGCCCGCTCAGAGGATCGGTGATCCAGACAGGCCCGATGGCAAGCGAGTAAAGGCTGCCGGTCAGGATGCCGATGCCTTTCAGGTTAAGATACGGGATTGCAATAAGGACAGCCAAGGTCGCAAACTGGACCGATCTTCGCAGAATCTTCAGCATCATTTGTCGCCCCTAGGCCTGACGGTAATTGCTGCCTGATCGACCGGACAGACATTTTCACAAATCCCGCAGCCGATGCATTTCTTTTCATCAACGACCGGCCTGAGTTCGCCGTCCATCACGATGGCCTCATCGAAAACCGGGCAATTTTCATAGCAGCTGCGGCACAGGGTCCCCTGCCAGGGTAGGCAGGTATTCTTGTTGATAACAGCCGTCCCCATCCTGACATCCTGTTTTTGCCTGAGGTTGCGGTCAAGCGCGCCCGAGGGACAGACGGGCGGGCACTTCATACACAGGTAGCACGGAACTTCGCGGGCCTTTATGAAAGGCGTGCCCATCATTGTGAGGCCGTCCAGAATGCTCGCAACCTTTATAGACCTGTACGGGCAGACCTGGGCGCATTTGCCGCATCGGATGCACGAAGCGATAAAATGCCTTTCCGCTCGTGCGCCGGGCGGCCTGAGCTTCATACTACTCATCAACCGAGGAATAGACAGGGAAGACGCCGATCACGCCTTCGAGGGACATGATCTTTCTTGTGTTCTCCTCCATGATCTCAAGGGATTCGGCGTCTATCACTATCACGATCTTGTTGTCTTTCATTCCGTATACGCTGATTGCAGACATCGAGGAGAGACTGCCCAGGACAGCCTCTCCCGCACTCACATCGATCTCGACTATTGCACTTGAAACCGGCATCAGGCCTTTTCCACCCTGACAGCGCATATCTTGAATTCGGGCTGTTTTGAAAGCGCATCGAAGGCATCGATGGTCAGCATATTGATCAGCTTGTTCGGGTCGTGGAATGAGGCGTATACCAAGCCCTCCCTCGGCACATCGACCACCTTGGCCTCCATAACCAGCGAACCCCTTCTGGAAGTGATCCTGACTTTGTCGCGCGTCTTTACCCCGAGCTTCTGGGCGTCTTTCGGATTGATTTCCAGGAAACCGTACGGCGCGGCCCGCTTCAGTTCCGGCACATTGTATGTCATCGTGCCGGTGTGCCATTGTTCTAGCTGCCTGCCTGTGGTAAGCACAAACGGATATTGGGCATCGGCAGGCTCCGCCGGACCGACATGGGGCCTGAGCCATATCGTGGCCCTGTTTCCATCCGCCTTCGCTCCGTAGAACGAGACATCGTCAGCCTGAGGGTCGAATTTCTTGACGAGCACATCTCCGTACTTGGCCGTGTATCTCCTGACAGTGCCGGGATGGTCTTCGGTCGGCACAGGCCACTGCATCCCGTGCGCCTTTTTGAGCCGCGTCCTCGTCATGCCGGTGAAATCATAGGCCGTGCCTTTCGATGCCGCCCTGATCTCGTTCCAGACATCTTCGGTGCCCTTGTATGCAAAAATCTTCTTCGCTTCCTCTTCCCTGCCGAGAGACTTGAACAACCTGTGAGCGAAATCAATCATGACCTGAAGATCGGGCCTTGCCTCGGCGACAGGATCGACGGCCTTTTCAACATATTGGTATCGCCTTTCGGACTGGCCGTAGGTGCCGTCCTTCTCGACCCAGAGGGCAGCAGGCAGAACAAGATCGGCAAGTTCCGAGGTCCTTGAAGGGTGATAGGCCTCCGACACAACCAGAAATGTATCCTTCGACTCCATTCCCTTTCGGTAGATGCCCAGGTTCGGCAGGCTCTGTCCTGGATTGGTGCAGGCTATCCAGAGGCATTTGATATCTCCCTTGTTGAAGCCCCTGAACATCTCGACCGCGGTCGGCCCGGGCTTGGGATTGATCCTCCCCTTGAGCACGCCCCAGAAATTCTCCATGTCCTCCCTGTCTTTATCGTTGGCGATAAGCCTGCCGTAGGGCAGCAGATGGCTCAGCAATCCTCCGTCCCTTACCCCTCCGCAGGCGTTGGGCTGGCCGGTCAGCGAAAATGAAGTGGCGCCCGGCCTGCATATCTGGCCCGTAAGAAGGTGCAGGTTATGAACAAGGTTGTTGGCCCATACGCCCCGTGTCCTCTGATTGAGACCCATGCACCAGTAACTGGACGTCGCCTTCGACTGCGCGAACCACCGCGCTGCCTTAATGATATCTGCTTTCGGGCAGCCGGATGTCTTTTCAGCCATCTCGGGCGTGTACTCTTCGATAAACCTGACATAGTCGTCCCATGTCACCTTCTCTATCTTGGGCGGCGGCCCCGGGTTCACCATTTTCTTGAAGACCGTGTGCTTGCCGACGAAGTCCTTGTTGTAGAGATTTTCCTTGACGATCACGTGGGCCATGGCATTCAGGATGGCCAGGTCGGTGCCCGGCACGAAGTTCATATGCAGGTCGGCCTTCTTTGCCACAAGCGTCTTCCTGGGATCGGCCACTATCAGCTTTACATCCTTACCCTTGGTCTTGCGCTCGTTTACGATCTGGAAGATGACCGGATGCGCCTCCGACATGTTCGAGCCGATTAGAAAGAAGCAGTCTGCATGGTACATATCGTCATAGGCCCCCATGGGCTCGTCCTTGCCGAAAGTCGTGACGTATCCAACCGCAGCGGATGCCATGCACAACCTGGGATTGCCGTCGATGTTGTTGGTGCCGAGCCCGCCCTTGAAGACTTTGGAGATGAAATAGGACTCCTCCGTGTAAGACTGGCCGGAACCGTAAAACCCGACCGAATCGACGCCGTTCTTCTTTATGGATTCGGCATACTTCGATACCATCAGGTCCATCGCTTCTTTCCAGGAGATTCTCTCGAACCTGTCGCCCTTTCTCAGCAAGGGATATTTAGCCCTGTCTGCGGCATAAAGAATAGGAGCGAGAAAATTGCCCTTGATGCAGAGCAGGCCCCTGTTCCAGTTATCCTTGTCACCCTTCACGGCCACAACCTTGCTCCCCTTGAGCCCGACATAGACCCCGCAGCCGGCGCCGCAATAACGGCAGACGCCCTTGACCCATTTATCTGCCTGCTCCGCAGCCTCTATCCCCTTAGGCAGGGGGAGGTCAAGTCCGATAGCAGAAGCAGCCGCAAGAGCAGCCGAGAACTTGAGCAGTTGCCTTCTAGTAAATTCCATATCTATCTCCTCCTCATTTATCCTGCTTTGCGGATTTCGGCTTGAGCGAATGGCCGTTATGGCAAGTCCAGCAATTTTTCTGTTTCATCTTATGATTTTCAGCGGTGCCCGCCACCTGCTCGGAGTGGCATCCCACACAGCGCTTCGATGTCGGCTTAGCCACGAAATTCTTGTTAGGGTCACCGTGGCAGACGACACATTTCACTCCCATGAGGCCATGTTTGCTATCCTGCCAGACCTGCGCCTGACTGTCGTGACATTCCTCGCAGTCCTGTTCAGCAGTAATGGGTGGATGCTTCTTAGCAGCGCCGAAAGAAAGTGCGGGCAACAATAGAAAAATGAATGATATAACGGCAAGACTCCTGATCATGTAATTGCGCCTCCTTTGCTCAGGTATCGACAGATCCCCCAAAGCATCGGGCGGCCACGCAGGGCCGCCCAAGTTTATCCACCGTCTATTTCGCCGGTACCGCAGCCGGCTTCGGCGCCATCGCATCGTTCAGGAGCTTTATCCCCTTTTGTGATGCGTCTATGGATCGAGCCAGAGATTCTCTTGCAGCGTCAGGATTGTGGAAGCCGTCTGAGTTCTCTGCGGTCCACCACTCCCAGTAGGTATGAGCGGTATCGTGCAGCTTCCTGGCTTCGACCAATGTCTCTTCCGGCACGCCTTTGCTCTTAGCTGCGGCAAAGGTGTCGATGAACTGTCCGAGCCAGAATTCCGCCTTGGTCATCTTTCCCCGGATGTAGTTCTGCACTGCGTCAACCTGGTATTCGGCTTCTTTCTCGTTCCAGTACGGATGGCATTTGACGCATGTGTCCTTCAGCATATACCTTGCGCTTTTCTGACCATGCCAGGTGTAGGCCTTTGCGCCTTTTTTCACCCGCGGCATGTGGCAGTCCTTGCACTCAACGCCTGCCTTCTCGTGCTTGCTGCCCCAGAAGGACTCCGTGTCGGGATGCTGGAGCTTGGACAACGCGGCCCCGGTGGTAGCGTGCTTGAAGTCTTTGAACTTCTGGTCAGCCATCTTTTTGTTATAATCGAATACGTTCACCCATGAGAAGAAGTTCGTCACCTGAGCGTCCATGCCGACCGGCTTGCCTGTTTCGGTGTTCACTCCAGGATTACAAGTATATTCGACATGGCACTGCGCGCACATAACGTTAGAATCAGGCCTGTTCATGATTCCAATGGCCCTGAAGTCTTCTCTGAACATTACCTTTTTCAGCGTGGTCTTTTTGCTTTTCTCTTTGTCATAAGGGTATGTACCCTCGCCGCGATCTACAACTGCCTGAATAAGGGCGTCGCGGACAACTCTGGGCTGGGTGGAATGCGGATCGTGACACATAAAGCAGTTCATGGGATGACTGACGCTTCTCGCTAGGTCCACGACTTTAGAAGTGCGGTCCCATTTTGCCCTCGGGTCCTTATCGCCCATGTATTTCCACTGAAGTATGTGGTCCTGGGTCTTGCACTGGAAACATACCGGATTGGCTGCGGCAGCCGTCTGAGGTGCAAATATTTTCTGATCAGAAGAGGACGGCTCTTTGTCTACGAGTATGCTCCACAGGCTTTTTTCTGCGTCTTTTGCATCGCCGATCTTTGTCCAATCCTTTAACTGGAACCTTCCGCCGTACGCCCTGTCAACTATCAGATGGTCCATCAGCATGAAGACATGGCTTCTCGGCTCATCATGCTCTTTCGTAAACCCGTGAGGCGTCAGCAGTTTGTCGAAAAGCGGGGAGCGGCTTTTGAATGTGGCCTTCTCGACCTTGGCCTTTGAATCGATGTCAACGGATACAAGAGACTCGTATTCCTCTTTATGACATGCGCCGCAGGTCGCAAGGTCAGTTTTGGTAACCGGCTTGTTTGAGACATCCTTCAGATGGTCTCCGAGTTTTTCATGGCACGACACGCAATTCACCTTGGCGTGCTTGCCGCTGCTGTGAAATCCCTTGATGTCAGAGTGGCAGTCGTAGCACTGCTCGACCTTAACCGGCTTT
>DATHDF010000001.1:0-31058 GCA_035319185.1 Dissulfurispiraceae bacterium | reverse complement strand
ACTACAGTGTGGGTGCTGAATCGTGACATGCGGCGTCCCGCCGGTTGGCTATGGCCTAAAGATACGGGGATGCCGCTGGGCGGGATGAATGATTTGGGGTACAACATTGTTCATACCATGCCCAGCCCTTCGGTGGGTAATCTGGATGGCGTTCCCGGCCTTGAGATCGTTGTGCCGGGCTATGACGGCAAGATTCATGTATTCAGGCCGGACGGCACTATATATTGGGAATACCCTTTTTCAACAACGGCGACGCCGTACACTGGTGCAAGCGAAGCATTGATAGTGGACCTGAACAGAGATGGAGTTCCGGAGATTATTTTCACCACATTTTCTTCCGGAATGCCCGGTGTTCCGGACACAACACCGAATTTGATTATCCTCTCGAATACGGGGGCACTTCTTCATAAGGTGCCTATTGCCGGAAGGGGATCTATGGCCGCCCCGACTATCGCAGATGTAGACGGTGATGGAGTGCTGGAGATCATCATCTCGCTGAAAGACACTATCGGCGGTGGTCTGGGAGGTGTCCAGATCTGGAAGGTTCCTGGTTCTTCAACCAATTGCATGTTGTGGGATACCGGTCGCGGAGGACTTCTGAGACAGGGATCTTTCAGGCAGCGCAAGGCCCTTGTGCCACCTGCGGGGCTGCGAATCAGATGATCTCGACGAAAGAACTGCGGGCATCCTCGCCTGCTTTGCACCGTTTCTGCTAATATTCATGATGTCGCATGAAAGCGGTTCCATAAAGGCAATCATGTATGCCCTGGGGGCCAACGGGGGCATAGCCGTTGCAAAGGGATTTGCTGCATGGTACACAGGATCAGGGGCGATGCTGGCCGAGGCGATCCATTCTTTAGCCGACTGTGCTAATCAGTTTCTGCTGCTCATCGGTCTGAGAAGGGCAAGGAGGCCGGTTTCGAATGAGCACCCCATGGGATACGGTAAGGCCATCTACTTCTGGTCGTTCATCGTGGCCCTTATGCTTTTCAGCATGGGCGGAATATTTTCCATTTACGAAGGCATTCACAAGCTGAAGCAGCCTGAGATGCCTGAATCTCCATGGGTTGCGGTGTTGGTTCTGGCGATATCTTTGGGCCTTGAGTTTAGCTCTCTTAGAGGAGCGCTTGCTGAGGTCAAAAAGGTTCAGGGCAGGCGCTCTTTTCTTAAATGGTTCAGAATGAGCCGCCAGAGTGAGCTCATCGTCGTAGTAGGTGAAGACATCGCGGCCCTCATGGGGCTTTCCCTGGCCTTTGCGGCGGTTCTTGCGACCATATATTCAGGGAATCCTGTATTCGACGCCCTGGGCACCATAGCCATCGGTGCGGTTCTGGTGCTCGTTGCGGTTGTGGTCGGCATCGAAGTCAAGAGCCTACTGATTGGTGAAAGCGCCGACCCTGAGACAGTTTTGGCAATCGAAAAATTTCTGATAGCCAGGCCCGAAGTTGAACATGTTTACAATTTGATTACACTTCAGCTTGGCCTTGAATTGATGGTTTCGGCGAAGGTGAGGATGACGGAAAAGGGGTCGGTACAGAAACTGATAGAAGATACCAATCGAGTGGAAGCAGCACTCAAGGCCGATTTTCCCCAGACGCGCTGGATTTTCTTCGAGCCTGACCTGAGTGATTAACCGGCAGCGGATCAGATGTTGGCTGACCAACCAACAAGCGCCTTACGCGTTCGTCAATAGGGTTGTCAAGGACTTCACCTGCCGAGCCCTTTTGAATGACGGACCCTTCGGAATAGACTATGATAGAGTCGGCAAGCGAGGCTGCTTCGCCTGCGTCATGAGTCACCAGCACGATAGGCATGTGAAATTGCTTGCGCAGGTCCTTAAGAAATGCGCGCATTTCTATTCTGAGAGGGGTATCAAGGGCTGAAAAAGGCTCGTCCAGCAGAAGGACATTAGGTCTTCTGATCAGGGCCCTTGCAAAGGCAACCCTTTGCTTTTGTCCCCCGGATATTTCAGAGGGCCGTTTATTCTCGATGCCGTTCAGGTAAAACGCATCGACCATCTCATGATAGCGTTCGGCCGTCTCCTGCCTGGGAACTCCTTTGGCGCCGAAAAGAATGTTCTGTCTGACCGTCATGTGGGGGAAAAGTGCCAGATCCTGAAAAACATAGCCGATCGAGCGCTGCTGCGGAGCGGCATCGATGTCATTAGCGCTGTCGAAATATGTCGAAACATTGGCTCCGATAAAGCCGCTGTCAGGCTTGATCAAACCTGCAATCAGCTGAAGTGTCAAGGATTTGCCGGACCCTGAAAACCCGAAAAGCACGGCAAGCTCGTTGCCTATCTGCCAGGAAACGTCCAGCATGAAGCCCTTGACGGCTTTCTTGACAGTAACTTTCAACCCCATCAGAAAATCCTCTTGCTGTATCGATTGGCAAGATATAAGAATATTGCAGCCATCAGGGTGAGTATGCCCACCACGGAGCTTGCGGCGCCCCAGTCGCCGCTGCCCGCAAGAGAGTATATAGCCAGCGGCATTGTTTCGGTTTTGCCCGGTATATTACCGGCGAGCATAAGGGTTGCTCCGAACTCTCCAAGGGCGCGCGCAAACGATAGGACTCCGCCGGCAAGGAGTCCTCGCTTGGCCAGCGGAAGTGTAACCTTGAGGGCGGTCTCCAGTTCGGAGTAGCCGAGTGTGTACGAGGCATTGATGAGATTCCTGTCGACCGATTCCAGTGCTGCCCTGCCGGCTTTTATCATTAGCGGCAGGGCAACGACAAATGAAGCCAGCGCTGCTGCATACCAGGTAAACATGATGCCCCATCCTGTCCACTCGTATAAATACCTTCCTATGAGTCCGTTTCTGCCGAAGACGATGATAAGATAATATCCGGTCACAGTAGGCGGAAGAACGAGAGGTAACGTCATCACAATGTCTATTGCTTCTTTGCCGGGGAAGCTCTTTCTGGCAAGGAGATAGGCAATCGGGACTCCGATAAAAACTACGAAGAAGGTTGATACGGCAGCCACCTGCAGCGAAAGCCTTATTGAAAATAGTGTTGTACTGTCCATCATCGTAAAATGCCGAACCCGTATTTTTTCAGGATCGCTCCGCCTTCCTTCGAAAGCACCAGATCGATGAAAGATTTGGCTGCAGCCTGATTGCCGGTCCCTTTAACAATTGCTATGGGATAAACAACCGGATTATGACTTGCTGCCGGGGCTTCAGCTACAACCCTGATCTCTGTCCCGCGTATAGCCGCATCGGTGGCGTAAACGACACCTGCATCCACTTCGCCGCGCGCGGCATAATCCAGAACCTGCCTCACATTATCAGTGTAGATGAGCTTGTCCTTAATCGGACCTGCTATTTTGTAATAAGCGAATACCTCGGCAGCATAACGGCCTGCCGGTACGGTCTTGGGATTTCCGGCTGCTATCCGCTGTACCCTGTCCGATGTCAGGTCCGCAAACGATTTGATAGTCCCATTTTTTGACGCTATCAGAACTACCGAATTCCTGGCAAAATCGATCCTTGAGCCGGCTAAAATGTATCCCTTATTTTCCAGATCATTCATATCCTTAGGCGCGGCTGATGCAAAAACGTCGACCGGCGCACCGCCTGCAATCTGACGCGTCAGGTCCCCCGAAGCCCCGAAATTAAGCAAGACCCTTGTGCCCGCATGCCTGAACTCATAAAGCCTTCCAAGTTCTTCAAAAGCGTTCTTGAGACTGAGTGCTGCAGAAACGGTTAAATCGGCAGCATTTGCGTCGCAAGCAAAAAACGCAATAGCAAGCAGCATCGATAAAGCAGCAAGTATTCTTTTCATCAGAGTCCTCCTCTTCGCGCCGGCCTGTTCAGTGTCATATTATCTCATGCTTTAATTATTGTGATTGCATAGTTTATATTTTATACCCTGCCATTGACCATCAAAGCACTGCAATATACATTCCAAGAGGCAGAGCGCTTTGTGCGAGGATTGCATTCAATATATATAAAGCTGTTGGACAACGGCCCTTTTTGATACGTGAATTTATCCCAGCGGTAAGGAATAACTACAATATTGTTAATTTTATATCATAAATGTAGAATGCCGTGCTCGCGCATTCTAACCGATCAAATCGCACGCCGCTATATTGGTAGAAGATGTATAGATGCAGCCTTGTCCTGCGAACAAGTCGGAAAGTTGAGATTTTGTAAGTCGTTGATTTGAAAAGTGGAGCTGAACGGGATCGAACCGTCGGCCTCTTGAATGCCATTCACAGCAATAGGGATTTTGCAAAGGCTTGAAAATACCGGATAAAGCCTTGACTGGAGCCATTATGAAGCTTATTTATTTATTGAAAGATAATGACTGATTTTGGCAGATTTCTAAGGATTTCGTCATAATTCTGTCATACTGAGAAAGTACAATTATCAGATGATGCCAATTTACAAAATCAATTGTTAAAATCGGATTCTCAATGCCTTCCCTAACTAAACAACGTCAGTTTCTTGCCTCGGTACTACTTTCTCGCGGGTTTTAACAGACTCGCCATTCGAAATAATGCAAGGTTACAACCCTTGGACACAGATTAATTTCAACGTTGTCTTTGCAAGTGCTTTGTACAAAGGCGAATCAGCCGCCTCTTCCATGTCCTGTGCAAACTGCGGCACCCATGTCATAATATGCTCATCAATAAAACCCTTTAGGAAATCCCTATAGTATCGTTCTTTTTCAGGATCACTATTAGCCTTCTGCAGCAAAACAGCAAGGAAGTTAAGTTCAGCACCGATATGATCCGCCATTATACCCTCATCGTTGATAGTCAATCCAGCCTTGATGTAATAGCCTCTGACTTCGTCATAGGCTTCCTGCATCATGAGTTTTTTCGGCGACGTATAAACAGACTCCCATGGCGGACATGGCAACTTGTAAGGTCCGATAAACAGCCTAGTATATTCCCACAATAAATCTTCCAGTTCAGAATCTGATGCCATGTTCATTTTGTCCACTGAGGCTTTTAGGTCTCTCAGAATATCTGGGACATCCTCTGAAAGCAAAACCTTCCAGTTGTCCACGGTCTCTTTATCTGGTTTGCACAGATACATGCTTCCCAAAAGACCACATGCTCCTATCAATTCGTTATCCGTCATCATAGCATTTGTATTAATTGGAGTATCCTCGAAAAGTAATCTGTGCAGGGGCACTGACAATGTGCCCCTGCGAATCCATATTGGCTGTTATTTCTTAAGATATTTTGCTTCGACAAAACGTATTGACGGTATTGTCAGCTTGGGATCGGCGAAATGCGGCAGACGGTCCTGAACGGTGGTTTTGAAAACAGGATCGGGGAAGGCATTACCTGCCTCCACGTCTAGCATTTTACCGTTTGAAAGGGCATAGCCCATACAGGTCCTGACGCATGCGGGAGGAAGTCCGGCCTTCAACCTATGGATGCAGAAATCACACTTATCCACCTTCTTTTCATTTTCGTTGAATTGAGGTGCGCCATAAGGACAGGCGGCCATGCAGCGCTTGCATCCGATGCATTTCTTCTTATCATGAAGAACAACACCGAATTCATCTTCCTTCGTGTAAGCACCCACAGGGCACGCCTTCAGGCATGACGGTTCCTCACAGTGATTGCACGATACGGAAAGATATCTCACCTGAGGGCTTGGATATTTCCCGCTTTCCTGGATAATTACCCTCCTCCGTCTGATGCCGACAGGAAGGTCGAATTCCTGCTTGCAGCCCGATTCACATCCTCTGCATGCTATGCAGTTATTTTCATTGTAAAGCCATGTCATTTGTTTAGGGTTCTTCGCCATTGGTCCCTCCTCTATGCCCTTGTTACCTTGACGCCGATTTCTTTATGAACAGCCATACCTGAAGTTTTCTCGGACACGCCCGCAAGAAATTGTCCATCCCCGGTGCCTTCAGGAGACCACCTGTTGATCTTGTTCATTGAACCTCTCGCAATCTTCCCGAACCCCCAATGTCCGTATCCATGATGAAGAGCCACCACCTCCGGATGAATCCTCTCTGTTACCTGCACAGATCCTTTAGCTTTTGCATAAGGGGATTCTATCCAGATAGGATCACCGTCTTTAAGTCCGAGCCTGGCAGCGGTAGCCGAATTCATCAGAAGAGGATTATCAGGTTTCATTTCCATCAGCCAGTCATTGTTAAACGTCCGCGAATGCGTGTGTTCAGCCTGCTTATAGTTGATAAGGTATAGAGGAAACTCAGGTGTCGGATTGAATATCGGCTCAACGTAGTCCGGCAAAGGATTCAATCCCTTCTTCGCCATCTGTTCGGAGTAGAACTCTATCTTTTTCGACGGAGTTGTAAAGCCTTTCGTTTTATACTTTTCATAATGGGTCTCGCCTCCAATGAACACGGCTCCGGGAAGCGCCAGCATTTCGTCCAGGGTCTTTCCTATCGGGCCGTTCTTGAGCTGGTCAGACATGTATTCAGGATAGGTATCGGGCAATGTCTTGCCGTCTTTGTCCTTCAGCCCCATCTTTTTTGCCAAGGCAAGAATGAACTCCTGCTCAGTCATCCCGTTTATCACCGACTTAATTACAGGCTGTCTGATGGATGTGGCTGGGAAGGTGACCCAGTTTCCATGTATCTCCCATCTCTCCAGATAGTGACTGCCCGGTATAACAATATCCGCAAGCTCAGCTATCTCGCTCATCATCGTATCGAAGACGACAACGTATTCGAGTTTCTTCACTGCTTCAACGTTTTTCTTGGTGTTGGGTACCGACATTATGAAGTTCTGGAACATAAACACGCCTGCCCTAAGCCGGTAAGGCTGCCCAGAAATCATTGCGTCCCTTGATTCCGTATATATCCCCGATCCATGAGCGAAGGGATACTTTGTGCCCAGGCCGTCAATTCTAGCTGCCTTGGGTTTATCAACGTTGAACGCCCTGCGCTTGCCTCCCTTTGCCTCTCTGCTTATCATTGTGCCTGGCTTGTCGTACTGTCCAAGAAGAGCCGGCAACATTGCTATAGCTCTTCCTCCGTCGGTTGCGTTGGTGTGATGGCCTGGGCCGCTCCACACATCCACGGCAGCAGGCTTTGTTGACGCGAGTTCCTTTGCTATCCTTCGGGTTGTTTCGGCCGGGACAGACGTGATCTTCTCGGCCCATTCAGGGGTCTTGTCCTTCACAAGCTCCGCATACTTATCGAAGCCAATCGTATAGTTATTTATGAACTCCTGGTCCTGCCAGCTGTTTTTAACTATCTCATGTCCAAGCGCAAGCGCAAATGCTCCGTCCGTGCCCGGTCTGATCGGTACCCATTCGTCCGCTTTTGCTGCCGTCTGGTTATAGAAGGGATCAACATAGACCATCTTTGCGCCTTTAGCTTTACCCCAATTCCATATTCCGGGAAGATGAGCCCACTTTGTGGCGGCCAGGAGGTTCCATCCGAAGACAAGGGCATACTTCGTATTTGCGAAATCAGGGAGAGGTCTGTCGTCACCCATTACCAGCTTAAAGGACGCCTTTCTGGCGACATCGCAAGTGTTCGAATGCATCGAGAAATTTGGAGATCCGTAGAGGAGGTTAAAGTCAGACTGCATATCGGTGAATGAGGAATCTTCGGTGCACCAGAACATTGCCTCAGGTCCGTATTTCTCCCGGACGCTCAACAGATTCTTTGATACGTCAGCAAGGGCTTCCTCCCATGAAATCGCCTTCCACTTGGCCGAACCCCTCGGCCCCACTCTCTTCATCGGTGTCTTCAGCCTGTCGGGATCATAAAGTGCTCTTGTCCCAGCATTGCCTTTTGCGCAAAGCCTTCCGCCAAGAGCTTTTTTCTGCTCATAATCCGTCGAGATGTTTGCTACGCCTATCGGATTGAATTCGCTCGGCTCTATCTTGACAACCCTACCATCAACAACATGGACCTTTATCCCGGATGTTCCTCCACACATATGGCACGTCGTATATATCCACTTTCCTTTGCCTGACATCTTCTCCTCTGCGGATGCCTCCCTGAATAAGCCGAGTTTGTCGTCCCACAAGAGTCCGCTCGCAATCGCAGCGCCCGCTAGGGCTGAAGACCATTTAAGGAAGGACCGCCTGCTGAATTCTTTTCCCGTGGCTTTTTCAAAAATATCTTTATCGTCTTCGGTTATCATTCTTTTATCGCTCATTCGATCCTCCTTTACTTTGCGAATAAATCCCATGCACCCTTTACGCCGCCGCTGTGGCAACTGGCACAAATTTGAGGGTCAACCTCTTTTCTCAATGAGGCAGCAGAACTTTCCCTCAGATCAACCGATTGATGACAGTCTTTACACTGCTTAGGTGTTGCAAGCTTGGATTCCAGGTGTATCCGGTGGAACATCTTATACTTCTTGTTGAGTGAAGTCTGCTTAAGAATACCGGCATGACAATTCAAACATTCCTTGTTGCTGAGTTTGGCCGCGTTCTTATGAAGGTCGATAAGGTTCGGTTCCAAAGCAAATGCGCTTGCCGAAAAAATTAGCACCAACAAGACAACCAAAGCATTCCTCATAACTCTCCTCCTTTTATGATATCGTTACACTTCACGGCACCCGTCCTATGCCTCAACCTGTGCGGCGTGGGCATATCATATGTAGGTAGGTAAGTAATTATTAAGTTTGACTCATATACTTTTGTATATATGTTAATCTTTTGTCAACGCACTTATGATAATTATCATCTTCCGTCAGTCAATACTTTACCCCGTATATCGATTCAATATATATGGATCATTTTGGTATAGTTAGATATATGAACAATTATACGAATATTCCCGGAGGTTCGCTAAGAGAATGAAAGACGTGATAGATGTCTTCAAGTCACTTACGGATGAGACCAGACTCAGGATACTGAAACTCCTCGAAACTGGAGAACTATGCGTCTGCGAGATTGTTGCTGCCGTAAATATCGTGCAACCGAAGATATCGTTTCACCTACGAACACTGAAACGCGCGGGGCTGGTCAAGGATACTAAACATGGCAAGTGGACACATTATCGTCTTGATGATTCAGATATATTTAAAAGGTTTCTTCTGATAAGCGTGCTGGAAAGGATCGAGAGCGATAAGATTTTGAAGGATAGATCAAGACTCGAAAAATTCCGACAGGGGAAGGATGTTGCAGCTGCTTGCGGTAAGTGTTGAAAGGAATATTAGTCAGCGGATAGAGACGTTACAGCTTGATTCTATACGACTGTAATATTCCTGTAATAAAAAAGTGTTAACAATACTGTATAGCTCAAGCAGACTGCAAAATCTGGACGCATAAATATGGATAAGAAACGTGTTTTGTTCGTGTGCATTCATAATAGTGCCCGTAGTCAGATAGCACAGGCCTTTCTGAACTTGATCGCGGGTGATCGTTTTGAGGCAGAGAGCGCAGGTCTCGAAGCTGGAACATTGAATCCCATTGCGGTAGAGGCGATGGCTGAAGTAGGAATCGATATATCCAGAAATACCACTCGTAGAGCGTTTGATTTACTAAAAAGCGGCCAGCGTTTCCACTATGTAATTACCGTTTGCGATGCCGCCAATGCCCAGAAGTGCCCGGTATTCCCCGGCGCCTTACGGCACATTAACTGGAGCTTCCCCGATCCCGCCCAATTGCAGGGTACTCATGAAGAAAAAATGGTCGAAGTCAGAAAGATTCGTGAAGCTATCAAAGCAAAAATAGAGGCGTGGATCACCTATAAGAAAGAACCGGGCGAAGGGGTTAATATCCCGCCTTTCAAGGTTGGGTTCTAAACGTCTTGGAATCCCTTGCAACAATTCTGTAAGCTCCATCCCGCCATATCTGCGTTTGCGGATTATCTTGTTTTGATATCGGCAGTGCCTGAGTCACAATTTCCCCCTTGACAACATATAAAATATTGTTTATGCTTTAAGTGTGAAGAGGGGGAATAAATGCTGAAGCAATTTGCGGATTATGTGACATACACCCTGCTGAAGCTGGATCCTGCCGGGCATGCGGGCGAAGCCGTCGACTTCTTTATATACGATACCCTTAAAATATTCCTGCTTCTCACGACGATTGTATTCGTCGTTGCAATCATCCGGGCGTACTTCCCTTCAGAGAAGACAAAAAAAATACTATCTCATAAAAAAGAATTTATCGGAAATATACTGGCGGCGCTTCTCGGCATCGTAACTCCATTCTGTTCCTGCTCGGCGGTTCCCCTCTTCATAGGGTTTGTCGAAGCAGGGGTGCCGCTCGGGGTCACATTTTCATTTCTTATCTCGTCCCCCATGGTCAATGAGGTAGCGTTGATCATGCTATGGGGCCTCTTCGGCTGGAAGATAGCGATGATATACACCGTTACCGGTGTCACGCTGGCAATTCTTGCGGGCATAGTTATCGGCAAGCTGAAGATGGAGAGGCATGTGCAGGATTACGTATGGGAAATGAACGTCGGGGATGGAACTATCATCGAGACAAGCTTCAGGGACAAGATTCAGTATGCGCGCAGTTATACGGCGGACCTTCTCGGTAAGCTCTGGCCATATGTGATTATCGGCGTGGGGGCCGGGGCTATAGTCCACGGCTACGTACCTACAGATTTTGTAGTCAGGTACGCGGGACCGGGCAATCCTTTGGCCGTCCTGGTCGCTGTTTTGATAGGCATCCCGCTTTACAGTAACGCGGCCGGGATGATACCCGTTGTACAGGCGCTTGTCGGCAAGGGGATGGCCATGGGGACCGTTCTTGCATTCATGATGTCGGTTACCGCTATCTCTTTTCCCGAGGCGATCATCCTGAAAAATGTACTTAAGCCGCCTCTCATTGTTACCTTTTTCGGCATTGTGGCGGTCGGCATAGTCATCGTCGGATATCTGTTTAATGCGATTTTATGAGGAACGCAGATTCCTGATACTTGAACCAAAGGAGGACTTTTATGGCTGAGTGCGCTTGCGGGGTGAAGGGTAATATCTATGTCTTTTCATGTTCAGGTGCAGCCGACGTCGGGTTGCTCTCGGATCGGGTCGCAAGGAAAATGTCGAAGGAGGGAAAGGGAAAGATGTATTGCATGGCTGCCGTAGGGGCTGGTATCCCTGAGAAGATTGATCCGCTAAAGACGGCCCTGGGTTCGGTGACCATTGACGGATGCTCCTCGTTATGCGCCAGAAAAGTGCTCGAAAATGCCGGCTTCAACCCGGTGTCATACAACCTTGAAGATTTCGGTTTCAAGAAAGGGAAGACTGAAGTCGATGGCGATACTATAAGCCGTGCCATTTCAGCAATGGGATTATAATTTAGGTATATGGTTTATCAGGGAGGAGATTAATGGATATAAAGGTATTAGGCCCGGGCTGTGCCAACTGCCACAAGATGGAGGAGCTTGCCCGACAGGCTGTAAAGGAACTGAATATTGATGCGAACGTCGAAAAGGTGAGCGACATTCGCGAGATTATGAAATATACGATGTCTACGCCCGGCCTGGTCGTGAACGGGAAACTGAAATTTTCAGGCAAACCTCTGCCGGGCATCGACAAGGTGAAAGATCTCATAAAATCGGAGGCTTAGCAGGATGCAGGAAATATTGACGATCTTCAAGGCCCTTTCCGACGAGACAAGATTGCGGATACTGAAGCTCCTGGAGCATGGGGAGCTTTGTGTCTGCGACATCTTCTCGGCCCTCGACATGATCCAGCCGAAGGTTTCCTTTCACCTGTCCGTTCTGAAAGAGGCCCGCCTGATTAAGGACAGGAAGGCCGGACGCTGGGTTCATTACAGTCTAGATGATTCGGACGTGCTCAGGAGGTTTTTGCTTCATACCGTAATCGAGAGGGTCTCGGAAGAGGTTATCAGGGGCGACAGGGAACGGCTCAAGTCATTCCTGGAAAGCAAAGAGAAGACAGCCGGTCGTTGCGCCCCGGTTGAAGAGCCGGCCAGGAAGTCGAAAGCTGTGAGCGGATGCAGATGCCCAAGGTAATGCTGATCAAAATATTCATGGAGGTCGAATGAGCACCATTTCAAAAAGATTGTCCTTTCTTGACCGTTATCTTACTCTCTGGATATTTACAGCTATGGCATTGGGCGTCGGCCTCGGCTATTTCATTCCGGGCGTGGACGGACTGATCAACAGCTTTCAGGTCGGTACGACAAACATTCCCATCGCGATCGGCCTCATTCTTATGATGTATCCTCCCCTAGCAAAGGTGAAGTATGAGGAGCTTGGCGAGGTCTTCAGAAATAAAAAGGTTCTCGGGCTTTCCCTTGTCCAGAACTGGATAATCGGGCCGATATTAATGTTCGTGTTGGCAATCATCTTCCTTCAGGATTATCCGGAATATATGGTCGGGCTAATCATGATCGGTCTGGCGCGCTGTATTGCTATGGTCATAGTCTGGAACGACCTTGCATGCGGAGATCCGGAGTATGCTGCCGGCCTCGTCGCCTTCAATTCGATATTCCAGGTTCTTTTCTTTTCGGTATATGCATATGTCTTCATCACCATTCTGCCGTCCTGGTTCGGATTGCAAGGAGCGGTGGTCCATGTCACGATCGGACAGATCGCCGAAAGTGTCTTTATCTACCTCGGGATTCCGTTTCTGGCCGGAATGATAACCCGTTTCAGCCTCCTCAGGATCAAGAGCATGCAGTGGTATGAACGGGAGTTCATCCCGAGGATAAGCCCTCTGACGCTGGTCTTTCTCCTCTTCACGATCATAGTGATGTTTTCCCTTAAAGGAAACTATATTGTGAGGCTGCCGATGGATGTTGTTCATATCGCAATACCTCTGCTCATCTATTTCATCGTCATGTTCCTGGTCTCTTTCTATCTCGGCAAAAAGATAGGAGCGGATTACGCTAAGACAGCGACACTTTCTTTCACGGCAGCCAGCAATAATTTTGAGCTTGCCATCGCAGTAGCCGTGGCAGTCTTCGGGATCAATTCCGGCGCTGCCTTTGCCGCGGTCATAGGCCCATTGGTCGAGGTGCCCGCCTTGATCGGGCTCGTCAATGTCGCTCTCTATTTCCAGAAGAAATATTTTTCGGATCAGTACTGCAGGGTTGAAAAGGTAAAGCCTCAATCGTAAATCAAGGAGAGAAGGGATGCTCAAGGTCGAACCGTCGCCTGATTATCCGTCCGAGGAGGGTCGTTATCTCAGAGGGAATGACTTCTCCCCTGTAGCGGTACCCGTCGTCCTGATCTACGATCAGGATAAGATTCCAAAAGACATTGAGTTGCTTGTAAGGGCCGGCGTCGAGTCGGGCGCCGCATTGTCCGGGACCATACAGACTGAAAACATCGGGATCGAAAAGATGGTCTGCAATATAATCGGAAATCCGAATATACGTTATCTTGTTTTGACAGGTCCCGAGTCACCCGGCCATTCAACGGGCGAGGCGATCATCTCTCTTGTTAAGGAAGGTGTGGATGAGAGGAAGAAGATCAGAAATACATCGGCTCCGACGCCTTATCTCTTCAATCTCCCCATTGAGTTCATCGAGCGCTTCAGGAAACAGATTGTATCAGTCGTGGATCTCCTCAACCGCGGCACCCCGGAATTGGTAAGGAAGTCGGTCTGGTCCTGTTTTCAGGAGACACCGAAGGAATTCGAGGGGCAAATATTGTATGACATAGGTGCCTACGCCGAACCTCCACTAAGCGCTCGACTTACATGGAAAGTCACCAATCCGGTATTCGAGCCTAAGGATGAAGTCGAGCGAAAGCAGAAAGAGGATTTTGCTAAACGAATGGAGGAAATCAGGATAAAGGTTAAGGAGAAGAGAAAATCGTGAAGAACGAGAATACTAAAGGAGATAAATTGAAAATTATCAAAGCATTAATAGCAGCATGTCTTCTTATTTCTTTGCAGGACTTGGGATGGGCCTCCGGCCTAGATGAAGAGCTGACAAAGGCCGAAGCCGAAAAAAAGTTTGTAATGCTTGAGCTCGGCTCCGTCGGTTGCATACCGTGTGAGCAGATGAGGCCTGTAATGGACCGCTTGTCGAGGAATTATAAAGGCAAGCTCGAAGTAATATTTGTTGATATCAGGAAGGACAGTGAACCGGCCCGCCGCTTTAGGGTGTTCGGCATCCCGACTCAGGTCTTTCTTGATCGGAACGGCAAAGAGTTTCACCGTCATGTCGGCTACTACGATTACGGTTCCATTGTGCCTGTCCTCAAGAAGGCCGGCATCTGAACCGATGGGAGGGCTGTTTCAAAATATCGAAGCCCTTATTCAGGGACAGCGGGCGCTCGCCTTCCTGCTCGTTTTCGCCGCTGGATTGATCTCGGCGGCAAGTCCGTGCGTACTTGCAGCGATTCCGCTTGTAATTGGTTACGTCGGGGGATACGCTGAAGGCAGCCGTGCCCGTGCCGCACTCTTTTCTGCTGTCTTCGTGCTCGGTCTTTCGCTGACATTTACGATGCTTGGGGCAGCCGCATCCTATTTCGGACAATTATTCGAATTCCTGGGCGATTGGCTGGTATACGGGTTTGTTGCGCTTGCAATACTTATGGGGCTGCACCTGATTGGCATCATTACGGTGCCGATGCCGTTCCAAAGATCGGCGCAAGTCAACAGGCGCGGATTGACGGGCGCCTTCCTGCTTGGTCTGTTGACAGGCGCAGTTTCTTCACCGTGCGCGACCCCGGTGCTTGCGGTTATCCTCGGCTATGCGTCGTCCGAGAAAGATGTGCTTTACGGGAGCCTGCTGCTTTTCACGTATGCCATAGGCCACTGCGCACTGATCTTCGCAGCCGGTCTTTCAGTCGGGATTGCAGAGAGCCTCATAAACTCGCGCGGCGTAAAAAACTGGTCTCTCTATGCCAAAAAAATTAGTGGAGCAGCGCTAGTATGCTCTGGACTGTACATAGGGATGACATTATGATACCGGAGCAAAGAATTTGCGTGCTTTGTTTTCTATTTCCCTTAAGGCTGATCCGTACCATTACGGCGTTGGGGCGGAGAGCGTAATATGAAAAAGGCAAACAGGGTTTATATACTACTCATCGTGCTTGGCGCCCTGCTGACACTGGCTGAACTGACTCTTTCGCTGATCAACAGTTCGCTCTGCAGCAGTGAAGGATGCCGGATCGTTGAAAGCTATCTGCGGTTTGATGAGAGGTACATGTACGCCCTCGGTTTTCTTTTTTTCTGTGCGCTCTTTATCGCTGAACGCAATGAAGATCTGAAGAAATTGAGCTCTCTACTGCTTATATGCGCTCTTGCCGCAGAGGGATATCTGGTCGGTTTTCAGTTCTTCGTCGCCCATACTGTCTGCCCGTTTTGTATCACTGTCGCATCTATTATAATGGTTGCAGCTTTCTTGAAATTCATCGGCGGAATTCGGGAGCCCGTTCTCGCTGGCTTCTGCCTTTTCGCGCTGATCTTTACACTTGTCGGATCGATTAATGCCTCGTCCCTGCCGATTCCGGCGGGCAAACAGAATGTACTTATCTATTCTAAGGACTGTCCACACTGTGAAGAAGTCATTAGGTTCTCTAAAGAAAAAGCGATCCCGTTGACGCTTTGCGAGGCAGGTGAAGTCAAAGGAGCGCTCAGATGGATGGGAATCGACTCTGTCCCGGTTCTGGTATGCAGCGATAACGACGGCAAGAAGATTTACACGGGGGCTAATACGATCAAGGCGGTCCTCACGGCTAAATATGAGCCTTCATCGAAAGAAGAATCGGCACGTTCCAAAACCATTTTGAGACAGCGGCATATCATCAATAAAAAGACAGCGCAGAATGATAATAATAAGGAATCGGCGCAGAATAAAAGTGAAGCTGTCGATTATCTGAAGATGATGGTAGGCCCGGCTGCCAGCACCAATGAGGGAAGTTGCTCCATTACTACCAGGAGCTCAGCTTGCGAATAGTATTTATGAGTGACTCAAAGAAATATAGTCGCGTTTATAACGAAGCCACGGCTGCAGTTGTTTCGGTGTTGTCATAATCAAAGATGATTTCGGTCATTGAAAAGTGCAAAAGCTGCAGGTGGAAATGCAGTTATTGCATGATATATGTCCAAGGCGGTGCTAGAAATCTGATGTCCGGGCGAAGCCTTGGGAGGCTAATATCAATATATGTTGACGACAATATAATGTAATACCATAGCAGTCCTTAACTAGGCATTCTTGTTATGAATCTAATCAAGGATAGTTTATATATGGCATGACACTTGATACTCTCCTTTCAGATTAAAACTAAAAGGAGGTGAGCAGAATGAAGAGGTTTCTTATTCTTACGTTAGTAGTGGCAGCGGTTTTGGCAGTGGCGGCTACATCGTTTGCCTGGTGTCGCGGAGGGTATGGCTGCTATGGGTATGGTCCGGGTTATATGCCTGCGAGCTATATGCCGGAACAGTCACAAAAGGTGTCGGATTTCCGGCAGGCTATTCAGCCACTCCAGCAGAGGATGCTTCAGCTTCGCAGTGAGCATTGGACGTTGCGCAGCCAGCCAAATCCGGATTGGAATGCTATTAATGCAAAACAGAAAGAGATGGTTGACCTGAGAACTGAGATTCAGAAGCAAGCGGTAGACAGCGGCGTTGCCGGCTATGGCTACGGCTACGGCTACGGTTATGGTCGGGGACGCGGCATGGGCCGATGGTAATCCCGGAGAATTACTAAGAATAAAAGGATTACAAAGAGGGGCGACCGGCAGAGACTTCCTCCGGTCGCTCGGACGGACATCATGAGAAAACTGATAGTTATACCGGCAATCGCGCTTTTTCTTATTGTATGCGTCATACCAGCTGCCGCCGAAGAGATGGAGGGCTACGATGAAAACACCGAATTGAGGATTGTCGGTCAAGTTGCAACAATAAGAGATGCCGGACACGGCCCTATTATCATAGTAGTGAGAACCATGGCCCGTTTGTACGAACTCTATACGGGTCCGGCATGGTTCTGGGATAGTTTACAGTCAGGGGTTAAGGCAAATACGGCAGTCGAAGTGATCGGTTCAAAAATGATAGGCCCGGACGGCAGTATGCGTCTTATCTGCCGGCAAATGAAGAACCTCGAAACAGGAAAGGTCATTGCGTTCCGGGATGATAAGCTGGTACCCCTCTGGCGCGGAGGCGGCAGGCACCGCGGCTCTCACAGGTAAAAGAAGTCATGCGGTGCGAGCGATATGCAATCTCGGAACAGGGCAGATCTGCTTTACCCCGCAGGTCATAGTCCTGGGAACAAAGTGGAACGAATCCGGATCAAGGAGGAAATCATGACACGAAAGAGCATCATTATCTGCACAGTAATTGCTGCACTTTTGGCAACAACCGCGGTATTTGCTCAGCCATGGAAGGGTTTTCGCGGAAGCGGAGGATGGGGGCCGGGCACGCAGTATAACAGGATGTACAACCCTGCCACAATTGAAACCGTTAGCGGAGAAGTTACGGACATCAAGGCTGTCGTTCCATACAAGGGAATGTATTCAGGAGTTCAGGTCCTCCTGAAAACAGCTGAGGAGATAGTCCCGGTGCATCTCGGGCCAGCCTGGTACATCGAACGCCTCGACATGAAGATCGTGAAAGGCGACACGATAGAAGTCAAAGGCTCTAGGATAACCTTTGCGGGCAAACCGGCGATCATTGCTGCTGAACTCAAAAAAAACGATCAGACCCTGACGCTGCGCGACACAAATGGGGTACCGGTCTGGCGGGCTGGAGAAGAAGATAACTGAGTGGTCCGCCGTCCTATTCAGGAAGGCGGACATAAATTCAACACGATCAGGGAGAACCAAAAGCAGCCCATGAGCGACATACACGCAGCACGCCTGAATCGTACGGCCATTGCAGTGAATTTTATAGTCATGCTGCTTGCTATGTCGATCCTGATTCAAAATACGTGTCCGTGCGGTCGCGCCGGTAAATCTGCCTTTCTGTCAATCTATTCGGACAACGTACCGGTGCACAAACATGTACCTTCGTTCCCCGACGGGCGAAATGGTGCTGGGAAATATTCGTCATGCCTTAAACCCCTGTTTGTTTTTCAGATCAGCACGCCTGATAATTCAGAACCGGTTTTTACTCCTTGCTGCCGACAGGCGTTGTTATGTTACAGTCAGATTAAAGAAGTATTTCTTGAGCCGCCGTTCAGACCTCCCGTTAACCCTCTGTCTGCTTAATTGAATCTTTGTAAACAGAACACCGAGCCGTTCGGCTTAACGCAATGTCATTGCGCTTGAATGCCCGACGGTAGATTCTCCGGAAGATGATATTCCGGAGATTAGGACGAGAGGAGATTTTTCTATGAAGATGAATATGCATATGCGAAAAACAGGTGCGCGCATTTCTTCGATTACCGTTGTCTGCGCAGCAATTGCAAGTCTTGCAGCCCCCTTATATGCTGCCGATCAGCTTTCGCTTAAGGAGTGTCTTAATGCGGCGTTGTCACAAAACCCTGTTATTGCTGACGCAAAGCTGGGGATTGAGACAACGGAGAAGTCGATGGAATCGGCTCAGGGCAAACACTGGCCGCGGCTAACAGCCGACGGCTCCTACATAAAACGGCAAGACCCCTTGCCTTTCATTCCGGCCCAGTCTGCTAAGATCCAACCTCATTTTAGCAACGAGTTCAGCTCTCTGGGGTTAACTCTTTTCCTCCCTCTTTATCAAGGAGGGCAGGTTACGAACGGCGTTTCTCTCGCTGAAGTCAGACGCGATATCCAAGAGCAGGTTGCCCGGCAGACGACATATGAGATAATGGCCAATGTTGTAAACACGTATTACAAGATCATACAGCTCAGGCAGCTGCGGGAAGCGGCCGCAGCATCAGTGACCGCGCTGGAGGAGCAGCAGAAAAACACAAAGCTGCTCTTAGCTCTGGGACGCATCGCACGAGTAGACTTTCTCAAGGTTGAGGTTCAGCTTGCAAATGAAAGGCAGCGGCTTCTGTCAATCGACGAAGGAATAAAGATAGCCGCATCCACTCTCAGATATCTGAGGGGCGAGGCAGAAGAAAAAGATGAATCAGAGGTGCCCAATCTCACCGATGTGCCGACCGAACGTGTTTTCCCTGCCGATTTTCCGATAGGAATATCCCTTGCCCGTAAGCATCGGCCTGAATATCTCTCTGCAAAACAGGGGATCAAGGAGGCGGAATTCAGCAGGAAGATCGCATTTGGTAAACTTCTGCCCTCTGTGAATGCATTTGCAGGATACTTGCAACAATACGGCTCAGATCCTTGGTATAAAGAAGGCAACTGGCAGACAGGTATATCGTTCAGCATTCCCCTTTTCGACCGTTCTCTTTATGCCGACTTGTCCCGCGAGCGTATACAGGAGAAACGGGCGAAAGAGAAGCTTGACGCCATCGACAATCAAATCGGTCTGGATGTGAAGAATGCGTTGACCGCTCTTGCGGAGAGCAAGGGTCGAATAGATGTTACAAAGGGTGCCGTCGAACAAGCCGAGGAATCATTCCGGATCGAAAAACAGAAATACGATAGCGGAGCGGGTACCATGGTCGACCTGCTGCTTGCCCAGGCGGCATCGCTGAATGCCGCAGCCAATTACATACAATCCCTTTTCGATTACAATGCCGCGATCGTCGCCTATCGAAAGGCCACTGGCACTCTGGAGGACTATCTGAAATGAAAAAACGAATTATCATAAGCACAATTTTTGCCGCAGTGGTCGTTGCCGGCGTCGCGGTAGTGATAGAAAAGCAACACGAACTTGCCGCCGCGCCAAAACCGGTGATGCAGGCCCCGGCTGTGCAGACAGCGGAAGCGATGGAAGGAACTCTTGAAATCTCTAACCGCCAGATCGGAGAGCTACAGCCGTATATACAGGCCGACATTGCCCCGAGGATCACAGGATATATCCTCTCCGTGACAAAACGGGAAGGTGAGAGTGTAACAAAGGGAGAAACCGTCTGCACCATCGACGACCGTGAGCTTTCAAGAAAGGTCGACGCAAGCCACGCGGAGATGCTTGCATCGCGACAGAAACTCGCCGGGGCGCGAAGTATGTACGAGGCCCAGCGTTCGGCCACCGAAAGGGACAATAAACTTTATGCAGCCGGGGCAATTTCGAAAGAGGCTCTGGAGCGGTCACAGGCAAACCTCGACAGCTTAAAATCGGTTGTCGATGCATATCAAGAGGGCATCAGAGGACAGGAACAGAACACCGAGGCCGCACGTCTTCAGGTTTCCTATTCACGCCTGATAGCGCCGTTCTCCGGCATCGTAACTAGGCGGCTAGCCGAGCCCGGGGATCTTGCGATACCTGGGAAGGCTGTGCTGACCATCCAGCAATCATCGCCCGTCAAAGTCGTAGTCCAGGTGCCCCAGGAGCTTATGGGCACCTGCATGAAAGGAATGAAGCTAACCCTCTCAAACGGAAGCGAGACTGTGCAGGCGGCAATCTCCAGAGTATATCCGGCCCTCGGCAAAAACCTCCTCGGCTCCATTGAAGCCGTGCTGCCGAAAAGCCCCTTCGGGCTGCCGGCTGGGTCCACTGTCACTGTAGACATTGTGACGTCCGCCGTCAAGGGGATTGTCGTTCCGGAGAACGCCCTTGTGCATACGGATAAAGGCACTTTTATCTATCTTGTGAATAATGGTGTCATAAATATCCGTCAGGTGGAAGTACTCGGTACCGGCAAGGGGAAGGCTGCCGTGAAGGGAGATCTCCCATCCGGGACAAAAATTGCTGTTGCACAGGAGAATAAACTCCTGACGCTGTCCGAAGGGATGAAAGTGACCGAGCAGGGAGGCAGGCAATGAAATTCGTCAGCCAATACATCAAAAGGCCGCACCTGATACTTTCGTTCGTCATCCTGCTCTCGGTAATCGGAATCATTGGCTACCAGAGGATGCCGTTCAATCTCTTCCCCGATACCGACCGGCCGCAAATCAGCGTTGTGACCGTCATGCCCGGAGCCGCTGCCTCCGACGTGGAGAGCGATATCACGCGGCTGATCGAAAAAGAGCTTTCGACAATCGATATGGTGCGAAGGGTTACCTCCACCTCCAAGGACGAAGTCTCGGTGGTGCTTGCGGAGTTTGATTACGAAAAGGGGCTTGACTCGGCCGCCACAGATGTCGCCAATGCGCTGAGCAAGATAACGGCCAGACTGCCGCAGGGGATTCGCCCGTCTCAGATATTCAAGATAAGCCAGGCCACCCAGCCGACCATGACTATTTCGCTCTCGCCGAAGAAGGGCTATCCCGCGGATCTGCGCAAGGTCCGCGAGCTTGCGGATAACCAGATCAAGGAAGAGCTTCTAAGGCTTCGCGATGTCGGCAACGTCGAGGTCTTCGGTGGGCATCAGCCGGAGGTCCTTGTTTCGGTAGTGCCTGACCGCCTGACCCGCTTCGGCATAGGGATCACCGACGTCATGGCTGCCGTGGGGGCCCAGAACCAGAATGTGCCCCAGGGCATAATAATCCAAAAAGAGGGGCAATACCTTTTCAAGACCGAAGGAGCAGCCACGCGCATTGGACAGCTGGCGGACCTCGTAGTCGCCCGCCGCGACACGGGCGTTGTGCACCTTAGGGATGTCGCCACACTGGCACCTGATGAACAGGAACCCCAGTCCGCATACCATGGAAACGGTAAAGAGGCGATCGGGATCAATATCCTGCGCACTCAAAACGGCCATACCCTGGATTCAATTCAGGAGACCGAGGACTTTCTGCCCCAGCTCAAGGCACGCTACCCCTTCATCGATTTCGAGATCAGCTACACGCAGAAGCATCTCATCGAGCATAGCGTCGACAATATGCTCGTGGCGCTCAGGGAGGCCGTCATCGTCACGGTGATCGTCATCTTTCTCTTTTTGGGAAACCTCCGGGCCATGCTGCTGTGCGCCGTTGCTATACCTTTTACGTACCTGATTACGTTCGCCGTCATGTGGCTCTTCGGCTTCGAATTCCATATGGTGACGCTGACAGGGGTGATCCTGGCTGTGGGAATGCTGCTGGACGATGCCATCGTGGTGATCGAGAATATCGAACGCCACTACCGACAGGAGGGAAAGGACCTGAAAGAGCTCGTGGCTGGCGGCACTGAAGAGGTGATGCTTGCCATATTCTCGGGTACCTATTCGACGGTGGTGGTCCTGCTGCCGATCATCTTCATCGGCGGCTATGTCCAGACGGTGATGCGTCCTCTTACGCTGTCGCTCACAATCGCCTTAATCGCCTCATATGTAGTATCGGTCACCATTATCCCCATCCTGGCCCCGTATATCCTGAAGGTGAGCCACCAGAACAATCGCTTCGAGCGACTCATCAGTCGCGGTAGCGATGGTTTCACAAACAGGATTCGCGATTTCTTCGCAAGCAGTCTCGACACGGCTCTCAGGCACCGCTTTCTGTTTGTCGCGGCTGCCTTGATAATCTGGGCGATCACCACTCAGTTTGTCCAGCCTCTTGTCGGCAGGAATGTGCAGCCCCCGATGGACACCGGCATCATCAAGATCAATTTCGAAGCCGACGCCAACGCGTTGCTATCGCAAGCTAACGAAACTCTTTCGAGGATGGAAGATATCATCAGGCGCCGGGAGGGAGTCGTCTCGATCAGTTCCACCCTTGGCTCCGAGCCTTCGGTCGTATCTTTCGGCAGCGGCAGGAACCCGCAGCAGGGGAGCATTACCGTGAACCTGGTAGATCGCTTTCACCGGAAGTGGAGTATGTGGCAAGCGGAAGATGCCATGCGGCGCGAATTTCTCTATCTCCCTGGACTCAAGTCCGCGGATGTCTTCGACTACGGAGCGACCGCCATGTCGAGCGTCAGATCGGCGGTAGACGTTATGATCACCGGACCTGATCCGGTCATGCTCTCACAGATAGGACAGGACGTGAAAAAGAGGCTCGAACAGGTGGGGGGCTTGAAGTCGGTTTCGCTTTCGTGGGGCGTCGATAAGAAAGAGGTCGTCTTCACGGCAAACCGTGAACGCTGCGCCTATTACGGCATTACTCCAAAGGAGATCTCTGCACAGGTGCAGGCTGCGGTTCAGGGCGGAGTCTCTTCAATTTTCCGCGTAGCTAACGAGGACGGTTTTCCTGTCCGGATCCGGCTTGGAGAATTATACCGTAATGATGTCTCAAGTCTGGAATCGTTCAGGGTCCGGACCCCTGTGGGAGATATACCTCTGTCACTGCTGGGCAGCATAAGCACAGCATATGTCCCCTCTATCCTCACACGACAAGACATGCAGAACAGCATCGATGTCTTCGGTTATCGAGACAAGGCTGCTTTATCACATATCATGGATAACGTCCAGGGCGTGCTGAAGGGTATCAAGCTTCCGCCGGGGTATAAAATCTCCCAGGAAGGCGACGCGAAGCAGGGCAAAGAGAATATGGAGGCCTTTAACTCCGCGCTCGCCATTGCCATGGTGCTGCTATACTTTTCTTTGATACCGGCATTTCGGTCCTTCGTGCATCCGCTTACCATCATGACAGCCATACCGCTGGCACTGGTCGGCGCAATATGGTCACTGCTCGTAGTCGGAAAAACTCAATCAACATCAGCGATCATGGGAGTAATCCTTCTGTCGGGCATAGTGGTAAAAAACTCGATCCTTCTCATCGACTTCATAGAGATGGCGAGGGAACGAGGGATGCCGACCCGCGAGGCGCTGCGCGAGAGCGTGAGAGTGCGGACGCGCCCGATCCTGATGACGGCATTCGGCACCGCAGTGGGTATGCTGCCGATAGCGCTGGAGCGTGCCATCGGGCTGGAGAGATTGTCGCCGCTCGCCGTAGTAGCAATAGGCGGCCTGATGGTTTCGACCTTCCTGACGCTCCTCTACGTGCCTATTTTCTATACACTCTTCGAAGACGGGCTCGATTGGCTGAAGAGAATGGTTCTAAGGCTTCGCGGACGCATAAAACAGGCTGCTTCAGTAAACACCGGGACTGAATGAATCCATGAAAGGACTCCAGATGCAGAAGCGAATCGACGACAGCTGACCGGTGAGGATTGTCGAAGCTGGGCACCCCCTGACGGCGTATTGTTTCTTCTCTTCAGCACCGGTACTGCAATGTTGCAGAGGTGAAGCCTCATTCGTAAGCCGCCTCGAAAAGAATTGAATGCAGCCGGAGGCGAGACTACCCCTCCGGCCTCCGGATATCGGACTTCTTGGCTTCATACTCATTTCTGTCTATCTCGCCACTGGCATATCTCTTATTCAGCATGTCGAATGCGGATTCTCCAGAGTCTGTCTGCGTACGCTTCTCTTTGTCTCCGGACATATGCTTGCCCATCATACATCCGAAGCATCCCCGCGACATCATGAAGAAACACATTATTATCATTAACAGCGGAAATATCCACCAGAAATCTGAGATGAAATATCCATGGAACATTTGTTCAGCCTCCACTTGATATCGGGGGTTAGCCCAGTCTTATTTACCGCACCCGCACCCTCCGTCTGAAGCAGTCATCGCGGCCTCGGATGCCTCAATAACTGTCGGGACGAATTGGTCCATCTTGGACATAGCGCCTTTTCGCACCAGCTTGGCGATAGCGATAGCCTCTCTGATTTCCTCTTCCGTTACGGCTGCTTCCCGTGCTTTCCCGACATGGTAAGTAAGGCATGGTCGGCAATTAGCTGTAACAGACGCCCCGATGGCAATCAACTCTTTCATTCGGGTATTCATGACGTCCCTCCTTTTGTCCGATTAGGTCGATATTACGAATCCTCCTGAGGATATGCGGTCAATTCGGTTAGGATTACCATTCTTTCTAACTCTATAGACGAAAAGGCGGACAAAAAGGATACACTTAGGAGGATTTGAGCTGATCGATCGCAGTCTTGAGGTCACATGCCAATTCATTTTGCTCATCGCGATAGAAATTGCAATGGGCTTCGAGATCCTTCTTCAGTGCAGCTCTGGCACGATGCAGTCTGATCTTGGCCGCATGCAGGCTAATTCTAAGAATTATTGCAATATCGCCGATGTTCATTTCCTCAATATCGCTCAGCACAAGAACAGTCCTGTAGTTCTCGGGAAGGCGCTGGATATAACCACGAATGCACTCGGTCATCTGTTTCTTAATGATTGTTTGTTCTGCCGACGGTTTCTTTGTTGTTAATTGAAGCAACTTTTCATCGATAGCTTCCACTTCCCCGGGGGCAACCGTCAGGACATTCTGGCGATGAATATGACTTCGCAGCGCGTCTATGGCGACATTGGAAGCGATCTTGTATATCCAGGTGGATAGCGAGCAGTCTCCTCTAAAGATGCCAATGTTGCTGTACACTTTGATAAAGACCTCCTGCGTCAAATCTTCAGCCTCGGACTCGCCGACGAGGTGGGTCATATACCGGCGGATCTTCAGCCTGAAAAAGTCATCGATATGCTGGAAATCAGGAATATCTTTTTTCATGGATTATCTCAGTGTGCTGAAATACTTCAAAACTACTGGCAATTATCTCCTTGTCTGCATGGTATCAAAATGAATCTTCGTGCGCAATAACCTTCGGCTTTCGGTCCGACTGTCATTCTTCCGTCGCGAAGCGGAGTATGATCGGAAAGTTTGACCTGTCAAATAATTGGCCGTGCGAGTATGTAGGTGAAAGTGACATGCGATCTCTGGTAAATTCCATTTGCACTATGCCTATGGAACCTGCATAGGCGGCCTCTACACATGCTGCAAGATATCATTTAGGCTTAGGCCCAGAAAGCTCGGTTTGTATCCCGCATAATCACGCAAAAGCGCAGCAGACTTAGCCCTTAAAGCAACGAGATCTATTCTCGCGGCTGACAGCTTGATATCGGCAATCGTGATTACCTTCTTCAAATTATTCACCGCAACAAGATCGATCTCATTTTTGTTGCCTCTTTCCCAATAAGCACCTATCTTGTTGTATTCGCTCTTTTCGGCGAAGAGCTGCCGGTAAAAGCGTTCAAGAATCCTGCCCGCATATGTCGAATAATCCCGCGTGATGATCTCCCTTAGATACCCGAAATTCCCGGTTTCAACTGCCGACCTGTTACTGAAAATGAAACGAAACCAGAAGTTCAGGAAATTGTCTGTTATTGCATATTTTTGCAGACGCGACTTCGGTTTTTCATTGATCGGCTTATGTCTGGATATAACGGCGTATTCAGATTCAAGCCGGGTAAGGTATGCACCGGAATGGATTCCGAGGTACGAGTCAATTTCAGGCCTGCCGGTTTTTCCTGCAGCAATCAACTCAAGAATCGAAAAGTATGTGCCGTGCTCCCTGCCGAATTCTTCGATCAGTAGATTCCGGCCCTCATCTATGAAAGGAGAATTCTCCGATAGCACGAAATCAAGAATGTCGTTCAGCGTCAGATCGGTGTTTGAGGTCAGAAGATCGAGATACTTAGGCAGTCCGCCCGTGATTAGGTACAGATCGAAAAGGCCACGGCTGTCGGCGGCACGATGATCGCTTAAGACCGCGTGTATGTCATGAATGGAAAACGGCCTCAGACGTAATATCCTGTCAGCCCTTCCGAATAGAGGTTCTTTCGTCTGCTCGAAAATCTTATACATCAGCGACTGAATCGATCCGATGCATATGAGATTAAGCCTGCAGTTTCCCTTACTGGTATCCCATAAGTGCTGCATGTCCGAGTATATCGAAGGATTGATCCCCTGAAATTCCTGGAATTCGTCGATGATCAGGGTGAAGCGTTCTTTTCTGGACAAGTCGAGGAGTAGTGTGAATATCTCCCTGAACGACTTTATCTCCCCGATCGCGGGCAAGTGGAACAACGCCTTGATCTGTTCCAGATATTCAGAGCACAGAAGGTGCTCGGCTTTTTTGGAAACAAAAAAGTACAAATGCTTATGACTTTTGGTAAACTCCAAGGCAAGCATCGTCTTGCCTACACGCCGACGGCCGGTGATTACCGTCAACCGACCTGATTCATGGGCCTGCGTATAAAGTCGCCCAAGTTCCCTGAGTTCTGCTTCCCGATTATAGAATTTCATAGTGCCTCGAAATAAACGTAACAGTCATTACAGTAATTAAGGTTACCATAACTGCCGGGTTGAGTGCAAATAAAAAAAGTGTGGGAGCAAGCTGCGGGGAGGGGGGGTGGTGCACATTCATTTGATAATATGCTTCTTTTTGCAATTCACAATTCGATCGACAACAATATTTCGGATACTGCCGGTTGCTATTTCCCCAACGATGGAATTGTGATCCTCTGAAAGCACGTCATTGATCAACTTTAGCTTTGACTCAAGAACGTCAATCATGTACTCATCAAGTGACTCAGCCGAAATTTTTGCGATGAGATGGATAATGTGAGGTGCTGAGGATTGTCCCTGCCGATGTATGCGATCTTCAGCCTGGAGCATGGCTGCGGGAACCCAATCAAGCTCAACAAAGATGACAGTATCCGCCCGAGTCAGATTGATCGATTCACCAGCTACTTTTAAACTGCCGATTAGGACGTCAAATTTGCCTGCCTGAAATTGATCTTCCAAATGTAACCTCTTTGTCGCAGAAGTACGGCCATCAACCAGGTTTGATGAAATGCCCAACAAAGACAGCTTTGAGCGCAGAACGGCAGAAGCAGCGCGATGGGCACAAAAGACTACTGCCGACCCTCGATTATTCACGACGTTCTGAATAACCTCAGTAACCTGAGGTCCGTTTGTCTTGGCCAGAGCGAGGCTGATTCGGGCCTTCTCGATGGCCGGCAAGATTTGCTGTCTCGCTTTTGCCTCGCTCAGTCCGCTCATTATTGCCATTTCATAACAGCCGTTGACCAGCGCCATGGTGGCGTTGTACTGAGCGAGATCGGCAGTCGCCAAAATATCGATGTCGATTCGTTGTTTGATTTTTTTTGGAAGCTCTGGTAACACTTCCTTTTTGGTCCTCCGGATCATCAGATATGCCAGGTATTCCCTGATGTCCTTTACTGTGTAGCCTTTACGCTTGTGTAAATCGCGCTTCGCATGTACATCTAAATAGCCTAGGAGAACTGCTGCTTCAGAGGCGTTATTTCGCAGTGGCGTTCCGGTCAAAAGCAGAACCTTTGGGATTGAGGAAGCCAGTATATCTATTGCTGCCGACCGTTTCGCGCCTCTGTTTTTGGCTCTATGCGCTTCATCGACCACGAGCATATCCGGGCATGCCGCTTGTATTTCATTGAGCATTGGTTTTGAAAGGCGATCCATAATGTGATTCCATTTGGTTACTGACCTCTGGTCGGCGCAGTCGGGCACTGCATCAATATGCTGGTCGATTTTGAGTTTTTTGGGATATCGCTTTACGCGAGCAAGTTGTACGTTTAGTTCCCTGATATTCAAGGATTTGATTGCTGTTTCTCCCTTCTGGTTGGAGATTTCCCAGGTGGCCGATCTGGCAATGAGCAGGTCGTAGCTAACAATTTTCCAGCGGGCGGGCACTTGAAGGTCGGATCGTGATCTGATATGCCTGATTTCTCCTCCGGAAGACCAATTAGTTATTTCTCTCTCCCAGACGTATCTCGCGATTGAGGGACAGATTATCAGGATTTGAGAAGCCTTAACGGCTTCAGCTGTCGCTATTGCCTGAGCGGTTTTACCGACACCCATTTCGTCCGCGATCAATGCGCGGCAACCCCGGGATAAGCAAAATTCGACTCCTTTCCGCTGAAAATCAAACAGCAGATGTCCATTTGAAGCGGCCGTGGTCCATCCAGGAATGCTTGACACTTCCGACTCACTCAAGGGAACTAGAGGACTCTCAGGATCCTTTCCTTCCCAGCCTATGCAGGCGTCGGCCAATAAATTTTTATACCGTGGCCATCGCTTTCTGGTGGTATAGAGGACGCCTTCCCAGGGTTTAGCACTTGGCTGTGTATTGTTGCTGATGCTTCTCCAAAAATATGTCTTTGGCTTCATGTAATGCAGATGTCGATGCGGAGAAATTCTCGGACTGACATGGGATCGGGTGGACCTGAGGCATGGTTTTATTCTCCTAGACAGAACAAAAAAAAGAGAGCGAAGAGAGATTCCCATTAACAGCACTCTTCGGGAGGTTTTCAGGAAATTACCTAGAAGGGTTGCCGTTGACTTTGTTTTCTTTAATCCTTCTACTGGCAAATCTTACAAGGAAGTGAAGAAGAGTTTCGCGACGGCGTGCAGAAAGGCTAAGATACATGATTTTCACTTTCACGATCTCAGGCATACTTTCGCCTCTCACTTAGTAATGGCCGGCGTGGATATTACGACCGTGAAAGAACTCTTGGGACATGCTGATATTAAGATGACTCTTCGTTATGCTCATCTCGCACCATCTCATAAGGTCCGAGCAGTCGAGATTTATGACGGCGTTCTGAACTCGAAAACGCCCACTTCCACGACCCACAGAGAGGCAATCGGTCATAATTTAGTCATACTGGAAGAGGGAAAGAAAGTGGAGAATCTGTAAGTCATTGATTTGAAAAGTGGAGCTGAACGGGATCGAACCGTCGGCCTCTTGAATGCCATTCAAGCGCTCTCCCAGCTGAGCTACAGCCCCAATGCAGACATAAAGAATATCATCCGGAATCGAGTATTGTCAAGGGTTTTCCATTCTGGTATGCTTTAGGAAAGAAAGTATCACGGAAGGCGGTCATGGGGAAAAGGGTCGTATGCGCGGGGACTTTCGATTATCTTCATCAGGGGCACGTTGATTTTCTGTCACAGGCAAAAGGGCTCGGTGACGAGCTTGTGGTAATCGTGGCCAGGGATGCGACGGTACTGAAGATAAAAGGGTTCAAGCCTACGCATAATGAAGCGCTGCGGGCTCAGCGAGTCAGGGAAACCGGGATACCCGACCTTGTTGTCCTGGGCAATCTTGAGCACGATCTTTTTCATATTCTCGACGAGCTGGACCCTGATGTAATCGCGCTGGGGTATGACCAGAGGGTTTCCGAAGAGGTGGTGCTCAGGCGCTGCCGCAAATGCAGGGTTGTGCGGCTTGGCTCGTATTATCCCGAAAAGTTCAAATCGTCTCTTTACCGAAACCGCGAGGAAAAGTCTTAGCACAGTACATTTCGTGGCTTATAATGAAGCAAGGATGCTTTATGCTCTGCCGTATGAATAATCAGAGGGCTGATCAATAGGAATGGCGAGTTGCCAAATAGAAGGGGCCTCCGAAGAGGCCCCTTGAAATGTAATAAATAGATAAAAAAATTATTTTACGAAAGGATTTGCATAGAACGTGATAAGAACGACAACGAGAGCATAGATAGCAAGAGACTCGATCATGGCCAGACCGATGATCAGGGTGGTCATGATTTTGCCGGATACTCCGGGGTTCCTTGCTGTACCCTCTGTTGCACCTCTTAAGCCGTGACCCATGCCGATGCCGCAACCGAGAGCCGCCAATCCGATACCGATGGCGCAGCCCAGTGTTGCAAAGCTGAAGTATCCGAGCTTCGGATCAGCAGCCTTCGCCATTTCCTCTGCGCCTGCGATAGGTGCAAAGAGAGCCACGATGAAGAGGGTGAGCATAGAGATTACAAACAGTTTCTTCATCATTATCCTCCTTTCTCTAAGATTAATGCCCTTCCTCAACCGCGCCGGCGAGGTAGAGCGTAGTGAGCAGCATAAAAACGTATGCCTGAATGAAACTGATGAGCGTACCCAGCATGAGAATTACGGAAGGCACTACTATCGGCGCCAGTATTGCCAGGACGAGGAGCAGAATATGCTTTGCTACCATGTTGCCGAAAAGTCGAACAGAGAGCGTAATCGGCCTTACAATATGACCGATCACTTCCAGAACAAACATGAACATCATGAAAGGTATGGCCGCAACAGACTGTATAGGCCCCATGAAATGCTTAAGATACTTGATGCCATGCACCTTGAAGCCGTAAAACTGATAGATGAAAAATACCGGAATGGCCATCGAGGCAGTCATGTTAATGTTACTTGTAGGCGACTCGAAGCCGGGTATGAGTCCGAAGAGGTTGCAGACCAGAATGTACAGGAAGATGGTTCCGAGGAGAGGATAGAACTTTTCGCCATAGTGATGGCCGATGTTGCTTTCGGCTGTTGACATAAAGAAATCGGCGAACACCTCCATCAAGTTCTGCAGTCCCGAAGGGACAAGGCTAAGCTTGCTCTTCACGGCAGCTGCCGTTCCGATAAGAACTGCCATCGCCAGCCATGAATAGGTTACATAAGGCGGGAACTCCTTGAGGATTGGTACTGCGCCTAAAAT